>JAHEYT010000077.1 GCA_023251455.1 Bacteroidota bacterium
GTTAAAGCTGATGGAGAAGTCATATCAACTGGCATCCAAATACATTCCTGAGTCGTCTAGTCCTACCGTTGCAAAAGAAGTTTCAGAAGCAAAGACTTCTTTGCCAGTTGCAAAAACAAAGCAACCGGAAGTCTCAAAATCCGTCAAGACAGTTGCAGACCATACGGTTTCGGCACTGGAGCAGAATATCAGTGATTCCGCGTTTGTCAGGCAGGTTTCACAACCCCGGAATTTTTCTTTTATAACCGGGGAAAACGAAAGCAAACAGAAAGACCGGAATACGGTTTGGGCTTGTGTAAACAGCACACAAACACTTGTTAACGGTCAAAACGTAAAACTTCGCCTGCTCGAACCGGTGGAAGCCGGAGGTATGGAACTTCCTGTGAATTCGCTTATCACCGGGATAGCACAGATTCAGGGGGAACGACTGCAAATATTTATCCATTCGCTGGAGAATAACGGCAATATCATCCCGGTTCAATTGACCGCTTATGATGTTGACGGGCAGCAGGGGTTGTTTATCCCCGGCTCTGCGGAAACGACCGCGTTAAAGGAAATCACTGCTTCCATGGGGCGCGATGCCGGAACAAGCATCAGCATTACACAAGGTACAACTGCTGGGCAACAATTGGCTGCCGATGTTGGGCGAAGCCTCATCCAGGGAACATCACAGTATGTTTCGAAAAAGCTGCGGACAACCAAAATAACCCTGAAAGCCGGGCACCGCCTGTTGCTAATGCCATCCAACTAAAATCAAATTGTTTAATCTTAAAAATCCATCAAAATGAAACCAATAATTTTTGTCTTACTTTTTTTATCAACTCTCACTCTTTTTGCACAAAACGAGCGCACAAAGGTTATCCCTGAAAACAATGTGATTTCTTCTTATTGCCTGGAAGTGACCTATGATAAAACAGTTCACCTGATTTTTCCATCGGGGATTGCCTATATTGATTTGGGCTCATCCAATATCATTGCAGGAAAAGCAGAAGGCGCAGAGAATGTTGTCCGGGTAAAAGCTGCTGTAAAAGACTTCCCAGAAGAAACCAATTTTTCCGTAATTACCGATGAAGGCAGTTTCTATTCCTTTATTGTGAACTATTCAGATAGTCCTGAAAAGCTGAACATTGAAATGAAAGATTTTCTTCATGCTGAAAAGATAGGCAATCAGCCTGAAAATACGATGGACGTACATCTTTCGGAATTAGGCGACGAATCACCCCAGACCGTTCAGATGACTATGGAAAAGATCTACAAAGTCAATTGCAAAAGGAGTAACCTTGCAGAAAGTAATCAGTTTGGGATTGAGTTTTCGCTCCGGGGTATTTTCTGCCATAACGATCTGCTATTTTTCCATACTGAAATTAAAAATACCTCTGACATTCCTTTCGATATTGACTTCCTTGTTTTCAAAATTGTTGATAAAAAGGTGGTCAAACGGACAGCTATCCAGGAAACCATCATAGAACCTGTGCGGGCTTATAATTACCTGACTTCAGTTAAAGGAAAGGAATCTGAAAGCACTGTTTTTGCTTTTAAGAAATTTACCATCCCGGATAAAAAACAACTGGTCGTTGATCTGTTCGAAAAGAATGGCGGCAGGCATCAGCGGTTTGTTCTAAAGAATGGGGATTTAGCGAAGGCACGGACAATTGGAAGATTGTGAAAGTTTCTTATTCTTATCTTGTATTCAAAGGAAAACATGAAAGGCAGCTTATAGCTGCCTTTCATGTTTATCAAGTTCAGTGACAATCAAAAGATGCCCTTCATCGTGCAATGTTCTTACGAACATTCCAATGCAGAACATTGTCAAGGTTCGATATCCGATGCTGAGCGAAGTGAAGCGAATGTGATGGAGAACACTTACTAAACTTTTCAAAAAAGAAAGAGTCCGTTTTTAAGGCGTTGATGGTTAGTCAACCGATAGGCTGGCGCCTGAAAACAACCGAGAACAGACATTCCCTTTGACAACAGAGGCTTGTGAGCGCAAGTAGTAACAAACGAAGCAAGCGTGCCGCAGGCGGTTCTAAAGGGCTGAATCAATAAAACTAGCGGGAGTAAATTAATGCTATCGTTCCGCCTTTAATAGCATTATTTCAATTGCTCTTTAACCTTTTCATAAAATGTTTCAGCCGGTTTGAAAGAAGGAATAAAATGCTCCGGAACAATAACCGTTGTGTTTTTTGAGATATTACGAGCAACTTTGGAAGCTCTTTTCTTAACGATAAAACTGCCGAATCCTCTCAGATAAACATTTTTATCTTGAGTCAAAGATTCTTTTACCGTTTCCATAAAAGCTTCAACAGCTTTTTGTACTGTCACTTTTTCAATTCCGGTACTTTCACAAATTTTATTAACAATATCAGCTTTAGTCATCTCTTGGATTATTTAATTATCAGTTAATTAATACTTAGCCACGTAAAATTCAAATATAAAATATTTAAGTTAAAATATTACTGTATAACTTAAACAACGTTTAATCTATGCTCGTATTTATTATGAATACTTGTAAAGTTAAAATAAAAATATTTTCCGACAACCGATTTATTGGCTTTTTGAAAAGCGGGTCAACCCGTAAGAAAACTCATTATCATTTTTGCAGACAACCAGCCTGAAAGTTTGATGGGAGTATATCCATCGAAAAGGCGACTAATCACCCCAACCGGAGAATTATTATACCTTGTTTTTTCTTCTTATTTGTGCAGGCTAGATAGACAATGAAGGACGAGAATCGACAAGAAAAACTAATCTTGTTAACCATCAGATAAACCTTATAATCAAAAAAATTCACCAAACCCTATGCGGATTCTGGAGGGGAGTGAGTTTTGTTTTTCGTAACTGTCATTTTCAAAATTGCTATTATTACCCTTCTTTTTCAGCACATTATCATATAAAGCTATGCGTCTTTCCATCGGGTCGGTCGTTATTGTTTTGGTGGCTGAAAAAGGTAGTGTTTAGGTTTGCAGGTTTTTTTGCAGAAAATACGATTCGACGAAGGAGGATGGAGATTTTCTGCAAAACCGCAGGCTTGAACTTGCTTAACCTAAAAACACGGATTTACCTTTGCCATCAGAACAGCAATACCAGACGGAAAGGCCTGATTTTAAAAGTACGATGGAGAAAGAAGGACTTTTATATACGTGATTTGAGAAATTAATAGCGCCTTTCCCCCAAAGGTCATTAAACGTTCTCCAAAATCTTGGGCGATGGCAAAAACAAGTGTAGATGCTGAATGTAAAGTAGCGAGGTCTGCCCGGAGGCAGGGCGAGCGAAGTGAAATGAAGCATATACTCTTGTGCGCGGTGCTGAAGGTTACTGAATGGAAGAAATGTTCCGAACGGGTTCGGAGAAATGCATGGAATGAAGTTACCGGAAGCACAGGAACTTTATTTGAGAATCTTGATGGCGCGGGCAAAGGCAAGTTTAACGATTGAATGAACGGGTCAACCCTTTTTGGGTGATTTAGCGAAATGAAGGAGTTACTCTTGCGCGGGATACCGGAAGCTCCTGAATGCAGGGAATGAGGAACGAAAGACCGGAATGAAGGTGCTGGAGGTATTGGAACAAAAGGCCATTAAACGTTTCCCAAAATCTTGGGAGCTGGCAAAAACAAGTGTAGAGGCTGAATGTAAAGTAGGAGGTTTGTCCAAAGACAGGGCGAGCGAAGTAAAATGAAGCATTTACTCTTGTGCGCGGTGCTGAAGGTTACTGAATGGAAGACATGTTCCGAACGGGTCCGGAGTAATGGATGGAATGAAGTTATCGGAAGCACAGGAACTTTATCTGAGAATCTTGATGGCGGGGGCAAAGGCAAGTGTAACGATTGAATGAGCGGGTCAACCCAGGTTAGGGTGATTTAGCGAAATGAAGGAGTTACTCTTGCGCGGGATACCGGAAGCTCCTGAATGTAGGGAGTGAGGAACGAGAGCCCGGAATGAAGGGGCCGGAGGGATGACAACATTGAATTTATTTCTTTGAAAACGAAAAACATTGCTTATTCTTTGAATGTCTAAAATAAGAATCCGGACAAATACAGACATTTTAGGTCAGTTCATCCACTAATTTTCAATGTATCAATACACTCCATAGGTTTGTTGGAGCTGAAATAACAGAATCGGGATTTCCGGGTTCAGCTTTATTACACTTCGGAAGAAAAGCAAAGCAAAAATATAAAAGAAGCAACTGAAAGGGTAAAAAAGAGATTGCCTTTGGAAAAACTGCGTCTCGTACCCAAGTACAGGGATTTGTCTGCTGAAGTTTTCATTTAGCTAATATTTAGGTTTTTATTCGTATCGCAACGCCTCCACCGGATTTCTCGTAGCCGCTTTCCAGCTTTGCCAGCTGACGGTGAGCAGGGCAATTCCTAAAGCCATTACTCCGGAAAGGGCAAAAATCCACCAGCTCAATTCGGTTTTGTAGGCAAAGTTTTCGAGCCACTTGTTCATGGCATACCAGGAAATAGGCGTGGCAATTACATTAGCAATGACTACCCATTTCACAAAGTCACGGTTGAGCATGACCATCACTTCAGAGATTGTCGCTCCGTTTACCTTTCGGATACCGATCTCCATGATCCGCCTTTTTGTTGTAAAAACAGTCATACCGAATAAGCCAATAATAGCGATGAGTGAGCCTAAAAGGCTGAAAAAACTGATGATTCGTTGCTGAGATTTCACTGAATTATAATTAGAGGCCAATGCATCATCGAGAAATGAAACTTTATAAGGTGTTTCAGGAAAACGATCTTTCCAAAGTTGATTGATCTGGCTAATTAAACCTTGTATATTATTGGTTTGAAAGCGAATGTTAACAGTAGAATAGCCCCAACCATCCCAGGCTGGGTTCGACATGATTAACAAGGGTTGGACAGAGTTCTCCAGCGATGCAAAATTAAAATCATTGACAACTCCGATCACTTTAAGTTTTCCATTTCTGTCAATCGTCTTGTTCAGCGGATCGTCCCAACCAGCTTTTTTTATCATCTGCTGGTTGATCAAAATGGCACCTTTGTCCAGAGAAGTATTCGGGCTAAAATTTCTTCCTTTAATTAAATGAATGCCAAAACAATTTAGGAAATCGGTATCGGCATAAACCACATTTATTAATGATGATTCTTGTTGCCCTTCAATTAGATATCCATTCTGTGTCAATCCTTTCCCAACGGTTTGGCTCGACAAACTTACCGAACGAACAGCGACGAGTCGTTGCAGATCCTGCTTAAACCCAGACAGTTCCTGATGGAGAAATTCTTCGTCCAATTCGATGGTAAGAATGTTTTCCTTATTAAATCCCAATTCCTGATTTAGCAAAAAGCTATTTTGTCGCGAAACAATAAATCCGGATATCAGCAATAGAATTACAATTGTAAATTGAAAAGAAACCAGTAAGTTGTTTTCAATAGTGCCTGATCCTTTATTTGATGTTTTATTCTTCATGACATCAATCAACTTTAATAAAGCAATTTTGCGGGTCGAAAAGAACGTAACTACAGCCGATAACATCAAGATGAGAAGTGCTGTAAATCCGAAAGCCGAAACCACATTTCTTCCAATCAAAACATTCGTTTGCAAATGTGAGTTCAGGAATGGAAGACTCCATGCAATTAATATAAAACCGAGAATGGAAGAAAATGCCGAAACAATTAAAACTTCGACATAGGTTTGTGCCATTAGTCCATATTTTCCGGCACCATGTATTCTTAGAATTCCGATGTCTTTTGATTTAGTAACCTTTTGTGCGGTATAAAGAATGATATAGTTTACGATGGCCAGTAATAAGATCAACAGACTTATGAAGGCAACGATGTAAATACTTTTCATATTCCTGTTTGAGGAACAATCATGTTGGATTGTTCCATCTGCCAGATGTACTTTGGAAATATTTTGCAGTGCAATTGAAAGCGAAAATCCACTTTCTTTCCATTTTTCATTCACTTTTCGGTAAAGCAATTCGGGAAGCGCTTTTTCAATTTGTTGTGGATCTACATTCTCTGCCAATTGCAGATAAGACAAAAACTCAATTCCGCCTCCCCATCCTTTCCAGTAATTGTCATTTTTCTCAATGTATTTTACAGACGCTAAAGCGTTGAAGTCGAGGTGGGTGTTTCCAGGGGAATTTGCAGCTATTCCGGAGACAGTAAATAGTTGATGCTGAAACATGATTTCTTTTCCAATAACATCAATACTTCCAAAAATTTTCAGTGCTGTTTGCTCGGTCAGTACAAGCTTGTCGGCACTATTCAATATTGTTTCCGGATTCCCGGAAATAAGCTTAAAATGGAAAAACGGAAAGAAATTTTCATCGGCAAAACGAAACTGATCAATTTCATATAAATTGTTTTCGGAATAACATTTGGCCACGTTTTGATCAGTTACCCGGCAATAAGCTTCAACTCCCAGGAGCTCGTTTTTAATATCGGGAGCTGATGGAAACCAGGTAAAACCAGTTAAACTGGTGTTGTCCTTTGATGTAAAAGAGCCGACCAAACGATACAGACGGTCACCATTCGGATAAAAGTTGTCGAAACTGGTTTCGTGTTTTACAAATAGATAAATGAAAAGGCATGCCGCAATTCCGATCGAAAAACCAACAATGTTGATGATTGAATTCAGCCTGTTTTTCAGAATGCTTCGAAATGCCAGTTTAAAAAATGTTGTATTCATAACTGTATCGTTTTTATTCATATCTCAACGCCTCCACCGGATTCCTCGTGGCTGCTTTCCAGCTTTGCCAGCTCACGGTGACCAGCGCAATTCCTAAAGCCAAAACACCTGCCAGTGCAAAAATCCACCAACTCAGGTTGGTTTTGTAGGCAAAGTTTTCGAGCCATTTGTTCATGGCCCAATATGATATGGGCGTGGCAATTACAAAGGCAATGGCCACCCATTTCACAAAGTCACGGTTGAGCATGGTCATTACTTCGGAAATGGTTGCGCCGTTTACCTTACGAATTCCTATTTCTTTGATCTTTTGCTGAATGTAATACAGCGACATGGCAAAAATTCCCATGACAGAAATGACAATAGCCAGTACTGTAAATGCTGTAACAATGCTGGCAGTCTTCTCTTCTTTTTGGTACCATTGGTTAATTGTGTTGTCAACAAAACCCGATTCCATTGGAATTCCACCGGTAAATTTGGCTTGAGCTTTTTTGATCCGATCTACTGATTCAAGCTGGTTGGTACCCGAAACCTTGACAAAAATCTTCCATGGTACTCTTTCCGGATCCATCTGCCCAATCATTACCGGTCCGATTTTCTGGTACAACGAACGATAATTGAAATCATTCACAATTCCCAGTACCGGATATTCTTCGTTGTATCTTTTAAATGTGGTGGCATTGTCCGGTAGTTCAAGTTCGGCCAAGGCGGTTCGATTCAGGTAATAACCGTTTTTGCTGTAGGCCGCACCCGTGGGCGTGATTTTCAGTCCCATAAGGTTAATGAATGCCGAATCGACAATAAATTCCTGAAAACTAACCGGCTTGTCTTTGTAAGTGAATGACTGGTTATTCCCGCCATCAAGCGGGCTACCGCAAACATAGGAGACCTCCTGCACTCCCGGAATGGATTTCAGTACATTGCTGAATGCTTTTTTCTGCTTGGCCTCAATGGTATTTTCCATCCAAAAAAGGTTGTCTTTCTGAAATCCAATATCGTATGAACGCATAAAGTGAGTCTGGCGACTGATTCCCCAACTGCAAATAAGCAGTACGATGGCAATGCAGTACTGAAATCCAATGAGGATCTTTGAATAAGTGGCTTTTGTTTTTCGGGTAAATGTACCTTTAACCACTTCAATGGGATTAAACCGGTTAATAACCATTGCTGGAATCAATCCTGAAATCAAACCAATCAGTGGAATTCCGGCCAGTAAACTCAGGACAAAACGTCCGTTGAATTGCTCAGAGAGTTGCAGGTTTGTATTCAGTAATTCGTTGAAATACGGTTCTATCAGGAAAGCAAAAAAAATGGCAACCAGCGCAGCAAAAAAACTTAGTGCAACCGATTCTGAAAGGTGTTGAAACAGGAGTTTGGCTTTCGAACTGCCCATCAACTTTTTAATAGCGGTTTCTTTACCACGGAACCCGGCCTGGGCTATCGTCAGATTGATGTAATTAATCACAGCAATACTCAGAATCAGGAATACAATTGCTGAAAATACCAGAACCAGTGTTTTACTGTTCTGTCTGATGCCTGCACCGCTACTACTGCTAAAATACACTTCAGAAAGTGGTTCAAATTTCAGTTCTTTAGCTCGTTGGTCTTTATAAAGCCAATAATCTTTCTTAAACGATTCGAGTATTTGTGGCGCTTTGGCAGGCAGGTTCGTTCCGGATTTGGCCAGAAAATAAATGTTGAAAGAACTATTGTCGTATGATGTCAATAGTTCTTTCCATCCCAATATGTCGGGTAAAACAGTAAAATTTAGCACGGCATCGCATTTTTTAAACTGGGTATCTTCCGAAAAGTCGTCCATAATCGCCGTAACTAAAAAGTTTTGTTCGCCAATCATATTGATTTCTTGTCCGACCGGATCATTGCCACCAAATATCTTTTGGGCAAATGAACGCGACAGCACGATCGAGTTTTTTGCGGCCAGCGGATTTGTCTTTCCCGGATTATCGATCCTAAAAGAGAACATGGAGAAGAATGATGAATCGGCCAGCATGTATTCCATCTTGAATTTTTGCCTCAATCCCGCACTTACAATACCATCATTGGCAAAAATGCGGCAATAGTTCTCCACCTCCGGAAACTGGATTTTGATAGCCTCGCCCACGGGTGGAGCAAAGCCGGAGCTTTTTTCGCGGTATAACCTGAAAATTCTGTCTTTGTTTGCATGAAACTGATCGACCGACAGTTCCTGACGGATGTAAACGCACAGCAAAAGCACAAACATCAGCGATATGGCAAATCCAAAAATTGTGACGAACGAGTACAACTTATTTTTCACCAGATGTTTTAGATAAATTTTGAAGTGATTACCCATTGTATTTTTGTTTATTGTTTTTTATTGAATCAGCCATCGCCTGAATTTAATTTTTACTCATATCTCAGTGCCTCCAACGGGTTTCCTGTTGCAGCCTTCCCTTTGCCTGAACTTTGATTCAGTTGAGATTTGTTTCCAAAAGATTAGGAATAGAATTACATTAAATAATTGCTCATTATCAAATTCCTGAAGATTAGTACACTAAAATAATGCCAGTTTTTTTTATGCATTATAATCAGTAAGTTATACAAATAAAACCTTTTAGCAAGTTAAAATAATTGACAATCGTTTGTTAAAAGATTATACACTCTTTCAGCTTTTAGAAACTAATTCCTTGATAACGAGACACCGAAATACAACCTAATTAGTTACGGTTGATATCTTGATGGCGCGGGCAAAGGCAAGTGTAACGATTGAATGAGCGGATCAACCCGTTTAGGGTGATATAGCGAGTAGAAAGAGTTACTCTAGCGTGGGATACCGGAAGCTTCTGAATGCAGGGAATGAGGAACGAAAGGCCGGAATGAAGGGGCTGAAGGTAGGGGAACATTGAATTTAAATTTCTTTGAAAACGAAAAACATTGCTTATTCTTTGAATGTCTAGAATAAGAATGCGGACAAATAGAGACATTTTAGGTCAATTAACCCTCTATTTTTCAATGTATCAATACATTCCATAGGTTTGTTGGAGCTGAAATAACAGAATCAGGATTTCCGGGTTCAGCTTTATTACATTATGGAGGGAAAGCAAAACAGAAATATTGAAGAAGCAACGGAACGAGTCAAAAAGAGATTGCCTTTGGAAAAACTACGTCTCGTACCCAAATACAAGGATTTATCTACTGAAGATTACGAACAGCTTATTGAAAATGCAGAAACCATTGCCCTTCTGATTTTAAAAGCCCTCTTTTTGAAGAAATAACACATTAGCTTGGTTCAAAATTTGCTGTACATTTTTATCCTTGTTATCCCTGATTCTTAACACAACAATTTATGCCCATGAGTGATTTAAGCCTGTTCAAACAGTTTGCTCCACAAGTACCCCACGAATTTAAGGAAGGAAATAATGCGGTTATTTACACCCGTGTATCGTCAGCCGAACAGGAGGACAATACCAGCCTGGCATCACAGAAGAAACATTGTGAAATGTATGCGAACCGCAGGGGACTGAATGTGGTCAGTTATTTTGGTGGCACATACGAATCGGCTAAAACAGATGATAGAAAAGAATTTAACAGGATGCTGACATTTGTAAAACGCACAAAGAACATCAATTATGTGATTGTATATTCGTATGAGCGTTTTTCCCGTTCTGGCATTAACGGAGCCTCCATTGCTGAAGATTTATTAAAGAAATATGGAGTGATGACTCTGGCAGCCACACAGGAACTTGACCCGCGAACCCCGGCAGGTTCATTTCAGCAGAAGATATTGTTCCTTTTCGGACAAATGGATAATGAATTACGACGTGATAAAGTTATTACAGGAATGAAAGAACATCTTTTGAACGGCTATTGGGTATGGCGAATACCATTTGGATATAAAGATTTAAACAAAGGGAAAGCTAATCAGCGTAATCTGGTGGTTAATGAACAAGGAAAGATATTGAAAAGTGCTTTTGAAATGAAAGTTTACAAACAAATGTCCAATGCGGAAATTGCGAGACATTTATCTCGGACAGGACTAAATCTTAACGAGAAGCGGCTGAATGAGATATTTTTAAATCCCTTTTATTGCGGGCTTCTCACTAGTAAAATGATCCCCGGGCAGGTTATCGAAGGAAGGCACGAGCCATTAGTTTCAAAAGAATTATTTTTGGCGGTACACAATATTAGAAAAGAGAATAGGAGTCAGGGTTTTGTCCATGATAAGGATAATGACAACCTACCCTTAAAAGTTTTTACGCAATGTGATAAATGTAAGCAAGCGCTGACCGGCTACTTAGTCAAAAAGAAAGGTTTGTACTATTACAAATGCAGCACCAAAGGTTGTAAGGTAAACCGCAGTGCAGAAGCGATGCATGATTTGTTTCGGAACCTGCTGAAATGTTTCCAAATAGGAATGGAAGAGTTTGAAATAATCAGATTCCAATTAGAGGAACAAATGAATGTTTTTTTTGAATCCAGGATTAAAGACACCAAAATATTGAAAAGCAACCTGGCGGAGGTTAAAAAGAAACTGGAAGCCATTGAGGAACGATTTGTCATAGGGGAGATTGACCGTAATCTTTACGATAAATTTAGACCCAAATATGAAAAGGAATGTTTTGAGATTGAACAGGAATTAAATAAGAGTGACGGATATTTCTCGAACCTCAAAAAAGTGATTGACTTTGCAGTGAAAGTATGTCGTAATCCATTGATAATGTGGGATAAACTGGATTTTGGTGGCAAGAGGGTATTTCAAAATCTACTGTTTCCTGAAGGAATTATTTATAATCGAGAATTCGATCAATATCGAACCACCAGGGTAAACTCATTTTTCTCGGCAATCCCGCAACTGAAGCGGGTTCTGGAACAAAATAAAAGCGGAAGTTCTGTCAATTTTAACAGAACTTCCGCTTTGGTGCCCGGAACAAGACTCGAACTTGCACAACCTTGCGATCACTAGTCCCTGAAACTAGCGTGTCTACCAATTTCACCATCCGGGCATTCACTTTTCGCTTAAAGCGCAGCAAATATAGAAATTTTTAGTTTCCAACGAATGGTTTTCATACATAAAATTCAAAAAATGTACCCTGTCGATATTGCTTGCTATTCTTAGCTAATCGCTCTCAGTATGTTATCCTCCAACTACCGATCGTTTATCGGCAAAAATCATGCTTTGGTCGTTTAGTCGGTAACTTTCATTTACAATTTGCTGAACTTGCAGGTTCAATAATAAAATGAGATAACATGATTCAAAACTACACTGAGCAATATGCCGAAATTTGGGAACAGTGTTCCATTCAGATGCCCGGGTTTTCGAAAAAATATTCGAAAGTAGAAAAGCTCAGCAGGGAAAAGTTTTTGGATCAGTTTCTGAATACGGTCAAAGTTTTTCGTAAAGATCGGATTCGGGGCAAATCATTTACTGATGCCGATCAGCAATTATTTTTAAGGAATACGCGTGAGTTTTTACGTAACGGACTTGATTTTACAGAAGGACAGCTCGAATTGATGTTTTCAGACGAGATGGTTGAGATAACCCGCTCGTTTGTCAGGCAGTCGAAGGCGTTTGATCCGGATTTAGCTTTCAACGATATCTTTCAGGCTTGTCGTAACATGTGGATCATGAATGGCTTGCAATTGATTATGGGAATCCCGATGCAGGTCACCTCTTCAATTTTTGCGTATAGCATGTTATATCCTTATACTGATAATCTAATCGACGACCCGAATATTTCAAGCTTTGAAAAGCTGGTTTTCAGCGAACGTTTTCGCGACCGGCTTTCAGGAGTAATACTTGACCCCCAAAATAAAACTGAAAATGCCATTTTTCGTTTGGTTGGAATGATTGAAGGTGAATATTCGCGGAATGATTTTCCGGAGGTGTACGAAAGTTTGCTTGGTATTCATGATGCTCAAACCAATAGCCTGAAACTCCTTCAGCAGAAGGACCAGATTGACGAAACTGAAATCCTGAAAATTTGTCTGGCGAAGGGTGGGGCATCTGTATTGGCTGATGGATATCTGGTTGCCGGAAAATTGACTGAAGCACAACGGTATTTTTTGTATGGTTATGGTGCCTATCTTCAGTTGCTCGACGACATTCAGGATGTTGAAGAAGATCACTCAGCCGGATTGATGACTGTGTTTTCTGGCCCTGCTTTTCGGGCACCGTTGGACGAAAAGCTGAACAAAACCTATTGGTTTGGTGAACATGTTATGGAAAGCCTGGCGTTTTTTGATGGACAACACATTGAGTTGTTTAAATCGCTGATGCGCAGAAGTATGGATCTTTTTATTACTGAGGCCATTGCTCAGGTTCCTGATGCTTACAGCCGAAAATATGTTGCCGCGTTTGAAAGCTTTTCACCATTTCATTTTTCGTATATCCGCAGACGAAAAGAACAGTTTGCTCCCTATAACGGATTTTTACTTACCGCGATTGAAGAATTTGCCTTTGCTGAAAACCTGACGTTGATCGAATAACCAAATTGTTATTACCCGTTCCCTTTTTCATCTTTTTATTTGTGTTGTAAAAAATAAAGTGTTTGAAAGACAATTATTTTTTTGTTCTTTTGGTTTATCGAATAGAAGAAACTTAACCTTAAATCCAAATAATTAGAAATGAAAAAGTTATCGCTGTTTTTGCTTGTGGTGCTTGCCACTTTTACCTTGAAGGCCCAGGTCAATGTGCTCGAAATTGATGCTGTTGGCGGAAAAACTCAAATCAACAAAAATATTTACGGTCAGTTTGCCGAGCACCTCGGACGTTGTATTTACGACGGAATCTGGGTGGGCAAAGATTCGCCGATTCCAAATGTAAACGGTTACCGTAAAGATTTGCTCGAAGCCCTTCAGGCTTTAAAAGTGCCAGTATTGCGCTGGCCAGGCGGTTGTTTTGCCGATACTTACCATTGGAAAAACGGCATTGGTCCTTTGGCCGATCGTCCGAAAATAAAAAATGTATTTTGGGGCGGAACTGTTGAAGATAACAGCTTTGGCACCAACGAATTCCTGAATCTTTGCGAAATGCTGGGCTGCGATCCCTACATTTCGGCTAATGTTGGTTCAGGCACAGTTGGCGAAATGGTCGATTGGATCGAATATATGACTTCGGACGACGATGTGCCGATGGCAAATCTTCGCAAGAAGAATGGACGCGAAAAACCTTGGAATGTGAAATTTATCGGAATCGGTAACGAGAGCTGGGGTTGCGGCGGTGACATGACTCCTGAATTTTATGCCGATTTGATGAGGCAATATTCAAACTATGCCAAAATGTATGGTGGCGACAAATTCCAACGCATTGGTTGCGGTTCAAATGGAAGTGATTTCAATTGGACAAAAGTATTGATGGAAAAAGGCAGGAATAACATGGATGGCTTGTCGCTTCATTATTATACCATTGCAGGTGAAGGCTGGAACAATAAATCGGCTGCTACCGGCTTTGGCGAAGCGCTTTATTTTTCAGGCCTGAAAAAAGCTTTGTACATGGATGAGTTGGTGAGCCGCCATTCAGCCATCATGGATCAGTATGATAAAGATAAACGTGTTGATTTGCTGGTTGACGAATGGGGAATCTGGACCGATGTGGAGCCCGGAACCATTCCTGGTAACCTCTTTCAGCAAAACTCGATGCGCGATGCGTTAATTGCATCTAGCACGCTGGACATTCTGAACAAACACAGCGACCGTGTAAAAATGGCCAACATTGCACAGATTGTGAATGTTTCGCAGGCTATGATCCTGACACAGGGAAATAAAATGGTACTGTCCCCAACTTATCACATTTTCAAAATGTACAATATTCATCAGGATGCGACTTTGCTGCCTTCGAACCTGATCTGCGAACCCTACAAACTAGGAAACGATCAGATTCCGGCAATCAGCAGTTCTGCATCGGTTGATAAGAATGGTAAAATTCATGTGACTTTGAGCAATTTGAATCCTTCAAAAGAAATTAAATTAGAGATTAATCTTTCAGGAAAAGGTTTTACTAAAATTAATTTGGGAACCATTTTGACAGCTTCGGCATTTAATTCGGTTAATACATTTGACAAACCGGAAACTGTTGTGCCAGTTGCATTTAAGAATGCCAAAAAACTTACCGACAACAAGCTGGAAGTAAGTATTCCCGGAAAATCGGTAGTTGTTTTAGAACTCGAATAGCAATCATCAATTGTATTACGATAAGATAACACAGCTGGGTTGATTCGTCAATCCGGCTGTTTCTGTTTAAACCGCAATCTTATTCAGCAGAATGGTTTTCATTTCGTTTAATCGTTTAATTTTGGAACTTTGATTATTACTATACCGATTATGGGTTCAGAAAAGATTATAATTGGCTTTTTGGGTGCCGGTGGAATTGCCCGGTCGCATGCCTTTGCTTTAAATTCGCTAAAGTATTTTTATGCTTTGGTTCCTGAAATTGAATTTGAGGCGGTTTGCTCGGCCCGGAAAGAAAGCAGCGAGGCCTTTACTGCAAAGTTTGGCTTTAAAAAGTCGCTCTCGATTGAAGAATTCAGGAGCAATCCGGATATCAATACGGTGCTGATTATGGGTCCGAATAAAGTTCATTTTGAACACCTTAAGCTGGCGCTCGAAATGCCTTCGGTTGAGCGAATTTACCTGGAGAAACCAGTTTGTTCCAATCAGGAAGAAGAGCAGGAAATGACTTATTTGGCAACTAACTCCGGAAAGCAAATTCAGGTTGGGTTTCAGTATCTGCAAACTGCTTCAGTTCGCGAAGCCTTGGCTTTCTGGCGCTCCGGGAAATTAGGAAACCCGATTCATTTCGACCTGAAATATTACCACGGCGATTATTTGCAGCAATCGTACCGCGACAAGCGGCAAACCCGCCTGACACCGGCTCCTGATGGGGGCGCGATGGCCGATTTGGGATCACACGGAATTAGTTTGCTCATGGCATTTTTAGGCAACGATCTTCAAATTACCGGTGCTTTTCAGGCCGGAAGGTTTGCTGATGTTCCTGAAGACTCCGATTTATTCAGCTCATTGTCGCTGGTTCAGCCTGAAAGTTTCGCAGCCGGAACGATGTCGGCAAGCCGTATAAGTTCTGGAACAGGCGATTTGGTTTCACTCGAAATTTATGCTGAGAAAGGAATGCTTCGTTATTCATCACATTCAGTTGACTATTTCGAATATTACCTCGAAGAAACAGGGCAATGGACGCGGCAGGTGATTGGTAGCAATTACGCACCAATTACCAGTTTCCCATCGGGTCATGTTCCCCCGGGTTGGTTACGTTCGATGATTCATGCACATTATATTTTTCTTGGAGGAAACGACCCGAAGTCGTTTGTACCTGATTTGAAGCATGGTTTGGCGGTTCAGAGAGTTGTTCGTGAAACTGCAGGATATTTAAAAATTTACAGAGAATTAATTCGGAATAATGGAAAGAAGTAGTGGGGTTTTGTTGCACATCAGCTCGCTACCGGGCGAAGGTGGCATTGGGTGTTTGGGAAAGGATGCTTTTCAGTTTGTCGATTTTCTGGCTCAGGCCAAACAAAAGATATGGCAAATTTTGCCACTCGGTCCGGTTGGTTATGGCAATTCGCCTTACCAGTGTTATTCTGCATTTGCCGGAAATCCCATGTTTATTGATGTTCAGCAATTGGTTACCGATCGCTTAATTTCAAAAGGAAAAGTTACAGATCCGAATTTCAAGGATAAATTAGTGGAATTCGAAAGGGTAGAGGAGTGGAAAACGGCGTTACTTCGTGAGGCTTTTGCTGAATTTCAGAAAAATTTTGACCGCTATAGAGAAGAATATCATACATTTATGCAGCATAATTCGTGGTGGCTCGACGATTATGCTTTGTTCCGTTCGCTAAAAACCAAGTACGGTGAAAGTGTCTGGAATACCTGGAAGAAAAAATTGGTCATTCGCGATCATCACACCATTCAGGAGTATTTTAAAGAATTACATGCCGAAATTGATTTTCATCGGTTCATGCAGTTTATCTTTTTCAGGCAATGGTTTAAACTGAAAGCATATGCCAATTCGAAAGGCATTCATATAATCGGTGATATTCCGTTGTATGTTTCGTTTGACAGCGTTGATGTTTGGGCCAATCAGGATATTTTTCTGCTCGATGGCGATTCGAAACCTACGCAGGTTGGAGGGGTTCCGCCCGATTATTTCAGTGAAACCGGCCAGCTTTGGGGAAACCCGGTATTCGATTGGGAACGGGTTGCCGAACGCGATTTCGATTGGTGGCTGGCACGAATTCATTTTAACCTCCGGATGTTCGATCGGGTTCGTGTTGATCATTTTCGTGGATTGGAGTCTTTTTGGTCGATTCCGGCGGATGAAGAAACAGCCATTATTGGTGAATGGTTGCCAGCCAAAGGACATGAATTATTCCGGAAATTAAAAGAGCAGTTGGGAACCTTGGAAGTGATTGCCGAAGATTTGGGTATTATAACTCCCGAAGTTGAAAGACTCAGGGATGACTATGATTTGCCTGGAATGAAGGTGCTTCAGTTTGCTTTTGGCTCGGATACCTCAAATACGAATTTACCGCATAATTACGCCACTAATTTTCTGGTTTATACAGGAACTCACGATAATGACACTTCGCTTGGGTGGTTTAACTCAATTGATAAAAAAGAAAGAAAATTCCTCCACAAGTATATTCAGGGAAGCGGAAAACAGTTTGTCCGTAATTTTATGGAACAGGCTTGGGCTTCGTCGGCAAATACTGCTATTGCACCCATGCAGGACGTTTTAGGGCTTGATGCAGATGCACGGATGAATACGCCTGGAGTAGCTGCCGGCAATTGGAATTGGCGCTTTACCTGGCCGCAGATTCGTTCAAATCATAAGCTGTTTCTGAAGCAAATCACTGAGAAGTATAACCGATAAGAGAGTTTCAAATTCCAAATTTCAAGTTCCAAAATGTGCTTCCTGGAATTTGGAGCATGAAACCTGAAATATTCAGGATATTTTTCGTAAAAAGCTCCAAAGTACGTCCATGAAAAGTTGTGGTTGTTCGGCATGCAGCCAGTGTCCCGCATTGGGAATTTCTACAATTCCGGCTTCAGGATAAATGCGGCGGATTGATGGATAATCTTCAGGAAGAATGTAGTTTGAGTTGGCTCCTTTAATAAACAGCACCGGGTAGTTGGTAATCGGCAAACGGTCGTCGAACCAATGAGCATTCACTCCTTTGATAATTTCATCCAGATTATCGTACAAAACCGGAACATTCAGACGCCATTCGTATTGGTGATTTTCTTTATTCCGGTGTACATTTTTTAGCAGAAACTGGACGATCTGGGTACTGTCGATTCGTTCGTTCAGGAAATCTTCCACTTGCTTTCGAGATTCAACCCGGCTGAAATCAAGTTCGAGCATGGCTCGTAAAATATTGTTGTGCAGGTAGTACTGGCTTTCGTCGTTTAGCAAAAAATAATCTTTGGGAGCAATGTCAACCATAATTAATTTTTCAATGCGTTCGGGGTAGTCAGCCGCAAAACACATCGCAGTTTTCCCCCCCATGCTGTGCCCCATTAAAATAGCTTTCTCAATTTTTTGCTGATCGAAGAATTCGGCCAGATCGTTTTTCATGGCCTCGTAACTGTGTTCTTCCGAATTTGGCGAACGTCCATGATTGCGTTGATCGATCATGTATACTTTATAACTGGACGAGAGTTTTTTGGCTACAGTCAGCCAGTTGTCCGACGATCCATAGAGTCCGTGTACAATTACAACCGGAAATCCTTCGCCTTCTTCTCTGAAAAAAAGATTCATTTCAGCGGTTATTGAAGGCAGGAAAGGTAATCCTGGATGGTGCTTCTCAAGCCCATGTACAGCGCATCGGCAATGAGGGCATGACCAATGGATACTTCGTCGAGAAATGGCACATGATCATGGAAAAAGCGGAGGTTTTTCAGGCTCAAATCGTGACCGGCATTGATACCCAATCCAAGTTTGTGGGCCAAAATAGCTGCTTCCTTAAACGGTGCAACTGCCCTAATCGGATCAATAGGATATAGTTGCGCAAAAGGTTCGGTATATAATTCAATGCGGTCTGTTCCGGTTTCTTTGGCTCCTTCGATGGCTGACAAATCGGGATCAACAAAAATTGAAGTACGTATTCCTTCAGCTTTAAAGCGGGCAATCACTTCTTTCAGAAAATCCATGTGTTTGATGGTATCCCAGCCGTGATCGGAGGTCAGTTGGTCGTGCGAGTCTGGGACTAGGGTTACCTGATGCGCTTTTACTGCAATAACCATCTCAATAAAATCTTCGCTAGGGTAACCTTCAATGTTAAATTCAGTAGTAATAATAGGTCTAATATCTAATACATCCTGACGGCGAATATGCCTTTCGTCAGGTCGTGGATGAATTGTAATGCCCTGAGCTCCAAATTTTTGACAATTAATAGCAGCCTCTAAAACACTTGGGGTATTTCCTCCGCGCGAATTTCGTAATGTTGCTATTTTGTTTATATTTACACTTAGTCTGGTCATATCCGAATTTTAATGGCGCAATTTACGATTAAGATTTGATTCAGGCTATAATGAAAACTTAAAAAAATGATAGCACAAAACCTTCTTTCTGAAGTTGTTCCTCCTTTGCGCTTGACTGATACTGGTCAGAAGGCATTGAATTGGATGGAAATTTTCAGGATTTCTCATCTGCCTGTTGTTGATGGGAAACGATTGGTAGGACTGATATCAGACAAAATTATTTATGACCTGAATATAATTGACAAGCCAGTTGGTGATTATTCGGATCATTTACTTTCGCCCCATATACATACAAATCAACATATTTACGAGGTTTTTTTGACCATTTCACGACTAAAGTTAAGCGCTGTTCCAGTACTCGATTTGTACGATCAATACTGTGGAGTCATAACTGTCTTTGATTTAGCTCAGAAATTCGCTGATCTGGTCGCTGTTCAGGAACCTGGTGGGGTTATTGTACTTGAATTGAATTCGATAGACTATTCTCTTTCGCAAATTGCACAGATTGTTGAGGGCAACAATGCCAAAATCCTGAGTTTTTACGTTTCTCCTGAAGTTGAATCGCGACGCATGACAGTAACTTTGAAGATTAATGTGATTGATTTGT
The DNA here is from genome assembly GCA_023251455.1 of Bacteroidota bacterium. GTDB lineage: Bacteria > Bacteroidota > Bacteroidia > Bacteroidales > Prolixibacteraceae > Aquipluma. The sequence goes on from JAHEYT010000077.1 coordinate 19,744, forward strand.
CAGCAATAATTCAAACCTTTGTTCGGTACGATTATAACATCATTGCAGTTTATATGGATGATTCGGTCATTACTGATTTGTATGACGATCGCCTTGATCAGCTGATGAAGTTTATGAATATTTAATTTTTGTTCCAAAGTTCCATTCATGAAGATAGCACTATACGGACAGACGGTTAATCCAGAATTTTTTGAGGAATTATCGAGGCTATTCTATTTGTTGAAAGAAAAGCAGATTGAAAGTTTCGTTTATCGTCCATTTCTGGAATACTTACATCAGGATTGTGAAATTTATCCTGATATTACTGGTCAGTTTGACGATAGCAACGATTTACCTGATGACGTTAGTTATATGTTTAGTTTAGGTGGGGACGGGACATTTTTGAAATCATTTTTGGTCGCTAAAAATGGTTCAATACCATTGGTCGGGATTAATTCGGGCAGATTGGGCTTTCTTTCTGATATTTCACGAGAAGAGATTGATAGCGCAGTAAATGATATTTTGGAGGGAAATATATTAATTGATGAGCGCACTGTTCTTGAGCTGGAAATAGTGTCCGACAAACAATCTGTATTTCAGTATGCGTTGAATGAAATCGCTGTTACCAAACTCGATTCTGCATCGATGATCAATATTCATTCCTACATTAATGAGGAATTCCTGAATACTTATTGGGCCGATGGTTTAATTGTTGCCACACCGACCGGTTCTACAGCCTATTCGCTAAGTGTCGGTGGCCCTATCTTGACACCAGATTCTGAAAATTTTGTTATCAGTCCGATTGCTCCGCATAATTTAACTGTCAGACCAATGGTCGTTCCCGATCATCATTCTATCACATTAAAGGTTGAAGGTCGCGGGCTACACTTTCTGGCATCTATTGATTCCAAATCGGAACCTATATATTTTACCGAGTCACTAAAAATTCGGAAGGCGCCATTTAAAGTCAAGACTATCAGACTCAAGGGGCACAGCTTTTTCTCAACGCTTCGCAATAAACTCATGTGGGGCGTGGATAAGCGAAATTGATTTCTTCTCAGCTTAACAATTTTTAACCTCTATTTGGGTTTTATAATATGCATCAGGCATGGATATATCAGAATTGTATTACTTTTGTAGCACTTGAAAGGTGTTATGTTCAGAGTCTAAATGATAGTGCCTGAATGATTTATAGAGTAAAAACCCCTTTCAAAAATGTATTTCGATGAAGCAATTATTGGTAATTTTTCTTATAGGATTTCTGGCAATTAAGGCAATCGCGCAACCGAGTGTTGATATAGGCGTTTTCGGAGGAGCAGGTACCTATTTGGGTGACATGACCAAGGTTGATTTCCAGAAATCTATCAATCCAGCTTATGGCGGTTTTGTCCGGTTCAATTTTAACCCGAGGTATGGCTTGCGGTTTAATGTGATTAATGGAACTATCGGCGCTGAAGGTGAATTTGATTATCAACCTCTGAATCCTGACCCAACTGATATTTTATGGAATTTTGACAAGAATGTGCTTGACATTTCATTGAATTTTGAGTGGAATTACCTTAAATATATTGTCGGCGATAAAGAAACTCATTGGTCGACCTTCATTTCAGGAGGAGTTGGAATACAAACCTATAAATATACCATTAATGGAATTGACGGTTCAGAAATAGCGCCGACTATTCCTTTTGGACTTGGAGTTAAATATAATCTTAGCCGAAGGTGGGGAATTGGACTCGAGGGTGGAATGCGGAAATCTTTCTCAGATAAACTGGATAATCTGGATGATCCGCTAAGTTATATGGATGAGAGTGTTACTCCTAATGTTCAGATAAAATATACCGACCAGTTTCACAACAATGATTGGACAGCATACATGGGTATACATTTGGTTTATAAATTAATATACGGAAATCAGGGTTGGGAAGTGAGAACCAGAAAAGAACGTAACATGCTTGACTGGGGAATTTGGAATAAAAATAGAAGGGAGTAAACCAAATTTTTTAGAGTATTTTTGGCTCCGAAAAAAATGGTATGAGATAGTTTAAACGATTGAAAATGTCATTTAAAGATAAGCTGATAATAGATAGAGTTCCAAAGCACGTTGCCATCATCATGGATGGAAACGGTCGTTGGGCAGCACAATTTGGAAATGAGCGGACTTTCGGCCACGAACACGGAGTTGAAGCTGTGCGTTCTGTCGTTGAAGGCGCTGGCGAAATTGGAGTTAAATATTTAACACTATATGCTTTTTCTACTGAAAACTGGGCTCGGCCAAAGGAGGAAGTAGACGCTCTGATGGGACTTTTGGTTCATGTGATTTCTGAAGAAACAGACGAATTACTTAAAAGCAATGTACGCCTTCAGGTTATCGGAGATGTTAAAAGCCTTCCCCTGCATGTCCAGGAAAAATTAGCATGGTCAATTGATAAACTTAAATCAAGTTCAGGATTAACGCTTGTTTTGGCACTGAGTTACAGTTCGAAATGGGAAATCGTTGAAGCTGTTAAGCGGATTGCCGAACAGGTGAAATTAGGAAAACTTGAACCATCGGATATTAACTACGACATGATGGATTGTTTTCTTAATACTTCGGAAATGCCCGATCCTGAATTATTAATTAGAACCAGTGGCGAATGCCGGATCAGCAACTTTTTGTTGTGGCAAATTGCCTATAGCGAATTATATTTTACTCCTAAGTTATGGCCCGATTATCGGAAAGAAGATTTATTTGAGGCTATTTATGATTTTCAGAACAGAGAAAGAAGGTTTGGTAAAACAAGTCAACAACTTATAAGCTAATTCAATAACGAAATAGAATGCGTAAATTAAAATTGTTTATTATTCTGCTGTTTATCAGCGCAAAAGTCTTTTCTCAGGAAGCTGAAAGCGACAGCACAAACTTTTCCATCTATTATTCGAGTCCAAAAGAGTATGTAATTAAGGGATTAGATGTTCAGGGAATACGTTATCTGGATACGCAGGTATTGTTGCAGATTTCGGGACTTAGTCTGGGCGATAAAATAGTTGTTCCTGGTGATGCTATAACCAATTCAATCAAGAAACTTTGGAATCATGGTTTGTTTTCGGATGTCAAGATAACAGCAGATAAAATTGTTGGCGATAATATTTGGCTTCGGATTAATCTTCAGGAACGTCCAAGGCTTGCCGATGTTAATTTTAATGGTGTGTCAAAGTCAGAAAAAGATGACATTACCAAGAAGGTTTTACTCCTAAAAGGCAGTCAGGTTACCGATAATCAGTTACGTACAGCTGAGAAAATTATTAAGAATATATTCCTTGATAAAGGTTTCCTGAATACAACAGTAAATGTTATTCAACGTGATGATACGACGCAAAATAACAGTGTAATTCTGGATATTAATGTCGATAAGAAAGAAAAAGTAAAAGTTGGTGAAATTGTCTATCATGGAAACGCGAACCTTAAAGCTGGTGTGCTCGAAAAATCGATGAAAAAGACCAAAGCAAAAAAGATTAAGAACTTTTTCAGCTCTAAAAAATTCCTGACCGAAAAATATGATGAAGATAAAATAAACCTGATCAAAAAGTATAATGAGAAGGGTTACCGCGATGCTACTATAACCAAAGATTCGATTTCGAAATTGGATAAAGATCGGGTTCGTTTAGATCTCTGGGTTGAGGAAGGTAACAAATACTATTTCCGCGATATTAAATGGGTTGGAAATACAATTTATCCAAGTGATTACCTTTCAGCACGTTTAGGTATTAAAAAGGGCGATGTTTTCGATCAGAAATTATTAGATAAACGTACCAAAGACGATGAGGATGCAGTAAGTAGTGATTACCTCGATCATGGTTACTTATTCTTCAATCTTTCACCAATGGAAACGCGGGTTGAGGCAGATTCTATCGATCTTGAAATGCGTATTCAGGAAGGGCGTCAGGCTACCATCGATAAAATTATTATCTCCGGAAATACAAAAACGAATGAGCATGTGGCCCGTCGTGAACTTCGGACTTTACCGGGTGATCTTTTCAGTAAATCAGATATTATCCGTACCGTCAGGGAATTGTCTCAGTTGGGACATTTCGATCCGGAAGCCATTAATCCGGACGTGAGACCTCACCCTGAAAACGGAACTGTAGATATTAATTACGAATTGGTTGAAAAAGCCAATGACCAGATTGAACTTTCAGGAGGTTGGGGAGCGAATATGTTTGTGGGTACAATTGGTTTGAAATTCTCCAATTTTTCGGTTCGGAACATATTTAATAAAGAAGCCTGGAGACCATTACCAACTGGTGATGGACAAGCTTTAAGCCTAAGGGCGCAAACAAGTGGTAAGTTTTATAAATCGTATAGTTTTACATTTACTGAACCTTGGTTTGGTGGTAGAAAACCGAATTCATTTACGCTCTCGTTTAATCACTCCAAAGTAAACTATTCGGCAAATACCTCATATAACAGTTACAGCGATCCATATTCGAGCTATGGTAGTGGTTATGGCGGTTATGGTGGTTATGGTGGTGGTTATGGCGGTTATTCGCCTTATGGCTCAGGTTATTCACCTTACGGTTATGGATATGGTTACGGCTCCGGATATGATTATGGAACAAATTATACCTATGATACTCAATCGTCTGAAAGTGACCAGATTCAAATAACTTCGGCAGCCGCTATCGGATATGGCTATCGTTTACGCTGGCCTGATGATTATTTTACCATGTACCACGAGCTTTCGTTTCAGCACTATAAGCTACAGAATATGGCTGGTTATTATTATTTCCTGAATGATGGTACAGGAACCGGAAATGGTGGATTTAATAATTTCAGTTTTAAAACAGCATTTGGTCGAAACTCATTGGATAATCCATTGTACACACGCAGAGGATCAAGTTTCACCCTTTCACTTCAAATAACTCCTCCGTATTCTCTTTTAAATGGAATAGATTACAGTAAAGTTGGATTGTCGGAACGATACAAATGGATTGAATATCACAAATGGATGTTCAAAGGCGATTGGTATTCACCGCTTTCAAAGAATACCAATTTAGTTTTGCACACCAAATTTGAATATGGTTTCCTTGGTAATTATAACAAATACAGGCAGTCACCTTTTGAAGGATTTCGCGTTGGAGGATCAGGTATGTCAGGATATAACCTTTACGGAAGTGATATCGTTTCGCTTCGCGGTTACAAAGATTACAGTTTGAGCAGTTCTCAGGGATCGAATATTTACAACAAGCTTTCTATGGAACTCAGGTACCCGGTTATCCTGAAACCATCTTCAACCATCTATGTGCTTGGTTTCCTTGAAGCAGGTAATGCCTGGAATGATTTCAACGATTACAATCCGTTCAAACTTCATCGTTCGGCGGGTGCAGGTGTCCGGATCTTTCTGCCAATGTTTGGTTTGATGGGTATTGACTGGGGATATGGTTTCGATGAAGTGGCCGGTCAAAGCGATGCCGCCGGAAGTCAGTTCCATTTTGTAATCGGACAGCAATTTTAATTCAATATTTTGGTCTGGAATTTGCTAAACCCTCTCAAGAAACAATTTAAAAAACGACACAATGAGGAAATTAGTTATTATCACAGGGATTTTATTACTGGCAACAGCAACTACATTTGCACAAAAATTTGCTTATGTTGATACAGAGTATATTCTGGAAAACATTCCGTCTTACAAAGCAGCTCAGGAACAGTTGGATCAGCTATCCGGTCAGTATCAAAAGGAACTGGAATCAATGCATGCCGAGATAGAACAGATGTACAAAGATTTTCAATCGGAAAGTGTATTGCTTTCGGATGAAATGAAACGCAAACGCGAAGATGTAATTGTTACCAAAGAAAAGGAATACAAAGAATTACAGCGCAAATATTTTGGTAGGGAAGGTGACTTGTTTAAAAAGCGTCAGGGACTGGTTAAGCCTATTCAGGACGATATTTTTAATGCCATTCAGGAAATCTCGACTGAAGGAAGTTATGCAGTGATTTTTGATAAAGCCAATGGCATTACCTTAATCTATACCAATCCGAAATTTGATCTTTCTGATCAGGTTTTGACCAAACTTGGTTATAAAAATTAATATTATAAATTTGTCAAAATAAATTAAATCTAGAAAAGTATGAAAAGTGTTTTCAAAATTTGTGTTTTAGGGATACTGTTGCTTTCAGCAGGTTTTGCCAATGCTCAGGCTCCAAAATTTGGTCATATTGATTTGCAGGCTCTCGTCCAAATTATGCCCGAACGAGCTACTGCAGAAAAACAATTTACTGCGTTTCAGAAAGAATTGGAAGATGCCTTAGGTATGATGCAAAAAGAAGCCCAGGCCAAATATGCGGAATATATTACAAAAAGAGATTCTTTATCAGAAACTGTTCGCAAAATGAAAGATGATGAAATTTCTGCTATGTCTGAGCGTATTCAAACTTATCAACAAACTGCAAGCCAGCAACTTCAGACCAAACAGGCTGATCTTTTAAAACCTGTATTTGATAAAGCTGATAAAGCCATTAAAGAAGTTGGTGCGGAAAAAGGATTAGTCTATGTTTTCGATATGAGTTCACGGGTAATTCTTTATAATTCGAAAGAAAGCGTTGATATTCTTCCTTTTGTAAAAACGAAATTGGGTATCCAATAATAGTATTGATAAAATATTACGAAAAGCCATCTTATTTTAGGTGGCTTTTTTAATTTTGTTAAAACTCAAATAAATATGGCAAGTCAGTTTCAACCCATCGGAGTTTTCGATTCCGGTTACGGTGGATTAACTATCCTGAAAGATTTTATTAGCGTAATGCCCGAATACGATTTTATCTATTTAGGCGATAATGCCCGTGCTCCTTATGGTTCGCGTTCATTTGAGGTTGTTTATGAATATACACTTCAGGCGGTAACGAAACTTTTTGAAATGGGATGTCCTTTGGTTATTTTGGCTTGCAATACGGCTTCGGCCAAAGCGCTGAGAAATATCCAGATGAATGACTTGCCACAAATGGACCCCAATCTCAGGGTTTTGGGTGTGATTCGCCCTGCCGTAGAAGCGATAGGCGATTATACAAGGAATGGGCACGTGGGAATACTGGGAACCGCCGGAACTGTGCTTTCCAATTCATACCCGATTGAACTGGAGAAATGGTCTAATGGAAAGGTTATCCAGACAACTCAGGAGGCTTGTCCAATTTGGGTTCCTTTGGTTGAAAATAATGAGCTTGATTCGCCCGGAACTGAATACTTTGTTTCGAAAAATATTCAGAATCTATTGTCTGCCGATCCAAAGATTGATTCAATCATTTTGGGCTGTACGCACTATCCCTTGTTAATGCCAGTTATCCGAAAGTTTGTTCCTGAAGGTATTCAATTGCTCGAACAAGGAAAGGTAGTAAGCAGCAAGCTGGTGGAGTATTTGGCTCGTCACCCCGAAATGGACGATAGATGTTCGAAATCGGGATTGGTAAAATACTACACAACCGAAAATGTTGAGATTTTCGAGAAAAATGCTGCTACATTTATTGGACAAACGGTGAAAAGTGAAAAGGTGATTTTGAAGTAAAACTTATTTTCCCTCAAAATCATGCTGAATTCACAGCATCGCCCTAACAGATGTGTTGCAATGTGTCCGAGATGCGATCCAACACCTCCCTGATCGTTCCCAAAGCCTCCGAGATTGTTCCAACGCCTGTGACCTTCTCTAAAATACCTTGGCAATAGGCTACCAAAGTTTCTCAGGATAGACTCCTTGATTCGTTAAATTTTGGATCTGTTCAATTACATAGGATTTATCTTCCTGGTATGTAACTCCAAACCAGGGCGAATCAGCATGTAAAACTTCAACATTGACCTGACCGCTTTTAATCATTTCAAAGACTACAAAAGGAATGTAGAATTCAGATTTAGGCTGATCAATATTGTGTGTCAAAAAATCGATGAATTGATTTTCTATATTTTCAAAGATTGAAGGATGAAATCCCCAGAAATTCATTGAGACAATTTCATTTCCTGTTAGCTCAACAGTTTCTTTTTCCTCCGATTCACAGAGTATCTGGTTTCCTTCAGGTCTTATTTTGTGAGTTTCTGTTATTTTTGTTAGCTGATTATTTTCGTCCGTCACACAAATTCCTCTTGAAACCGTTCCGAATTCTGATAAGGTATTGTTCAGACGGTATCCAACCATCGCATATTTTACAGGAGTAATAAATTGTGTCAGATATTCAGCGATTACACGATATGCTTCTGCACCATAAAAATCATCGGCGTTTATCACCGCAAATGGCTCGTTAATGGCATTTTTCGCCATCAGTACAGCGTGTCCGGTTCCCCATGGTTTTTCGCGACCATCTGGCATTTGAAAACCTTCTGGCAGCATGTTGGTTTCCTGATATACATATCCAACTTCGATCTTACCAGTCAGCTTCGATTCAAAGCGGGTTTTAAAGCTTTCTGCGAAGCTTTCACGAATAACAAATACAACTTTACCAAAACCAGCTCTGATCGCATCATATACCGAATATTCGATAATTGATTCACCATTTGGGCCAACAGGTTCAATTTGTTTTAGTCCGCCAAAACGACTGCCCATGCCAGCTGCAAGAATTAAAAGAGTTGGTTTCATTATTTATATTTTAGTGAGTTTATTATTATAATCATTTAGGCAAAATTACTCATTTCTCTTGGATTCTTTCAACCGATGTTTTACTGAATAGTCAGATTGTGCAAATAGATTCTGTCAAATAAAAAGGAATGGATGCTCTGAAGTCATCCATTCCTTTTAAATGCTTAATTTGATATGTCAATTAAAAACTAATTTAATTGGGCAATTTTTTTCTCGTAAAAGTTTCTTGACGCAACTGTTACAATTCCATAGATCATGCCAATTGCACAATATGTCAAAATTGTAACTGCCGATGACATCATTGTTGCATTAGGTATGTAATTCATGAAAGCAAAGAATACCGCGGATGAGACAAATAAAGCTGGGACAAAATCAATAGCTGAATGCGCTCTTTCCATTGAGCACATCGGAATAACTACAATAAATACAGCCAAAGGAACAGCCCAGAAGCCTGTGGCTCCAAATTTACCTGCAAGAGTTATTATCACCACAGCCGCAATGATACCCATTACATAGCCTAAAAAAGTCCGCAGTCCACCCTTTAAAGTGCAGCCGGCAAGAAAATACATGGCCCATGCCTGGAAAGTAACCCAGCCAAATCCTTTATTGTCGCTTATTGGCATGTGAGGGCTAATCAATTGGTCAATCAAAATAAATGTGAAGGCCAGAAATGCAATAAATACAGGAATGATGATAAATTTTTTGAAATTCATAGAGGTTAAGATTTAGGTTAGTATAATTAAGAATTATAGGATTAGGTTTTGTACAAATTGGTAATAAAGCTGCGAAGAATAATTTTCATAGTCATAGGTTTTGGTTTACCACATTGTTGTAAATATATAAATTATCAGCTTAGAATTCTTTTGATGAAAAGGCGAATTATCAATTTGATTTTTCATCAAGATTTCTAATATATTTTTTGACTTCAATTATAAATTCTAATAAACACGTAAAGCCCGATAAAAATCGAGCTTACTATTAGGGTTGTATGTTTTTAAATTAACTTTTAAAACCGGAATGGGTTCGACAAAATACCTGGTTTGAACATGAACAATTAAGGAACAA
>JAHEYT010000078.1 GCA_023251455.1 Bacteroidota bacterium
AAGGCTGGTCTATTCCGGCGCTAATTTTGTTTTAAACAGCAAATTCTTTAAATACGTTTTTGAAAAAGACCAACAGGGCAATAACCTGCGTCTGGGCGATGTGATGCGGTTGGCAAAAGCTGCGGCAAATACTGGCACCAACCAGTTGAACTTTACTTTGCTTGCCGATCCTGCCCTTAGGTTGGCAAATCCCAATAACAAGGTTATCACCAACAGCATCAATGGCAACGATGTTAAAATAGGAACCGACACCATCAATACACTTTCCGTTGTAACAATAAAAGGATATGTAGCCAATAGTCTGGGAGCCAAACTCACGGCCTTTAACGGTGAAATAATTCCTACTGTTTACGACAAAGAAATGCAACTCGAAACATTGGGGAATGCCGGGCAGGAAACTACGAACTTTAACAGTCAGAACAACATTATTTATAAAGGACTGGCGAGTGTTAAAAACGGCGAATTCGAATTTTCATTTTTTGTGCCGAAAGAAATTTCTTATAAAGTGGGCAAAGGTAAAATCCTGTATTACGCTTACAATGAATCGATTGATGTAAGTGGATATTTCGACAATTTTTATCTTGGTGGTTCCTCTGGTTCATCAATTACTGATACTAAAGACCCTGAAATTGATTTGTACATGAACTCTGAATCGTTCAAAAACGGCGGAACGGTAAGCGCAAGCTCTGTATTATTGGCCAACATAAGAGATAATACCGGAATAAATACTTCAGGCATTGGTATTGGACATGATATTACTGCCGTTCTGGACGAAGACAATTCAAATATTATGGCTTTGAATGACTATTTTCAATCAGATATGAACAGCTATACCAGTGGAAAAATTGTCTTTCCGCTGACCGGACTATCGGAAGGAGAGCATGTACTGAAAATCAAAGTTTGGGATGTTTTTAACAATTCCTCCGAAAAAGAAATCCGGTTTGTTGTGAAAGATGATTTCAGGATTGAAGCAGTATCCAGTTATCCCAATCCAATGCAAGGAGAAACGCGCTTTGTTTTTACACATAACCAGCCCGACGAAACGTTTGAAGTAGAACTTGAAATCTTTCAATCAACAGGTTCGCGTATAGATTTAGTTAAAGATAAAATTGGTTCACAGGGTATTGAAAGTTTACCATTGGAGTGGATTCCTGCGCAGCGACAGGTTAAAATGAAACCCGGAGTGTATATTTACCGGATTAGCGCAACGACCAAAGACGGAAAAAAAAGCAGCGGTTCAGGCAGGCTTGTGTTTTTGTACCGATAAAAAAGTCGTATTTTGACGGTACAGGTTCTTGTGGTTACCGCCAATAATTCCTCTGGTTACTATGGGTAGTCCATTTCCATCTGTAATGATCAGCATATTCGAAGTCTTTTCTTTCTTGCAATGTTGGAAAGACGGGTATTTATTGTCCAGTAGTGGACAATAAATACTTCTTAGCTCTTCTATCAAATTTGAAATTCGAATTTTAATTTCATTTTCTGATCTTCCACCAAATCAGAAACCCGGTTACCGGCAAGCTGGCCACAATTAACCCGATCAGGAAAACGATAATTTTTCCGGGCAGTCCGCCAATGGCGCCCACATGGATATCGTAATTCATCCGCAGCAATTTGTCGGCAAAACCGGCATCTTTCAGCCTTCCGTAAATGTGGTCTGCCTGAACTTCAGCCAGCGTATATTGATCGAAGTAGCGGTAATCTGTTTTCCAATAGGTTCCGGCGTTGGCATTCGCATTGGCTGCAATCGACGATTTTTCGTTTTCCGGGGGATGTACTTCAATGCTTTTGGCGGCTGGATATTCGTTTAGCATCATCACCCAAACACTGTCGATAGGCGAAGTTATTGAAACCTGTTCACTGCCTGTTTTTGTTGATCCCGGATCAGCGTACATCAGCGACTTCTGGCCTCCGGCAGTTTTGTACCATCCGTTGGCAAACCACTGAAATCCCCATACCAGGCCGGTAAAAGCCAAAATCAGGCCAAACAGGCAGATGTAAAAACCAAGGATATTGTGCAAATCGAATATCTTCTTTTTCCAGTGTGTCCCATTTTTCCATGTAATTGTCGCATTTCGCCGGAGCTGGTTTGTATTTCGGGGAAACCACAAAATCAGTCCTGAAATCAGGATAATGACAAAAATGAGTGTCGATGTGGCTACTACCGGTTGCCCGATTTCAGGCGGAAGCCAAAGGTAAAAATGGCCATCCAGTACAAAATGGAAAAACCCTGATTCGTTATCCCTGACCTTCAGGACTTGCCCGCTGTAAGGATTGATGAAAACAGAATAGTAATAATGCTCTTCAAAATTGTAAAATATGGCCTCGGTAGCCTTCCCTTTTTCGTGGTATTTGATCGAATGCAGCAGTTTTCCGGGCAGCTCGTTCTGTGCAATAACCTGCAATTGCGAGGGAGGCAATACCGGTTTTTCTTCGGCAATAACATCGCGATAAGGTTGGCTCAGGTGCTGTATTTCTTCCTGAAAAGCATACAGGCAGCCGGTTATCGCGATAACAAACACCAGTAGCCCGGTAGGAATACCGAGCCACAGGTGAATTTTTCCTATGATTTGTCTGCTATTCATGCATTAAAATTTGTAATTGATGGACAGACGGAAATTGCGATTAGCTTCGGCCTGCCAGTAATAGAATTTACTCCACGAATAATAGGCGCCCGAATAGAGGTACTGGCTAAAAATATTGTTGACATTCATAGATACCCCGAACTTGTTGAACTGGTACGAAATGGCGCCATCAACGCGGGTATAGTCGGGCATCATTTGCGAAGAGTTGTCGTAAGCGCCATACCAGTTCGAGCGATCTCCGAGGTATTGCACACCGCAGGACAGTCCAAGCCCTTTGGCTGCCCCATTCTGAAAACGATAACTCAACCAGGCGTTGGCAATATTTTTTGAAGTTCCCGGAATTTGGCCGCCAACCTGTTTCGGATCGGTGTCTTTGGTAATTTGCCCGTCGGTATAAGCGTAGTTGAAGGTCAGGTCGAGCCCTTGCGTGATTTGTCCGCGAATGTCAAATTCAAGACCGCGGGTGCGGGTTTGTCCCAGTTGTTTCGAGAAAAACTGATGATCAGGATCGGAGGTCAATACATTGTTCTTGGTAATCTGGTAAGCTGCAACCGAGGCCGTCCATAAACCGTCGAGCCACTCTTTTTTCAGCCCCAGTTCCAGGTTTTCCCCAGTAATCGGGTCGAAACTGCGTCCGTTGAAATCGGCGCCGGTCTGGGGAATAAAAGCCTCGTCGTAAACAGTGTAGGCACTGGTGTTTTTATTCAACGAATAACTTAGCCCGACACGTGGAGTTATTTTTTCGGCATTGCCCGAACCCGAATACGGATCGGCATCGCGGACTGTGGTGTACCGTCCGGCAAGGGTTAAACGCAGTTTATCCTGAAACATTCGGATTTCATCCTGCACATAAACCGCCGAATATTTGTTCGAATAATAAACTCCCCGTTCACGTATATCGAGACTGCGGTCATAAACCGGATAGCTCGATCCGGGAACCTGACCATAAACCGGATTATAAATGTTAAAACCTACGCTGCCTTCAACCGGGCCCGATTGCGACCAGTCGTGGTAAAAATCTTTGTCGCCCATGTCGATTCCGGCCAAAATTCGGTGTCCAATGTTTCCGGTCTTAAAATCGCCGTTCAGGAAAAATTGCCCCACTTGAATTAATCCAAGCACATCCCAGTTTGAAAGGCCGCGACGAAGGGTATCGCCATTTTCGGAGAACCCGGTAGGCCACAAGGTTTGTCCAACCTGATCGTATTTCATGAAAGCAATTTGCCCGGTGAATTTCCAGTGATCGTTAATGGTGTGTGCCAAAGTCACAAACAAGCTTTGATCGTTGATGTTTGATGGTCTCATGTTCGGCTCTGCTGTCGTAAAATCAACAGGCAAGTCGGCCAGTTTTTTTGAAGAAAACGCATAGTTTGACCCGATAACCGACATCTGGTTAAACTGGTAAGTATATTCGGTGGTCAGCGACGTGTTGGGCGTAAACTGGAATTTGAGTACCGGCGCCACTGAAATACGGTTGTTAAATTCATAATCGCGATGCGAGCCTTTCATTTGTCCCATCAGGTTCAGACGGAACAACACTTTTCCGTCTTTGCTCAATTTACCGTCAAGGTCAATCGCCGAGCGGTAAGTATCGAAACTTCCGATAGTCATGTTGGCCTCGCCTTTGGTGATCCCGGTAGGTTTTTTGGTAACCACGTTGTAAAAACCGCTTGGTTCGCCGTTTGCCAGCATAAAGCCAGCCGGACCTTTCACGAATTCGATGCGTTCCACCATGCTCATGTCCTCGGTAAGCGGCCCCCAGGTCGATTGCACATTCATCCCGTTTCTGAATCCCGCAATCTGCGATCCGCGCATGTTAATCTGGGCATAATTATCCCAATGCTCCACACGCTGGGCTCCGCTCACGTTCCGGGTAATACCTTCCAGCATGTCGAATATCTGCTGGTCCTGAATAACCTGTTTGGTTACCACCTGAATATTCTGCGGTACTTCGAGCAACGGGGTTTTCAGGCGAAGCGAAACAGACGGGTAATCGGTAACATATTTGCTCGGATTGGCCACAACGACTACTTCTTTCAGTTCCTCGCTATTTTCAGTTAAAAGAAAATCAACGCTGGTGGTTTTACCGTTCTCCACCGTAATTTGTTGGTTCTGTGTGACCAGTCCCACCAAACTTGCCCGAAGCGTGTATGAACCAGCTTTTATGTTTTTAAGTTCGAAATGTCCATCTGAACCCACAATTGTACCCTTGTTTGTTCCAACCAATATGATATTGACAAATTCGCCGGGATTGCCATCGGAGGTTGTTGCTTTACCGGTAATAGCACCAGTTTGCGCAAAAAGCGCACTTGTAAGTATGCTAAATAAAATTCCAAATAAAAGTTTTTTATGTGCCATAGGTTAAGTGTTAAATTGAGGCACAAAGGTGGTGTGGTGATTTTTAATCCGAAATCCCAATTATTAGGGATTTTTCGTTTACCGGCTGGCTATAATTGGCAGTGTATTTCAAGATATTACTATAACTTTCTTCGTATATTTAAATTTGACATCATTATATTTGGCGAAAATAATTTAAATAGGTTTGTGATGAACACAAATTCCAGCAAACAATTTGAATCTCGTAACATCAAACCAACTGCTATGCGCGAGTTGGTTTTGAAGGTTTTAAGCGAACAGACAACAGCCATTAGTTTAGCTGATCTTGAACAAACTTTTGAGAAAGCCGACAAAGTAACTTTATACCGGACAATCAAAACCTTCGAAGAAAATAAACTCATTCACAGTATCGACGATGGTACTGGATCGGTGAAATATGCCTTGTGTAAGGAAACTTGCCAGTGCCACCCAGAGGATTTACATGTTCATTTCCTTTGTACCAAATGCAAGCAAACGTATTGCCTCAATGACATTCCTGTTCCTTCAGTAAACCTACCTACCCATTTTACCCTCGAAAATATTAACATGGTTGTCAAAGGTGTTTGTTCAAATTGCTATAAATAACATTGCAACTCAGTTGCATAAACTTTTTATTACATTTGTCGTTGTTATTTTAGTCTTAAATGGATTTTTATGAATCGTGCTGGGAAAAATATAAGAATGGTGTTAATATTATTGGCTGGGCTGGTAATATTACTTCATTCTATTGTTACTCATCATCATCATTCTGATTTATTTGGCGATAATTTTAGTAGTGTTCTTAACACAAACAAAATTCCGGGCGAATCTTCGGATGAAGCCAACAAGCATTGTCACGCTTTTAATAATATCGTTACAGAAAAGTTTGACACTAAAACTTTTGATACGAAGACAGAATCAAACTTCAATTTGTTTTTTGTTTCGGGTTTTGGCACAGAACAAGTCAATAACAAGGTAGAACCAACCATTTTTTTTATCCAAAATATTGTTCTACTCAAACAATATTTTTCTACTGAATTATCCTTTAGAGGCCCGCCTGCCTTAGCTTAATTTCTTCTTACTATTTTATTTCCCTGATTAAATGTCAGGATTTTGTTAATACTTTATATTCTAATCAAATGAATAATAGGAAACTAACAAAGAAGGAATTGCAGGAAAGGCGAATTACTGAAGATAAAAAATACAATAGAATACTGCTGATAAGTTTCAGCATACTTATCGTGTTAACAGTTTCAGTCCTTGTATTTTATACGTATTGGTGCGATACCAAATACGCCTACCGGCAATATGCCTTATACGGCAAGGAAATACCAGTCGACTTAGTTTGCATGAGTGGTGACAATTTACAAATTCATGAAAGCTCACCAGTAATTCATGATGGTAAAACTTACTATTTCTGTAGCCAAAACTGCTGTAACCGTCTTAGAAATCACTATCGCAAGGTCGCATTTATTCCCGACTCGTTTTCGGGTGATACAATTTGTAAAGCTGATGCTTTGATTGGATTAAGAAATCGGGGAGAACCTCAGGTTGTTTATTTCAAAAACAAAAAAACATTCAGTCAGTACTATGAAGCAAGAAGATAAATTATAGTCTGTGAAAAAAAGAAGAAAAAAAATACAGCTGATACAAGTAATAAAATGGTTTTTCATTATTCTGGCCTGTTCTGTCCTTATTTTAGGGATTATTGCCAGGATTCATCACTTTTTCACTGTGCATGTAAAATAAATTAATATACTATACTATGATAGATAAAATAATAGCTTATTCTATAAAGAATAAATTTATTGTAAGCCTGATCCTTTTTGCCCTGATAGGAGCTGGAATTTATTCTTTAAAAACAATTAACCTCGATTCGGTTCCGGATATTACCAACAATCAGGTGCAGGTGATTACAATTTCTCAGAATCTATCCACGGTAGATATCGAACAATTTGTTACCTATCCGGTAGAGCTGGCTATGGCAAATTTACCGGGTGTAATCGAATTGCGGTCAGTGTCCCGCTTTGGGTTATCTGTAGTTACCATTGTGTTTAAAGATGATATGGGCACTTATCTGCCAAGACAGGTCGTACAGGAGAAACTCAATGCAGTAAAAGACCAAATCCCAAGTCAATTCGGCGAACCATTTATGGGGCCTATTACAACTGGTTTAGGGGAGATCTTCCAATACACGATAAAACCTAAACAAGGTTATGACACCACATATACTCCAATGGAATTGCGTACCATTCAGGACTGGATTGTAAAACGCCAAATGGCTTTAATTCCGGGTGTTGTAGAAGTAAATTCTTTCGGGGGGAATATTAAACAATATGAGATTGCCCTGAATCCCGATAAATTGAATGCCATGAATGTTTCAATGACCGAGGTTTTTGAAGCATTGGAAAACAACAATGTCAATACAGGCGGAGCATATATTGAGAAAAGCCACATGGCCAATTTTATCAGGGGCGAAGGTTTAGCCCGAACATTGGATGATATAAAGAATATCGTTATAAAAAACGACAATGGGATACCCATTTTGATTAGTGATGTAGCTGAAAAAGTTCATTTTGGCAGCCAGGTTCGTTATGGAGCTTTCACGCAGGAAGGGCATGAAGCAGTTGGGGGTATGATTTTGATGCTGAAAGGAGAAAATTCGAACGAAGTTATACAAAGTGTAAAAACCAGAATCGCCGAAGTACAAAAGACTTTGCCTAAAGGACTGGAAATAGCTCCTTTTCTCGACCGTTCCGATTTAATTGAACGTACAACCAGTACTGTTAGCCGGAATCTGATGGAAGGTGCACTCATCGTCATATTTGTTCTGGTTATTTTATTGGGAAGTTTACGAGGTGGGTTGGTTACTGCATCTGTTATCCCACTTTCACTGCTGTTCGCGTTTATTTTAATGAAGGTTTTTGACGTGTGGGCAAACCTGATGAGCCTTGGGGCAATTGATTTTGGAATCATCGTTGACGGGGCGGTAATCATAGTTGAAGGGACTGTCCATGAAATTGAGAAAAGGATAAAGGCCGGGAAAAGTAAATTTGATCAAAACCAAATGGATGAGCTTACTTATCATGCCTCCAGTACCATGATGAATTCTGCATTTTTTGGCCAGTTAATTATCCTGATCGTTTTTGCCCCTATACTTTTTCTTACAGGCGTTGAAGGGAAAATGTTCCGCCCGATGGCTTTCACATTCGGTTTTGCCGTTATCGGAGCCATACTGCTCTGTCTTACCTACGTTCCTATGATATCTTCCGTAGTAATGAAACCAACGAAAAACAAAAACAGTTGGTTTGCACGTTTCGAGAATTTACTTGAAAGAATCAGCAATAGATTTTTAAATGCAATTTATGCCGCATACAAACCGGTTCTTTTTCTTGCACTTAAACGTAAAATATCTGTCCTTTTTATCGCTTTGTTGTTATTAGGAAGCGCTGTTTTTGTTTTTACCCGCATGGGAGGTGAATTTATCCCAAGCCTTAATGAAGGGGATATTGCTATGCAGGCTTTTCTCCGACCGGGAAGTTCGTTGTCGGAAACAGTAAAACGGGAATTGGAAGTTGAAAACATAATTATGGCAAACTTTCCGGAAGTTAAAACGGTTTGTGCCCGAATTGGCGTTGCCGATATACCTACAGACCCTATGGGATTTGATTATACTGATAGCTTTATTATCCTCGAAAAGGATTTAAACAAATGGGTATCTGCCAAAACTAAGGAAGAGTTGATCGAAAAAATTCGAGAAAAACTGTCGCAACTTCCTGGCCTTAATTTCACCTTTAGTCAACCTGTTGAGTTGCGTTTCAATGAACTTTTAACAGGAGTAAGGGAGGATGTTGCGGTGAAGTTATTTGGTGAAGATTTGGATGTACTCTCGCAAAAGGGAGAGAAAATGCTGGAAATAATAAACAAGGTGCCTGGCGCTGAAGATGTAACCCTTGAAAGGACTGCCGGGTTACCACAAATGACCGTACAATATGACCGGAAAAAGATAGCGCAGTACGGACTGGATATCAGTAAACTTAACAGATATGTCAGCGCAGCTTTTGCAGGTAGCAGTGCAGGGGTAATCTTCGAGGGAGAAAAACGTTTTGATATGGTTATCCGGCTTGATGAACAGCACCGGAAAAGCATTGACGATTTACGCAACTTATATGTCGATTTGCCTAACGGTAAACAAGTGCCTATCAAAGAGGTAGCCGAGATAAATTTTCAACCCGGGGCAATGCAAATTTCAAGGGAAGGAACTTTCAGGAGAATTTATGTAGGAGTAAATGTAAGGGGAAGGGATGTTGAATCAGTTGTGAAAGAAATACAACAGAAGCTTGATAAACAGCTCAATTTACCAGCTGGTTATTACATCACTTACGGAGGTGAATTTGAAAACCTGCAGCGGGCGAAAAACCGTTTGTCAATTGTTTTACCAATAGCATTGGCGCTGATTTTTATCCTGTTATACTTTGCCCTACACTCATTCCCGCAAACGGTTATGATATATATGGCTGTGCCATTAGCTGCAATTGGAGGTGTATATTTCTTATGGATTCGGGGCATGCCTTTCAGCATATCTGCCGGGGTTGGGTTTATCGTACTCTTTGGAGTTGCAGTTTTAAACGGGTTAGTCCTCATAAGTCGCTTTAATTCGCTTAAAATTGAGGGTGTCACCGATATCATGGAGCGGATTTCCATCGGGACACAAGAAAGATTGAGGCCTATTCTTCTCACGGCCACAGCAGCTATGTTAGGATTTTTACCAATGGCTATTTCAGGTTCAGCAGGCGCAGAAGTGCAACGCCCTCTTGCCACTGTGGTAATCGGTGGTTTATTTAGCGCTACTTTCCTCACATTGGTTGTAATTCCTGTTTTGTATGCTTTGGTTGAATCTTTAGCTGAAAGAAGAAGAGCACGCCGTATGATGATCACAACAAACACAACGTTGATTGTTTTCTTGTTTTTAAGTATGGGCTTATCTCTCATTTCTTCAACAACACAGGCCCAGGGGAAAGATTCCTTAACTCAAATGTCGCTTAATAACGCAATCAGCAGGGCAAAGAATAATTTCCCGTTGATAAAAGTTGCGCAACTTGATGTTAAAAATCAGCAAGTTTTAAAAAAGACAGTCTGGGATTTAGGTAATACCGAATTTTCAACAGGTGCAGAGGAACTTGGTAATGCTAACAATGGCATATATACAACCATTGACGTCAGACAGAATTTTGATATTTTAAGTATTGGCGCTAAATCCAGGGTCCAAAACAAATTATTGGCAATTTCTCAAACTGCCCTTAACCTGACCGAATTGGAAGTTGCGCGTGAAGTAAGTGTTGCCTGGGGAAACACGTACAGCTCAAAAAAAACATACCAGCTGTACCTGCAACTTGATTCAATTTTCAAGGATTTTGAACGGGCTGCACGATTGCGCTATGAAACCCAGGCTACTTCAAAGCTTGAGTACCTGTCGGCATCAAACCAGGCTAAGCAAATCAGTATTCAAAAAGAGAAATCAAAAAGAGACTATTTAATTTCTTTGCAAAGGTTAAATCTTTGGTTTGTAAGCGATACCGTTTTTACAGTTGATGATAATTCCACGAAGGAAATCAGCGTTTTGCAGTATTTACCTTTAGATTCGATTTATCGACATCCAGAATTACAACTTTACGAACAAAGAGTGCAATTGGCCGACGCCCGGGTTAAACTGGTAAAATCTGGTTACCTGCCCAAATTCACTGCCGAATATGGTAGCCAGAAAATAGGAGCCCAATCCGGTTTTTATAAATATCAGTTTGGGTTGAGCATTCCGCTTATTTTCAATTCACAATTAGGTAAAACACAATCTGCGAAGATCGAAGGTAACATTGCAAGGGAAAATTATTCTCAAAAAACATTGGAAGTACGGGCAGGATATAGAATTCTTTACGATGAGTATCAAAAATGGCTAACTACCTGGATATATTACCGTGATGTGGCATTGCCGGTTGCAAAAGAACAGAGAAACGGGGCGATTGTATCTTATCGTGAAGGGGCGATTGATTATATCAGTTTCCTGCAAAACGTGAAGGATGCCATACAAATTGAATTCGATTACTGGAACGCCTATGGGAACTACCTTGATTCCAGGTTTAAAGTTGATTATTTTATAAACTCCTCAAAATAAAAACAATGAAATTAGAAATAGTAAATAAAACAGCGATGAATATAAAAACAGCTATCATAGCAGGGATTTTTGTACTTGCCTTTGCAGCCTGCAACCAAAAACCGGCAGTAATTGCCGACAAAGAAGTACCCGCAGAAAATATTCCTGAAGGTGGTACAACCAGTGCATTATTGACTGGACAACAGTTTACCGCCTTGGGAATTAAAGTAGATACGCTGTCAAAACAAAACTTCTCAAGTGTTGTTGTGGCCAACGGTCAACTTGAGGTACTGCCTCAGAATGAGGCTTCGGTTACAGCAATTATCGGCGCTAATGTTACTTCAATTGAGGTTTTTGAAGGCAAAGAGGTTAAACAGGGACAGGTACTGGCTTATTTGAGCCATCCCGATTTGCTGAATTTACAGACACGTTATTTGAATTCGTGGAACCAACTGCAATATGCCGAAAAAGATTTTCAGAGACAAAAAACGCTATTCGAAGGACAAGTGGGATCCGGTAAAGATTTTCAAAAAATTCAATCCGATTTTTATTCTCTTTCGGGTGAAGTAAAAAACCTTGAAGCTCAATTGAAATTGCTTAAACTCGACCCTCAAAAAATCAGTCAGGGTACTATTTACGAAAAAGTACCGGTGGTTAGTCCGATTAACGGGTTTATTGAAAAAGTGGATGTAAAAACCGGTCAATATGTAGATCCCCAGAAACAAATGTTTGAAGTGCTGAACAACGATCATATCCATGCAGATTTAATGGTTTATGAAAAAGACGTTTACAAGGTTAAAGAGGGCCAGAAAGTTGCATTTACAATTGAATCCCACTCCGGAGAAATTTTGTCGGCCACCATTTTTGCAGTGGGCAAGTCGTTTGAACAAAACCCAAAAGCGGTGCATGTCCATGCCGAAATTGAGAACAAAAGAGGCTTGTTAATTTCAGGAATGTATATTACCGGCAGAATTTCCACAGGCAATGATTATGTATATGCACTACCTGAAAGCTCTATTGTTAACGATGATGGAAAATCATTAATTTTTATTTCAGAACAAGATGGGGACAACTGGAAATTTAGTCCGTTAGAAGTTGTGACCGGACAACAGGAAGACGGTTTTGTCGAAATAAAACTGCTTTCACCATTGAAAAAAGGTTCGTTGGTGGCTATGAACAATGCCTATTACCTGCTATCGGAAATGAAAAAAAGCGAAACCGGTGAAGAATAACCTGACAAAATTAATGTCAAACAATTAGTATTATGTCTTACAAAAAAATCTAACATGAAAGCAATAAAAGCATTTGTTAAGCCCTTTAAAGTAAATTCTATTTTGAATCAATTAATAGAGGCCGGTTATCCGAATTTAACAGTCTCAATGGCCGAAGGTACCGGACGCTTTAAAGGAGATGATTCAACACTCTCAACCCATTTTTCAATTTCAGACAGCAAAGTGGCTAAGATCGAAATTGTGTGCAATAAGAAAGATGTGGAAAGGATAGTCAAAATAATATCAGAACAAGGCCGCACTGGAAATCCCGGTGATGGCCTTATTTATATTTCCAGTGTTGAAAAAGCATTCCGCGTAAAAACAGGTGAAGGAATTGTACTGGACGATAAGGATTAGAACCCATGGAAGGTATTCTTGAAATGCGCAAAATAGCAATTGCTAAAGGAGGAAAATGTTTATCTACGTATTATACAAATAGTAAGGTAAAACTTCTTTGGCAATGCAATTGTGGCCATCAGTGGCTTGCAACACCTTTTAGCATTAAAGTCAGGAATAGTTGGTGCCCGCATTGTGCGGGCAACCAACCTTTTGGAATGGATTCCATGCATAAATTGGCAGAAAAGAACCAGGGCAAATGCCTTTCTGCGATGTATGGGAACTGTAAAACTAAAATGCTATGGCAATGTCAGAATGGACATCAGTTTCAAGCAACACCTGATAACGTAAAACATAGAAGGTGGTGCCAGCATTGCTTAATCACTATTGCTTAAGTCATTTGTGTGGGGGTACTTCGTCTCCCGCCAAATTTTGATATTTTAAACAAAAATATTTATTCATGAAAAGATATTTCAATAATTTATTCATTTGGCAAGTAGCAGGAGGAGGACTATTTCTTCTTTTTGTCTCTCCATTTTTGCTTGCAGTTTACCAATATGAGTTCTCTGATCATCAAATTTCGCTTCAACAAAATTTATCTGACATATACAAAGTACTCTTACCACCCAGGGATATTGATATTCTTCTCCTAAATGTGGCTATTTCTGCAATTGGGGTGATTGCAGGTACAATCCTTTATCGGTATAAGAAAAGAAAACCAAAGAAGGAGCTTACTACCTCGGATGTTTTAACGCTAATCGAAAAAGGTGAAAATGCAAGAGTGGAATTCAAATCATCACTCAGGCACGACTATCACCAGATAAAGACCGATAAAAACCTGGAGAGTATGATATTAAAATCAATTGCCGGATTTTTAAACAGTAATGGAGGTACTTTAATTATTGGAGTTGATGATGGCGGTCAAATTTTAGGCCTCGAAAACGATTATTGGTCTTTAAAAAAGGAATCTAAAGATGGCTTTGAACAACGGTTAATGCTAATCGTATCAAACGAATTTGGAAAAGACATTTGCAGTAAAATACACGTGTCATTTCATAGAATCAGGGATAAGGAAATCTGTTCCTTATCGATTGCTCCCTCTAAACGGCCTGTTTACTTTGAGGAAAATAATCAAACTGTTTTTTTCTTGCGTACAGGAAACGTAACCAAACCTCTTTCAACCAGTGAAACGGTGAAATATCTGGAGTTAAAAAATTCATAAAGAATTACAGATTTCCTTTTTATCAATTCAAAATTACGATTATGAAAAATTTAAAATTTGTTTATCTGATAGTGGCAGTAGCTGCCCTGTTAAGTAGTTGTGCCATTATTCGCCCTGGCGAAGTCGCGTTAAAGGTGAAATATGGGAAAATACAACCGGGCGTACTTCTGCCTGGTTTGCATGGCCGGGGAATCATCGGCACAAAAATAGAGCGTTTTGATACCCGCGTAACGGAATATTCCAAGAAACTTGGTTTTCATAGCAACGAAGGGATAGAAGTAACTTCTGAAATTACCCTACTTTATCATTTAATACCGGATTCGGTGCAAAGCATTTATAAGAGGTTCGATGGCTATTACCAAAATACCCTTATTATTAACAATCTAATCACTGCCTTGCGCCAGGAGGGGCTTAACCACAAAGCAATCGAACTCATTACCCAGCGGGTAGAGATAGAAAATTCCATTAAAGAAAAACTAATCACCACTATTGGCCAGTATGGATTCTTTGTGGATTTAGTTCTGATGAAAGACATTGACCTGCCAGACGAAGTAACCAGATCCATACAGTCAAAATTAACAGCCGAACAGGTTTCAAAAAAAACCGAGATTGATTTGGAAATACAACGGAAGAATCTTGATTACCAGATTGAAAAGGAGAAAAAGGAAGCCGAACTGGAAGTTTCGAAACAGCGTATTGCACTTGATTTCATAGTTGAGAAGCAAAAGAAAGAATCTGAACGTCTGGTTATAGAATCAGAAGCCATCAAGAAATCACAAGACATTCTGAATTCTTCCCTAACCGACAAGTTGATTCAATTCAAAGCGCTGGAGATAACCCGGGATTTAGTCCGGTCGCCAAATGCTAAAATCATCATTACCGATGGTAAATCGCCGGTAATATTGGATGGTAAATGAAATTAAATACCCTTTAACTAAAAATGTAATAAAGAAATAATTAGTAAATTAAAAATTGATTGTATGAAAAAGTCGGCATTTCTGTTTTTCCTTCTGAATTTTATCTTTTTCGGTTTATATGCCCAGGAGATCCAAAATATAAAAAATGATTCAATCGTATTTGAGAAAACCGTGCATGATTACGGAACAATTACGCAAGGAAGCGATGGCAATTGTGAGTTTAAGTTTACAAATAAAGGAAAAGGACCTTTAATTCTAAACAATGTGAAAACATCCTGTGGTTGTACTGTCCCTGAATGGCCTAATGCGCCTATTCCTCCGGGGAAAACAGGCATTATCAAAGTTAAATACGATACAAACAGATTGGGCGCGTTCTCTAAAACTGTTACGGTGAACTCCAATGCTAAAAACTCATTGGTAACCATTACAATTAAAGGAAATATAATAACCAAGCAGTAATAGCTCATAAGGAAAAGTATTAAATCGTAATTTGAACTATAGGGGATTTAGGATTTCATTTCTTACATGGAACTTTTTTTTTGTTTTAGTTGTTTTGCCCGAAGTGCAATTCTAATCCCCTATTTAGAAAATATACAACATAAATGAAAATTTAAATTGGGAACAATTACTGTAATTTAACGAAAACGGGAAAATGAAAAAATACACCTTAAAAAATCTCGATTGTGCTTCGTGTGCTTCAAAAATTGAAGACAACCTGACAAAGCTGGGTGAAGTAAAATTTGTGACGGTGAATTTTGCAAATTCAACCATGACGATTGATACCGATAACATCGAAAAGGTAAAAAGTAAAATAAAGGAAATTGAGCCGGAAGTTGAGATTGAAGATGCTGACGTAGAAAAAGCAATAGTTTCAACAAGCGAACTCGCTGAAAACAAATGGACCATTATTAAAGCAGTTTCAGGGCTACTACTGTTGATCGCCGGATTGGTGTTCGAAGAAAAAATCCACAATACACCCTTTCATATTGCCGAATTTTTAGTGTTCGGAACTGGTTACCTGATTGTAGGTTGGAAAGTTATTTCATCGGCGGTAAAAAATATCATCAGGGGTCAATTCTTTGACGAACAATTCTTAATGACTATTGCTACACTTGGAGCTTTTGCAATTGATCAAATGCCCGAAGCAGTGGCGGTAATGCTATTTTATGTGGTTGGCGAATTGTTCCAAGATATTGCAGTTAACCGTTCCAGAAAATCAATCAAAGCATTGCTCGAAATAAAACCGGAATATGCAAATCTAGTGGTAGATGGAGAATCAACCAGGGTTTCACCGGAAAGCATTAAGGTTGGCGATACGATTATCGTAAAGGCCGGGGAGAGAATCCCTCTCGATGGCCAAGTAATTGACGGGGAATCATTCGTTGATACATCTGCCCTAACAGGCGAGAGTGTGCCACGAAAAATGAAAAAGAATGATTTGGTTTTATCCGGGACGATTAATCAAACCGCAGTGCTAACCATCAAAGTCACCAAATTATTCAGCGAGTCGTCGGTATCGAAAATTCTGGAACTGGTTGAAAACGCATCTTCAAAAAAGGCAGAAACCGAAAAGTTCATCACCACATTTGCCAAATACTATACACCCGTGGTGGTTGTCGGCGCTTTATTGTTGGCCGTTCTGCCACCTCTCTTGATTAGCGGTCAAACATTTAGCGAATGGATATACCGTGCGTTGGTAGTGTTGGTTATTTCCTGCCCCTGCGCATTGGTAATCAGTATTCCGCTGGGATATTTCGGAGGGATTGGAAGCGCATCACGAAAAGGGATTTTGGTGAAAGGTTCCAACTTTCTGGATGCGTTGACACAGGTAAAAACCGTAGTATTCGACAAAACCGGAACACTCACAAAAGGAGAGTTTAAGGTTTCGGAAGTAGTTACCTCCAACGGTTTCACGAAAGAAGAAATACTGGAATATGCAGCGTATGCCGAAACCAACTCGAACCACCCGGTGGCCAAATCAATTTCTGAGGCTTATGCGAAAGAGATAGATAATGTCAGGATCAAACAAGTGGAAGAAATTTCAGGGCATGGCATCAAAGCCGTAATTAACGGAAAAACCGTGCTTGCGGGCAATGATAAATTACTGCATATAGAAAACATTGAACACCCGGTTTGTAACGTGGAAGGAACAGTGGTGCATGTAGCTATTGATAAGGTTTATATGGGTTATATAATTATTTCGGACACCCTGAAAGATGATGCCATTGAAGCAATAGAAAAACTGAAAGCAAAGAATATTCAAACGGTAATGCTTACCGGCGATAACAAATTTGCAGCCGCAGCCTTTGCAAAGAAATTAGGTATTGACAAATACTTTTATGAACTGTTGCCCGAAGATAAAGTAAAACACATCGAAACTTTAATAGCCGAAAACAAAGGCGGTAAAGTTGCCTTTGTTGGCGACGGGATAAATGATGCGCCGGTAATTGCCCGCGCCGATATTGGAATAGCAATGGGAGCTCTTGGTTCCGATGCTGCCATAGAAACAGCCGACGTGG
Organism: Bacteroidota bacterium; assembly: GCA_023251455.1. GTDB lineage: Bacteria > Bacteroidota > Bacteroidia > Bacteroidales > Prolixibacteraceae > Aquipluma. The sequence goes on from JAHEYT010000078.1 coordinate 17,354, forward strand.
TGCTGATGACCGATTCACCATCGAAAGTTGCCGAAGCTATTGATGTAGCAAAGCGGACACGGAATATTGTCTGGCAGAACATCAGTTTTGCAATGGGTGTTAAGCTGATTTTCATTGTTCTTGGTGTATTTGGTGTCGCCACCATGTGGGAAGCGGTATTTGGCGATATGGGAGTGGCTTTGATCGCTGTTTTTAATGCTATCAGGATTTTAAAAAGTTAAAAGCAATAATATGATTGAAAGAATATTATCATCACTACTCATTTTTATCCTTGCCGGTCTGTGCGAAATTGGCGGCGGTTATCTGGTTTGGCTGTGGCTGAAAGAAGACAAATCGTTCTGGGTGGGTGTAATTGGGTTGGTCGTTCTTGGGCTGTACGGAGTTGTAGCAACTTTTCAGTCGGCTAATTTTGGAAGAGTTTATGCAGCGTATGGGGGTGTTTTCATTGTTCTGGCCATTCTTTGGGGATGGAAAGTCGATGGTTTTGTTCCTGATAAATTTGACATTATAGGAGGTGTAATTTCATTAATCGGAATGGGGATAATCATGTTTGCCCCACGTAATTGAATTTATTAAAACTAAAAAAAACGAATTATTATGAAGACAAAAATATATTTCTTATTTACAATACTTGGGGTAGCATTACAAGCGTATGCACAGAAACCCAAAGAGATAAAAAACAGCGAAGTAGAGGGTTTCTACATCACAGTGTCCGATTTTTCGACAGGTAAATTAACCGTTCCAACCGACAAGCAACACGAAGGTGACAAAATAAAACTCAAACAGTTTTTCATTTCGCCGGAAATCATTAGTATCGAACAGAAAAAAGAAACCACATTTTACAAGGATAGTATTTTTGCCATTCGTTTAACTAACGGTGAGAATTACCGTTTCATTAACCGTAATCCATGCTTAATAGCCGACACTTCAAGCCTTTATATTTACACCTATAAAACCACAAAGACCGTATTCCGTACTTCGGGGCCACACCGAAGGTCAAAGGAAGTTCCTGTAACCTACTACTATTTTAGCTTGGCAGGCGAAAAAGCTGTTTACACGCTAACCCTTGCCAATGTGCGCAAATATGCGCTTACCGATCCAGCAACCCACGTTGCCGTTTGTAATAAATTTACAACTGATGATATGCTTTACCAAATAAACCCCCAAACAGGCCGGTTTGATTTAAACGAAACCATACTTTCAGTTGTTAACTAACTCTGGTAATAATTGTCATTATCCGGAACGCAAAAACCATGAAATACTTCATTACAACTTTGGTGTTACTTGCTATCGTTTTTTCAGGTTACAGTCAGAATCCCTTATTCATCCCTCCAATTCTTGAAGGAAATAATATTAACCTGCATGTACAAAATGGTTCAATGCCGTTTTTGTCAGGGAAAGAGACTGCAACAATGGGTGTTAACGGCAGCTTTCTTGGCCCAACGGTCATATTAAACCAAGGCGACTCTGTTCAATTATCGGTATTCAACGACCTCGATGAACCCACAACCATGCACTGGCATGGGTTACACGTACCCGCCAAATTAGATGGAAGTCCGCATAATGTAATTCAACCGCATACAATTTGGTCGCCCCGGATAAACGTATTGGATCAGGCATCGACCTTTTGGTATCACCCCCATCTTCATGGAAAAACGGCAGAACAAGTAACCAAGGGAGTTGCCGGGATGATAATTGTGAGGGATAATCAGGAATCGGCTCTTGACTTGCCCCGGAATTATGGAGTTGACGACTTTCCGGTTGTAATTCAATCCAGAGCCTTTGATTCAAACAATCAGTTTGTGGTTAATACAGCCGATGATCATATCTTGCTTATAAATGGCACAATCGATCCCATATTGAAAGTTCCGGCCCAAATTATCCGGTTGCGGGTACTGAACGGTTCAACAAACCGGGTTTATAATATCGGTTTTCAGGGAAATCATCAGTTTTATCAAATCGCTTCTGATGGTGGGCTGCTCGAAGCTCCGCTTGCTTTGACTCGATTAATGTTAGCTCCCGGTGAAAGGGCCGAATTGCTGGTCAACCTTTCAGGATTGAAAGATCAAAATCTGGATATGTTTTCTTTTGGTTCGGAGTTGCCGAATGGTATTTATGGCGCTGCTGTTCCTGGCAGTATGGGCATGGGAAGTATTGACGGGTATTCTGCGAATATACTGAATGGTAAAAATTTCAAATTAATCCGGTTATCGGTCACAGCTCAAACCACTCAAGCAGTCACAGCAATACCTTCAAAATTGGTTCTTATACAAAAGCCCGACCCATCGAAATCATCAGTAACGCGAATCATTACGCTATCTGCAAGCGGTATGGGGATGGGCAACCTAAGCGGCCCTTTCCTGATTAACGGGAAATCATTTTCTATGGAACGTATCGACTTTTCGGCGAAAATGGGAGCCACCGAAATCTGGCAGATAACCAATCAGACAGCCATCGCCCACCCTTTTCATATTCATGGGCTTCAGTTTTTCGTTACCGACATTGGAGGCAGTCAACCGGATCGTTCAAGGCAAGGCCGTAAAGATGTTGTTTTGGTACCCGCCATGCAGTCAGTCCGGCTGATTATGAAATTTGATGATTTTTCAGATCCCCTTATACCATACATGTTTCATTGTCACATGTTGTCGCACGAAGACGATGGAATGATGGGGCAATTCCTGGTAACTGGAATTCCAACAGAACTGAATACGATGATTAACGATCCTGTAATTCGGATTTATCCGAATCCCGTGACTGATCGCTTAACAGTTGAAGCTTCCGGAGTTGACAGAAGTTCTGTGATAATTGAAATTAGAAACGATTTGGGACAGCTCTGCCTTCAGGAGAAAATTTCAGAGTTCCCGGCAACTATAAATACAAGCCATTTAAAAACAGGTATCTACACCATCAGTTTCATATATCAAAACCGGACTCTGGTGAGAAAAGTTGTTCGTTTTTAAAGCGATGAATCCTTTTAGGCTACAAAATATATCAATATGCAAAAAGAATTTAACGTTAATTCAACTATTACCTGTCCGGTCTGTGGCTTTTCAAAAGAAGAAAAAATGCCTGCAGATTCGTGCCAGTTCTTTTACGAATGTGAGAACTGTAAAAATATTTTGAAACCTCTTGAAGGCGATTGTTGTGTTTTCTGTTCTTATGGCAGTGTTCCATGCCCACCTGTTCAAGCTGTTAATTTTCATTAACGAAATAGGCAGAAATGCCAAACCTATATAAATAACTATATATTTGTATAACATTTGTTACTTGTCTGCGTTAGAGTCTATAAATGAAAAAACTGTTATCTATATCATTAACTTTTCTCATCCTGCTTTCAGGAATGCACTTCACTATTGCCACACATTACTGTGGAGGTAAAATTGCTGAAATCAAATTATCGTTTTCGGGTGAGCTGGCCACTTGTGGAATGGAAACAGATAAAGACTACCTTTTACCGGGAGTTAATATTGAAACAGATTGCTGCCAAAATCAAGGTTCTGTTTTTTCGATCGATAACAATTATTCCCCTTCGTTTACCGAATTCAAAGCATTTTCTCAAACTGTCTTGCATTCATATCCTATTCCTGAAAATAGTACACTCCATTCAATCACTCCGTTCAGTAATCTTTATTCTGATGTAAGTCCACCGGGCTTCTTACTTGCCAATGCTGTGAGCTTGCCCAAAATATGCGTTTTCCGTATTTGATGTTTTATTTTAAACACCAAGGACACAAAGGTTTTTCACTAAGCACACAAAGATTATAATATTGTGATTTAGTGTACTTTGTGATTTTTCTTAGAACCTTTTATGGTTAATCTTTTCTTTTATCAAAAACATCAAATTCAAAATATCATGAAAACTGTAAAATTTATTATAGTTGCCTTATTGTCAATAGCTTTTGGCACGAATTCCTTTGCCCAAATGACCGATCACTCAAAAATGAACATGTCCAACACAAAAACAGAAAATAAAATGGACATGGCCTCCACAAAAACCGAAACCATCAAAGTTTGGGGTAACTGCGAAAGCTGCCAGGAGCGCATCGAAAAAGCCGCAAAAACAGATGGCGTAAGCAAAGCAAGCTGGGACAAAGACTCAAAACTACTAAGCCTGAGCTACGACCCATCAAAAGTTAAAAGCTACGACATTCAAAAGAAAATCGCTGCTGTTGGTCACGATACCGAGAAGTTTAAAGCCGACGACAAAGCGTATGCAAAACTTCCGGGATGCTGTCAGTACAAGCGTAAGAAATAAACTTTCAATTCCATTTTTTCAGTGCAATAGCCACGGTTCAGCCGACTTCAGAATGAGGGTTTTTGAATTTGGTCGTGGCTATTCACTGATTCTTTCACAATTTTTTAAAATTTAAGGAAATAAGACATGAAAAAATTAAGATTATCGGTAGCCATCCTGATGGGAAGTGCTATCATGTTTACAGCTTGCCAGAAAGACGGAACATCCAATTCAGGAAGTGATCCCGTAAGTTTCGATGCCGCCTATGTAGTCAACGGCGAAAGTAATTCAATCTCTGTAATTAATCTTTCCACCAATAAAGTGGATAAAACCATTGATCTTCCTCAATTTCAGGCTACTTCCGGAATGGGCATGATGGGAAGCGGTGGTATGATGAATATGTGGCCGCACCATATTTCGCTATCGCCCGATAAAAGCAAGATTGCGGTGTCTTTTCCGGGAAGTAATTTTAATGGTGGCGCCGGAATGATGGTGTCTTCTTTTACTTCAGGAAATATGATGGGCGGAACATCAACCAATATTCCGACTCAAGGCAAAATAGTAATTCTGGATGCTGTTTCCGGAACAATCCTGAAAGAAATTACGCTCGAAGGAATCGCTTTTAATGTGGCTTTTTCGCCCGATGGCAAAGAATTGTGGACAGCCTTGATGATGACCGCCGGTAAGGTTTTGGTATTCGATGCCAGTACATATGCGGTTTTAAATACTATAACAGTGGGTCAATTCCCGACCGAAGTATCGTTTTCCGACGATGGGAAAAAGGTTTTTGTAGCCAATGGAATGTCGAATTCTGTGAGCGTTATTTATGCTGCCACCAAGCTGGTACTCGAAACTGCCGCTGTTGGTAACTACCCGGTTGGCGCTTGGCCAGGTATGGGAGGCATGATGTACGTGAACAACGAAAAAGGACAGAGCATCAGCATGTTGGATGTAATGACAAACACGATGGCCAATACACTGCAACTCGGTTTTGTGCCCGGGATGGCCACCCGCAATACGATGATGAACCAAATGTGGGTTTCCGATCCGAATGGCGGAAAAGTTCAGATGTGGACCAAAACAGATACCGGATATATGATGGACGGGACAGTAACCGTAGGTAGCGGAGCCTCTGCCATAGCATTTAACCAAACAGGCACAACCTGTTACGTTACCAATCAGAACGATGGCACAGTCTCGGTGGTTGATGTGGCAACCTTAAAAGAAATGATGAAAATTATGGTTGGCAAAAAGCCTAATGGTATTGTTATAAGATACAATTAAGCTTCTAATTTGAGGAATTGATATAAGAATATAATTTTTAAGCAAAGGCAGAGTGATACGCGCTCTGCCTTCGTAATTTTCTTGCATAATATCCTGAAATATAAAGCCAAATTCTTGATTGTATGTTTCTCAACAAAGGATTTAAAACATTACATTCCCCTTATCTATACCGAAGGATAATCGGCGACATACCTGCTCGGGTTGGCTGTTACCACCAATAGCACGAGATGATGATGAAAATAATCTCGGAACTTCAATAATGGATTTCTAAAATTAATTCGTAAAATTGAGTCAAATATCAGAGATAAAAATAGATGACTAAAGAGCAGGTTGTTCTGAAAAATAGTAACGACGTATTGATAGTGGACGACCATGCTGCCAATCTTAAATTTTTGTCAGAAATCTTAATTGCCGATGGTTATTCCGTCAGGGCTTGTACGAATGGCAAACAAGCCCTGCTTAGCGTGAGGGTGAATCTTCCTTCCATCATTCTGCTTGATGTAATGATGCCTGAAATGGATGGTTTTGAAGTATGCCGCCGATTAAAATCTGATCCAACTACCAGCGATGTTCCCATCATTTTTATTAGTGCATTAATTGATGAAGAATCACGATTGACAAGTTTTCAGGTGGGAGGGGTAGATTATGTCTCAAAGCCTTTTCAAAAACATGAAATACTTGCACGGGTCAGAACCCATGTAAAGCTATATAACGTTCTGCGCGAGCGTGAAATTCAAACACAAACACTCATTAAAGAAGTTGAGATTCGAAAGCTTACCGAGAAAAAGCTTTGTGAAAGTGAGGAACAATATCGCACAACTCTTTATAGTGTTGGTGATGGAGTAATTACAACGAATAGTCAGGGACGGATAAAACTGATGAACGCGGTTGCAGAAAGTCTTACTGGTTGGACCCAATCGGAAACTCAAGGAATGATTCTGGAAGATGTGTTCCGCATTCTCAATGAAGAAACCAGAGATAAGGTTGAAATACCTGTCCGAATAGTATTGAAAGATGGAATCATGGCAGGCCTAGCTAACCATACCCTTCTGATTTCTAAAAACGGTAATGAAATACCCATTGCCTATAATGGTGCGCCAATCCGGAACTCAGGGGGAGAAATTGTTGGTGTAGTTTTAGTTTTCAGGGATCAGACCAAAGAAAGGCAAGCGGAATTTGAATTGCAAACCAGCGAGGAAAGATTTAGAAACCTGTTTGAAAATTCTTCGTCGGGGATATCCATTACCCATATTGATGGTTCAATCAGGATTAACAAAGCATTTTGTGAAATGCTAGGCTACCCGATTCATAAATTAATCAACAAAAAATGGACAGAAATAACTCATCCCGATGATGTTCAGAAAAGTATGGAGGTGGTAGATACTTTACTTCAAGGTAAAACAGAAAGCATCCGGTTCGAGAAAAGATATTTGCATAAAAATGGCAATATCGTTTGGGCTGATGTTAACACTTCCCTTCAGCGAAACTTTGACAGTAGTCCGGCATTTTTTATAACAACCATATATAACATTTCAACCAAAAAAAAAGCGGAGGAGATTTTACAGAGGTTTAAGATGGGTATCGAGAATTCGGCTGATGCAATCTTTATTACCGACACAAACGGGACAATAGAATTTATCAACACTGCATTTGAAAGAATTTATGGCTATACTGCGTCAGAGATAATCGGGCAAACACCACGCATCCTTAAATCGGGTCTTTTGTCTCAATCTGATTACCAACAGTTCTGGGATACTTTACTGGCGAAAAAGCCTGTTGCAGGTGAAATCCCAAATAAAGCCAAAGATGGCCGGGTGATTACAGTTGATACTACAAATAACCCTATACTTGACGATAAAGGTGAAATTACTGGCTTCATTTCTATCAACAGAGATGTTACCGAACGTAAGAAAACAGAAAATAAGTTAAAGGAAAGCGAAGAAAGATTCAGAAACCTGGCTGATTCCTCCCCGTTGGCTATTTGCATTTATCAGGATGAGTATTGGGTTTATACCAATCAGGCAGGCGAAAAAATGAGTGGTTATTCTGCCAATGAACTTTATCAAAAGAAATATTGGGAATTCGTTGCTCCAGAATATCAGGAACTGGTTCGAAGTAACGGAATTAATAGGCTCGCAGGCAAAGGTGAAGAAAATCCCTATGAGTTCAGGATCATAACAAAAGAGGGCGAAACCCGATGGGTTATCCTAACCGGCAGCTCAATTACATATAATGAAAGACCAGCAGGTATTATCACAGTTGTTGATATTACTGAATGGAAAAAGGCGGAAGTCGAACTTCTTGATGCCAGCTATAAAATGAACGCCTTCTTTGAACAATCGCTCGACGGATTTTTCTTTATGACCATGGATGAGCCTATTGAATGGAATGATAATGCTGACAAGGAACAGTTGTTGGAATTTATCTTTTTGCATCTGAAAGTTACCAGAGTTAATGATGCTATGTTGACCCAGTATGGAGCTGACCGTCATCGGTTTTTAGGTACAACTCTCAATGATTTTTTTGTTCACGACATAGAACAAGGGAAAAAAGTGGTTCTAAAGATTCTTGAAAGTGGTAAATTAAATGCAGAAACCGATGAACGAAAACTGAATGGTGAGCCCATGTTTGTCGAAGGTGATTATACTTGTTTGTATGATTCTGAAGGACGGATGACCGGGCTTTTCGGTATTCAGCGCGACATTACCGCAAACAAGAAAATGACCGAAATACTGCAAGAAAGCGAAAGTAAATACCGGTATCTATTCGAAAATAATCCGGCTCCCATGTGGATTTACGATCTCGAAACCCTAAGGTTTATGGAAGTGAATGATACTGCAATTATGCAATATGGTTATAGTCGTGAAGAATTTCAGTGTATGACCTTGAAAGATATCCGTCCTACAGAAGATATCGAAACATTGTTGACAGATGTTGAACAAACCACACATTCGTTCAATAAGGCCGGAACCTGGCGTCACATCAAAAAGAACGGTGAGATCATATTTGTGGAAATTACCTCGCACCAACTCGAATTCGAAGACCGACCGGCAAGGATGGTTTTGATTAATGATGTTTCTGACAGAAAGAAGGCAGAAGAAGCACTTGTTGAAAGTGAAAATTCGCTAAAGCAAGCCCAGATAAATGCCAACATGGGTGACTGGGAGTTTGATCTGATTAATAATAAGTCGAAATGGTCGGAAAATTGTTACCGGCTTTATGATTTGCAACCGTATGAAATAACACCCACTTATGACTATTTCAGAAGCAGGGTTCATCCGGATGATTTAACTCTAATTGATGAAGGATTTACCACCCTACTCCAAACCAAGGCTCCCGTCGAGCAGGAAATTCGAATTACTTTTCCGGATAATAGAATCAAATGGATCTTGAATAGAATTATCCCAACCTTTAATGATAATGAACTGGTATTTCTGAAAGGTGTAAATATAGATATTTCTGAAAAAAAAGAGGCAGAAAAGCAACTCCGTTTATTGAGTAAATCGATAGAGCAAAGTCCGGTAAGTATGGTGATTACAGATGCCAATGGTACAATTGAATATGTTAATACAACCTTCACAAAAACTACAGGTTATACGAAAGAAGAAGCCTTGGGTAAAAATCCCCGTGTATTAAAATCAGGAATGCATGAAACCTCATTTTACGAGGAAATGTGGAAAACCCTTTTATCTGGTCATACATGGATTGGTGAAATCCTGAACATTAAAAAAGATGGTGAATTATACTGGGAAAATGCCATCATTGCCCCCATTTTTAATACCATTGGTGAAATTACCCATTTTGTTGCAGCCAAAGAAGACATCACAGAAAAGAAAAAATTATATTCCGATTTGATAAAGGAAAAAGAAAGGGCTGAAGAAAGTGATCGGCTTAAATCATCATTTCTTGCCAATATGTCCCACGAAATTCGTACTCCATTAAATAGTATCCTTGGGTTTTCCGAATTACTGGCCGATTCAAATTTTGAGACAGATCAAAAAGACGAATTTATTCAGCATATTATCACCAATGGAAATAACCTTTTAACTATTATTAGTGACATTATGGATATTTCGAAGTTGGAATCCGGCGAATTAAAAATTCATAAAAAGCAGATTAATGCACAAAAATTTGGTTCAAAAATGAAGAGCCAATTTGCGATTCAAGTTGAAAGCAGAAACCTCGAATTTAGTGTATTGGATGATGTTATTGATAGTGATATTGAATTTGTAGCAGATACTGACCGACTTATGCAAATCTTCAATAATCTGATTAGTAATGCCTTAAAATTCACTAAAAATGGTGCAATTGAAATTGGATATCAACTTAAGGGCAAAATGGTAGAATTTTACGTCAAGGATTCAGGCATTGGTATTCCGGCTGAATATCACGATAAAATATTTGATCGGTTTCGGCAGGTAGAAGATGCGGAAACACGCAAATACGGGGGGAATGGATTGGGCCTCGCGATAACTAAAAACCTGATTGAATTAATGGATGGAAAAATTTGGTTAGAGTCAGAGTTAGGAAGAGGCTCGACATTCTATTTTACCTTACCTTCATATATCCGTGAATTTTAATTTGTCAGCTAATTAAAAATTTGTCAGGTTGACTTAAAATCTAATGACACAGTGTTTAAATAACCAAAATTTCTTCATTTTCAACCTCACCGTTCTTTATCCTGAAAGATTTTATATCAGGCAATTCATCAGCCAGTGAAACGATTACATAGCTGATATTAGGGTCGAATGCCAGCCGGATATCTTCCTGAGAAGGTCGTGCCGGGGTTTCGGGATGACTGTGGTAATTGGCCAGAATTTGCAGTCCAGCTTTGCGAGCCTCCCGGACTGCTTGAAATTGCTCTTTCGGATCGAACGAGAAATGCTCGTTGCTGTGATCAATGTTAGTCAAACGGTACTGCCGCGTAACTTCTCTTCCAACGCCAGCCAGGTAGCCACAAACTTCTTCAGGCAAGCCAGTTTTAGCGTGATCGAACAACTCATTAATAATTTGTGCAGGTATTTGTATCATGCTATGCGTGATTTTTTATTTCACACACGCCCTGTTCGTAATCAACCAGTTCGGTAATCGTCGGATGATCTCCGCAAACTGCACAACGATGATTGTGTTTCACTTTAATGGTGCGGAAATCCATTGTTTTGGCGTTGAAAGTCAGCAAACGGTTAGTCAGCAAGTCGCCAACTCCAGTTAAGTATTTCAGGACTTCAGCCGCCTGAATGGTTCCCAGCATACCGGCAATGGCTCCCAAAACGCCAGCCTGCGAACAGGTAGGCACTGCATTGGGAGGTGGCGGCGCATGGAAAACACAGCGGTAACATGCTGTTCCGGGTAAAACAGTAATGGTTTGCCCCTCAAAACGTAATATTCCGCCGTGCGAAAATGGTTTTCCGGCATGAACGCAAGCATCGTTGATCAGAAATTTTACAGGGAAATTATCTGTTCCGTCCACCACAAAA
>JAHEYT010000003.1 GCA_023251455.1 Bacteroidota bacterium
AATTCAGCCAGGTAGCTACGTTCGCCTTTGATCAGGTTGACATGAGCGAAAATTTCGTGGTCTCGCATTTTCTCAGTCATGTATGCCAGTCCGTTCGATTTCATATCCAGATAAGGTGAATCGATCTGCTGAAGGTCGCCCGTAAAAATCAGTTTGGTGCCTTCGCCTGCACGGGTAATAATGGTTTTAATTTCGTGCGGGGTCAGGTTTTGGGCTTCGTCGATGATGAAATACGAATTCGACAAACTTCGTCCCCGGATATAGGCCAGCGGGGTAATGATGAGTTGCTCTTCTTTCAGGAGTTCTTCAATCTTTTGGTACTCCATACTGCGCTGATTGTAATTGTGCTTGATTACCGAAAGATTGTCGAAAAGCGGTTGCATGTACGGACTTATTTTTTCCTGGGCATCTCCCGGAAGAAACCCTAAATCGCGGTTGCTGAGCGCAACAATCGGTCGTGCAAGCAATATTTGTCCAAAGCTTTTGTGTTGTTCGAGCGCGGCAGCCAGAGCCAGCAATGTTTTCCCAGTTCCGGCTTTCCCGGTAAGAGCAACCAGTTTTATGTCGGGATTAAAAAGCGCATCGAGGCTAAATGTTTGTTCTGCATTACGGGGTTTGATTCCATAGGCTGTTTTTTTCTCCACCCGAACCATCTTTTTTAGTCCACCGTCATACCGTCCTAAAACACTCGCTTTTGACGATTTCATGATGAAATATTCATTTATTTCCGGTGCATTGGGCAGGTCCATCTGGTCAACCGGTATTGAATTTTCGCTGTATAGTTTATCAATCAGGGTATCGCTGAAGTTATCGAATTCGGTGACACTTTTGTTCAGAACCTGAATGTCTTTTACCTTGTCGTTGTAATAATCTTCGGCTTGAATTTTTAACGATTTGGCCTTCATTCTCAGGTTAATATCCTTGGTTACCAGGATTGTCGGACGATCCGGAAATTTCTGTGCGATATGCATGGTAATGGCCAGGATCCGATGATCTGGAATATCCTCGCGAAACGAATGTTTCATTTCTTCCGGAATTGGCTTGCCCGTTTCGATGATCAGCTTGCCCTTGTCGGCGCCAAGTTTGATGCCTCCGTTGAAAAGCTGATCGCCTACGATTTCGTCCAATTCGCGCACAAACTCGCGTGCCTGAAAGTTGATCGGGTCATTTCCGCGTTTAAACTTGTCCAATTCTTCGAGAACCGTTATTGGAATTACGATGTCGTTATCCTGAAATTGGTAAATGCTGGTATGGTCGTGCAGAATTACATTGGTGTCGAGCACGAAGATTTTGGTTTGTTTTTTCTTTGCCATCGCCGTAATCTTTAAGGTTTCCATAAATTTAGAAAATTTAGAATGGATACTGGAGGATATCGCAGTTAAATTCTCAATTTTACCCTTCTATTTTTTAACTGGTGTTTATAAGTTTTTTACCCATGAGAACCTATCAGCAAGTGCTCGATTATTTGTATAGTCAGTTGCCTATGTTTCAGCGAACTGGGGCTGCAGCTTATAAAGACAACCTTGACAATACGATTCGGCTCGATAAAATGTTTGGTCATCCGCACCGCTCGTTTAAGACCATTCATGTGGCCGGAACGAACGGTAAAGGGTCGGTTTCGCATATGCTGGCCTCGGTTTTGCAGGAAGCCGGGTACAAAACCGGCCTCTATACTTCTCCACATTTGAAAGATTTCAGGGAGCGAATTCGCGTAAATGGCGAAATGATTTCGGAAGAAGGGGTGGTTCGGTTTACCGAATTGTTTCAGGCAAAAAACGAAATTGAAAAAATAGAACCTTCATTTTTCGAATTGACAGTTTCGATGGCTTTTGACTATTTCCGGAGTATGGAGGTTGATGTTGCTGTTATTGAAGTTGGTTTAGGCGGGAGGCTGGATTCGACCAATATTATCACTCCTGAACTTTCAGTAATTACCAATATCAGTTTCGATCACATGGCTTTGTTGGGCGATACTTTGCCGAAAATTGCTGCAGAAAAGGCTGGAATAATCAAAAAAGATGTTCCGGTTGTGGTTGGTGAAACTTCTCCGGAAACCAGTTTTGTTTTTGAGCAATTTGCAGAAAAGGTGCAAGCCAAACTGGTTTTTGCTGATCAAGAATACCGGGCAGATTATTCGATGCTGACCATCGATGGAAAACAGAGCCTGAATACTCATAAAAATGGCAAGTTGTTTTATTCGGACTTGAAATTGGACTTGCTTGGGATTTATCAGCGGCACAATGTTCCGACAGTCTTAAAAGCAATCGATATATTGAATGAGAAAGGCTGGAATTTATCTGAAAACAGTATCAGAAATGGTTTGCTAAATGTGAATCAAAATACCGGGCTATTGGGTCGCTGGCAGATAATCGGCAATAATCCGCTCGTGATTTGCGATACCGGCCACAATCCGGCAGGTATCAAACTGGTGGTTGAGCAGATCAATCAGACCGCGTGGAAGCAATTGCACATGGTAATTGGCATGGTAAACGACAAGGATCAGAATGAAGTTTTGTCGTTGCTTCCGGAGAATGCACAATATTATTTTACCAAAGCTGCCATTCCCCGGGCTGCCGAACCAGAAGTGCTAGCGGATAAAGCTGGGCAGTTCGGTTTGAGGGGTGATTGTTATCCGACTGTTCGTCAGGCACTTTCTGTAGCCCTTGCTAATGCTGGCGAAAATGATCTGGTGTTTGTTGGTGGAAGCACTTTTGTGGTAGCTGAAATTTTGTGAGATTTTTTAAGATTTTTGTTTGCAAGTTTCAAAAATGGGTATATCTTTGCAACGCTTTTAAAAACAAAGCGCGTTCACAAAACAACAAAAAAGGGCGATTAGCTCAGCTGGTTCAGAGCATCTGGTTTACACCCAGAGGGTCGGCGGTTCGAATCCGTCATCGCCCACAAAACAAAAAGGCCGTAATTGATATTAAATCAGTTACGGCCTTTTTGTTTGTTTTTCATAATTTTTGTTCAATTCGTGTTGAAATAATTCTTTTTTGCCATTATTTTACTCACTTGCTAGTGTCAAAAGGAATGATAGGCTAGGGGCCTGATAAAGGCGATTGCAAAACAAGTTTTTCATTAACGAAAAAACAAAGTTATGGAAAAGATGTTTCACTCTATACGAAAAGGATCATCGCCAGTTTTCTAATCTCTTTGGGGTTAGTTCCCCGAAGCTCTGCTTCGTTTTATAAAACTGAATACCAAGTGATACCTCGCTAGCTCTGCTGCGAGGTAGTTCATTTTAACCAAAGGATTTGTTGTCATAAAAAAGTGAATCAGCTTAGAAAGTGGAATAGTCTTCGTAATTTGTAAGATTGCATTTAAACTATTCAACATTATTTTAGTCAAACCGTTTCAGTAATTTTCGAAGCCTAACGAATATAACAATATAATCTAATAACATTGCATGTGAAAAAATCAATTAGAACTCTCGTTACAATAATTCTTATTGTTATTGTACTTGGGATTATCCTTTATCCCAAGATTAAACCCCTGTTTAAAACGGAATCCGGTTCAAAAACTGGTTCATCGGCAGGTCCTCAGGGTATGCGTGGGGGAGGTCAACCATTGTTGGCAAGTGGCTATTTAATTAGTCCAACCCAAATGAATGAGCTTATTTACAGCACTGGCTCATTAATTCCAGATGAGGAGGTTGAACTATCGTTCGAAGCATCGGGCAAAGTAGTTGGCATCTTTTTCAAAGAGGGCAGCAGGGTGAAAAAGGGTGAGTTGCTCGCCAAAATAAATGACAGGCCATTACAGGCACAGGTATTAAAACTTCAGGCGCAGCGAAAGCTTACTGTAGAACGTGAGTTTCGCCAACGACAGTTACTCGACCGCGATGCCATTAGCCGAGAGAGTTACGACCAGGTTGCCACTGAGCTTCAATCGCTCGAAGCCGATATTCTGTTGATACAGGCCCGCATTTCAGAAACTGAATTAAGGGCGCCTTTCGATGGAATTGTTGGATTGCGCCTGGTTAGCGAAGGGGCATTTGCCACCACTCAAACCAAAATTGTACAACTAGTAAAAATCAGTCCGTTAAAAATTGAGTTCTCTATTCCGGAAAGATATGCCGGTGAAGTAACTCCCGGGTACCCTATCACGTTTGTCATTGACGGGATTCCGAAATCGTTTACAGCACAGGTTTACGCGGTAGCTCCCAAAGTGGATGTAAGCACCCGCACCATTGTTGCCAGGGCCTATTATCCCAACCTGAACGAAGAGTTGAAACCGGGGCGTTTTGCCAGTGTCAGGGCGCTTTTATCACAAATAGATAACACCATTTCCGTACCAACTCAAGCCATCATTCCCGAAATGGAAGGTGAAAAGGTATTCATTATTAAAAATGGTAAAGCGCAGGACGTAAAAGTAACCTTAGGACTTCGGACCGAATCGCATGTTCAGATTCTAACAGGTTTGAATTTTGGTGATACTTTGCTTACTACTGCAATTTTGCAATTACGTGAAGGCATACCAGTTAAGCTTGATACGCTGGTTACCAACGAACCAATCGTAAACAAAACACCATGAGTCTATCATCGACAAGTATAAAGAGGCCTGTTCTCTCCACTGTTTTTTCGCTGGTTATCCTTTTATTTGGAGCTATCGGATTAACTTATTTGGGTATAAGGGAATTCCCGAGTGTCGATCCGCCTATTATTTCGGTCGACACCTCCTATCCGGGTGCGAACTCCGATGTAATTGAGACGCAGATTACCGAGCCGTTGGAGCAATCCATCAACGGCATTCCCGGTATCCGCACCTTAACCAGCAGAAGTAGCCAGGGGCGCAGCAGTATCTCCGTTGAGTTTGAACTGTCTGTTGATATGGAGACCGCTGCCAACGATGTACGAGATAAAGTATCGCAGGCACAACGAATGCTTCCGCGCGACTGCGACCCTCCCACTGTATCGAAAGCCGATGCCGACGCAAGTCCTATTATGATGATTGCGGTGAAAAGTCCACAGCGATCGCTGCTTGAACTTTCGGAAATTGCATTACTCACTTTCAAAGAGCAGCTGCAAACTATTTCGGGGGTTAGTGCCGTAATGATATGGGGAGAAAAACGTTATGCGATGCGGATTTGGCTCGACCCTGCAAAACTTGCCGGCTATAAAATGACGCCTCTTGATGTAAGAAATGCGATTCTTCGCGAAAACGTGGAACTTCCGGCAGGAAGCATCGAAGGAACGAAAACAGAGCTTACCATACGTGCATTGGGGCTTATGACCACACCCCAGGAATTCAACAGTCTTATTCTACGCCAAACCGGCGATCAGATTGTCAGAGTAAGTGATATTGGCCGTGCCGAACTTGGTCCTGAAGATTTACGCGGAATCATGAAATTGAACGGTATACCAATGGTTGCAACGATCATTGTGCCGCAACCCGGAGCTAACCATATCGAAATTGTGGATGAGGTATATGAAAGGCTCAAGTACATTCAGAAAGATCTTCCGGATGATGTGAAATACGAAATTGGTTTCGACAATACAACCTATATCCGGTCATCTATCGATGAAGTGAAGAGTACCATCTACATCGCGTTCTTTCTTGTAGTGTTAATTATTTTTGCTTTTCTCCGCGACTGGCGCACCACTATCATACCAATCATTGTTATTCCTGTTTCATTGATCGGTTCATTTTTCATCATGTACATTGCTGGTTTTACAATCAACGTGCTCACGCTGCTGGCCATCGTACTTTCCATAGGATTAGTGGTTGATGATGCCATTGTGATGATGGAGAATATTTATGTAAAAATTGAACAGGGCATGACCCCGCTTGAAGCCGGTTTTAAAGGATCGAATGAAATATTTTTTGCCATTATTTCTACGACTATTACACTTATTGCTGTATTCATCCCAATCGTTTTTCTTGAAGGGATGACCGGTCGGTTATTCAGGGAGTTTAGTATTGTAATTGCCGGCTCTGTCGCTATTTCAGCTTTTGTGGCACTTACCTTAACGCCGATGCTTTCAACTAAGATGTTGAAATCAATGCATGCAGAAAAAAGAAGTAAGGCTTACAATTTTACCGAAAGATTCTTTGTGGCCTTAAACAGCAAATATCAGAGTTCACTCGATTCGTATCTTCATAAAAAAAACCTCTCTATTTTCATTCTTGCCTTATCATTTATACTGATCTTTTTCTTTTGGACAACGATTCCGGCCGAAATGGCTCCGCTCGAAGACCGATCCCAATTAAATATAAATGTGACATCTCAGGAAGGATCAACCTACGAGTACAACCTCAGTTATACTGAAGATATCAGCAATCTGGTTGAAAAAGTTATTCCCGAATATGATAAAGTTACGACCATGGTTAGGGGCGGTGGCGGTTCTGTGAGAGTCCTGTTGGTTGATCCTAAGGAAAGAGAGAGGTCGCAGCAACAGATTGCCAATCAGCTTACGGCAGAGTTACGGGCTAAAACCCAGGCACGTGCCAGTGTGATCCAGCAATCGACCTTTGGTGGCCGACGGGCAGGCCTTCCGATTCAGTATGTGCTTCAGGCTCCCAATATCGATAAACTCCGCGAAGTGCTTCCTGCATTTATGGCAGACGTGAACGACAATCCCACTTTTGTGATGGCAGACGTGAACCTGAAGTTTACCAAGCCCGAACTGCAAATTGTGATCAACCGAGATAAAGCTAACCTGCTTGGAGTTTCAACCCAGAATATCGGACAAACATTGCAACTTGCGCTCAGCGGACAACGGTTCGGTTACTTTATAATGAACGGCAAACAATACCAGATTATGGGAGAGCTTGCAAGGGACGACCGAAATAAACCGCTCGATCTGAAATCATTATATGTACGAAACGACAAAGGTCACATGGTACAGCTCGACAATTTTGTGACGTTGCAGGAATCAACTGCCCCGCCTCAATTATACCGTTACAACCGTTTTGTAGCGGCCACGATATCTGCTGGTCTGGCCGATGGAAAAACAATTAGCCAGGGAATTGGGGAGATGGATAAGATTGCAGCCAAGGTTTTGGATGATTCATTCCGAACCGCTCTTACAGGCGATTCCAAAGACTTTATGGAAAGCTCATCAAGCTTGATGTTTGCCTTTATCCTGGCCATTGTGCTGATATTCCTTGTTCTTTCAGCCCAGTTTGAAAGTTTTAAAGATCCTATTATTGTAATGATGACAGTTCCTTTGGCGCTGACTGGAGCACTGTTGTTTATGTGGTATTTCGATATTACGATGAATATCTTCAGCCAGATTGGATTAATCATGTTAATCGGGCTTGTTACGAAAAACGGAATCCTGATTGTGGAGTTTGCCAATCAACGAAAAGAAGCTGGAATGAGTAAACTTGAAGCAATACGTTATTCTGCTGCAGCCCGTTTTCGACCCATTCTGATGACCAGCCTATCAACCATTCTTGGTATTTTACCACTTGCCCTGGGATGGGGCGATGGCGCACAAAGCCGTGTAGCTATGGGGGTTGCAGTAGTTGGCGGGTTAACCATTTCTACAGTACTTACTTTGTATGTTGTGCCATCAATTTATCTCTTTATTTCAAGTGAAACGAAAAGCATTATCAATGAACCAATTATCTCAAATAAGATTGAAACCGATACTGAGAATTAAACATTTTGCTGCTTTGGTTTTATTCGTGTTTATCGCGAATAATTCTGTTGCTCAGGAAGTATATGACCTGAGCCGATGCATCAAAACCGGACTTGAGCGTAATTTTTCGTTACTGGTGGTGCGTAACAACGAGGAAATTGCCGCTAATAATTTTACACGCGGGAATGCCGGTATGTTGCCAACCATCTCTTCTACCAATCGTTTTGGAGGCACTGTAAATACCACCAACCAAAATTACCGCGATGGAAGCCAGGTTACCTCAAGCGATATTCACAACAACAGCGGTTCTGCAAGTATAGACCTTGGAATGACTATTTTCAGGGGCTTTCAGGTGCAAAGAACCTATCAGAAACTGAAAGAGCAAAGTGAATTGGAGGGTTTTAAGACGCAGATGTCGGTTGAGAACCTCGTCGCGATGATCGTTTCGCAGTATAACTACTACATCCAGCAACTAATTTTAAATAATAATCTGGCTTACGCTGTTTCGTTGTCACGCGAACGTGTAAGGATCGACCAGCAACGTTATTTACTGGGAGGTGCCTCAAAGCTTGAAATGCTGCAATCAATCGTTTATCTGAATGCCGACAGTTCAAGATTTGCACATCAAAATGAAGTACTCCGAACTTCGCAAATCAGGCTTAACGAGCTGATGGCGGCGAGCGATTTGGGTGAAAATATTAAATTGAAAGATACTCTGATACAGATCGACCAAAATCTGCTGTATGATGACCTTATGGCACTGACACTCCAAAATAACACGAGTTTACGAATTGCGGCGAAAAATCAGGTCATTACAGAGCTTGATTCTAAAATTATTCAATCACGATCCTATCCCTACCTGACCATGTCTTCTGGATATGGATTTACCTACAACCGCTATGGGGCGAGCACGTTAAGTAATCAAAATGGGCATGGGTTGAACTATGGACTAACGCTTGGCATTGGCATTTTCGACGGATTAAACCGGAAACGTGAAAAAAATAATGCACTAGTTGAAATTCAGAGCAGTAAGATTGAGTACAAGGAGGTGGAGCAGAATGTAAAAGCCGATTTACTCACTATTTATTTTGCCTACACGAACAATCTGCGCCTACTTCGGCTGGAAGAACAAAACCTGGGAGTTGCGCGCGAAAACCTCGAAATAGCGCTTGCCAGGTATAAACTCGGAAGTCTGGCTGGGCTTGAGCTTCGTGAAGTACAAAAGAGCCTTCTTGATGCGGAAGAACGGATCATTTCGGTTCAATATCAAACTAAGATTGCCGAAGTCTCATTGTTGCAGATATCCGGCAGGATTATGGAATACATCTAAGATTTTGTTTTTCATTCAGAAATCATTGCTTTACGAAGTAATAGCTTCACTAGAGGATAACGAAAGTTGTCCTCTTTTTTATGCGGTAAAATTTGGTGAGCTTATTTTGTAATCTTGATCGGATTGATCCGAAATTACCGGTCAACTGACAATTAATTGTTGCCAGTTAACCGGTACAATGACTTCAAAATTAATTATTAATCAAATTGCCATCAGGGTCAACTTCGATTATTTCGTAACCAATTTCTTTCAGACTGTTGTAGATTTTGGATTTATCTCCCACAACAAACCAGTTTACCATATCTGGTTTTACAACCTGAGTGCATAATTGCTGCAATTCATCGCGCGTTAATTTCCTGACCTTAGCATCGTAGGTCTTAAAATAATCATCATTTAAATTGAATGTAACTTTTTCAGCAAGGGACCCTGAAACAGAACTATTCGTTTCCCACATCCCGGGTAACTGAAGTGTCATATTCTTCTGTACCCGATTAAATTCGTCGGTTGTAATTGGCTTATCATTAATTATGGCCGTTAGTTCCTTCTGCATTTCCTGAATGGACTCTTTTGTCTTATCCATTTGAACAGAAACATAGGCAAGGAATGGACGTTGCCCTTTTGCATCCCATACAAAACTTCCGGCTCCGTATGACCAATGTTTATCTTCCCGGAGATTCATATTCAACCGTGAGATGAAATCACCTCCAAGTATATTATTCATTGCAGTCAATGCCGGTTGAGAAACTTGTCCGTATGGCGTCGTCAGATATCCTGCGATAATAACTGATTGTGTTGATTCTGGCCGATTCATTAGATAAATCTTTTTCCCCGGAACGCTTTTTATTTGAGCTATTTCATTTTTAGGTACGGTCCCTTTTTTCCATCCATCCAGTTTCGTTTCCAGCATAGAAATCAGGCTCGGCATTTCAACGTCACCAACGATAACCAGTGTTGCATTGTTGGGTTTAAACCATGTGTCGTAAAAACTCCTGATTTCATCTAATGTGATGGTTTTTACTGTTGATTCAAATCCAGTTCCGTTAATCGGATTACCGTAAGGGTGTTTTTGGCCATACAAAATTTTAGGAAATACGCGCATAGCCATACTGAATGGTTGCACTTTCTCTCTCTGTATCTGATTCACATGGTCTTTGTTTAAACGATCGAATTCTTTTTGTGGAAATGAAGGATTTATTAAAACGTCAGCTACCAAATCTAGCGTCGGATTAAAGGTTTGTTTTAGAGTGGTGAAACTTATAGATGAAACATCAAGTCCGGCATTTGTATTAAGTGAAGCTCCTAACATTTGAAGTTTTTCACTGATTTCAAGTGTTGACTGGTTTTTTGTGCCCTCATCAAGCAAATCCATCGCCAGACTTGCCAGACCCGGTTTCGAGTTTACATCGGTCGAAAATCCTGCATTAATTATCAGATTTCCTACAATGGTTGGCACACCTTTTCGCTGTGCCAGAACTACGTTCAACCCATTTTTAAGGGTCGCTTTTTGCAAATCGGGAAATGATGAGGAGACTGGTACTCCCAAGTCGGGGAGTTTGCTGCGGTCAACTCCTTTTTCTGAAACTTTATATGTTGGAAAAGGGTTGCATACCAAAACATATTTGCCTGAACTTAGCCACTCTCTGGAGACTTTCTGTATATCTTCAATAGTGGCTTCCGCAACATATTTTAATACTTTCTTGTAAAAATCGGGAGACCCACCATAAATCTCATTAGTCGCTAAAATGTCTGATTTTCCACCGAAACCGCCAATTCGTTCAATGCCTTTCAGGAAACTTGAAAAGTAATTTGAGCGAACTCTTTCTAACTCGTCTTGGGTAGGCCCTTTATCCAAAAATTCCTGAATAACATTATTCATAGTTTCTTCTACTTCCTCTACAGACTTGCCCGGCTTTACTCTGGCTTCCACGGTAACTGTACTTGCGATTTCTTTTGGATAAATATAGGCGTAGGCTGTGGTTGCTGTCTGATCCTCATAAACGAGTTTTTTATAGAGAGGTGAAGTTTTACCATCCGACAAGACACTGGTTGCCAAATCTAACAGTGTTGCCTCCTTCGTTCCCCATTGTGGTACGTTCCATACCATGGTAATCCGGGCTTCCGGAACACCGTCTTCATAGTATCCGCGGGTGTCTTCCGTCCGTCTTGCTACATTTATTTCAGGTTTTATTAATGAAGGTCCCGGAGGAATGTCTCCAAAATACTTTTTGACTTTTTCAAAAATTTCGTTGGGATTCACATCCCCCGCAATACTTAAAATCGCATTTGAAGGGCCATAATAGGTCTTAAACCATTCTTTTACATCAGCGATACTTGCCGCAGTTAAATCTTCCATAGAACCTATTACTGTCCATGAATAGGGATGTCCCTGTGGGTAAGTAGCTTTGGTTACAATTTCCCATTGACGACCATAAGGTTGGTTTTCTCCCTGACGTTTTTCATTTTGAACAACTCCACGTTGTTCATCTAGTCTTGCCTGATCAATTACACCAACTAAAAAGCCCATGCGGTCACTTTCCAGAAACAGTACCTGATCAAGTGCCGCTGTAGGGACACACTGAAAATAATTGGTGCGGTCATTATCAGTTGTTCCGTTCAGATCGGTTGCTCCAATGCTTTCAAGAGCTTTAAAATAATCCATATTATAATGCTCACTTCCATTAAACATCAGATGTTCAAAAAGATGGGCAAAACCTGTCTTTCCTGGTTTTTCATTTTTCGATCCCACATGATACCAGATATTTACGGCAACTATGGGCGCTTTGTGATCTTCATGCACAATTAATGTCAACCCGTTGTCAAGTACAAACCTGGTATAAGGAATGTCAATCTGATCAGGATTGAAATAATTTGTTTTCTGGCTATTTGCTGAAATAGCTAAAAGCGATACAATAAAAAATGTAATAATTGTTCCGATTGTTTTCATAATAAGATTGATTTCTGAAATTAAATAATCAGTGCTTAAATCCAGATCAGTAAATGCCAGATTATAAGCAAATAGTAACGGAATAGAAGGGATATTTCGGTTTATTATTTGCAAAACCGATGCTTTGAAGAATTAGTAGTAAACATTGAACCCGGAATTTATTCTCCGGTAGAACCTTTCAGACGAAAGGAATTCGATCATAATAGGCACTTACTCTGATAAAAGCCGAGAATGCAAATAGGAACATTTCGGTTTCTTGTAGTCTGAGAAAATCAGATTACAGAAAAAGGGCTCAATAAAGTAGATTTCTATTTAATAGAAAAACCAATATAAGTTACAAATAAATAACGATAAATGTGCTGAAAAATAGATAATTGTGAAATGTTTGTTCGTTGTTGATAATTAATTTTATGGAGTTCGAAAGTTAAATTGCATTAGTATTTTGAACTTCTTTGTCGATAAATCACTACTTCATTTTTACTGTTTCAGAATTCGCTTTATTATTGCGAAAAATCAGTTCCCTGAAGATTTAAAGTCCTACTTTTGTGGCCTCAAGGTAATCAACAAATAACTGCTCATGAAACCAAAAATAGCCGCACAGTCTGGCACCTTCGAATCAAGTGATGTCATTTTTTTAATCGAACCGCTTCCCGACAATTCAGGCCGGAAACTGGAAATTTCGTCAACCGTTATGCAACAGTTCGGAGCTAATTTCAACCGGATTATTGTTGAAATGCTCGATCAATATGAAATGACTGATATCCATTTGATCGCCAAAGACAAAGGAGCCCTTGAGCCAACCATTAAAGCCCGTCTCGAAACAGCCATCATCCGCTCGCTCGACGAACAGGAAGGAACACTTAAATAATCCACTTCTATGATAAGGAATTATAAAAAACGGCGCTCAATGCTTTACATTCCGGGAAATAATCCGGCCATGATTCAGCAGGGAGGGGTTTATGGCGCCGACAGTATTCTGCTCGATCTGGAAGATGCTGTTGCCCTGAACCAAAAAGACGCAGCCCGGATTTTGGTACGGAACATGATTAATGTGATCGATTTTTACGATTCGGAAGTTTGTGTCAGGGTGAATCACCTGAGTACACCCTTTGGCCTGGCCGATCTCGAAGCGATTGTTCCGCTTCAGCCTTCAGCAATCCGCTACCCAAAAACAGAATCAGCAGAAGAAGTGGCCGAATTGCTTAAAATCATTGAAAATATTGAAGACCACCACGGACTTCCGCATACTAAAATGACCCTTCATGCCATGATCGAAACGGCTATGGGCGTTCAGAATGTGTTCGACATTGCCAGCAAGTTTGAGCGTGTGGATGCCATAACCATTGGCGGACAGGATTTGACCGCCGACATGAATATTGTTTACACTCCCGATGGCGCCGGAATCGATTTTGCCCGGAAACGAATTGTTATGGCTGCCAAAGCCAGTCACATTGATGTGATTGATACCGTTTTCCCGGATGTGAATGACGAGGAAGGCTTGCGACGGGAAACTGAATATGCCAAGAAGATTGGTTTCACCGGAAAAGCAGTGATTAATCCGCGGCAGATCGAAATTATCCATGATGTTTATACACCAACCGACGAAGAAATCCGGAAAGCTTACCGCATCGTCAAAGAGTTCAAGATAAACAGTGCTGCAGGTATCGGCGTTTTTGCCATCGACGGAAAAATGATAGACGCGCCAATTGTTACCCGTGCCGAATATATCCTGAGACTGGCAAATGTGACGGTCGGATAAACGTAATGTAGAGACGCGATAATTCGTAGAGACGCGATGCATCGCATCTCTACGTTGCAAATAAAATAACGATAAAAAACAGAACAATGCTAAATAGTTTAGGCAGGGAAATTCCTGAATACATTGAGGGAATTGGGAAATTGGAACCTTTTCAGGGCGCACTCACAAAACTGAGCAAAGGTTGGATGGACGAACCTACCATTCCTGCACCCAATAAGGCATATCTGCCGCATCAAAGCAAACTGTGCAACTCGCTTGAAGAAGCAATTTTGCGCAGCAATCCTCACAATGGAATGACTGTTTCGTTTCACCATCACCTCCGGAATGGCGATATTCTGCTTGTTCAAACCCTCACCATTTTACACAATATGGGAATCCGCGATATTACGCTGGCTTCCTCATCACTCAACGAATGTCACGACCCGATTCTTCCTTACCTGAAAGACGGAACCGTTACCCGGATTTATTCGTCGGGAATTCGTAGCCAGTTGGGACGCGCGGTAGCATTGGGAGTGCTCGATATTCCGGTGGTTATTCATTCGCACGGAGGGCGTGTTCGTAGCATCCATACCGGGAAAATTCAGATTGATTTGACGGTTATTGCTGCTTCGGCTGCCGACTGCGAAGGAAATGCAACCGGTTCGCATGGAAAATCGGCTTTCGGTTCAATTGGTTATGCGGTTATTGACGCCCGCTATGCCAAACAGGTGATTGTGGTAACCGACAATCTGGTTGATTTTCCTTGTATTCCGCTTTCGATTTCGCAAAATTTTGTCGATCAGGTGGTTCTTGTTGATTCAATTGGCGACGCCTCAAAAATTGCGACGGGAACTACCCGTATCACCAATTCTCCGATGGATCTCCGGATTGCCAAGCTGGCAGCTGATGTGATTGAACACTCCGGATTTTTCGTACCCGGATTTGCCTTTCAGGTTGGAGCTGGTGGAGCTTCGCTGGCAGTGGCGAAATTCATCCGCGAAAAGATGAAAACCAAGGCCATCAAAGGCAGTTTTATGCTTGGTGGTATTACTTCTTATTGTGTCGATATGTTGAATGACGGGTTGTTCGAGACCATTTTCGATGTGCAGTCGTTTGATGCAACGGTAAGTAATTCGCTCCTGAATAACAGGAGACACATTGAAATTCCGGCTGCGCTTTATGCCAATCCATTCAATTGCGGTTGTATTACCAATAAAATTGATGTGGTGGTTCTAGGAGCGTTGGAAATTGATGTTGATTTTAATGTGAATGTTATCACTGGTTCTGAAGGAAATGTGCGCGGTGCATCCGGTGGCCATTCCGATACTGCTTCAGGAGCTAAACTAACCGTTGTGGTTTGTCCTTCGTTCCGTGGCCGTATCCCGATTATCAAGAAACGCGTACATACCATTGTAACTCCGGGCGAGTCGATCCATGTATTGGTTACCGAACGCGGAATTTGCGTGAATCCGGCATTTCCGGAACTGGAAGAGAACCTCAAAAGGGCTGGACTAAACATTAAAGACATTCATGACCTCGAAATTGAGGTTGATAAAATTACCGGCATTCCGGCGCCTCTCGAATATACGGATAAGATTGTGGGAGTTGTAGAGTACCGCGATGGAACCATTATCGATGTGATTCATCAGTTGAAAGAGAAGTAAGGAAAAAGTCATTAGTCATTTGAAAAGTAGCTTTTAAACTTTTTCCCAATGACTAATGACATTTTCCTCTTCTTTAAATGAGAAAAGGATACTTTGGATAAGTACAGTATCAGTTAAATAAGGAGAACTACAATCGAACCACTCCAATCCATATTAGAAGCCCGTGATCAGCGGGCTTTTCTTAAAGCACAAATTGTGCAGAAAGGCTTGCCTTGCTTAAGTTTAAGCCTGAATGTTCCCGGCTTTCCCAAAAGCAATCCGACTGTGAATGTTTTTTTTCAGTCTTGCCTGAGCGATTTAAAACACCATTTGGAAATCCATAGGATTGATACTCACGAAAAGGATGCTATTGAAATGTGCGACGCTGCCGGAGATTTTTACCTGGTCCCGTTTTCGATGAACCATTTTAGCCTGCCGGAAATTAAACAAATCTGCGAAGGCTTTGAAGAAAACCATCTGTTGGGAAGGTTCGTTGATGTGGATTTGAATGATCAGGATGGAAATACGGTTTCTTCAGGAAAATCAAAATTGTGCTTTTTCTGTCGCAAAAAACCAGCCATCGAATGCAGACGCGAGAATGCACACGACTTCGAAGAATTACGAGTTTTTATGTTTTCGAAAATGGATGAATATAACAGGAGAAAAAGAGAAGAAAAGATCGCCAAAAAACTTTCTTCGCTGGCAGAACAGTCCATATTGGCTGAGATTTCGCTCACCCCAAAACCTGGATTGGTTGATCAACACAGCTCCGGAAGTCATAAGGATATGAATTACCAGACTTTTGTTGATTCCACTGCTGCAATTTCTTCCTGGTTCGAAGAGCTGGTGCACGAAGGCTTTACTTTTCAGGATCACGATTTAACCAAAGCATTGCCTCGACTTCGCAACATCGGCTTGCAAATGGAATCAGCCATGTTTGAAGCCACCGGAAATGTTAATACGCAAAAAGGGATCATCTTTTTAATGGGACTTTCGCTGTTCGCATGTGGGCAATTATTTCGTCAGAATGAGCAATTTCAGGCTCCTGTTTTTCGCAAAATCATTCAGGATATTTGCAGCGGTTTGGTAGAAAATGAGATGAACAGCTCTATCACTTCTGGTAAAAGCCATGGTGAGAAAATATTCCTGAAATATGGGTTTAGCGGTGCTCGGGGAGAGGCGGAAAGTGGATTGGCAACGGTCTTAGATTTCGGCTTGCCACAATTACTTCAATCGGAGAATCCTGATGATGAAACATTAACCAAATGCTTTCTGGCTATTGCCGCAAATAACAACGATACAAATATCCTTTTCCGAAGTAATCCTGAAGTGCTGAGCACATTCAAGAATCTGGCCAAAACTGCTTTGGAAGATTTCAACCCAACAAATTATAGTGCTCTGATTGATGTTTGCAAACAGGAAAATATTTCGCCCGGCGGATCGGCTGATCTGCTGGCGGTGAGTATCTTTGTTTGGTCGGTCATTCAGGCCAGCGAACAAAAGCTTTTTACTTTTTAGACTGAATAAATGACATTTGAAGATACTGATTTTCGACAGGAGACACTTGATCTGGATAATCCATTCGACCTCAAACTGGTCAAGGATTTTCTGGCAGGACTTGGATTCGAGTTTG
Organism: Bacteroidota bacterium; assembly: GCA_023251455.1. Lineage (GTDB taxonomy): Bacteria > Bacteroidota > Bacteroidia > Bacteroidales > Prolixibacteraceae > Aquipluma. The sequence continues at coordinate 16,878 of JAHEYT010000003.1, forward strand.
ATCCGTCGGAGGTGGAATGCACCATGATTGTGTATAATCTGAAAGGTGAATTGGTTGGAACAGGTTCGCATCTGGGGCGGATTCTGAAATATGTTTGCGTTGCTCCAAAATTTCGAGATACCACAGCTTTTGCGCTGATTGTCACGTATATGACCGAGAAACTTCTAAAAATCTACAAGCATACATTTGTTTTTACCCGCCCCGAAAATTCAGTACGGTTTCGTGGCTTGGGCTATACCGAAATTGCAACAGCCGAACCTCTTTTTTCGGTACTTGAGTTTGGCTTCGAATCGATATCAACTTATCAGGATTACCTGAAAACCTTGCTTGTTCCGGCCAAGACCGCTAATGTGGCCGCCATGGTAGTCAACTGTAATCCATTTACTAATGGACATAAATACCTGATCGAAAAAGCTGCTTCCGAAAATGAGGTTGTTTATCTGTTTGTGGTTGAAGAAGATCGTTCGGCATTTCCGTTTGCTGTGCGTTGGGAACTTATTCGTAAAGGAATTGCACATCTTAAAAATGTGGTAATGGTAAAAGGCGGAATGTACATTGTTTCTGGTGCCATTTTCCCATCGTATTTTCTTAAAAATGAAGCAATTAACGATGTGATGCAAAAACAGGCTGAATTGGACGTTAAGACGTTTGCCAATTATGTGGTGCCGATTTTGGGAATTAAAAAACGCTATGTTGGAACCGAAAATTACTGCAAAGTTACCGGTGCATATAACCTTGCGATGAAAGCAATTCTTCCATCGTTTGGTGTTGAAGTCATTGAGGTCACCCGGAAAGCAACAGGTTCAGGAGTTGATCATTTGCCCGATTATATTAGCGCTTCCAAAGTTCGCAAAGCCATCAAGCATGATCATCTGGAGGAAATCATTGATTTTCTGCCTGACTCAACCCGCGAATTTCTCTTTTCAGATGCTTCGCTTGAAATCAGGCAGAAAATAAAGACAGGTACTGGAAGGCATTAATTTTAGATAAATCAATAATCCGAATTTCGTCCGGAAGCTTTAATAAGCTCTTTCAGTAAATTGTTGAAATCATCGGCTTTTTTCAAATCTTCAATGCTCTGTTTCATCCGGAATCGCCATTTGTGGCGCACATTGCTTGGGTAATTAATTTGCTCTGCCTGAGTTTCATCCCAGCGAAACTTGCCATCCATCGCAATTAAATCCTGGATGGGTATCGTAACCCACATCGCAGGTGAATAAAGGTGTTGGGTGATAATTTGTTTGCAGATCCACGGTTCAGCAAAGTATGGAGCGAGCCCCGGGTTGCCCAGTTCAAGGTTGTGAAACAGTTGTGTTTTTTCACGGTCTTCTTCCCACCATCCGCGAATGGTCGACATATCGTGCGTTGAGGTAGTGCAAACCGACAAATAAGGCGCGTCGGCCGGATGCGAAAATTTAACCTTCGGATCTTTCGGCATCCTCTGAATTTCAAGGCTTAGAATACCCAATTCCGACATGGCTTTTGGCACACAATCCGGAATCATTCCCAAATCTTCGCCACAAACCAGCATATTGCCCACCGAAACGATTACGGGCAGTTTCTCCATTCCTTTACGATACCAGAAATTCTCGTGCCGCTTGTAATAGTAATCGAGGTAAAGTGTGTTTAGCTGTTCCTTTGTCCAGTCGTCTAATTCAGCATACGAACTGGTTTTTTGCATCGAAATGCGCGGATGCCATTGGTCGTCGCCCGTTGAGACAAACAAAACATTGGCCACCAGATCGAACAGACCATTCCTGATTCGGCGGCTTTGATCATCCAAATCTTCTTCTTCAACGTTTTTCAGAAAATGCTGATTGATTTTCTTTTGAGTATTAAAATCGTCTTTGAGTTTATAATGTCCATGTCCCAAATCATCCAGAAAATTAGGTATAACCGATTCAACTGATTCGCCAAATATTGGTTTCAGGAGGTGGTGACGGATATATGGTTTCGCAAAACGTTCGTGGTTAAAATACAGACCATAGTGCCCGATTTCCTTCGTCGACATGGGTAGTGCAGGATTGAAATGTCCCAACAAAGCTTCAACGGCATTGGTCGGCACTTCCCAAATCCGGAAGAAACCCAAAATGTGGTCAATCCGGTAAGTGTCGAAATAATCGGCCATTTTTTGCATGCGCCTGATCCACCATTGATAATTGTCCTTGGCCATTTCCTCCCAGTTGTAAGTCGGGAAGCCCCAGTTTTGACCCTTGACGGCAAAATCGTCGGGTGGTGCGCCGGCTTGTGCGCTGAGGTTAAATAAATTTGGCTCTGTCCATGCTTCCACACTGTTCGGACTGATTCCGATAGGAATGTCGCCTTTCAGGATAATTCCGTTATTACGGGCGTAAGTTGCAGCTTCCTTAAGCTGCTTATCCAGATGATATTGAATGAAATAATGAACGGCAATATCTTCCCAAGCATACGATTTGGGCGAACAAAGTTTTTCGATTTTCGACGGATTGTAAGTGCTGTACTCAGCCCAATTCCTGAAATCGGGAGATTTATATTTGTCACGCAAATAAACAAATGCGGCATACGGAACCAGCCATTCTTTATTGGCTTTGAAGAATTGTTTGAAATCATTCGATTTGAATAATTTCGCGCCATCCTGATCGAAAATAAGTTTGTAATAGCGCGATTTGTGGCGAAGTACTTCCGGATAATCGACTTCAGTTCTCTTGTTGAGCGATTTTTGCAGCGCTGCAAACTCATTCATTAATGTCGGGTCGTTCAACGGCCCAATATTATCCAGATTCAGGTATATCGGATGGAGTGCCATCACTGAAATCGATTTATACGGATACGAATCGAGCCAGTTGTGCGAAGCAATGGTTTCGTTAACCGGAAGAATCTGCACCATCTTTAACCCGGTTTGCTTGGCCCAATCAATGAAATCGAACAGGTCGTTAAATTCGCCCACCCCAAAACTATTCTCACTCCGGAGTGAAAATACGGGAACACTCACACCTGCTCCTTTCCACAAACCTATCGGAAAGCGGAAATGGGAATCGGTCTTAAGGTAAATAAATGGTGATTTGTGCGTTGTAATTTGAGATAATTGTCTGTCGGGTCCATCTTCCAGAGTTACGGCTTCCTTCTTTTTTATATCCCAAATCCCATATTTGTACTGAAGTGTAAATTTCAATTCAGCAGCATTCAGTTGCCCGGTCCACAGCGGAAAGTCGTCGCCACATTCCAGAATAAATGGGGTTTTTCTGTCCCAATTTCCCAACTGATCCTGATTTCCAAGTATGCAAACCTTATATCCGGAAGTGATTCGCGGTACCTCAATTTTAAACTGAAGAATTTGATCGGCCTGAATCTGCTGAATTGCTTCGCGGTTGATTCCCGGTTTCATAATTACATTTGAAAATGATGAGGTAAACAATGCTTTTTCTTCAGCAGGCGGATTGCGCCACAAGTCGTCAACTAACAATTCTTTTAGCTCTTCATTTTTAATATCAATAAAATGGTTGCTGCCCCATTCCCATACTTCATAGCCCGAATCGGCTTTCATCAGGTATTTATATTCGATCCGACCCGTTTTTTGACTTGTTTTTACTGAAATTTTCCAAAATCCATCTCCCTGGTAGGTCATTTTCTGAGCCTGGCTCACATCCCAAAGCCCGAACAACTTCGATGAACCGGAGATGTAAATCTGTTGTCCGGGGATGGTTTGATAATGAATGGTTAAGGTGATTTTCATGATCGAAGTATTTGAGATGATTAAACGCAAAGGCGCGTAAGAACTGTTTTGCTGTGAAAAGATACAAAAAAATCATGCGGCGAATTCATTTCCATCCCGAATAATTCATTGTGCGTAAAAAAATATGCAGGACACTAAAAATGGAATTTAAAAACCAGCCAAATCTAAGCCAAAGTTTAAATTGTGTTATCAGCACAGGTCAGGATAATCTTATCTTAACATTCAAGCTTTTCTTTTTAATTACATTTGCCTCACTGATTATAAAACCAACCAATGACAAAAATTAATTCAATTGTTGCAGGATCGTTACTGTTGCTGGCAGCCTGCACCACTCCAACGCCAAAAGCTGCTCAGGAAGATCGCCTGACCGATTTTGTCGATCCGTTTATCGGAACCGGTTTCCACGGACACACTTATCCTGGAGCAGCGTATCCATTCGGACAAATTCAGTTGAGTCCCGACAATGGAACGCAGGGCTGGGACTGGTGTTCCGGATATCATTATTCCGACAGTATTGTGGCTGGCTTTAGCCATTTGCACCTGAGCGGAACCGGAATCGGCGATTTGGCCGATATTTCTTTCATACCGGTAACTTCCGGAGTAACGTTCCAGAAAGATGAAAAAAATGTAGCGTTTGTTACCCGTTATGCTGGAAAATACAGCCACAGTCAGGAAACTGCGAAGCCTGGTTATTACGCTGTGACCCTCAAAAATAACGGTGTGAAGGCTGAGTTTACCGTAACCGAACGTGCCGGTTTACACCGCTATTCTTTTCCTGAAGGGGGCGAAAATAACCTGATCATAAACCTTGGGTTTGCCATTAACTGGGACAAACCTTACCAAACTTCGCTGAAAGTTGTTGATGACAAACTGGTAACCGGTGTTCGCCTGTCGAACGGCTGGGCCAAAGATCAGCACGTTTATTTTGCGGTTCGTTTTTCGTCGCCAATTACCAAATCGGTTATCGAAAATGTAGGCGGCGAAGCTTGTGCTGTGGGCGCTTTCAGCTTCGGCGAAAAGCAGGTGTTGGCCAAAGTGGGCGTTTCGTCGGTTAGTGTTGAAAATGCCATTGCCAACCTCGACGGTTCGCTTGCCGGATGGGATTTTGATGCCACTGCCAAAGCTGCTTCGGATGCATGGGAAAAAGAACTGGCTAAAATCCGCATTCAGTCGAACGACAAAGATCAGAAAACGATTTTCTATACTTCGCTTTACCATACGATGGTTGCCCCGGCTTTATTTTCCGATTCAAACGGCGAATTTAAAGGCATCAATGGTGATACTCAAAAGGCTGCAGGCTATAACCGCTATACAGTATTCTCGTTGTGGGATACTTACCGCGCACTGCATCCGCTGTTTACTTTAACTCAGCAGGCTCGCGTAAATGATATGGTTAAGACGATGCTTGATCATTACAAACAGACGGGCGTATTGCCTGTTTGGGAACTCGAAGGCAACGAAACCTGGTGTATGGTGGCCAACCATTCCATTTCGGTTGTTGCCGAAGCTATTCTGAAGGGAATTGGCGATTTTGATCAGCAATTGGCTTTTGAAGCCATGAAAGCCACTTCGATGGCCGATCGCGATGGAATGGGTTTGTACGATAAACTGGGTTATATGCCAGCCGATAAGATTCAACAATCGGTAGCTAAATCGGAAGAAGTGGCTATTGACGACTGGGCTGTTGCTGCTGTTGCCCAGAAATTGGGAAAAACCGAAGACGCTGCTTATTTCGCCAAACGTGCACTCAACTACAAAAATTATTTCGACAAGGAAACCGGTTTTATGCGTGGAAAACTGAGCAATGGCCAGTGGACAACCCCATTTGATCCGGCGTTCTCGAAACACGAAGGAAGTGATTATACCGAAGGAAACGGATGGCAGTATTTATGGCTGGCACCGCAGGATGTAAACGGGCTGATTGAATTGCTTGGCGGAAAAGAGCCATTTGCCGACAAGCTCGACCAACTTTTCAAGGTTGAAGAAGGAGTGAAAGGCAAAGAGGCTTCGAACGATATTTCAGGATTAATTGGGGCCTATGCTCATGGCAATGAGCCGGGTCATCATACTTCTTTCCTGTTCAATTATGCCGGACGTGCATGGCGCACGCAGGAGTTGAACCGTCAAATTCAGGAAACCATGTACACCACCAATCCTGATGGTTTATGCGGAAATGAAGACTGTGGGCAGATGTCGGCCTGGTACGTTTTCAGCGCGATGGGTTTCTATCCGGTAAATCCTTCGGAATTGCAATACCAGTTCGGTTCCCCAATTGTTCAGGAAGCCAAGGTGGAAGTTACTCCGGGTAAATTCTTTACCATGAAGGCTCCATTGGCTTCGAAAGAAAACAAATACATTCAGGAAGTAAAACTGAACGGAAAAGCTTTAGACCGCACTTTCATTACCCATCAGGAAATTGTAGATGGCGGAACGCTTGAGTTCACCATGGGCGCACAGCCTAATAAAGAGTTGTTCAAGTAAACATTCGCAGTGATCAAGAGTTAGTCAGGGCTTCACTTTAAGTGAAACCCTGACTATTTTTTTTACTGATAGATTCTTACGTAATCAACCTCGTACCGAATCGGGAATTTCGATTGATCCGGATTTCCACCATTGCCGCCGATTGCCAGATTCAAAAGCAAATAGTGAGGCTGCATGAACGGATTAAAACCATCCGGATTGATGGTTTCGCTGAGTAAAGTGGTGTTCAGCAATTCGTCATCCAGATAAAGTTTGATTGATTCATTTGTCCAGTCCATCCGCCAGATGTGGAATTTTTTGGTCCATTCCGGATCTTTGGCGAGAAAATGAGCATACGGAATTCGCTCTGTATCCCACTTGGCGACATATTGCTTGTCGGTTCCCCATGCCGCATTTGCTAAAATTGTTGGAACATTATTTACACGATAGAACTCCATAATATCAATTTCTCCGTTCGATGGCCATTGTTTGGCAACACCTAAAGTCCAGATGGCAGGCCACGAACCCAGAGCGGTATCAATTCTGGCACGAATCTCGAATCGGCCATATAACCATTGTTTTTGTCTGCGGGTATTGATGCTTGCTGAAGTGTAATGCGCAGTTTCCCGGTTCGTCCGCCAGCTTTGGCTTCCGGCCTGATAATTAGGATTGGAAATTTCTTCACGCCGGCCTTCAATGAGGAGAACACCATGGGCGCAATTGGCATTTTCTTCCTGATACCATTGTAATTCTTCATTCCGGACAAAACCCTTTTCGTATTTCCAGAATTCGGGATTGGGTTTGCCGTTGGTGTTAAATTCATCGGCCCAAACGAGTTTAAGGCCTGGGATTTTTGTGGGTGTATTTGAATCAGGAAGGGTAGGGTTGATCGGCTGCGATAAAGCCACAAATGAAACTAGTGCAAAAATGAAGGAAAAGATAAGTTTTTGCATGGGGTTGGGTTAGGTTAAAATAGTGATCGGGTGACTTCAAGTCACCCGATCACTAGAAGGGAAATACTATTTAGCCGGAATGCTTTTCAGTGTTTCAACCAAAAAGTCCCAGAATTTGCTGACCGATTCGATGTTCACTTTCTCGTCGGGCGAATGTGGGAAACGGATGGTTGGTCCGAACGAAATCATGTCCCAATGCGAATAAGTTCCGCCCAGAATTCCGCATTCAAGTCCGGCGTGAATCGCTTTAATCTCAGGAATACGACCGAATTTGTCATTATAAACCTGAAGCATGGTTTTCAGGATGGGCGATTCCATATTGGGTTTCCATCCCGGATAACCACCGGTCAAAGTTACTTTGGCTCCGGCCAGTGTAAATACTGAATCCATTCTTGACCCAAGTTCCGCTCTTGCTGAATCAACCGAACTGCGCATCAGGCATGAAATGCTAATCGTTTTCGTTTCGTTGTCCGATTTTACGATGGCCAGGTTGGTCGAGGTTTCAACCAGTCCGGGCATGCTGTCGCTCATGCGGATGGCGCCATTTGGGCAGGCAACAATGGCATGAGTCAGGTTGATCTGAGTTGGTTCGTCGATCAGCGATGTGGGCATTTCTGTTTTCGAAAGTTCGATTTTAAGTGTTGGCTCGGTGGCAGAAAGTTCGCGTTTGATGATGGTGGTTAATCCGGCAACCAATCCGACCAATTTGTCGGCTGTGGCATACGGAACAGTTACAACTCCGAATGCTTCGCGCGGAATGGCATTGCGCAGGTTTCCGCCATTGATCGAGGCTAAACGAAGGCCGCAAACTTTATAGGCTTCTTTCAGTACCCGAAAGAAAATTTTGTTGGCATTTCCGCGACCCAGGTTGATGTCCAATCCAGAGTGTCCGCCTTTCAGACCGGTAACATTAAGTTTAAATGCGATTGATTCGGCAGGAACTGGAACTTCAGTAAAGCTAAACTTTGCAGTGGCATCTTCACCACCCGCACAGCCCACGTACAATTCACCTTCGTCTTCCGAGTCCATGTTAATCAGGATGTCGCCTTTTAGCATTCCTGATTTCAGGCCATTTGCTCCGTCCATACCGGTTTCTTCAGTAGCTGTAAAAAGCGCTTCAACCGGACCGTGAGCCAAGTCTTTCGATGCAAGAACAGCCATTGCAGCTGCTACTCCAATTCCGTTGTCGGCACCAAGAGTCGTTCCGTTGGCCCTTACCCATTCGCCGTCGATGATGGTTTCAATCGGATCTTTGGCAAAATCGTGGTCTTTGTCGCTGTTCTTTTGCGGCACCATGTCGAGGTGACCTTGTAGAATGACGCCTTTGCGTTTTTCCATTCCGGCAGTGGCCGGTTTGCGGATAATTACGTTTCCTGTTTCATCCTGAATAGTTTCCAATCCGAGGTTTTTGCCAAAATCAAAAATGAATTTGCGGATTTGCTCTTCGTGATGAGAAGGACGCGGTATACGCGTCAACTGGTAGAAATTTTCCCAAACCTGGTTGGGCGTTAATGTTGAGATTTCGTTGCTCATATAGTTATTTTTAAAATAAAATTCGATCGAAAAACGACAATTGTCGTGTATTTAAGCCGCATTTTCATGGTTTCCAACTCACAAAATCATTACTCATTTTGGCAAAAAATGACGGCTCCTAAAAGTACAATTAATCTGTGTAGTTTGTTCTTGAAACGGAACAATAAAAAAACCTGCACTCATTTAAAATGAATGCAGGTTTTTGATATTTTCAATTCAGAAACTTATTATTCCCTGATGTTTGGTTTTTCCAGACCATAGCCTTTTTTGCGGTCTTCAGCTTTCAGGAGTAAGGCAAACCCAATGGCAAGAAATCCGAAGAAGGCGAATATCAGCATCGGGATCATGTAATTGTATTGAGTAAGAACTTGCTCTTTGCCGTCAACCATTTTAGTTATCGTGCCCGTGATGCAGTATTTGTCCAAAACAATACCAATAAGCAATGGAACGCCCATTAATCCCCAGTTTTGAACCCAGAATGTCATGGCATAAGCGGTTCCCAGCTTGCTGTGAGGAATGATTTTGGCAATAGATGGCCACATGGCGGCGGGAACCATTGAAAAAGCGATGCCCAGTAATATGACCAATCCAATGGCAACAGGAAGACTATTTAGTGATGGTATGGAGAACAACAGGTGAACACAAACCAACAGGATAGAACCAATAATCATGATGGTTGCCCCTTTCCCCTTTTTGTCGAAAATGCTGCCAAACACAGGCGTAAGGAGCAAAGCCCCAAAAGGCAACAATGCAGGAATGTATCCGGCGAAAGAGTCAGAAATCTCGAATTTCTGGACAATCATGTTGGTAGCATATTTAATGAATGGGAAAACGGCAGAATAGAATAACACGCACAAAGTAGTAATGTACCAGAATGCACGGTTTCTACCTATTTCGATAATATCAGCGAATTTAAACTCTTCGTCAGCAGCTACACCGGCATCGGCATCTTCCTTGTCCAGTTTGCGGTCCATGACGGTGAAAAGAATAAAAACCAGCATACCAATACACAGGAAAACTAAAGCAAGGAGAACGGGTGCACTGATGTCGCCAGTCATCCGAACCAAAGGTATTGGGGTGAACATGGCCAAGGCGGTTCCGATACGACCGGTTGATGTATTTAATCCGATGGCCAGTGCCATTTCCTTTCCGCGAAACCAGCGAACTACGGCTTTGTTGGCCGCAATACCAAACATTTCGCAGCCTACCCCGAAAATGGCAAAACCGAATCCGGCAACTACGGATGATTTGGCTGATGAGGCAATAGCCTGCCAGCCCAAAATATTTAATTCAAACATTCCCTGAACATGACCTGAAATAGCCCAGTATTTAACGGCTGCACCAATCAACATGATTCCGATGGAGAGGATTCCTGTAAAGCGAACGCCCATTTTGTCGAGGATCATTCCGCTGAATACAAGCATCAGCAAAAACACGTTAAACCAACCGTATCCGCTGGTGAAAAATCCGTAGTCGGAAGCCGACCATGACAGAGAGCCTTGAAGCCTTTCCTGTAAAGGAGCCATGGCATCGGTTAAATAATATGCACACATCATAGTGAACGATATCAGTATGAGCACTAACCATCGGGCGGTTTTAGAGTCGCGAAGAGTCGCTTTTATTTCATTCATGTTGAAAAGGGTTTTGTAAATTTTTAATGCGCTAAATATAAGAAAATATACTTCGGTGAAACCACGATAAAGTTCAGGTAAAAAAAATCCCGGAAGTTAACTCCCGGGATTAATATGCCTGATTGATAAAGGTGTTTCTTTCTATTTGATTTCGGTGATGCTTTTAATCGCTCCTGTAGTCGGAAAGAATTCGAGTTTGTAGCTTCCATCCAGTAAATCCTCCGGAACGGGCGCCGTGGTTCCGAACTGCGCAATAGGAGTGCGGGCTCCAGCCAATTGTTTGCTTCCGTCCAGAATGCGGATTTCAGACATCCCCGGCATACGGTAGTATAACCCACTTTTGCCAGCTTCCGGATTGGCCGATGCACTTAGTGCACCCTGTTTCGAGGCGAGGGTTTCATCTTTTATAACTTCGATTACGATTGGACGTCCGGATAAATCAGCTTTTGGCAACACGCCGCGGTATTCGCTGAAGCGGAAAAATACTTCGCCTTTGGCTGTTTTTTCTCCGGGCACAAAGTCGAAACTGAATTCATAGCTCTGTTTCGATGATTTGCCGATAAAAAGAGCAAGGTAGTTTTCTTC
>JAHEYT010000019.1 GCA_023251455.1 Bacteroidota bacterium
CGTGCTCTCGGTCAGATAAGTATAGTTTGTATTAATCATCAATTTATTCCTTTCTTTTAACCTGGAGCGCCTTAGTTAAAGGCACTCCAATCATCATCTACGTGCTGAATCGTTTCCTGAATCATTGAAATAATATTTGTCTCAGCCACTGCTGGCAAAAAGCCTTGATCTGAATCAATAGCCACCATAGGACACAATTCCAGTTCAGAAAGGATTTGGTTGGTAACTTCTGTCGCGACTTGTGCTTCCGGAACCGGCACGGGCATTACATTATTAGTTGTTTCACGATCTGATTTGTCAATCAGCAACCAGTTGCATTCAAAACATTCCTGATTGTAAGTGCTAGGTTTAGTTTTTGAAACACCGGGAATCTTTTTAAGGGTCTCTACAAATTCTGAACGTTTATTTTGCTTTTGACCTTCTTCGCTACAATAGGTTTTGTAACTATTCCACCAAGTTGCCACAGTATAGGCTGGCACGGTACGATCAAAAGACGCCTTTTCTGTTTCAAACCAACTGAGTACCGAATCATTGCTTATCTTAACCTTATCTTTTAAGGCCACCATGGCTGCACTCTCGATGAAACGTCCTCTTTTGAGAAGTCGAGCCCGACCTTGCAAAGCCCAGAGCAATACCCCAGCACGCTCTTCGATCAGCTCCTCACTTAAATGGATATTTCGCATTTCCTCAGGAATGAAATTGTCAAATGGAAAACACAACGCCCGCTCGTACCAGGCACCACTCAAATCCATAACTGTCGGAAAGAAATTGGAGGAGAACATCATTTTTGAACCATTTTTGAACGAAACAGTATCTTTATGATGTGTTCGCCCGTCAACACCATCGCCACCTGTCAAGGATTTAAAGAACTCCTCATTAAACTTCGTATTGGAACCAATTTCCGGACCAATATTTATCAGTTTATCAATCAGATTGATGGTATTAATGGGTATGTGCAAATTTTCAATGCGAATATTACTAACATTTTCATGCCCCAACATATCTGAAAGAACATCCTGCGCAACACTTTTCCCTGTACGAGTTTTCCCGACAAACAACACAAAGCGATGAAAATTATTCCCTGGGACTAAACAGTAACCAAACCATTCCTGCAAGGCATCAATGGTTACCCTTCTGTCTTCATCCGATAGCAAACAAAAGCAATTATTTAAAAATTCTAAAAATCGGGGGCACTTAGCCTTGGGGTCAAAAACGATATCCAGTCGATTCAAGGAAAAGTAATATTTTTGATGCGCAACCAGGTGAAAATCCCCTTTTTCATCCATTTCGAGCATCCCGTTGGACAGACAAATAAGACTTTTGCGACTGTGGTTGTTCATAGAGTCTAATGGTTTCGAACTTTTGTTCTTAATATAGAATTCAATGCCTTCAACCACTCGTTTAACATACTTTCCCTCCAGTTGTTTGATGATATCCTGGCGGATGTTTCCCCTATATTTACTCCAGATCCCCTGCTCATAGGTCATGAGATTTCCGGCTACAAAAATAAAATCTTTTGCTTTAAGGATCTGTTCACCCAAATCTTCTTCAAAATTTCCCGTCCCCCCTCTAATTGAAACAACTTTTATCATCGCTGTCAATTCTCTTAGATTGCCCCGTTCGGGAATACTGAGAATTTTCATAGCTTCCTTTAAAACAGCAATTTTAATTGTTCGAGATTCAGTGGAGGGGTTAATTTTTTCTAAGATAAAAGTATTAATAAAGCGCATATTGTCAATTGGTGTCAGTTTCGGTACGATTCTTTTTAATTCCGCTTCAAGATCGACTTCCACACTTAGTTTTTGCTGCTTATTAGCTTTCATCAAGGTACTGAGTATCATCCCCGCCGGGCTTTTTTGCTGACAGGTTTTCGGGCAAGTGAAGCCTGCTTCACAGATGCCTGAACAACTGGTCGGTTTATAACCGGCATCTTTAACCTTTTCTTCCAAACTACTGAAATGGCGCTCAGATTCATCCTGCTGATACGACGAATGTTTTTTACTGATATTGTGGAAGATTACTCGTCCATTTTCCCCGAACACAGCTAAGTTTAACGCAAGATGCGACCAGAGCACATAGCTCTGTTGATCTGGGTGGTTACCCATGTGCAGGAAAAATTCGCATTGACCTGCCACCTTTCTAAGTGTTTCATAGTCGATATTTAAATTCTGGTAGGCAGCATACATTGTTACGGAATAGGATTGTTCTGGCAATTGTTCAACCGTGACGGGCTTATTTAATCGCTCCGCCAAGTGCTTAAAATTGTATTTTATTCCGCAGCTTGTGCTAATGGTTGTACAGACCTTGATATCATCGAGATTTTTATGATTTTTTGTTCCCGGTAATCTCAGGGTATGCCCTAATGTTTTCAAGCTGGGGTCACCTTTAAAATTAACGGGCAACATGGCTAGGCCACTCTGTATTCCTTCAATTTGTGGTACCACTTCTGGAGTAACTGCTATAGGCTCCTTTAACACCAAGTACACATGGAGACCGTTACCTGAATTGACAATTATATTGGGTGGGAAGTCACTGCTTGTTAGCTCTGAAATCATATTTGTATGATTTGACTCTATTTCGGCACGAGAAAGTTCTTTAAGCTTTTGATCTGCGTACATATCGAAATCCGCAGTCATCGCCGTCACATAATTGACATTACTTTTTTCGGCATTTTCGCTTGCATAGGTGACTGGTGCAATATAAACATCGCAATCGTCGTTTTTATCAACTAAGCTGGCCACTTCAGAAAAGGTAGCTATGAAATTTGACTGAATTTTAATGAAATGATTTACATAACTACCAGTTATTGAGTTTTTTAAGCCAATTTTGATAAAATAATTGAAGAGTATGGTATGATGAAATAGCTGTTTCAAGAAATTATAACCAGCTTTACCTTCTTCAGTTATTCCTTGGGCTAATGATGGGCTACTTCCCGACCCAGATCGTGAAACTCTTTTAATACCACTCGTACGATTTTCTGTCTCCGATGACAAATTACTATTTAAATCAACACTTTTTTGTTGACTGATTCTTTCCGCTGTATTCTGTTCCATAAATAATCCTCCTTTTGGATCTCAACTTTATAATGTAGGCTTCACGCCTTAAAATTATACTTTACTTTTTTGCTTCTTTTGTGTGTATTTTTCGAAATCTCATTAATTACCTGAACATCAAAATTTCGCCTCCCTTCCATTTGAGCCTTTGATACTCCATCAATTTCCAGTAACTCCCAAACTTCGAAAATTACTTTGACGTCACGTTTACTGTTCTAAGGCTCACTGCTTTTTTATCTCTCTTAGATTACCATCCATTTGAATAATTGACCCGGAAAGATAGATTTTTTTCATTTCCGCACAAAAAAAAGAAAGCCTGTTTCCAGACTTTTTCTATTTCTTAGTCACCCACTAAATTTCTTATTGCCTCACCATATTTAGATTCTCTGACGATTTCTCTCCCAAGTGATTTGTTTCCATCGGCTTCAGTCATTGCATAGTTTAATTGTATCATTGTCCCCTCTATCCATCGGAGTATCATCATATCGTAATAATCTTCGGGATCAAGTGCGCCTTTTACCTTATCCATCGTTTTTTCAAACTGCGGAACTGCCTTTATATCGTTCCGAGCTTTTTCAATTAATTCTCGCAGTCCTTCAATTTCTACTGGTGTAAGGTTATCCATCACAAACTCCTTAAAAAGTGCCTCTTTCATCTCTTCCTCTGAATACACTTGACTGAATTCTTCTTTTATGTCTTTACCCTGCATTTTTATTTTTAAGATTTTTTTTAAGTATGATTCAAGACTATTATCAAAATCGATCTCAACTTCTTTGCCCTGTACAAGCTCTTCTCTTTGTTTTTTTCCTTGTGATAAGCCAATCATAAAAGCCACAGATTTTTGTGTTAGAAACTGCGGATAATTTTTTAAAACTTCGTTAAAACCTGCTAAAGTTGTCATTCTCAAATGTATTGGCATCATACTTAAAACGCTTGCCATCAGACCGATCCTTTCAAAAAGTGAATCATACAATTCGTTTAATAAAGTTGTCTCTCTGTAAATGATTTGATTTTTAATTAAGAATTTGTCTTCATCTGATAAATAGTTTTCTATTCCGTTAAGTAATACCTCATTCAAATCCATCTCTTCTTCTAGAGTATGTTGCTTTTGGCGTTTATCGTACTGAGGTAACCGGGTCATTTCGATCAATACCGTGAAAATTCCATTCCAGTTGCTTTTTAAATTGAAGGTACCTTTTTCTTTAAAATCATCGATCTTAAACTCTTCGTTTGAATCACAGAACTTTTGAATTATATTGCGTACGCTTCTATCCGTCATTCTGATGATTGCTGCAAGCTCTTGAGATGTTATGTCTTCTTTATTCAATTTTTCTTTTACTATCGTTTTTCCGTCAATTCTTGTGTCCTTCTCAATTTGCTGTTTGTAATCAGACTCACGTCCCATAATTTACCCCCATTTATTTTTTTCTATTTTACCATTTATTCTGATTTTTTACCCAATAAGTCGAATTATTTCATCATTTTTTCTGTTTTCTTTCAAAACTAAACAATTTAGCTCATCCCAACTTTTTTTCTCCCGTTTTTGCCGACAGTGACGTCCATCCCGTCTGCTGCTATTTTGAATCACTGCCTCGACTGTCACGACTGACGGCATTCGGGGGACAAAAACTTTGGAAATCAGCAAAAAAAAATACCCGAGCCAACTCCGAAGAGTGACCAGGGTACTAGCACAAATTAGATTTCCTGCTGATCTTCCGGTTGCTGATCGATAATGGTTTCGGCATTATCACCACTTAGATTGTCCGCTTCTGATTCAGCTCCTTTGCCCTTGCTGAAAATCAAATAGGCTACCAGCGCAATGCCACCGATGATCAGAATGGGAATCCCCAAATAGACAAAGATTGCTGACCAGATGGTTACACAGACAAAGAAAATGAAGAACCATGCGCCGATGATACCAAAGCCCAGATCCATCAGGTTGTCACCAAAGAAAAGCAGCTTCAGCTTACCAAAGACAAAAAACGCTGACACGATACTGAGAATCAGAATGGGAATGTAGATGAGTTGCATATTTAAAACCTCCAATAGTTTTTAGAATGAATGATTTGAACAAATACGATACGACACTACTTTAAATCACCCCGTTCCTTCATGCTGCAGAACCGGTCTTCGGAACCAATGATGAGATGATCCAATAGTTCAATACCCAACAAGGTACCCGCTTCCTGAATTCGTTTGGTGATGGAAATATCCTCCTGGGATGGAGAGGGGTCTCCTGAGGGATGATTGTGAAAAAGAATAATATTGGCAGCATTGGAGAGAATTGCTGTTTTAAACACCTCTCTGGGGTGCACAAGGCTGCTGTTGAGGGTACCCATGCTGACAACATTGACTGAAACAGGCTGGTTCTTGGTATCCAGACAACAGACAATAACCTGCTCCCGGTCGGCTTCTTCCAGAAATTGCTGACCAATCCCCACAGCGTCTTTAGGTGATGAGATTCTTCGGGTTTGATAGAGGATACTACCTTCCCGAACAAGTTTTAAGGACAAGATCTGAATACGCTTGGCTGGGGTTTCGGTTTTATCTTTTTTCATGAGTCTGCTTTCCTTTCGTTTTCTTTGATTTTTAGCAAATTAATAGCCCTAATCCCAGTGATGAGATTAGAGCTTTGATGATTTTCTTGGGTTTAATTAATTGCCATGATGGTCTTCGATTTTTTAGGTACCATGATTTTCTTAGTTCTAGCAGATACCATGATTTTCTTCA
Source organism: Bacteroidota bacterium (assembly GCA_023251455.1). Classification (GTDB taxonomy): domain Bacteria; phylum Bacteroidota; class Bacteroidia; order Bacteroidales; family Prolixibacteraceae; genus Aquipluma. The sequence goes on from JAHEYT010000019.1 coordinate 5,784, forward strand.
CTTTAGAATCACCCATGACGATCTTAGGTTTTCTGAACTTTTAAGTGTTTCATGGTTACTTCTTTGACTTGGCTTCTTTGGTAGCTGCATAGGCACTGATGCCCAGCATGAATCCGGTGGTGAACAGATCAATGGCTGCAGTTGTTCCAATGGTACTGAATATGGCAAACATGGTGACTCCTTTCCTGGAAAATAATTCCAATTCTCGTTTGATTGATGTGGTTCAATTAGACGGTCTGTTTCTGCTGATCATTTTTAAGGTAGGTTTCAACAATGACACAGGCTGCCAGAGCAGTGATGAGACCGGTTAGAAAATAAGGCATGATGGATGGCTCCTTTCTGACTGATGTTTTTCTTGTTTTTTTTTAGTTTTTAGAATTCAGACTGTTGTAGTTTGAATTCCATCTTTTTTTCCCTGTTTTTGCCGTCAGTCCCGGCAGTGCTGTCAGTCCAATGTCGCCATTGTCACGACTGACGCCAATCTGGGGACAATTATTTTGGGAATCATTCCTTTGGTTTTTAAAACACTCGAATGCTTTCAAACTACAACAGTCCCACAGCTTCTTGCTTATCTTCCCGGCTGGTGTTGATGTAGAAGCTGGCAGTGGTCTGGATGTTAGCATGTCCCGCTAATTTAGCAACAGTCGTCAGATCCACCCCTTTTTTCAACAATCGGGTGCAGAAGGTATGTCTGAATTTGTGGGGGTACAAGATCATTCCTAATGCTTTGCCATGTTTGTTCAGCAGCTTGTTCACGGTATCGGTATCCATTTTCTTAGCTCGCTGGGTGACAAACAGATAATCACTGCTGGCAAAGGGACTGTCTTTCCGTTCTGTTTCCAAATAGTTCTTGATGGTTTCAGCCAGTTCGGGTTTGATGGGTAGCTCACGATATTTACCACCTTTGCCAACTACCTTAAGATTCATGGTGAGCCGATCAATGTCCTGAATCTTAAGTCCAACAACTTCACTGACTCTCAGGCCGGTGTAGAGTAGGGTGAGCAGGATGGTTTTGTCTCTAAGGGTGACCAAATCTTTCTTTTCCAGGAAAAACAACAGCTGCTCCACTTCATCATCGGAAAAAACAGCGACTTCTTTCTCACTGCCATTGGCGATCTTGATCTTATCCTTATTGGGAAAGACAACTAATTTTTCACAAAAACCTTCCCGAATCAGATAGTGATTGAAACTATGGAGACTGTTGATCTTTTTGTTGATGGTATTGACAGCATAGTTTTCTTGTTCCAATTGATTTCGATAGCTGGTGATGCTGACCCGGCTTAATTGCCCCTCAAAGGTTCCCTGTTTGTTCTCTAACCATTCCAGATACTTACGAATGTCACCCATGTAGCTTTCAATGGTGGCTCTACTTTTGCCGTCTTCCAACAAATATTTCCCAAAGTCTCCCTGAATATTTAAATCACTCATGTTGATCACTTATCATTTCAAAGGGATTGTCCATCTGTTCAAGAATCACTTTGCCATGTTTTTTGAGCCAGGGTTGACTGTCTTCAATACTGCCACCATGGTAGTCGGGGCTGTTCTGATAGTAGTTGGGATCGATGATGGGTTCCAGGGAAAAGGCAATGTCCATCCCATCCACATAGTCGGAATCGCTGGTTTTGACAACTACTCTTGCAGTGATTACCAGCTGATCATTCTTCCGCTCAATCACACTGGGCAGACTAACACCCATCAGCCATTGGGCATAGTCTCCGGTTGGTTCCTGATATTCCAGTGCCAGTTTTAATTCCTCAATGATTTTCTGTTCCAATGTTGCCATACTTGGTTCCTCCAAAAAAGTATTAAAGACCATTGACTGCTTAAGCCAATGATCTTCAAAATTATAATATGTATTTAAGATGGG
>JAHEYT010000100.1 GCA_023251455.1 Bacteroidota bacterium
TACTTTTTCCCCTAAAAACTTACCGAGTGAATAATTTACACTATCACCCAGAATCGCTGCAACGCACAAAAGCCCAATCAAAATCCAAATATTTAATATGCCAAGAGCGGCAATGGCTCCAGTAGCGAATAAGAGTGAATCGCCCGGCAGAAATGGAGTTACTACTAATCCTGTTTCGCAAAAAATTATACAAAACAGAATTAGATAAGTCCAATTTTTGTATTCCGTAACCAAACTGAATAATTGCTTATCCAGATGAAGAAATAAATCAAAAAAGCTGTTTACTATTTCCATAAAACATAGTCGTATAAATTAGAATACTTTAAATGCGATAATAGCAATCGCAACACAAGTGGTTGCCAGAATGGCAATAGGTTTCTTATTAAACTCAAATATCTTTTTTACCGCCGGACCTAATTTGATGATTAGGAACGATAAAAGATAAAACCTTAACCCTTGACCGATAAGAGTACCAATTGAAAAGATGAAGATATTTATGTCAAATGCTCCGGAGGTAATTGAAAATAACTTGTACGGAACAGGAATAAATGGGGCTAAAAACAAAATGCCCAAGCCCCATTTGGTGAATTGAATATGAATAGATTGGTATACAGCCTCGGTAAATCCCGGGATATTTTCGAACACAAATCTGGCCAGACTGGTAAATTCACCGTGAGCATCAAGCCACACAAAATGACCAATTGCATATCCGGCGATAGCACCTGTTAATGTTCCCATAGTGCCAAATAATGCATATTTATAAGCTTTTGTGATATTGAGTAATGTTAAAGCCATAAAAAACATTGGAGTGGGCAACGGCAAGAACGATGCATCAGCAAAAGCACAAATAAACAATGCCCAAGCACCCCATTTGGTGTTTGCCCATTGCATACCCCATTTATGTAGCGATTTAAACCAGTTCTTCATCCCTGTTTTTTAATTAAACTGATGCAACGATCAGGCATGTTTCATCACTTTATTTTGATATTCACTAAAAATCTCACCTTTACTTTTCTCTAGTCGAATACCATTTAATAGCAGAACCAGCAAATTCGGGATTTCTTTTTCATTAAATCCGGATTTAGCAGCGAAACTACTAGCCATAAACATTTCATTTTTATTGATTGATCCATCCACAAGGGTCATGTTTACAATCTCATAAACCTGTTCGAAGCGTGCTTGCAGAATTGTAGGAGGAGTGTAGTCTGACTTTCTGGTTGTTCTTATTAAGTGATCAGTTTCTTCTGCTGTAAATCCCAACTTTTTGCTTACCCGATGTAGTAATTCCAATTCCTTGATGCTGATAACATCATCTGCCAATGCAATTCGGATAAGATGAATGAAATACTCCGAATTTTCCTTAACAATTGAGTCTGAGTGAGAATCCAATTTGCCCATTTTATGTGATTTATATTTAATATTTAAAAGAAAATGTTCGTCAATAATTGGTTTGTAAGTTTTCATTTACCTGATCCTTTCCATAGTTTATCAAGAAAACCGGTAACACTATCTAGAATACCTTGAACTCCATTTTCGCTGATGTAATTAAGAAATTTTAAAATTAGGGGCAGAAAAATTGCAATCAGAGCAAAAACAATTGCCAAAAACAAAAGGAATGCAACTATTACAAGTCCCTTCAGCTTTCTGTTGGTTCTTAATTTTTCCAGAAAATATTCCATTCTAAAATTGGAGTAATGTCTTTGACCGGGATATCTGAAATTTTGAGTTTGGCGTGGATTATCCTGATATCCGTTATCATGGTCGAATCTTCGATCCTGTTGTCTGCTTCCAAAAAAGTTTTCAAGTTCCATGGTGAAAAGTTTTTATAGTAAATTAAAGAATCAATTTTTAGGATGATTTAGAAATAAATCATCACGATTTTTATAAGATAGATCAAGAGCTTTTAATAAAGCGCTGAAAATCAAAAAATAAATAAGAGTGAATATTTCGAAGAAGCAATTTAAGATGCTACTTGTCAAACAAATAGACTGAAGTTCTATTGCTTATCGAATTAAAGGGAAATATCAGTTAAGCAGATTTTGGCGGCTGCCAACTCGAAATGGAAAACTTATTTAATAAAAACGAGTCGTTTGAAAACGACAAGTGTACCTTTTGTTCAACCGAATAAAACGGTTCGTCAACTTGATTAATATGGTCATCGTCAAATGAATCAACACTGGATAGAACATTATTCGCCTCGCAATTCAGTTCAGAAGAAAGTTCTGTATTACAAACGGGAGTATTGTAATAAGTATAAACTTCAAGTCCTAAACAAAAAAGTATTGCTGTCAGAAAAAGCAATCGGAATAATATGTGTTTTGACACTTTCATTGATGACAAAAGTAATACTTAAGCAGAATCTTTTTCCAAATGAATGTTAAAGAAAATTAAAATGAATTTCATTCACTTAGTTATCTGCAATAAGTGTGTTGCAATTCTTTTACCTTATGCATAACTCAAATGTATCAATGTCGAACAAGTGCGGGGGCAAAATTGTATCAATTATGCGAACCTTATTACTATTGCTCATCTTTATCGAATCCATCAGTAAGGATTAAAGATCAAAAAAACTTGAAACAAAAAACTCAACAACATTAACCATCGTTAACAAAACAAATTTACCAACCCGAAATATTTTGATGTATGTTTACATCAAAATCAAAATAGCCAAAAATGGTAGTTTCAAAAACAGAACTTTTCAGCGAAGAACTTCAGCAACGAGCCAATCTGTTCAAAGTGCTTTCGCATCCTGCCCGAATACAAATTCTGCAATATTTAGCACAAACAAGGACTTGTCTGACAGGCGACATTTCCGACAATTTCCCTCTGACCCGTGCAACCGTTAATCAACATATGAGGGAATTAAAGAATGCCGGATTGATTTTTGGGCGCCTGGAAGGTGCTAAAATTGTCTATTGCCTCGACATTGAAAAAATAAAGGAAATGGAAGTCCTTCTGGCCGGATTTCTAAAAATTATGCACCTGCCCGAGGATTTTTGTTGTAGTTTAAAAATAGCATAGAATGACCAAAAATAATTAAACAACTAGTCGATGCGACACTCCAAAGAATTTATTGGCGAAGCTCTTGGTACTTTTTTACTGGTTCTATTCGGATGTGGATCGGTTGCAGTATCCATATTATTCAATGCGTATCAGGGAATCATGCAGATTGCACTGGCTTGGGGAATCGGTGTAACCCTTGCTATTTACCTCACACGTCATTTGTCTTGCGCTCACCTGAATCCGGCAGTTACACTGGCTATGGTTATCAGCAAACGGATGTCTGTCCGGAAATTGCCTGTGTATCTGTTCGCTCAATTCGCCGGAGCTTTTTTGGCAGGATTAGCTATCTATATCTTGTTCTCACCGTCAATCTCGGCTTTCGAAACTACGCACAACATCATTCGGGGTACAGCGGAATCGGTTCAAACGGCCAAAATGTTTGGCGAATATTATGTGGTCTCCGGAAGTACAGCAGTGGTTTCATTACCGCTTGCCATTGGAGCGGAAGCTTTTGGCACTTTTTTGCTGCTACTGATGATTTTTGCTCTTACTGAAGGTTGTAATTTAGGACGACCGAACGAAGCACTGGCACCAGTATTTATTGGACTGACCGTAAGTTCAATAATTTGCCTCATTGCTCCATTGACTCAGGCAGGACTGAATCCTGCACGTGATTTTGGGCCACGGATGGTTGCATGGATGGCTGGATGGGGAACTGCTGCTTTTCCCGATCAAAGCGGAGGATTTTTCTTCGTTTACATTTTAGGACCAATAATAGGGGGAATACTCGCAGCGCTGTTTTTTGTATATGTGCTCGAACCAACCATGAAACGTTCATCGATTCGATGCGATTGTGAAAATGACAAATCAATAAAAAAGTAAAAAAAGAAGATATGAAAACCACACGACTTATTCTGGTTGGAGGATTCCTCGGAGCCGGAAAAACAACTATGTTATGGGAAGCTGCCAGCCGAATTATGAACGACGGCAAACGGGTAGGACTAATTACAAACGATCAGGCTTCTGAACTGGTTGATACCGCATTACTTTTACGCAACGAGGTAAAAGTTGCTGAAGTAAGCGGAAGTTGTTTCTGCTGTAATTTCAACGGGCTGATTAGCGCGATGAAACAGGTCCGCGAAGAAGCCAATGCTGATGTAATTATTGCTGAACCGGTTGGAAGCTGTACCGACCTGTCGGCGACCATTGTCCAGCCACTTAAAGAAAATATGAAAAATGAGCTTTTGATCAGTCCACTTTCGGTAATGGCCGATCCTGCTCACCTCACTGATATTTTAAATGGCGGAACTGCCGGTTTGCATCCCAGCGCAGCGTATATTTTCAGGAAACAATTGGAAGAAAGCGATATAATCCTGATTAGCAAAGCTGACCTGCTTGAAACAGATAATCTGGCTTTGCTGAAAGAAAAGGTAAAACTGAATTACCCGGATGCCGATGTAATGACAGTAAGCGCAATTACTGGTGAAGGAATTGAAGAGTGGCTGAAAGAAGTGATGAACCGCACTGATGCAGGTCAGCGATTGGCAGAAGTTGATTACGATATTTATGCTGAAGGTGAAGCCGTTTTGGGTTGGTTGAATTGCAATGTCGAATTGAGTGGAGAAACGACCAATTGGGATGATTTTGCAACAAATCTCCTGAAGGATTTGAGTCAGCAGTTCGACCGTCTCAAGGCATCAGTTGGCCATGTTAAACTTATTCTTGAAGCTGGTGATAACTACCTGACTGGAAATCTGACAGGTCGGGGCGAAACGCTGAATTTCCGGGGATCGGCCGGAACAAGTGCAAAAGCTCGTCTGACCTTGAATGCACGAGTTGAGATGAGTCCTGAAGCGTTGGAACAAATCGTTCTCCAAACGCTCACTGCCGTCACAAAAGGAAACCTAAAGTTTAAAATTGTTGCACTGCGCAGTTTGAGTCCCGGACGACCGAATCCTACCTATCGCTTTAAGCATATTGTTCCTGCATTTGATTAAAAGGAAACCCGAACTAAGAGCCAGATAAATTATATATTATTCTGGATCTTACAGTTAGGTCAAATTGTGAAGGAAGTTCCCGTATGGCTTCCGGGTTAGCACGTTGATTTTGTTTTCCATAAAATACTGGTTCTCCGGATAAAGAAAATGAAAGTATCGATTTCTGTGATACTATGTTTAGCGAAGGTCCAGCCATATGCTTGCAGCCGGTTCGTCTCACTCATTCAACCGTTCCTTTCGTACCTCACTGCACTATTTCATTTCGTTCACCTCGCCAGCTTCAGCACCCCACGTGTTCGTGTTTCGTACCTCACACCCACCCTATCCTAACCCACTGTAGCAGCTTTTCGGATTAAATTTACCAATGCAAATACTCCGATGAATTTAAAAAACCATTACTCGCGAATGATTTATCATTCATTAGATATATAAAATACTTCTTATGAATGATATTTCATTCAATAATTCCATGATAACAAATAATTTATATATTTGAATCAAAATTCATACATTAATGACTTAAAATATGCTTTATGAATGATAATTCATACAACAACTGGGTCTCTATGAGCGATAAAGCGCTAGGTGCGACCATTGGAAATTTCATCAAACACCATCGTTTGAATCAAAATAAAACGCAGGATGAAGTGTCGGCTGCTGCGGGTATAAGCCGATCCACCTTGAGTTTGTTGGAGCGAGGAGAAAAAGTAACTTTGAGTAGTTTAATTCAGGTTTTGCGAGTACTAGAATTGTTGCATATTATGGATATTTTTCAAATAAGCAACGAAATAAGCCCCATCGAATATGCGAAGTTGCAAAAAAACAAAAGACAACGGGCAAGAAATCAAAATGAGGTAGAAAACACAAATGAAGATACAGAATGGTAGATTTTGCTGAAGTAAGAATTTGGGGAGAATTAGTTGGTGCTGTCCGTTGGGACTCTGATAAACGATTGGCCAGTTTTCAGTACGACACCAAATTTCTTTCAAAGGGTTGGGACATTTCTCCAATTAAGATGCCATTAAAAAATGGGTCTCGAATTTATTCTTTTCCCGAATTGCGTCCAACCCGGGGTGAGAATATAGATACATTCAAAGGATTGCCAGGTTTGTTGGCTGATGCATTACCCGATAAGTATGGTAATCAGTTAATCAATGTATGGTTAGCTCAACACGGTCGTCCGGCAGATAGTATGAATCCTGTAGAACAGTTGTGCTTTATTGGGTCAAGAGGAATGGGTGCATTAGAGTTTGAACTGGCGCTGTTTAAAGCTGGGAAACAGGCCCTAACCATTGAAATAAAAAGTTTAGTTGAAACGGCGCAACGAATGCTTGATCAACGAGTAGGCTTCGAAACCAATCTGAAAGAAGATGAGCAGAAAGCCATGAGTGAAATCCTAAAAATAGGAACTTCGGCTGGAGGAGCCCGGGCCAAAGCAGTGATAGCCTATAACAGCAAAACTGGGGAAGTGAAATCCGGACAGGCCAAAGCTCCCAAAGGCTTTGATCATTGGTTAATTAAACTGGATGGAGTTCATGATGCACAATTTGGAGAAAGTAAAGGTTTTGGAAGAGTGGAATATGCTTACCACTTGATGGCAAAAGATTGCGGCATCAACATGATGGATTGTCATTTGCTGGAGGAAAATAACGGACGAGCACATTTCATGACCAAACGGTTTGACCGCGAGGGACATGACACCAAACATCACATTCAAACCTTTTGCGGAATTCAGCACTTTGATTACAATAACTTGTATGGATACAGTTACGAACAACTATTCCAAACCATGCGGGTACTAAAACTTACATATCCTGAAGCCGAACAAATGTTTCGAAGAATGGTATTTAACGTCATGGCAACAAACTATGATGATCACACCAAAAACTTTTCATTCCGTCTTAAAAAAGATGACAAATGGGAACTGTCTCCTGCTTATGACGTCTGTTATTCCTATGATCCCAATAATATGTGGGTAAGCCAGCATACTCTGAGTATAAATGGGAAACACAAGGATATAACAAAAGCCGACTTGTTGACCATTGCCTCTGCTAACAATATCAAGAAGGGAGAAAAAATTATTGATGAAATAAAATTAGTGGTTAGCAATTGGCAGCAATACGCAGAAAAAGTGAAAGTTGCACAAAACTTAAGAGATTCAATTACAAAAACAATCATTGCTTTGAAAGAATAGACAAGTAAAAGACAAAGCCGAATTTTCAATACAATACATATTGGCAAGAAAACAGAAAATTTTAAACATATTTACCTTATTTGCACTATTACACAATTATTTAATTGATTATAAGCAACTTAAATTTTTTGCATTAGGTCAACCAAAAAAGCTTTTGCGTCCTTGGAAACAGGTACAAAAAGTGGAGAGCGTACAACTCAAAGTAATAGATGGGTTAAAGACTTTCGGAAGTAAAATACCTGCATATATGCAAACTGTATGCAAATAAAAAGAGTTGCAAATTTTTACTTTTGCAACTCTTTGATTTTTAGTGGAGAATATCGGAATCGAACCGATGACCTTTTGACTGCCAGTCAAACGCTCTAGCCAACTGAGCTAATCCCCCTTTCGAGGCGACAAATATAGAAAAATATTTCATCTG
>JAHEYT010000033.1 GCA_023251455.1 Bacteroidota bacterium
CATGAGCAGGACTGGATTCGCGCAGCCAAAGAAAACAAAGATAATCGGGTTGAAGCAGGTTCTCACTTTGGCTATTCGGGACCACTCAACGAAATGGTGGTAATGGGTGTTTTGGCGGTGCGTCTTCAGGATTTGAGAAAGCGACTGTTGTGGGATGGCAAAAACATGCAGTTCACCAATATTGGTCAATCCGAAAATATAAGGGTAGTTACTTCCAATAAATTTGAGGTCGTAAACGGCGATCCGAAATTCGACACCAAATACGATACAATCCCAGCGTTGGCTTCAGCCGAAGAATGGATCAGGCATAATTACCGCGACGGCTGGGAGCAGATTTGATGAGTTGCATGTTTAAGGTTCCAAGTCAAAAAAGCTTGAACCATATAGACACATAGGTCACATAGAAAAATAATTTTCACCACAGATTTCTCAGATTAACAAAGACAGATTATAGGTACTTATAAAATCTATGTGTTCTATTGTGCCTATGTGGTTTCAGAAAAATCATTTTCCAATCACCATCCGGTTATCGGCCATTCGGTTGTTGAATTGTTGGACGATGGCTTTTTGTAATTGCTGTTCTTTTGTAAAATCAACGGTTCCAAGCAAATTTTTCTTTAATTCCGGATCTTTCTTTCGGTTATAAATGGCGGTGAGTTTGTCGTCAGTCAGGTAAAAGGCATAATCGCCATATAAAAACTGGTATGAATCCTGAATGTAATTAATCACGAACCTTTTGCTGTTTTTGTCGAGCAGGTTGTTCCCGAAAGCCAGGTATGGATACGGATAATTCAGGTAACCGAGTATGGTCGGTAAAATGTCAATCTGCTGGGCTAAGCCTTCATCCACTCCTTTGAGACTACCATCGGGTTTGTAAAAAAGGATTGGAATCGCAAAATAATTCACCGAGGTGTAATATCCCGGTATCTCTGAATCGACAGCATGGTCGGCAGTAATGACGAACAGCGTATTTTTAAACCAGGGCATGGTTCGCGCACTGTCAAAGAATTTCTGGAGCGAGTGATCGGTGTAATGAATGCATTTATTGATCGGAATCCGGCCTTCAGGAAATTTGCCCTTGTATTTCTCAGGAACTTCATAAGGATGATGCGACGAAACTGAAAATATAGTTGTTGCAAACGGCTCCTGCATCTTGTTCATTTCATGGGCAAAAAATTGGAAGAAAGGTTCGTCCCAAATGCCCCAGATGCCATCGAAATCGGCTTCATTTCCGTACTCGTTTCTACCAATATATTTCTGGAAACCTGCTATTTTAGTGAAGGCATCGAAACCCATCGATCCGTTGGGGGCCCCGTGAAAAAAGGCGGTTTGATAACCCTGAACCGACAGCAGACTGGCAATGCTGTTGATCGAATTTCCTGATCGTTCGGAAATAACATAAGGCAGCACCAGTGCCGGAATACTTGCCGTAACCGAAGGAATGGCATCAATCGATTTGCGTCCGTTAGCAAACGCATTCGGGAAAACAAGGCTTTCGCTGATCAGTGAATCGAGAAAAGGAGTAAAACTTCTATCGCGCGGGTCTTTCAACTGTGGGTTTAGCGAACCAACAAATGCACGGCTGAAACTTTCCAGAATAATGATCACCACATTATCTTTCCGGGCAGGGCCAATGCTATCGGGCACGTGAACAGGCGTATAAATGCGGTTCAATTCTTCTTCGGAAGCGAAATACGTTTTATGTACGAACGCCTTTTTCCCCCATGTTCGAAAAATACAAAACGGGGTGTTCTGCACGATTGCCATTTCTTCGGGCGCATTAACAAATGCCCCGGCATTGTTCATGTTAATGGGGCGGGTACTATGCCGCCAACCACCACGCATTCCAATAATTGAAAGTACAAGTGCAATAAAAATGACCGGTATCCCCGAAAGAAAATAGAAAAATGGATGGCGAAATTTTATTGGTTTTGGCTTAACCAGAGCATACAATGACGAAAGCAAAATAAGCAAAACAACCAGAATGAGCGGGATATACCAGAAATCGTAAAAGAACCGGAGGATCAGTCTACTGTTGCCGGCATCAAAGGCAGCTACATCGAACATGCTGGCGGTCGTCCGTTTCAGGATGTATCGGTAATAAATAATGTCAATTAGGTTGAATGCGATTCCAACGCCGTTACCAAGCATAAAAAGCCATTTTAATCCTTTTTGGTACCAGTTGCTGAATTTGAATTCGAATGGCAATAGAAACAATAGAATGTAAACGGCATTCAGATACAATAATGCGCTGATATCGAACATCATTCCACCTTTCAGAATAGTCAGGAACGAGAAAAAAGTGACTTTGGGAAACGAGGCGGTATTGAATAGGAAAAACAGAATTCGGCAGAATGAGAAAAAGACCATGAGGAGTGCAAACCTGTATAGCAAAACGAGATATTCGTTCGCTTCGTATTTCTTCGGGTTTATCAGTCGTTTAAGCATCAATTCTTTTAGATTAATTCGCATATGTTTTCCCAATCGCCTTACTGATTAATTTTATCGTCCCGAATCCGTTGGTACTGTTTATTGGCAAATACAAATTCCTGAAGTTTTTGATTATCCGAATGTAGTATTTCTTTTCGGTTACCCTCCCAACACATTTCACCATCAGAAATAAAGAGGATGTTGTCGCCAATTTCCATCACCGAATTCATGTCGTGGGTGTTAATGATGGTTGTAATTTGCAGGTCCACAGTAATCGAATGGATTAGTTCGTCAATTACCATGGAGGTTTCGGGATCGAGTCCTGAATTGGGTTCGTCGCAAAATAAATATTTGGGGTTCAGCACGATGGAACGTGCAATAGCGACCCTTTTTTGCATTCCTCCTGAAATTTCTGAAGGATAGAGTTTATTGGCGTCAGAAATGTTAACCCGTTCGAGGCAAAAATCAACCTGTTTTTGTTTCTCTGCATTTGAAAGTTCTGAAAACATGTCGAGTGGAAAACGAATATTTTCTTCTACCGTCAGGGAATCAAAGAGTGCTCCACCCTGAAAAACCATGCCCATTTCCTGGCGGAGTTTCTTCCGAAGTTTTTGCCCCATCGAAGTGAAATCGCGGTTGTCATATAAGATTTGTCCTTTATCAATTTCATGCAATCCAACGATCGCCTTGAGCAGGACCGTTTTTCCTGAGCCGCTTCGTCCGATAATAAGGTTGGTTTCGCCTTGATTAAACACTTTTGAAATGTTCTTCAAAACATCCTTGTTCTCAAACGATTTGTATATGTTTTTAATTTCGATCATCTTATAGCAACAATTGCGTTAAAATCAAATCCCAAACCAGAATCTGGATGTTGGTATTTACTACAGCCCGGGTGCTGGCCGTACCTACATCGAATGCGCCACCTTCGACTGTGTAACCGAAAAAGGCTGAAATGGATGAAATCAGAAATCCGAAAACAAGGCATTTAATCAGTGAAAAGGTCACATAGTAAGGTGTAAATGAATACTGAATGCCGTTTAGGTAATCTGTAACCGATACCGCTCCTACTGCCGGACCAACGACGAGTCCTCCAATAATTCCGAAGAAAACACTCAGAATATACAATAATGGAAACATTAAAACTACCGCAATTATTTTTGGAAGAATTAGATAACTGGCAGAGTTTACTCCCATTATTTCAAGCGAATCAATTTGTTCGGTTACCTTCATACTTCCAATTTCAGAAGTAATATTCGAACCGATTTTCCCGGCCATAATCAATCCCATAATGGTCGATGAAAATTCAAGAATCAGGGAATCACGGTTCCCTAGTCCAATTAGCGTATTTGGCAATAAAGGATTTGACATGTTGTAGGCAACCTGTAAGGTCATGATGCCACCCATGAAAATTGAGATAACAGCCACTATACCAACCGATTTAATGCCGAGGTTATCAATTTCATTGAAGGTTTGGCGTACATATAAACTATGCCGTTCAGGTTTGCTGAAAACTTTAAGAAGAAGTGCAAAATATTGACCTGTTTGATTAAAAATATTCATTGGCAACCTGTGTTTATATCTTTCAGTGACTTTTTATTCTGATTTATATCCAATTAAAAATTTATAAATCAATGTATTAATAAATAAATGACATGAATCGCTTCATCAGTTAGTAATGGTTAAAGGTACAAATATTCCAAAAACAGACATTTTTTCGAGGGTTTTAATTTTAAACTCATTATCTTGATAGAAGATTTCAACCCCAATTTCAAACTCTGCAGTGAGCTATTTTATATTATATCAGAATGCATAACATGCTAACAATAAATATTTTGAACAATGAATAATACGTATTGTGTAATTATGGCAGGCGGAATCGGAAGTCGGTTCTGGCCCTTGAGCAAGAGTAATATGCCTAAACAGTTTCTTGATATTCTTGGAACTGGCCGTACTTTTATTCAACAGACCTACGATCGATTAATAAAAATCTGTCCCAACGAGAATTTCTTTGTTGTAACAAGTGTTGATTATAAAGAGCTTGTGATGAAACAACTACCGGAACTCAAAGAGAGTCAGGTATTGCTTGAACCTTTACGCAGAAACACGGCTCCCTGTATCGCTTATGCCAGTTATAGAATTCAAAAGATAAATCCAAATGCGAATATTATAGTAGCTCCTTCCGATCACCACATACAACAGGAAGGTGCATTTCTTCAGGAAATACAAAAGGGTCTTGAATTTGTCGCTAAGAATGATGCTTTACTTACGCTTGGCATTCGACCCAATCGTCCGGAGACAGGTTATGGTTATATTCAGATCGAAAGTGATAAAGCAATAGGTGAAGTGGAAAACCTACACAAAGTGAAGACTTTTACCGAAAAACCTGATTTAGAATTAGCTAAAATATTTATTGAAAGTGGCGAGTTTTTCTGGAATTCGGGGATCTTCATTTGGTCTCTCCATTCAATCATGAAAGCTTTTCATGCTAACTTGAATTCGGTGTCTGAGTTGTTTGCAAAGGGCAATAAATTATATGGTACCTCTGACGAAATTCCATTTCTGAATAAGACCTATTCTGAATGCCAGAATATCTCCATTGATTATGGAATCATGGAAAAGGCTACAAATGTTTATGTTTTGTGCTCCGATTTTGGATGGAGCGATCTGGGAACATGGGGCTCGTTGTATGATAACTCCAACAAGGATACTCAGGGAAATGTAGTGTCAGGTAAAAATGTGATGCTGTATGGTTCGAAGGACTGTATTGTGAATATGCCCAACGAAAAACTAGTTGTACTTCACGGTCTCGAAGGATATATTGTAGTTGAGTCGGAAGGAACGTTACTTGTCTGTCGGAAAGAGGATGAACAGCAAATCAGGCAATTTGTTAATGATGTTCGAATGAATAAAGGCGAACAATATATTTAAAGTAACCCAAAATAATCAGGGGGGATCTTCTTCAAAAGATCCCCCCTGATTATTTTTAGTGATATTTTTATTCCTAATCGTAATACTTTGGCTTGAATGTACTTCGAACACATCTGAACCCTACGTATGATTTTGCAGAATCCTGATACTCAAAGCTTCGTGTCGAAACCTGTACGTAATAAGCAATATCTTTCCACGATCCACCACGAATAACCTTTCGTTTCATTGCAGGCGGATCGTCAGGCTTGGCATTGTATTGGAAGTCAGGACTAAAATCACTCATGATCTGGTATCCCGATTCATCATATGCGTTGGATGTCCATTCAGCAACATTTCCGGCCATGTCGTATAACCCGTATGAATTTGGCAGGAAGTTGGCCACCTTCATGGTCGTTACGTTCGACTGGCTATCAGACACATAATTACCCCTCATTGGCTTAAAATTAGCGACAAAACTTCCCTCACTATTTCTGGAATAGTAGCTACCCCATGGATAAAGAGTCATCTGGTGACCGCCACGCGCAGCATATTCCCATTCTACTTCCGAAGGCAAACGGTAATCCATAACTCCCGGATTTTTAATCATCTCCTGAAACCCATTCATTTGTTTTGTTCTCCACTGGCAGAAAGCTTT
Source organism: Bacteroidota bacterium (assembly GCA_023251455.1). GTDB lineage: Bacteria > Bacteroidota > Bacteroidia > Bacteroidales > Prolixibacteraceae > Aquipluma. The sequence continues at coordinate 5,993 of JAHEYT010000033.1, forward strand.
GGCTTGAGCCCACGTTACACCCACTACCGGATAATTATCGTAGGCAACATGCGAGAAGTACTTTTCTGTTAATGGTTCGTTGTACGAAAAGGTATAATCGCGTACCCAGACTAAGGTGTCAGGGTAAACTGGTGTCGTTTCATGCATTATAAACGATGATCGGTTCTGAGTTGGGCTTTCTTTTCCGGATGCATCAACAACATTTCCTCCGTAGCTTTGTGTTTCAAAATTATAACTGTTAGCACGTTTGGCTGCTTGACGGTAATCAATCCAATAATATTCAAACTTAAGTTTACGGGAATCTATCTCTCGTTTATTGAAGAAGCGTTCTGCTTCAGGAATATAAATCTCTTCAAGGGCAGACTGATAATCCGGATTCTTCCATTCGATAGGTTCTAGCCAGTTGAGACGTGGGTTTTCAAGGATAACACCTTTCCTTCCTTCAGAAATCAAAAATTCGGGAATTGTTTCGGATAAAAGTTGACGTGCAGTGGAATCTCTGACCCAATAAACAAACTGGCGGTATTCGTTATTCGTAATTTCAGTATCATCCATCCAGAATGAGGGTACGGAAACTGTTTTCACCGGGGTGTTCGCACGATCAATTTCCTCTTCAGATGGACCAATATTAATACTTCCCTGTTTAATGAAGTTCATTCCGTAAGGAATTGGTTCAAAATAGGGTTTTCTGTTCTGGGCGCTTGTTAGTTGGCTCATCCAGTCTCGGTGGCAAGAGCTGAATAGGAGCGAAGCAATCAAACTTATGAGCAGAATTTTATACATACTTTCTTTGTGCCGATAAACAAATAAAAACCGTCGACTTCAGAAAAACTCTGGAAGAAGGTTTTTATTGTTTTGAATTTAACTCTTCAAAAAAAAAGCCTTATCAGGAATTCCCCATAAGGCTTTAACTTATGCTGTCAGTTATTAATACTCCCAAAGATTTTGTTCGTAATCGAAGATTGTATTTTCGATACGTTTACTTTCGATCATGGCATCTTTACTACCCAGATACTGGCTAATCTCACGATTATTATAGATGTTTTCCTCTTTTACAATGTATGAATTGAATTTTCTTTTCAGGAATACATCGTCGAAAGATAAATTGCGTGCCGTATTCTGTGCATTGAAAACTTCATTTGCAGCCATTAGTTCGCGTGCTTCAGGGAAATAAATCCAGAACACCTGGCGTCGTTGTACCTGTTCCTGATTGGTATCTTCGTCGCGGTAGAATTCCTGAATCGGGCAAATTCCAATAACTCGCACATTCATAGTTGAAGTTTGTTTATCGAAATACCATTCTTCTTTTACCATGAATTGTTTGACTTCTTCGGAGCGGATTTCTCCAGCAACAACTTTGTCCTGAAGTTCTCCGGTATCAACATTTCTAACTTTTCGAGTCCGGGTTGTTGCACCAAAAGCTTCCTTGACTTGTTCAAAGGTCATCGGAATTTTAAATTCATCGTCATTTTTGGCATCGTAGGCAGTTAATTTACCATCTTTTATACCTTGAATCATCAGGTTTACCAAATTGGATCTTCCATCGACTTCTTTTGTTGGAAAATACAACGATTGGTTTATTTTTTCCCGAAGGTCGATGATACGCCAAACCTTTTTACGCCACATAACATCGGCTTCCCGAATATAAGGTAGTGGCGTAGGCTTGCGATTATAAACGTCAGCACGTTTATAAGCTCCATCAATAATCTGCGCCTTTGCTTCCTGTTGGGTAGCTCCAAGTACCAGAGCCAATACACCAATGAATAATAAAATCTTTTTCATGACTATCTTATTTTAAAACTGATAGGAGATAATGGACGTGCTGGTTGGCCATCGTCCCCTTTCGCCATAATGTTATCAATAAATATTAAGCTTCCCATTGTCAGCTTGCCGAATTGGTCTTTCTGTTCGGAAGTGAACTTATTATCTTTGGAACTGTATGTTTTTACATATCCACCAGCTCCTGAGTATGTTACATCAAACTGAGTTACTTTAAATTTTAAATCAAAGTCAAAATCTTTTAATTCTGCAAAGACTCCGTCTTCAGCCATTAGTTCTTCTTTTTTCAGGTTTCCACCGTTTTTCCCTCCGATAGTAGCCAATGGAGGTGGAACTTCTTTAACCCGGAAAGGCATTGAACCCATTGGCCTTTTTTCTCCGTTCATTTTAGCTACAACTGAAATAGATGTATTTTTACCCGTAATATCCAGTTTGGCCGGATAGACAAAAAAGTCATCTCCATTCTTTTCGTATCTTCCGTTGTTAACTGTTATTTCAAGATTTTCAGAAGCAACACCCGGAACAGAAACTTTAATTGGATTGGCAATACCCAAATACATAACGTTCATCTTGGTCAGCGAAATGGTAACGCTAGGTCGGCCTACCTGGTATTCTCCTTCAAACGGATAGCTGTTAATATTTCCTTCAGGGTTTTTGTATTTAATTAATCCACCCCATTTAAAAGTACCAACCTGCGAAGCGGTGGCTTTATAGATTCCTTTTCCATCACGCAATGAAAGCTTTGTATTCCCAACAAATATTTCAGGTTGCTGAGTAGTATCTTCTGCTGCCAAAAAAATCTCAGCTTCAAATTGGTCACCTTCAAGCACGTAAGTAGATTTCGCCAATATTCTTGCTCCCAGTCTGTTAAATTTGAATGAAGCAGCATCTATCTGGCTAAAAAGACTTGAAATAACATTTGTTTCTGCATTTTGAATATCTATCTGCATCTTTGAAAGCAGTGTGATCACAGCGATTAAAGGTTTACTTTCGAAATTTAAACTTTCCCATGTCTTTTTTTCCCCACCCTCTTTTAAACTTATGCGAGGATCGGAGGTATCCATTTGTTTGATAATATTTTCGCTCAAAGGAGAACCTTTTTCCAGAAAAGAGGCCAAGAATTCCCTGTATTCATTAATACTGTTTTTCAGATCCGTTGCCTTTTTCTTTTGGATCATAATTTCAGAGGGAGTATTCAAATCATCTTCCCTTTTTATAATTATAGTATCGCCTTTACTATTAACAATGGTAGGTTCTGTCGAGAGAACAAATCCTGGTTCGGCTTCTTTTAAAAATGATCCTCCTGATGCAATTACCAGTTGTTCTTTAAGATCTTTAATATTCGTAATTAATTCGGATGTTTTTTTATTGACCTGATCAGCCTTATCTTTCCATTCTTTTACCTTGGCCGGATTTGCAAGATATGCAGCATCAAAAGCTCCATATATCTGTTCATTTTTTCTCTTAATATTATTGAGTGTCTGGGTCAAACTGGAATCTATGATCCGAAATGATTCGAGCACTTCGACAGATACATTTAGCGCTAACATTGCCGTTAGCACCAGATACATCATATTTATCATTTTTTGCCTCGTAGATTCCGGGCAATTTTTACTCGACATAGTGTTCGCGGATTAAATTACTTCTTTTTATAATTCATGGCTCCAAGCATATTCCCATATACTGAATTAAGAGCATCCAAATGTGAATTCAATTTTTCGGCATTTTCCTTGTATTTCTTCATTTCCTGAGCCGATGAAGCAATTATCTGGTTCATCTGATTTAGTTCTTCGAAGAATTTTGACGAGGCATGAATTTGTTCACTGGTACCTTTTAATTGTTTTTCGTAGCTAATATTCAGTGATTCAATATTTTTATTGAGTTTGTTCAGGTTTTCGCCATAGCTTGAAGAATTCACTTCAAAATCTTTAAATCCTTTTTCTAAAGCGCCAGAGAATTTTTGATATGATTCAGAAAGTTTACTGCCCGATTCATCAATCTGTTTGGTAAATTTCGAACTCGACTCGTTGAGTTTGGCGAGCATATTCTCACCTGTTTCTGAAATTTTGTGTGCGGTATTACTATAGGTATTGACTAGTTCGCCAATCGAATTATGAATAGAATTGTTTGCCTGAGTATTCATTTCCGAAAAGGCCATCATCGACTCCGAAGCGGAATTCAGATTTTTGACATAAACATCTGTTGCCAGAGTTGCTGTTGATATATCGCTTATTCCTGATGCGGTATTGGATAAATCGACCAGACTTTTCCCAATTTTAGACAAAAGTTCAGGAGTGATATTGGTACTGCCCAACAATGCATCGAAATTACTTTTGACGTTACCCTGAATTTCTTCAGCTGGCTCTAAAAGTTCATAATCTTCCTGTAATTCAGGATAAACTTTAGACCAATCAGGTTGCTCCAAAGGTGGTTCAAAGGCTGAAAGGAAGAATATGAAAGCTTCAGTCATCAAACCAATGGTAAGCATGATACCGGAATGATTCCAGTGCTGAAGTTTAAACAGAGCCCCAATGAGAACTAAAGAAGCGCCCCATCCATATGTATACCCCATTAAAACTTTCCACCTTTTTGTCTTAAGTATTTCACCAATATTCATGTGTTCAGAATTTATTATGGTAATTAAAATTCGTTTCCAAAAGAAGAACGAACACAACGGAATCCAATGTATGATTTTGTTGTATCCTGATATTCATAACTTCTTGTTGAGACCTGGAGGAATGCAGAAATATCTTTCCAGGAGCCTCCACGTATGACTTTCCGTTTCATCGCAGGTGCATCACCTGGTTTTGCGTTGTATTCAAAATTCGGATTAAAGTCATTGATATACATGTAAGCTGATTCATCATAAGCTGAACTTGTCCATTCCGCAACATTTCCCGACATGTCGTAAAGGCCAAAATCATTGGCATCATAACTACCAACTTTCATGGTTGCCATTCCCCCGTCTTCAACATAATTTCCTCTTAAAGGCTTAAAGTTAGCCAGGAAAACGCCATCTTGTTGACGAGTATAGTATCCTCCCCAAGGAAACATGGATGATTGATGATCTCCACGGGCAGCATATTCCCATTCAACTTCGGTCGGTAATCTGTAATCCTGTAAAGTTGCTTCTTTTTGGCTTGAAAGGAAGTCGTTATGAAGTTTGGTTCTCCAATGACAGAATGCTTTTGCTTGTTCCCAGGTAACTCCTACAACAGGATAATCATCAAATCCAGGATGCCAGAAGTAACGGGTAGCCCACGGTTCATTGTATGAAAATGTAAAGTCTCTGATCCAGGTTAAGGTGTCGGGATAAATATTTACCTGATTACTGAAAATAAATGAAGAACGGTTTTCTATTGTTTTTTCTTCACCTTTAGTATCGGTTACGGTTCCACTGTAACTTTGGGTTTCGTAATTATACATGTTTACACGACGTGCGGCCTGTTTAAGGTCAATCCAATGGTATTCATAAGACAATTTTCGTGCGTCAATTTCCTTTTTCTTGAAAAAACGTTCGTTTTCAGGAATAAACATAGGTGTCAGAACCTCGGTATAATCGGGATTACTCCAATCCAGTTTTTCTTTCCAGTTAATTCTGGGTGGATCAATAGGATTACCCTTTCTATCCTCACTATTCATAAATTCAGGGAATTGCTCTGATAACATTGTTCGTGCAATAGAGTCCCTGGTCCATTGAATAAACTGCCGGTATTCATTGTTGGTGATTTCGGTATCATCCATCCAAAATGCATCAACCGACACTGTTTTCGCGGGTGTTGCGGACGAAGTTACGTCCTGATCGTTTGGTCCGAGATTGAATGATCCTCTGTGAATAAAGGTCATTCCGTAAGGAGTTGGTTCAAACCATTTTCCTCTTCCCTTTACTCCCGTTAGTTCACCGTTGCCCGATTTGTTACAACTTGTTAGCGTAACAATCGTCAAAATAACTAACCCAATAGCAAAAAGTTTTTTCATAGTATAGCTGTATGTTGCTTCTAATATATTCTTTACAAGTATCTTATACTCTTATATTTTTTATTCCTGTTTTTGCCTAAATCAAGGCTGTAACCTATATAAATTTCATGCGAACCACCTGTATACCCCGACAACGCTGACGTTGTAAGATCGTAGGCATAACCAAGCTTTAACCCATTATTCAGTTCAAATCCCAAAAGAACGCAAATCGCATCGTTGATTCGGTAATTCAGACCAGCTGAAAATCGTTGTTTGTAAACAAGATCAACTAAAAAATCGGTTTGAAAAGCAGCTCCGTCCGTTTTTAAATAGACCGATGGTTGCAATTCAAATAACGGATTAGTTAAATTGATATTGTAACCTGCTGACAAATAATAATGACGGGCTAAAAATGTACGAGCCTGATCGGAAAGTACAATCGATGCCTGATTTATATGAGTAGCAGATAATCCAACAAAATAATTTTTAGAACGCAGGAATGCTCCAATTCCCATGTCAAATGCCAGCTGACTGGCTTCTGAGGTTGGTATGATTCCGGTCTCATCAGATATTGATTGGTAATAATCACTTTCAGGAATATACCATTCTGGATTGATCGACATGTTGAAAAACCCCAAACTGGTGCCTATTCCTAACTCTCCAATACCTGTTTTCATCCGGTAAGCATAATCAATACCGATTGAAATATTTTTAAAAAATCCAATTTCGTCGCTAATAATATTGAATCCAATCCCACTGTTTAATCCAAACAATTTACTTGCTGACCCAACGCTAAATACCAGTGTTTTAGGAGCTCCCGTAATTCCAACCCACTGATATCGGTTTAATATTACGCCACTCATTACTCCGTCGTTCCCAGCAAATCCCGGATTAACCGTCAGTTGCGTTGCTTTGTTAAAGCTGAACTGCGGATCCTGTTGGGCAATTGCTGCTAATATAGCTATTATATATAAAAATAAAAAACAAAATATTTTTTTCATAAAAGCATTGTTGTTTCTCAGTTTGCCCATTTTATGTGCAGTAAAATAATGAAAAAATGTTTACTGTACCAAACACTGAGAATCTCTAAAGTCAATGAACGCAGGTTTAGATCATTTATTTTGTCTTTTATTCATCTTTCTTATGTTTTTCCACCATCTGTCCGGAATATCACCGAGCGATGCTTTCTTGTAATCGTCTTCATCGCATGGTACAATATACATTCCTCCTTTTCGGTTTTCAAAATCTGAAATTTCCATCCACCATCTTCCTGAAACACGGCTTTGAAAAAAGACCAGAGTCATGTTGATGTCAGACATATCGACCATGAATTGATTAAAGTCTTCCGAATCATCCAGAGGATCTTCAGGTTTGCGATTAAAAAAACCTTCCATAAAGTGCCAGACAATTTGAGCCATCAGGTTCGAGGAATTCGAACTGAGGTCATTATCAGGAATCAGATTGAAAAAGCCTGCAATGTTTAGCACATCACTAATTCCGGCATATCTTGCCACCTGACAGGCTTCTTCAGAGTACAACCCGTTGGGCGATGCCATGGATTGTCCCGGGGCATCAATACAGCGAATTGCATTCATGTCAAAGCTAAATACGTTCGCATCGCGTAGAATTGGTTCGACGGATGTGAGGTCGTACCTGACCTGACCTAATCTTTTTACATCCCAATGATAGCTGTTAAAGAGGTCGATATCCGATGGATCTACAAAATAGTTCTGATATGCAAGGGCTGTATACGAATACAGATTCTTTTGCTTTTCGAAGATCAGGTTCAGGTAATTTTCTGAATTAAGGGTCTTTACTCCCTTTCTGAAATCCAGTTTTGGATCAACTGTTACCATGTTGAAAAGGCGCCCTTCAAAAGCTTTGGTCATCCCAAAAGTGAGATCCTGACTGCCGCCTAGAATAACTAGTGTCTGATGGTGGTTCAGGATTTGTTCGCAAATATCGCGCAGCGCAAAATAAGTGTCATTGGCGGTAATGCCAAGTTTCAGATTGCCCAAATCCAATGCTTTAAATCGTGAGCCAATCCGGTTCAGGCTATATAAGTGTTTTCTGATTTCGTCCGGAGCCTTTCCGGAGCCTGATATTGCTGAATTTCGATCTTCAGCAACACCGATAATAATCAAATCTGCTTTTTCAGGCTTAAGTTTTTCCTTGTTTTTTTGCAGCAAATACCCTAATGTATGCTTTTTGTTGGCCCAATCTGGACATTCAACTTTCTCAAAATCAATGGGATCAAAATAATGTAGCAAGTCCATCAGTGGTTTTTTATCAGGAGTTGAAAATACGTTTTTAAATAAAAAGGGCAAACAAAAAGATGTTTACCCTTTAAAAATTTATTTTTTTCTTGATTTCTTTGGTGCTGGCTGTTTATCAATCAGCGTCATACAGTCGTCCAGCGAAAGTTGCGCGGCATCTGTATTCTTTGGAATCTTGTAATTATTCTTCTTATATACAATGTATGGACCCCATCTGCCATTTAGAATTTTAAGCTCCGGATTTTCTTCAAATACTTTAATTAAAGCGTTTGCATCTTTCTCTCTTTTGCCTTCAATAAGTTTGATAGCCCTTGTCAATTCTACAGAATAGGGGTCATCAACATTTTTCTCGAGCGAAATGAATTTACTGTCATGCCTGACATACGGGCCAAATCGCCCGATAGCCACAGTTACCGTTTTGCCTTCGTATTCTCCGAGGTTTCGTGGCAATTTAAACAATTCGAGCGCGTCTTCCAGTGTAATTGTTTCGATGTGCTGTCCTGATCGTAAACTGGCAAACTGAGGTTTTTCTCCACCTTCAGTAATCTCGCCCAGTTGAGCCAATGGGCCAAACCGTCCTATTTTTACTGAAATTTCCAGACCTGATGTCGGATCAATTCCCAGAACCCGAACGCCATTTGTCCGTTCAGCTTCGTTTAAAGCGTTTTCAACTTTTGCATGAAATGGGGTGTAAAAACTTTGGATCATATCGTTCCAAACCAATTCACCTTCAGCTATTTCGTCGAATTCTTTTTCAACTTTGGCTGTAAAATTATAATCCATGATCATGTCAAAATACTTAACCAGGAAGTCGTTAACAACCATGCCAATATCAGTTGGAAACAGTTTTGATTTTTCGGCGCCTGTTTGCTCAGTCTTTACTTTTGCTGATATTTTTTGGCCAGAAAGGATTAATTCGGTGAATGAGCGCTCCGTTCCAGCGCGGTCTTCCTTTACAACGTAACCTCGGTTTTGTACGGTTGTGATAATCGGAGCATAAGTTGAAGGTCGTCCGATTCCTTGTTCTTCAAGCTTTTTTACCAGGCTGGCTTCAGTGTATCGCGGAGGTTTTTGGGTAAACCGTTCGGTAGCATGAATTTTATCCCAACGCAAGATTTGTTTTGCGCTTAAAGCTGGAAGCAATCCTTTTTGCCCGCCATTCTGATCTTCATCGTCGCTTGATTCAATATAAACCCGCAGAAAACCATCGAAAATCAAGACTTCGCCAGTTGCAACGAACTTTTCAGGAACATTTGAAATATCAATAGTTACTGTAGTTTTTTCAAGTTCGGCTTCAGCCATTTGAGACGCGATGGTGCGTTTCCAGATCAAATCGTATAATTTTTTTTCCTGATTTGTTCCTGAAATTTCTTCCTGATCCATATAGGCCGGACGAATAGCTTCGTGGGCTTCCTGTGCTCCCTTGGCTTTGGTCTTATACTGGCGAACCTGGTGATATTTTTCACCCATCGTCTGGATAATCACTTGCTTCGCCGCATTAATAGCCAATCCCGATAGGTTAACCGAGTCGGTACGCATATAGGTGATCTTTCCCGATTCGTAAAGTTTTTGAGCAACGCTCATGGTCTGTGAAACTGAAAAGCCTAACTTCCGGCTTGCTTCCTGCTGAAGCGTTGAAGTAATAAATGGTGGGGCAGGCGAGCGTCTTCCCGGTTTTTTAACTACTTCGCTAATCTGAAATTCAGCATTTTTGCATTTTTCAAGAAAAGCATTTGCTTCTTCTTTAGTATCAAAACGTTGATTCAGTTCCGCTTTCAGTTCGGTTATTTTACCATCTTTTTCAGGAACTAAAAAATTGGCTGAAACACGAAATGCAGAAGTGGTATTAAAATTCATGATTTCACGTTCGCGCTCAACAATCAGTCGTACAGCAACCGACTGTACCCTTCCGGCCGACAATGATGGTTTTACTTTCTTCCATAAAACCGGCGAAACTTCGAAACCTACAATTCGGTCGAGTACACGGCGGGCTTGTTGGGCATTTACCAGATTAAGATCGAGCGGACGGGGATTTTGAACCGCATTCAGGATTGCTTCTTTCGTAATTTCGTGAAATACGATACGTTTTGTTGTTTTAGGATCCAATCCGAGTGTTTCCTGAAGGTGCCACGAAATGGCTTCTCCCTCGCGGTCCTCGTCCGATGCCAACCAAATGACCTTGGAGTCTTTCGCCAATTTCTTCAGCTCGGTAACTAATTTCTTTTTGTCAGCAGAGATTTCGTATTTGGGAGTAAAGTTATTTTGAATGTCAATTCCAAAATCTTTTTTTTCGAGATCCCTGATGTGCCCCATGCTTGAGGTAACAAAAAAATCTTTCCCTAAGAATTTTTCAATCGTTTTTGCTTTGGCAGGTGACTCAACAATAACAAGATTTTCGTACATGTATCGGATTGTTTTTCGTTCAGTATTTTAAATTTTGTGCAAATTAAAGAAAAGGAAACGCTAAGTTCAAAATATAATTCAATAAATTTTTAAAGCATATTTATTTGAAAATGATTTATTTATTCCATTTTGAGGACTTTTACGGGTAGACAGAGACCCATTTATGCCTTCGTTGGAATCATTTTATTCAGTATTGTAATTGTATGTATAATATCCAAGTTAACAGTGTATTACAATCGTTTCAGACTGACACATTCGAGTGGTGCAAAGTTTAGGTTCGCATATGGTAAAACGGACTATTTTCGTGCTGTTTTTATTCAAAGGAATTCACTTGGGTTTCATTATCTTTGTCGACTTAAACCGAAATCAGTTGTGCATGGGAAAAGATATTTCAGTATATAAAAAATTCATACGCCTTTTTTGGTATGTATATGCTGCCGGAGTTGTTGCTGTATTCCTGATGTTTTTTATGATTGCCCAGGGGTGGATGGGTTTTATGCCATCGTTTGAGGATCTTGAAAATCCGGAAAGTTTACTTGCTTCCGAAGTTGTTTCATCTGATGGGGTTGTAATGGGCACGTATTTCAAGGAAAACCGAAGTTTTGTGAACTACGATGAAATTAGTCCTGTATTAATTGATGCATTGGTGGCAACCGAAGACGTGAGGTTTTACAACCATTCGGGAATCGATATCCGTGGACTGATAAGGGTTGTGAAAGGTATTGTGACAGCCAACTCCAATTCAGGCGGAGGAAGTACAATTAGTCAGCAACTCGCCAAAATGCTTTTCCCCCGCGACAATCTTGACAATAAACTGGAGTTGATTTTCAGGAAGTTTAAAGAATGGGTGATTGCGGTAAAACTTGAAAAAAGTTATACCAAAGAGGAAATTCTGACCATGTACCTAAATAAGTATGACTTTCTGAACCTGGCTGTAGGAATTAAATCGGCTGCATTGGTCTATTTTAATACAACACCCGGGGAATTGAATCTGGAACAGTCGGCTATGTTGGTTGGGATGGCTAAAAATTCGTCGCTGTATAATCCGGTTCGTCGACCTGAACTTACGCTTCAACGCCGGAATGTGGTATTGGCTCAAATGCAAAAAAACGGTTTCATCTCGAAAGATGTTCGCAACGCAGCACAGGCTCAGCCTTTAAATTTGGATTACCACAAAGTGGATTTCAAAACCGGACTGGCGCCATATTTCAGGGAATACCTTCGTCAGGCTTTGAATGCGGATCAGCCAAAACGATCGGATTACGCTGCATGGCAAATGCAGAAATATAAAGAAGATTCAGTTGACTGGGTGACGAATCCACTCTACGGATGGTGTAAAAAGAATCAGAAGGCTGATGGCTCTACCTATAATTTATATCGCGATGGGTTAAGGATTATTACCACCATCGACTCGCGAATGCAAACATATGCCGAAGAGGCTTTGAATTTTCACCTGAGGAAAAACTTACAGCCTTCCTTTAATAAACACTTACGGAATCTAAAAAACAAGCCTTTCTCGAACGATTTGTCGACAGAAGCAGTTGATGGAATCATGGAAACGGCAATTAAGCAGACCAAACGGTATTGGTTAGCGAAAAATAGCGGAAAATCGTGGGACGATATTAAGCGTATGTTCAATCATCCGGTCGAGATGGCAGTGTTTTCATACAAAGGAGATCGCGATACAATCATGTCACCACTCGATTCGATGAGATATTATTATAGCATTTTCAGGTCATCTTTCATGTCGATGGAAGTTAGGACTGGTCAGGTGAAAGCGTATGTTGGAGGACCAGATTACCGTCATTTTATGTACGACATGGTAAAGGGTGGAAAGCGCCAGGTGGGATCGACCGTGAAACCATTCTTGTACACATTGGCTATGCAGAATGGTATGTCGCCATGTAGTAAGGTACCTAATGTTCCTCAGCAATTTATTTTACCTGACGGTGCGATATGGGAAGCTAAAAACTCTGGAAAAACTAAGTTTGATGATAAAATGGTGACCCTGAAATGGGGTTTAGCTCACTCAGTCAATCAGGTTTCGGCATGGGTAATGAAACAGTTTAATCCTCAGTCGGTAGCCGATATTATGAAAAAAATGGGTGTTTACAGCCCAATCGATCCGGTTCCTTCCATGTTTCTGGGTACATCAGATGTTACTTTGTACGAAATGATTGGGGCTTATGGAACGTTTGCGAATAAAGGAGTTTTTACCCAGCCTATTTTCGTGACCCGCATCGAAGACCGCCATGGAAATATTATTTCAACATTCAGGTCTGAAAGGCATGATGCCATTGATGAGCAAACAGCTTACCTGATGACTGATTTAATGCGCGGTGTTGTTGATGCTGGATCAGGAGGACGATTGCGCTGGAGTCCGGATTATGGAGGCTTTAAAGGTCCGATTGCTGCTAAAACAGGAACCACACAGAACCACTCTGATGGTTGGTTCATTGGAATTACCCCACAACTGGTGAATGGGGCATGGACCGGAGCTGAATTGAGAAGTATTCACTTTGAAGATTTGCAATCGGGTCAGGGGGCGCGGATGGCCCTTCCTATTTGGGGATATTACATGCGAAAAGTATATGCTGATCGCAGTTTGCCATATCGTGATCAGGTTGATTTTGAACGGCCTGCGAATTTTTCGGTGAACGTTAATTGCGACGATCCTGAGAGCATTGAGCAGAGTTTGGATAATTCGGAGGAATTCTTTTAGGGGATGAATTGCCTGGAGTTAATTTTTCCTCAATATCTTATCATATATCAGTACAACCGGCACATACAGCAGATACATACATGCAAAATTATATAAATTAAAAGTGCCTAATATTCGGAGTACCTAGAGCTAAAAAAAACTTTAGGCACTCCGAACTTTAGGCACTCCGCACTATTAATTCGTATTATTTTTCGATTTTTTCTGCGTCTTTCTTTGGTTCCTCTTCATCAGCTTTTGATGCATTCTTGAATTCTTTTATACCTTTTCCCAAACCTTTCATCAATTCAGGGATTTTGGTTCCGCCAAACATCAACACAACCACAACCAACACAACAATAAGCTCCTGAGGTCCAATAACACCGGCGATAATTAATAAGTTCATACTATAAAGTTTAAATGGTTTTACAATTTTAATGGTTTACAAAAGTAACAAAAATTACAGATTCAGATATTTATTTGAATAGTTTAAAAATATCATTTCCATTGGCAAAAAGTACCAGCGTAAGTAATAATACCATTCCGGCAATTTGTGCGTATTCCAGAAATTTATCATTAGGCTTGCGTCCGGTAATCATTTCGAAAAGAAGAAACATCACATGACCTCCATCAAGCGCTGGAATAGGCAAAAGATTCATCACACCCAGAATGATCGAAAGGAATGCAGTCATATTCCAGAAGTCGAACCAACTCCATGCCCCAGGGAAAATATTGCCGATGGCAATAAAACCGCCCAGGCTTTCGTAGGCTTTGGTCTTTGGCGAGAATATCAGTTTAAACTGTTTCAGATAATCGCTAATTGTGCTAAATCCTCTGTCGATTCCTGCAGGTATCGATTCGATTAAGCTATATTCAACGGTTTTTAATTCGAATATTTTAGTTAGATCTTGTTCCAATTGAATCCCAAGAGCGCCAGTTTCAGGAACGATCATAGAGATGTTTAGTTTCTGGTTGTCTCTTAAAACACTTAGATTGATCTTTTTTCCAATGCTTTCGCGAAGCATGGTTCTGAACTGATCATTGTATTCATACTTAATACTGTCAATTCCCAATATCTTGTCATCGACCATGAGCCCGGCTTCTTTTGCCGCTGAATTCTTAGGGAACTTTACAATTTTGTAATCGAACGGAATGCGGGGTGAAATGACTACTTTACTTTTAATTAATAAAGCCAGATCGTCATCTGAGATTTCCACATCAACTTTTTGTCCGTCGCGTTCCACCTGAATGGCCCGTGCCTTGTCAAGAATAACAGTTGGAATAACTTTTCTGAAGTTTTCAACCTGCATGTTGTCAACAGAAAGGATTTTATCACCATTCTGAAAACCGATTTTAGTTCCTACAGAATCAACTTCAATTCCATATTTCACACTGGCCGTTGGCAAATACGATTCGCCCCAGGCATATAATATTCCAATATATATAATGAATGCAAGGATGAAATTCATCACGACTCCACCAACCATGATCAGCAGGCGTTGCCAAGTTTTTTTTGCTCGAAATTCGTATGGTTGCGGTGGTAATTTCATGGCTTCTTTATCCATCGATTCGTCGATCATTCCTGATATTTTCACATAGCCACCCAATGGCAACCAGCCAACACCATATTCGGTATCTCCTTTTTTTACTTTAAAAAGAGAGAACCATGGATCAAAAAACAGATAGAATTTCTCAACCCTGGTTTTAAAAAGGCGGGCAAACATAAAATGCCCGAATTCGTGTATAATAACTAAGAGAGATAAACTTAGAATAAGTTGAGCAGCTTTTATCAATACTATTTCCATCGACTGTTTTTTCTGTTTTTAAATCTTTTGTTTCGCCTGACTTTTTACCATGGCAGATGTCAATATCCTGACTTCCTTATCCGTTTGAACGTAATCCTCCAGATTTGGACTTTTCAAGAATGTCGCCTTTCCCATGGTTTGTTCAATGATTTCGGGCATCTGAAGAAAACTGATTTTATCGTTCAGAAAAGCCTGTACCACCACTTCGTTTGCTGCGTTTAGAATACAAGGCATATTTCCACCTTGATTCAGTGCTTCAAAAGCGAGTGCAAGGTTACGAAAATTTTTTGTATTTGGCTGTTCAAATGTTAGTTTGGGGTAATCTAAAAAGCTGAATCGTTTGAATGTTGAAGTCAACCGCTCCGGAAAATTCAGTGCGTATTGGATCGGCAATTTCATATCGGGCAGTCCCATCTGGGCTTTCATCGACCCATCGCAAAACTGGACCAGCGAATGGATGATACTTTGCGGATGCACCACAACATCAATCTGTTCAGGCTTTAAGCCAAAAAGCCATTTTGCCTCGATCACCTCGAATCCTTTATTCATCATCGAAGCTGAGTCGATGGTGATTTTGGCGCCCATGTCCCAGTTGGGGTGTTTCAGGGCATCGGCCTTGGTTACATTTGCCAACTGCTCCATTGAAAATCCACGGAACGGCCCCCCTGAAGCGGTGAGGTAAATCTTTTCGATTTCGTTGTTGAATTCGCCAACCAGGCATTGGAATATGGCCGAGTGTTCCGAATCAACCGGATAAATATTCACCTTGTGCTCGATTGCAAGCTGGTTTATGATTTCGCCAGCAACCACCATCGTTTCCTTGTTTGCAAGGGCAATGTGCTTTCCTGCTTTTATGGCATTGCAAGTTGGTATCAGTCCTGAATATCCAACCATTGCAGTAACCACCAAATCAATGGTATCCATCTCAACCACTTGCTGCAAAGCCTCTCTTCCGGCGTAGACTTTAATGGATTCATTTTTCAGGGCTTCAGTCAATTCGTCGTAATGGCACGAATTCGAGATCACAACCACATTGGGTTGGAATTTCTTTGCCTGATCGATCAATAATTCAATATTGTTGTTTGCGGTCAGTACTTCAACCTCGAAATGTTCAGGGTTTTGTGCTATAACTTCCAGCGTTTGTGTCCCGATTGAGCCGGTTGACCCCAAAATAGCAATACGTTTCTTCATAAACAGGTTTAAAAATCAATATAGGTTTCAGGATCAAGGGCCGTGCCATTGTGCCAAAGTTCAAAATGGAGGTGTGGACCGGTGGTCAGCTCTCCACTATTTCCCATGATTGCAATCGCATCGCCCGCTTTAACTTTATCACCTACAGTTTTTAGCAACTCAGCATTGTGTTTGTAGGCCGATATGATGTTGTTTTCGTGCTGTATGTAAATCGAATATCCGGTATCCATTGTCCAGCCGGCGAAAACAACGGTTCCATCAAGAGCACACGATATCCGTGAGTTTGGACTTCCAACAATATCAGCAGCAAGGTGCTCGGTTTTGGTATTAAATTTATTGGTAATTAATCCGCGGAGCGGAGTAAAGAAGTGAATGTTTGCAATGCTTGGCAGCTTCTTCTGATTTTGTGAAATCGACAGGTTAAGCTTTTCTTCCAGTAATTTATCCTGAAACATTGAATCGGCATTGGAGTTTCGGAACTTTACATCATACGTTTTTAAACCTGATTCAGATGTTGTTGATTCATCAGCAGGAACATCGCCCTGGAATAAAGTCTTTATCTTGTCGAAATAACTATCCCTGTTTTTAATTTCATTTTCCAACGAATCGACCAACATATAATTGTAAATAATCTGTTGGCGAACCTTGGCACTTGGATAACCCGGAATGTTCTCGCGTAATGGGGTATAGGCAATAATAACGGTAGTGAAAAGAATCAGTAGGATGGCCCCAATACTTCCGAGGGTCAAAACCTTAATCGGGGTAAGTTTGATGCTCCAAACTGTTTGAATCGACGAATCATTGTAAATGATTAACCGATAATGGTCTTTCAGCATCTGAAATATTTTCTTTCGAAGCTCCTTTCTGTTCATTGTCCGATTTTTCGCACAACAAAATTAGAAGAATTTAGAGAAAACAAACCGACAGCTCAGTTTATTAATACTTTTTAACGATGCGATTCAGAAAACATCAAATATTTTTTCGTTCCTAATTAGGAAAATCTAAAAGTATCGTCTATATTTGCACCCGCTTAGCAGAGATAAAATCGGTAAAGCGAAGTTCTAAAAACGACGATACATTATCTAAAGATATATTGCGGGATGGAGCAGTTGGTAGCTCGTTGGGCTCATAACCCAAAGGCCGTCGGTTCGAGTCCGGCTCCCGCTACATTTGAAAGTCAGTGTTTTACACTGACTTTTTTTATGCCCATAAATTTGCGGAGTCAGGAAAAGATCAGTATAAATTTAAATTAAGCCATACATTGTAATCATCGTAAAAAGACGTAAATTTGATAGAAACGAAAAGATTTTCAGTAATTATTAACTCAAAACTGGAAAAAGGATCTCTTGTTAAGTGGAATTCATCTATAGAATATGCTCAAGCTTTATTCATACGTAGATTCCTGTTTGGTTTAGACAATAATCCCGATTGGTCAGTTTAATCGGGAGTGTAATCTGAACTTGTTGAATTTGTTTTCTACATCAATAATTCAACGATGCTTTTATTCTTTTCTATACTGGGCATTTTCCTATCAGTAATCCTGTTATATTTCAACGCAAGAAAAAATCCGACAGCCATCTATCTTGGTCTTTTCTTTTTACTGTTTAGTTTATACGGTTTCTATCAATATGTATTGCTGTATTCAAAGTCAGTCACACTTGTAAGCTTGTTTCTTTATAATATAGCAATTGTCAGTTCCCCACTTTATTTGATTGGACCGATGCTATACTGGTATATACGTAGTGTTTTGACAGATAATTCCCGTTTGAAACGAAAGGATGTCTGGCATCTGATGCCCATGATAATTTTCTTCATTGCTGCAATTCCCCATGCCTTTGTCCCTTGGCATGAGAAAGTTGAGGTCGCCAGAGCTGTTGTTGAGGATCCGGGTTTCATCGTGGTTTACAGAGCTACTTTATTGTCCAAAATATTCTCGCCTGCATTAGAGTTCCTTACTCGTCCAATAATGGTTTTAGGATACACGCTCTGGTCGTCAGGATTATTCGTCAATTATCTGATAAAAAAGAAAGTATCCTTAGTTTTATATAAACAGCAATTTATGAAAAAATGGCTGTGCCTTTTTCTGGGATTTCTGCTGGTACTGGAGGTAACCCACACTCTTCTCATAATCAAAGCTTTTCAAATACATTTTTCCGAAGTGTTTTTCACACTTAATGTATTTCGGATTTTATCAATCACCGGACTTATAGGCCTGTTGATTTCACCATTCTTTTTTCCTGCCATTTTGTATGGATTACCTCGGTTGCCTGAAACGGTATTAGCATCAGACATCGAAATAGTGAACCCAGACAAGGTTCCTGACAATCCCCAAAAAAAATCAAATCATTTTGAAACCGAATATCTCCTTTCCATCCACCAGAAAGCAGATATCTGCATGAAGGAAGTTAAACCTTATCTTCAGCCCGATTTTAACCTAGCTCATCTATCGGTTCATACCCAAATCCCGGTTCATCATCTTTCCTATTATTTCAGGGAAGAAAAAAAACAGCATTTTAACGATTACAGGAACCAATGGCGTATTGATCATGCAAAAAACCTCATCCGTAAGGGCAGGGCAAACGAGTTCACGCTGGAAACAATTGGACTGCAATCCGGATTTTCATCCCGCAATACTTTTCTTGCCACCTTTAAAAAAGTGGAAGGAATCACTCCCAGTACTTTCGCATCTCAAATGAAAAATTAGTATTCAATTTCGGATTCAAGTTCTTGCATCGATTTTCGAAAAACGGTGCAAGGACATCCACGTGTTTTTTTTTAATTTCTGATAGTTGCCGTAAATTTCATCAATTATTACTCTTTGTCGTTGCCGAAATCATAAATGAATATGGCAACTGTAATCTGAAATGAGTCAGATAAATAGAATAAGTACCTAGTAAAACCTCAACAAGATTACCAACTATGGAAAAATTGTTAGCATGTACAATGACTATTTTAAAACTTGAACAGTTACAAAAAAAAATAATCCTTCAAAGGACTTTTTTGAAAGTCTTTTTTATTTCACTCATAGTCACTCCTATGGACCAGCCACCATAAATTATAAACGTGGAACTTCTTGTGAACCATTAACACACAAACTAATAAATGTTTTTTATTCAATGAATTCTAAAAATCTGATATTATGAAAAACATATATAGATACTTAAAATCTATCAGGATAATGATCCTTTTAATTTCAGTTGTTATTTCTACCAACCTTTATGGCCAGATTACCCATGTTGACACTGAAACTGCAACCGCAGGATGGACAACTTCTATAACTATAAATAAGCCATCCGGAGTTTCTGAAGGTGATCTGATGATTGCCCATATTTACCAATTTAAACCCGATATGAGTGGAACTGTTACTCCTTCTCTTGCAGGCTGGGAAAAAATTGCTGAAGATTACACTTGGGGAGAAGCCTTTGACAGAGGTACCTTGCTCTATAAATTTGCTGATGCATCTGATGCCGGAATATCAGAATATACATTCACTGCGGGTTCTTTTACGTATGGTGCAGGTGCTATTGTGGCATTTTCAGGGGTTAAATTGGCAACTCCCGGTCCGGTAACTGGTGCATTTTCTCATGGTGCTAATGTGACATGTGCAAATCCTAATGGAGTTGATGCGGTGCAGGATGCCCTTATTGTAATGTTCGCAATGGATGGATGGCTGGCTTCTGTTACAACTATGGATTTTCTAAATTGGCATACAGAGAATCCCATTGGCACACCACACCTGACATTAACTGAAAATTATGATATTGTATTTAATGAATCAGCACATATAGGTGCAGCCTGGGCATATCAGAGTACTGCAGGAGCATTCGCTAAAGGTTATGTTTGCCATACATTACAGGGGGGTGAGTATCCTATAGGAGCTTTTTTACTTGCCCTCGAACCTGCGTGCACCACTCCGACGGTATCAATTGAAGGGCCGACATCTATTTGTGCAGGCAGAACCACAAACCTATCTCCCACAACAGGTGGTACGTGGGTAAGCAACAACCCTTCAGTTGCATCGGTTACAAATGATGGGATTGTTACAGGTCTGTCTGAAGGGACTGCATCCTTTACATTTACTGTCGATGGTGGTACCTGTTTCAACACCACCGGCATGGTCACAGTCAGTTCAACGATTATGCCTTCAATATCTTCTGTCACGGCAGTTCCGGCAATAATCTGTAATGGGGCATCAACCACCCTTACCGTTTCAGGTGACCTCGGCTGTGCTGACCACTGGGTCTGGTATCAATATTCCTGTGGAGGGACACCGGTCGGAACGGGATCAACAGTGACACTTACCCCTTATCCTGGCACCTATACCTATTACGTTAGAGGTGAAGGCGGAAGTCTGACAACACCAGGAGCTTGCAGTTCAACTACAGTCACAATCTATGAATGGCCCTCTGCCAGCATTACGGGCGGTGAACAGAATGCATGCGTGAATACGACCCTAACGGCAACTACCAATGCTTCTAATCCAAGCTTTGCCTGGTATAAGAATGATGTTCTGATCGATGGTGAGACTGGTCAAAACCTCGTAGTAAGCCAAGTTGGAAACTATAAAGTGAAAATCACCAGCGGTGTCACGGGATGTGAAAGACTATCAAGCGCTTTCCCAGTTCTCTCGGTAAGCCAAATGCCTATTAATAGGGATGTATTTGCAAGTCAATCAAAAGTATGCCCTAATTCAAGTGTTAATATTGGAATTACCAGTGCTGAAGAAGGAGTCTATTATCGGTTGCGCAAAGGGGATGTCTTTATCAGCGACCCGCTTCTGGGACATGGATGGACGATGTATATTCCGACAGGACCTTTAGCTGCCACAACCACTATCAATGTGCTGGCTATTAAAGGTAATTGCACACTGGAGATGGCAAATAAATTAACAGTGGAAGTTGGTGTAATAGACCCTTCCATTACTTCAGTCACAGCTAACCCGGCAGCAATCTGTTGGCAGGGCACAACAACCCTAACCGTTTCAGGAGATCTTGGCTGTGCTGACCACTGGGCATGGTATGAATATAGCTGTGGTGGAACCTCCGTCGGTACGGGACAAACATTGACCCTTACTCCATTTCCCGGCACACGCACCTACTATGTGCGTGGCGAAGGTGGAAGCGTCGGAGCCGGGGGTACCTGCAGCTCAACCACGGTAACGATTTATGAATGGCACACTGCAAGCATTACCGGCGGCGATCAGAATGCCTGCGTGAGTACAACACTGACGGCAACTACAAATGCCTCCAGCCCAAGCTTTGCCTGGTATAAGAATGATGTTCTGATTGACGGAGCAAGCAGTCAAACTCTGTTAGTGACCGAAGTCGGAGCTTATAAAGTTGAAATCACCAGCGCTGTCACGGGGTGTGTGAGAATGTCAAACGCCTTTACAGTCAACTCTGTAAGTCAGATGCCAGCAAATAAAACAGTATTTGCAGATCCATCAACAGTATGCCCGGGCACAAGGGTAAATATTGGAATTTTCAACTCTGAAAGCGGTGTCTGGTATCGTTTGCGGAACGATAATGGAGACGTCAACATCGGTGATCTAGTCTCAGGAATGAACGGTGTTACCATCTATATAACAGCTGGGAACTTAACTGAAACGACTACATACAATGTGTTAGCTATCAAAGGATATTGCACCTTGGAGATGATAGATAAACCAACGGTGACAGTTCTCAGCACTGAACCTTCAATCACAGAAGTCACGGCGGTTCCTGCAACAATCTGCCAGGGGAGTGAATCATCACTTACTGTGACAGGGACGCTTGGTAAAGCAAATGCATGGAATTGGTACAAAGACGGTTGTGGGAATACTCTGGTAGGAACAGGAGAATCAATTACAGTTTCGCCTACAGAAACCACTACTTATTATGTACGCGGCGAAGGTGGATGTGCTACCCCCGATGGAATTTGCAGCGAAGTGACAGTAACTGTCAACCCTTCATTTACTCCTTCAGTAACCCTCACATCAAGCGCTGCTGACAACAAAATCTGCGTTGGAACAGAGGTGACTTTCACAACACATGTCAGCAATACCGGCGGGGGAGAGGTTGCTTATGTATGGATTTACAATGATACCAGATATGAGTATTGGGGAGATTCTTGGATGACTACTGAACTGGAAGACGGGGACGAAGTAAGCTGCGAGATCACCGTTACAGGAG
Organism: Bacteroidota bacterium; assembly: GCA_023251455.1. GTDB lineage: Bacteria > Bacteroidota > Bacteroidia > Bacteroidales > Prolixibacteraceae > Aquipluma. The sequence goes on from JAHEYT010000033.1 coordinate 28,272, forward strand.
GTACTTGCCTTACCAAAATAACGGATGTTTCTGACATAATCACGACCACTGTATATGATCGCTACACTCCACCTTCAGTAGCCATCGAATCCAGCGATCCTGACAATAACATATGTCAAAATGAAGAAGTGATTTTCACTGCAACCCCGCACAACACCAGCGGTGGTGTAGTCTCATACCAATGGATGTATGAAGACATTCCTGTTGGTTCAAATCAGAATACATACACTTCTACTGAACTGGATGACGGTGATAGAGTATGGTGCATAATAACCGTGACAGATGGTGCATGCTTTTCAGATGCAACAGCTACATCCAATGAAATAGTTACAAGTGTAATTCCAATGCCTACGGTATCCATCGCATCCGACGATGCCGACAACTCCGTGTGTGTCGGGACCAGTGTGAAATTCACGGCCACACCAATTAATCTAGACGGCGGAAGTATAAGTTATATGTGGTTTAAAAATGATGTGAACGTTGGTTCCGACCAAAATACTTATGTTGAAACTTCTCTCAAAAACGAGGATGTTGTTTTCTGTCTTATAAACGTCACTGGAGGCATATGCGGTGAACATATGGCTGCATCCAATGAGATTAAGGTAATGGTTTATCAGTGCAGTCCAGGCGTAGATGATTGTTTCGAACCCAACAATTCACTGGCAGAGGCTAAAAATATATCAGTAGGTGCTACTGATATTTCAGGAAACATTCTAAGTTCAAAAGATCAGGATTGGTTTAAGTTCACAACCATATCAGCTGGTTATTATACCATTAACTTTAATCCAAATGGTGGTAAAGAAACGGTAGAACTCTGCAATGCCAAGGGGCAGAAACTTCGCTCGGGCAGTAAAAACGGCATGACTTATGATCTTGTGGCAAACACCACTTATTATATCAAAATCTACGACACAAAACTTAAAGTTGGCTCACCCTGCTATTCGTTGAATGTAGGGTACAGTTCTATGATGCCAGCAGGATTTATTGATGAGAATATTGAAATAAAAGTGGCAAAAATAGTTCCAACCCCTGATGGTTTCTTTAAGATTTGGCCAAACCCAACCAAACATGAGTTTGAGTTATACAATGGAACCGAAGCTGCGGTGCAGGTGAGGGTAATGGATGTCATCGGACGTACAATTGAAGCGATAGAAAATGTAGGAATTGCCGAAACTGTAGTCTTTGGCAGTAACTACAAACCGGGCATCTATTTCGTCGAAACCGCTGTAAATGGTGCTTCTAAAGTATTTAAACTGGTAAAACAATAATTTTCAGGCTGACTTGAATAGTTTACCCTGAGCTTATCAAAAGTTGATATTTTTTAGGAAGCTCCCGGTATATGGAATAACCGGGAGCTTCCATTTTGAACCTTAGTGTAGATGGATGTAATAATGCCATCGGGTTGAGATTCAACTTTACCGCAAATTTCACTTTTGCAAGTATCTGAGGAGATTTCATGAGCGGTCATAGAACATATAGTAATTCTTTCGTTGTTTATTTTAAAAATGGAACCACTCATTGAACTGCCTCGTTGTGCCCAGTCTAATTGTTATTGAATTGTTGATTTTACAAAAGGTAAGTAGCTTAAGACTCATTCATGAAATAATCATACAGCTCAACTAACTTATAATAATCTTCCAATAGGTTCTATATTTCAATGCTCAACAATATATTGATAGTCAGTATTTTAAACTGGTTTTTTATGCCTGGAATTTATGGAGTAAGGAATTGGAGTAATGAAAATTCTCTGATATACTTAATTGACGCACACTTCATCGTTAGTGAATACCCTGAAATTAATACTCTTTTTATATCCTCTACTTGAGCCGTATAATGTTTTTCAACAACGTTGGCGTAACTATAGTCACTAATGATTGCGGTAAGTCCTCTATCCCCAAGTTCAGCCCGATGCCTGCTCATGTAAGTTGTTCTTAATCCCTTGAAACTTTTTTTCGTCTGTACCGATCAACTCAACTCATAAGCAAGTTGATTAAAATCCCATATAAATTCTAAATATTGATCATAATGTGAAAATGTTTAAATTATGAATATGTTCCAACAAAAAGCATATTTATTGAAAAAAAATAACATGAAAAATAATATTTACCCCTAATTTGTATTGCATAATGATTAAAAAATAGCAAAATATTTGTTCTATGTGGTATTTGTGTGATTGATATATGAATAATTAGTATTAGTTTAGCTCATTGAATGGGAATAAAAGATCTTAATGGCTTAAAATGATAAATTATGAAATTACTGTACTCGAATCCCAACCAAGAAAAAAGATTGAAGTTTCATATTTTGACAACTTTGATCGCCTTTTTATTTATTAGTCCATTAGCGGCTTTTAGTCAAACAATAAATGACGTAGATCCCATTGTTGAATGTGTTGAATATATTGGGAATGGGAAATATCAGGCTACTTTTGGGTACAATAATCTCGGTATCCAGGAAATTACAATTCCTGATACGAATAGTAATTTGATTATTAATTATGGACAGACCCAAATAAAGGCATTAAATACTTTTAAGGCCGGAAGACAAAGCAATGTTTTTCAAAAGGAATTTAATAGTGATGATCGTTGCACCTGGCGTTTTGTTTTACCGAATGGAACCATTAAGGAAACTTCAGCAAGTATTAATTCCTCTCATTGCAACGATGGAACGATAACTTCGAAATATGCATTTCCCAGAGGCGGAAAAGAGAGTAATTCTAAAATTGGTGCTGAGCTGACTGCTTTATATTATCTATTCAAATCAGGAGTAACAATTAGTTCCGATGAACTTTTCCGGATTAAAGATGCAACAAAGGTTCTTGTTGAGATCTTCACTACAAATGTGAATGGAATCATTTCTACTTATAAGCTATTATCGGCAGATGTACTGATCAGAAATAGTAATTCAGTAGTTGCTTTCTTTCCTATAAACAGTTTGCTCAATCTGAACCGCGACAAAACGGTAAACTATGTGATTGCCGTTTACACTCCGGTTTCAAACACTGGGGCAGTAAATACTCAGGGTGATCATGCTCTGATGTCCGACTGGGTTCGTGATGCATACCAATTGGATGGATCTGGTATAAAAATTGGCGTGATTTCAGACAGCTACAATAAACTTGGAACAGCTTCGGAAGTTGAACTCCCGGCTAATGTGCAAATTGTAAAGGAATATCCATTTAGTTCGGGCACAGATGAGGGAAGGGCTATGTTTGAAATTATTCATGATGTTGCGCCAGGCGCCAATTTGGCTTTCAGGACTGGATTCCTGGGGCCTGATGATATGGTAAATGGCATAACAGAACTAAAGAATGCAGGGTGTAAAATAATTGTTGATGATGTTACCTACATTACCGAACCATTTTTTGAAGATGGAATTGTTGGAAAAAAGATTGATGAAGTGGTCCAGAATGGAGTTGTTTATTTTACTTCAGCCGGAAACTTTGGGAATAAGTCGTATCAGTCTGGATTGAAAAAGGCAATCGTTGGGTTAACCGGAATTTCAGGAGTTTTACACGATTTTAGTATTGGCGATGTTTTACAAAGTATTGACCTGAAATCGGGCGAATATACCATTGCCCTTCAATGGGATGGTCTGCGGCCAACCGACACCGACCTTGATATTTTTATTACTGATGAAAACGGGAATAATCCGGTAGGTTTTAATCGTGATAATGTGGGTGGTGAACCTATTGAAGTATTTTCATTTAGTGTGAAGAACACAACTGTGAAACCAGCTAATATTGTAATTTCCAAAGTGAAAGGTCGGGATAATGTAAAATTTAAATACATAGTATTTCGTGGAGGGACATTAATTTCGACGAACCAAAACAATGGGAATTATTCAACAATTGTTGGTCATGCCAATGCTGCGGGAGCAATCTCCGTTGGAGCGGTTCGTTACTCTGCCACACCAGCTTTTAACGGCACCGATTTGGTGGTTGAGCCCTTCTCTTCCATTGGCGAAATTTCGGCCCGGAACAAGCCTGACTTTTCTGCTCCGGACGGTGTAAATACAACTGTTTTCTCAAGCTTCTATGGAACCTCGGCCGCTGCCCCACACGCCGCTGCGGTAGCAGCATTAATTATGCAAGGGAAATCGCTTTTTTATACTGAAAATATTGGTCAGGCTGCCATCAAAAATCTGATGAGTAACACAGCTATTGATATGTATAGCGTTGGTTATGATATATTCTCAGGAGCGGGACTTATTCAGGCCGACCGGGCATTAAAGACTTTTGCCAATCCAAAACCAAAGCTCGAGTGTTTACAGGATTTAAGATCAATCTCGGAAACTAAATTCGAAATCACCGTAACAGGGAAATATTTTATAAACAGTTCGGTAATTTATTTTGATAATGCTCCTGTAAGTACCAGTTTCATAAGCGAAACAGAATTAAAAGCTGTTATTCCACCACCATATACAGGCAATATTTATTCCGACATTAAAGTTCGAAATCCGTCAAAAGCTGGAGGAACTGATGGCGGGTACTCGAATTCATTAACTTTTGAACATCCTTGTAAAATAAAAGTGATTATTGATATTAAGGATATCACTAAAAAATATGGTCAACCGATTCCAACATCTGATCAGTTTACTGCGAAAAATTATGCTGAAATCAGTGTTGGGACAAATAACGGATTTGTACCCTTGGCTTCTACCGAAATAGTTAATCCGGAAGAGAAAAACAGAATTAACAGTATTCTTCTGAGTACATCGGCGAATCAGTTCAGTGATGTTGGGGAATATTTAATAAAAGTCTCCAACAATGACCCTCTGGTCAACAATGTCGATGTAATAAATTCTCTTGATGCCGAGATACTTAAGAAATATATTTTTGAGGTTCGCACCGGCGTCATTACTATCGAAAGAATGGGACTTATGATTAAACCGCAGGATTCCAACTTTACCTATGGCGATAAAATTCCTGAAATTAAATATAATTATCAGTTTGAGGATCAGGATGTAAGGGATGTCTTAACACCTTTAGTGAAGCCATTATACGAAAGTGCTCTGGTTGATTACATTCCCCGGATAAAGATAAATTCTGAAACAGGTTTAGCTCAAATACTTCAAAATAAAAACTTTTTAACTTCCACGAATGCTGCAATTGGTCTTTCAAACAATGTAGTTGAGTTCAATACTGTGAGCAACGGTGCTGCTTTTGCACTGGTAAACGGTGCCGCCTTTGCGCTTGTAAATGGTGCTGCTTTTGCATTGGTCAACGGCCAGGCCTTTGCGCTAGTCAACGGTCAGGCTTATGCTTTGGTCAATGGCCAGGCCTATGCGTTAGTGAAAGGCCAGGCTTACGCATTGGTAAACGGTCAGGCTTACGCACTTGTAAATGGTGAATTATACTCTCTGTTGGATGGAACGCAGTTGGATTCTAATGTAGAGGTTGGGATATCAAATGGTGCTGCATTTGCTTTGGTGAATGGTCAGGCTTATGCATTGGTTAACGGCGTTGCCTTTGCTTTAGTTAATGGCACCGCCTATGCTTTGGTAAATGCCGAATTATTGACTACGTATATGGCTAGTTTAAATCAAAACGGGACTGGTTCTGGAACAAACTTAATTTTGAATGATGCTGACAATGCTATTCTTTCAGGCGCGACAAATGGTTATGTGACACTGAAACCAGTAACTTTGGTAACCGGAAATACGGTACAAAATTCTCCTCATTTTATTATTCCCGGCACCTTCCTTTCTCCTAACTTCGAGGTATCCTATGCGCCAGGCAATCTTACAATAAACCCCAAAGATTTGTATGTAAATGCCAGATTTAATGTCGTGAATGGGGTTTACGATGTTGACTACACCTTTAGTGGCTTTGTTGAAGGAGAAGGAAAAGAAGTATTGACATCTTTAAACTATGAGCTCAATTCAACCGGTGAATACTCGTATGAGCTTTGCCCGGTAGCGACCGCTCATAATTACAATATCATCGAACAATGCAGTAACTATAATAATCCGTTTGGTCCGGGTACGAGTAAATTGAGGTCGTATTTAAATTGTATTGAAGATTTAGGCAATAATAATTATGTAGCCCATTTTGGGTGGATTAATGACAATACGATTCCTGTATTTGTGGCTATCGGAGATAATAATTACTTATCGCCATTAAATACAGTAGATGTTAGTAAAGGACTGCAGCCTGAGTTTTTCCCTCCGGGGACTGGTAATTTTGATATTTATTATAGTGGCACAAAACTTACATGGACCATTAGCAGTTATGAAACTAATCACAAATCCTCGACAACTACGGGGGCAAATTCAGACTCTCCCAAATGTCAGCCCCAAACTAAATCTGCTACAATTGTTACGGCTACTCAACCAGATGTAGTTAAGCAATACGATGTGACTGCATATCCTAATCCAACCACAGGAAAATTGATGTTGATGTTTTCAATTGAACCGGAAATGGATAATATAATTACAACTGATGTCATGGGGAGGAGTGTTGAGGCAGAGAAGACATGGTTTTCTTCAACCAGATTGGAATTAGACTTGAGTGGTTTATTGTCTGGCATATATTTAATTACCGTCAAGAACAATTTTAAAAATGTAACATTCAGGATTGTAAAACAATAAGCTATTCATGAAAAATATTTGTAATATCCTGAATCCTAATTAAATCATGTGTGAAATGATGCAAAACATCAATGTCTTTATTCTGAAAAGGCTACCTAAAAAACTGGAGTCTTTAATTGGCTTGGTAAAGGCGGGATGCTCTTGCAGTTATTTCTTTATATTTTCTCTGGTAATACTTGCGCCATTTCATTCTTCTTCCAAGAATACTGAGATCGACAGTTTAAAGAACTTAATTCAAGGAGCACCCGATGATAGTTTAAAAGTTGAGCTTTTAAATAAAATCAGTTATGCCCTTTTCACTTCAGATTATGAACAGGCTATTGTTTTTGGAATAAAATCGAAGGAATTGGCGGATAAAATCAATTACCCAACAGGGCAAGCCTATGCACTGAAGAATATCGGACTTGGATATTATATGAAGGGGGATTTTGTGAAGGTTTTTGATTACTGGAATCAATCCTTGTCTATTTTTGAATCAATGAACGATTTGTTGGGAGAAGCAAACATTCAAAATAACCTTGGTGCTATTTACTACAATCGGGGTGATGATGCCAAAGCAATTGATTATTACCTTAAGTCGCTGACTAATTCTGAAAAATTAAAAGATACACTCCGGATTGCAACTGCAATGATTAACATTGGAGGAATTTATTACAACAAAGAAGCTACACAAAACAAAGCGCTCGAGTACTATTTGAAAGCCGCTCCGCTTGGAGATGTTATAAAAGATAATGGTGTTATTGGAACAATCTCGCTGAATATTGGTGATTTATATTTGAAACAAGGGAAAGACTCGCTTGCCTTATTTTATTTGGAAAAATCTCGCAATGCCTGGAAGGGAACCGGAAGAGTGTCAAATTCTATTTCAAAAATTGGATCTGTTTATGCAAATCGCGGTGAATTCGCGAAAGCTGAACTTTACCAAATTGAGGCAATTGAAATAGCAAGGAAATTCGATGCAAAGCTTGAACTTACCCGAAGTCTTTTAGCTCTTGCAAATACCTATAAGATGCAAGGTAAAGATAAGTTAGCTCTTGAAATATTTAGCCAGGCAAAAGTTACCGCATCCGAATTAAAATCAAACTATGAGTTGAAGGATGCTTATCAGGGAATTGCCACTTCATATGCCAATCTTTCAGATTATCTGAATGCCTATAAATATCAATCTTTACTTCTTCAGATTAAAGACACTTTGTTTAATAGTGAAACTGATGATAAAATTAAAGGACTTCAGTTTACATACGAAATTGATAAAAAGCAGGGCGAAATAGACTTGCTTACCAAGGACAAAGAGCTCCAGAAACTCATGATTCAAAAACAACGCATAGCAAAAAATGCATTTCTGGCCGGACTTATTTTTATCCTGATAATCACTTTTATTATTTTCAGGAACTACCGCAATAAGGTTAAAATCAATAAAATACTGGATAAGCAAAACGAGGAAATTGAAAACCTGCTTTTAAATATCCTGCCAAAAAAAATTGCCAGGGAACTTCGGGAAAATGGTGTCGCTAAACCCAGAAATTACGATAGTGTTTCGGTAATATTTACCGACTTTAAGGATTTCTCCAAAATATCGGCAACGCTGACACCCGAAGAATTAATAGACGAGCTGAACGACTATTTTATGGCTTTCGACGATATTACCCAGAAGTATAATCTTGAAAAAATAAAAACGATTGGAGATGCCTATATGTGTGCCGGTGGATTGCCTTCGAGAAACGAAACACATCCGTTTGACGCGGTTATGGCAGCTCTTGAGATGCAGAAATACATGCAACAAAGAAATATCTTCAGGGAAGCCAAAAATGAAGATCATTGGGGATTGAGGGTTGGAATACATACCGGACCGATAATGGCTGGGGTGGTCGGAAAGAAAAAATACGCATACGACATATGGGGAAATACGGTAAATATTGCCAGTCGCATGGAATCGACCGGGGAAGTTGGGAAAGTTAACATTTCGGCTGATACGTATGAATTGATAAAGGGTAAATTCAATTGTCATCACCGGGGTAAAGTTTCTGCTAAAAATGTTGGCGACATTGATATGTATTTTATTGAAGATGAGATAGAAATAAGCACGTCCAAAAATACTATCAATAGTCAGGTTGAAATTATGGCAAACTGAAAATGGCAATGGTAACAACGTAAAGAATGAAATATGAGATTGTGGTGGTGTTTACATATTTTGGCTACAAAAATGCAAAATTAATATCAGCCATTTCAAGTTGGTAAGTTACACGAAGGTCGACGAGGTATTTGCGTGTGAAGTAATTACCATTTGAAATATGACCAAATAAAGAGCCACAAAGGAAATGTTCAATTAGAATACTCAAAATAATAAACGAATGATGAACAGGCATCAAAACGAACTCATTAACTGGGAGACTGTATGGAATTTGAAAAACATGTTTCAAATAATTATAGGTGTTGGCATGGCCGTATTTGCCATGAAGGGATTTATGATACCCAATCAGTTTATGGATGGAGGAGTTACGGGAATTTCCATATTACTGCATGAGATATCACATTTTAACATTAGTATATTTATTCTTGTATTCAATTTCGGGTTTATTTACATGGGATATAAAAGAATAGGGAAAACTTTTGCTGTTCAAACCTCGATGGCAGTTATTCTTTTGGCAATTGGTCTGCTATTCTCAGATATTCCGCCTATTACTACCGATAGGCTGCTGATCGCCATTTTTGGCGGCATTCTGATGGGTACCGGAGTCGGCTTAGTAATCAGAAGCGGTGGGGTAATCGATGGTGCTGAGGTAATAGCAGTATTTACCAAACGGAGAACTGGTTTCTCGAACAGTGAAATCGTCATGTTATTCAATACCTTCATTTTTGCAGGGGCTGCTTTTCACTTTGGATTGGAAACCGCCATGTATTCGCTCATTACCTATTTTGCCGCGACCCGTGCCACAGATTATGTGGTTGATGGAATTGAGCAATATACATCTATTCATATTATATCGGCACAACACGATCTTGTTAAGAATTTCATTGTTAACGAATTGGGGAAAGGTATTACTGTATATAAAGGAGAAAGAGGATACCTTCCTGGAAGCTTTGATGTTAAACAAGATTGCGAAATTATTGTGACCATAGTCACCCGCCTGGAAATCAATCAGATTCAGGAGTCTATTTCTGAGATTGATCCTAAAGCATTTATGTATATTCAAAATGTGAAGGAAGCCGCAGGTGGAATATTAAAAGGTAAAGGTCATGCGAAATAAGCTTCCCATGAAAAAATTTGTACTCAACCTGCTAAGAAGCAATCTCCCTCCAAATTATTTTTATCACAATCCAGAACACACTATCTATGTTCATGAGAAAGCTATGGAAATTGGCAGATTTGAAGGTTGTACAGAGGAAGAACTGAAATTATTGAGCATTGCAGCACTGTGGCACGATACAGGTTTAACCAAAGTTTATAAACATCACGAAGACGAAAGTTGTGTCATGGCCCGAAAATATCTTTCGGAAAATGGTTACTTAATCGAAGATATTGATCGGATATGTTGTATTATTATGGCTACTCAATTACCCCAGCAACCCCAAGATAAATTGGGAGAAATAATTGCCGACGCCGATCTTGAATATCTTGGAACTGCATGTTTCGAGACTGTTTCAAATACACTGTTTAAGGAACTTCAGTCGATGAACCCTTCATTGACCAGAGCATGTTGGAATCAGATGCAAATCTCCTTTCTTCAGAAACATAAATATTTTACCCGTTTTTGTAAAGAAAACCGGGAGCCGTTAAAACAGATTTATTTGAATAAACTGCTGCAAGTTCTCGAATAAACAATGCAGTCGCATTGTCGTTCGACAAAGGTGACGCATATTGAGATTCATCCACGATACAATCACACAGGTCAAGTATCCCTTGTAAATGTTCCATGAGGTAAGGTATTTCATTGTTCTCCGCGACTAAAAAGACCCATGTAACCATTAGTTTTACTGAGGTCTTGCTTTTTGTGTGTAGTAAAGTCAAATCTGAAAAGGAGAGGACAGGGGATAAAATCACAGATATTTCAGTTCCTATTTGAAGTGATAATAAAACATAAACGTGTTTCCGAATTGGGCACCCAGTCTTTCTTTGGCCAAAGCCATGTTTTGACGGTTACTTTTAAACGCTGACACATACTGATCGAAACGCGAAAATGTCTCAGGGCTTATGGTTAAGCCGCCCAAATCAGGTAATATCCCTTTACCGTTATAATAAATCATGGCTGCTTCTTCCATGTGGCGCGGGATTCGTGAGTAACCTAATTTTTTCAGGTTTTTAATCTGATTAACCACACCTTCTGCATCTTTCGAAAGCATCATCCACGCGATTTTATATTCGAATGCCCTCCTATTGTTTGGATTCGATTCGATTAGATGCGGAATGTTATCCTGAGCCGAATTAACATGGATAAAAAAATCGCCTTTGGGCATAATCTGTCTTTTTTCTTTTAACTCCGGATCATTGTTGATTAAGGTAGTATCCTCTACCATTTTTTCATAGCCAACCGCCCAGTCCTTGTAGTTTGATGTTTTTTTCAGGATGCCAATGTATTTTTTAGCCATCCGGTAGTTCCCGTCAATGAGATTTGTTTTAACCAACATTTTCAAATTTTCGGGCCGTTGTCCATTAACGACCATATCTTCGTAAGCCCATCGTTCGGCTTCGTTTACCAATCCTATCGCATAAAAAAAATAGGATCCAATTCCCAGATGGTCATTCCCCCAAGGTAAAATAAGCGAACCAACTTTGAAATCCTGCCTGCCATAAAATAATTTATCGCAAAGCTGGTCGGTTTCCGATAGTGAAACATTGTAGAAATATTGTCCGATTAAATTTTCCGGCGCATTCTTTTCATAAAAACTAATGGCTTCATTCCACTTTTGTTCAAACACATACTGTTCAGTTTTCAATACCCCAGTAGTCTGAGCATTATAATTTGCATATAGCGAATAGCCAGTTAACAGCAAAACAAGAACCGAAGCAATAGGAATAAACAGTGGTTTGCCAACGATACTTTTGCTTGTGAATTTCAACTTGCCAATTAGTGGTGTAAGAACAAAAAATCCTGATAAAAAGTAAAACAAAATTCGGTATTTTGAGTCGTTAATTGCTGGAAGTGGAAAGCTAAGTAATAGATTGTGTGGTTGAAGGAACAATAGTTTTTCAGAAATAAAAACGATTAAAACTGATATCGGGACTAACAGGAAGGCATAAAGGTATTTGTAGTTTTTGTTTTCAAAGAAAACAGCATTAATAATGTAGGCGCCGGCAAAAATCCAGGCAAATGCACCTGCCAGATAATAATAAAGTGGAAATAAGATAAAAACAAGGAAGAATACACCTTTCTTGTTGAGATAAATGGAAAATGTAAGGAAAAGCAAAACAGATAAATACCCCAGATTCGCCTCCATGAAATGATAATAGTGGGCTTGCATTAATACCAAAAGGCAACACGGGATCAACGCTAATAATTGGCTCAACGAAGGGTCGCAATTCCGGTTTCGGAATTGCCTTGTTAATAAATAGAAAAGGGTGGTAAAGAGGGTTGCCAACAGGAGAGAACCTGTAAATCCATTCATGTAAAATTGGGTTATAAATTTGCCCATAAGAACAATGAATCCGCCGGGTTTATTTAAAAAATCGTGGAAATACGATCCCGAATAAAGGAACAAGGATTGATTTTCCTGAAAGAAAAAAATATAATTTCCTAACCAGAAGAAATATCCAAATACCGATGCAAAAAGTAGAAGCAGTAATGAATAGTTATTAATGAATCCGGCAACTTTTGCTTTTGTGGTCATATCTGTTTTTTTAATCAAAACAATCTTCGGAATACGAACTTTTTTAAATAACAGGTCTTTAACCGTGTATCGAATTGGGGATTTCAGGTTGATTATTCAGAGGGCGATTGGCTTTCTCAGGTTTAGCATTTTCAAATTTCCCAGATTTTGCCTGAATAGTTGTGTTTTTAGTTGCTGCCTCAAAATCACGGGAATTCATCTTAATCTTCCCTTTAATTAATTCTGGAATATTAAATGACAGAACCTGGTTGTCGTAGTAAACAGGATCGTTTTGAGGTAAAACAAACGGTTTACCAATCTGATCCCAGGAGTTTACGTAGGCAATAAATGGCCGAGTACTTCTCCCGTCAATTCGTTTAGAGCTAAAAACCAACCACTTGCTGTTCGACGACCATGAGTGATAACTATCTGTTTCATCACTATTCAATTCCATCTTTTTTAGCTTCCCGTTATGGAGGTCAAGCATATGCAAATCAGCTTCCTTGTGCCAGATTGGGAAAGTGCCGTAGTCGGCCATTGTGAATATCAGAAACTTACCATCAGGCGATATTCTTGGGAACGACACGCTCTGATGTGTTTCTGTTGCACTTACTACAATCTCTGTTTTTCCAAACGAAACATCCGCTTCGTTAAACGACTTTTTCACCAGGTTGTAATGAATTTTTTCAATGTCCTTAACTTCCCATCCAGTTATTGAATCATTCAAAAATGCTTCACAATAATAAAGGTATTTTCCATCGGGCGACCAGGTTGGAAAAGTTTGTAAACTTTCACCGGAATCATTCTTAGGAACACCAATTATTTCATTTTTCTGAGTGTTGTATAAGATCAGTGAAGACGACTCGTCGAATACTTCGATACTTTTTGAATAATGGGCATAAAAACTTTGCCTGACCTGGTTCGATGAGAATGCAACAAACTTTCCTCCGGGGTGCCACGACGGATAGGTCGCTCCACTTAGCATTTGATCAGTTTTCAAGTTGGTTTTAGTTATTTTGTCATTATCAACAAAATAGGTACCTCCTTTTGAGCCACGGATATGAACTAAAAACTGATCAGGATTATTCTGGTTAAACGAGTGGCAGTTGACACAGTTCTTTTCAATCATTTGATTTTCAATCACCGATTCCAAATCAAAACTTGCCAGTGACCGTTGTTCAATTTTGATATCCGACCAACTGTAATATCCGGGGGAAATTAAACGGTAGGCCAGATAGGGATCAATTGGCTCATTTGCCACTGAAATTGAAATCGGCTCATATTTATTTATACTGTTCGTACTCACGACAGATAAAACCTGAATAGTAATTTTATCTCCTTTCGATTCTTCAATCAACTTTTTCCACGATTCCTCCGGGAACTGGATTACGCCATCGTTGCTTCTAACAGAAATCTGGGAATTGCTCAATCCCGATTTCAAGATTACCTGGTATTCGTTCCCCGGTTCTTTGATGATGAAATTTAGCGGTGCAATATTGAAAGGAATGGTCACATCGGAATAATCAGGTTCAATTTTGGGTTGGTGCTTTATGCTTTGAATATTCCCTTGAAGATCATTCGAACAGCTATTCAGAATAAATAGGCTAATAACAAGAAAATTAAGGGTAATTAGGCTTAGTTTAAAGTTCATTGAAATAGATATTGAATAGGCAAGCTACACTTAGGTAGCTTGCTAAGAGTTAGTTCAGTTTTTGGTTTATCTTAAGTTGATTTTATGTCGTCGCATTAATCAGGGTAAAAATAGTTGAAAAATTTAGATTGCCTGTAAGTAGTCAAAATTTGGTGGTGCAAATTTTACCAGGTTCAGATTAAAGAGAGAAGAAAACATTTTTAAAAACATATTTGCGCTAAGTGCAAGGTTAATTTAATGTCAATTTTTAATTCAGAAAGGCTAATAAATATTTTCATTTTTATGCTATTTTTTTTCAGTGCGTCATTTTTACACCTTGCATACTAGCTAGATATGTTTTTTTGATGCTTTTAGTCGAGAGTTATTGTCCGGTCTTTTTGTTAATAAAACAACAAACAAATGTTAAGAAATCAATATGCAATGGTTAATAATTGTTAATAAAGTTTAATATATTAGCATTCGATTTTAAACCTAAACCTGAATGAAAATGACCTTCCAATTGAATAATGATATCTTTTCAATTAATCCAGAAATCTCTTCCTAACGAGATAATTTTAACTAATCATTTTAAACACTAACTTGAAATCTATGGAAAAACTAAAATCCAAAAGGTACCCGAGAGTCGTTACCTTTTTGTTGATGGCCTTTTTTATGGCCTTTGCTTTAGGTTCTTTTGCTCAGCAAAAGTCCATTACAGGTGTAGTTACCGATAGTGAAAATGTTCCAATACCTGGAGTAACTATCGTGGTAAAAGGGACGACTGTTGGTACGATTACCGATATGGATGGTAAGTATTCGCTGTCGGTTCCTGCCAATGCACAAACCATCAGCTTCACTTACATTGGTATGCTGGGACAGGACATTCCGATTGCGGGTAAATCTGTAATAAATGCGTCTCTAAAAGCTGATGTTATTGGAATCGAAGAAGTTGTGGCAGTTGGATACGCTACCCGAAAAGCTGGAGAGGTAACAGGCTCGGTTTCAACGGTACAATCTGCGGATATTCAGAAAATGCAGATTAAAAACGTATCAGAAGCATTGAGAGGCGTGGCTGGGGTAACGGTTTTGGAATCGAACACACCTGGTGAAGGTGCGTCAATCCGCGTTCGTGGTCTTGGAACAATCAATAATAACGATCCATTATGGGTTGTTGATGGTGTTCCAGGAGCAACAGTCAATCCAAACAACATTGAATCTATCACTATTTTGAAAGATGCTGCTGCTCAGGCAATTTATGGTGCCCGTGCTGCCAATGGCGTTGTTCTTGTTACCACAAAAGCTGGTAAGAAGGGTCAAAAAGCCCAGTTTAACATTAGCGTTAAATCGGGTATGAGCCAGAATTCGAATTATTATCATTTGCTGAATACCCAGGAATATGGTGAAATGCTTTGGTTAGAAGCAAAAAACACGACTGGCGCAACATCGGTAACCAATAAAATTTATGGTACCGGAACTGCTCCTTCATTATTTGACTATGTGTACCCAAACATGGGCGTAAGTGGTAGTGTTGACGAAAGCAAGTATGACTACTTGATGGTTGGTGAAGATGGTACTGATACCAATCTGATTACCAAAATGAATAAACAAGGTACCGACTGGTTAAGGGAAGCCGACCGAAATGCAAAATACACCGATATTTCTATCGACCTTACCGGAGGTAGCGATAATACGACATATTCTTTTCAGGCAGGTTATCTCGATCAGGAAGGTATCTTAAAATGGACAGGTTACAAGAGATATAATCTTCAATCGAATGTAACTTCGAATGTAACTAGTTGGTTAGAAGTTGGTGAAAGATTAGGTACAACTTATTCTGAAGATTTAGGATATCAGGCAAATAACAACTCTGAAAGTTCTGCAATTTCATGGGCTTACCGTATGCCTCCAATGATCCCGGTTAAGGACATCGCCGGAAACTATGCTGGTACACGTAATATCATGGGTAATGGACAAAACCCAATCTGGATTCTTGATAAAAACCAGAACGATATCGCCCGTCAGTTTAATGCTTCAGGTAATGTTTATGCAAAAGCTAAAATTCTGCCAGGACTAGCAGTAAAAACACTTTTTGGTGCTAATTACTATTCTTACCACAATAAAGACATCGCCTATGTTGAAAAGGGCCATGCTGAAAGAGGTACCTACGACTACCTATATGAAACTGGTAACTTTTCGATGCAATGGAACTGGACTAACACGCTTGAATACAGTAAAACCATTGGTGCACACAATTTCTCTGTTATACTTGGAACAGAAGCTGTTGACTATAGATACAACCAGATGTATGCTACCAGGTACGATTATTTTCTGAAGTCTCCTGATTATATTCAGCTTTCAACAGGGTTGCAAGGACAGGCAAATAGTGGTTATTTAACCCAATGGAGTTTGTTTTCGGAATTTGGACGTTTAAACTACTCTTTTGCTGATACTTATTTGGTGGAAGCTGTTGTCCGTCGCGACGGTTCTTCAAGGTTTGCCCAGAATTATAGATATGGAGTTTTCCCAGCCTTCTCATTGGGTTGGAGAGTGAGTAATGAAGCCTTTATGGCTGGTACCAAAAATTGGCTCGATGCACTGAAACTCCGCGGAGGTTGGGGAGAAACAGGTAACGACCAGGTTGGTGGTAATTACAACAGCTATACCCAATTTGGGTTGCATGTGAATGATTCGTTTTATGGACTGAATGGTCAGAACGGCTCACAAGGCTCTACCGGTTTCTACCAGACAACCTTTGGGAACGATAATGTACAGTGGGAAACAACACGTACGACCAATGTGGGTTTAGATGCAACTGTGTTCAAAAATTTCGATATTACTTTAGATGTATGGCAACGTCGTACATCCGATATGCTTTATGCCAAAGCTATCCCTCAGGTACTGGGACAAGCAACAGCTCCTTCAGTAAACGTTGGTGAAATGTTGAACAAAGGGTTTGATATTGCTCTTGGATACAGAGGCAGTGCTTTAAATAGTGAGTTAAAGTATAATGTTAACGTTGACCTGTCGCATTACAAAAATGAAATTGTAAAACTGGCAGGTGTTTCAGGTGAAATTCTTCAGGGAAGTGCTTATCGTGAGCAGATTTATACAAGAACCCAACAAGGACGTGCTTTCCCTGAATTCTTCGGTTATGTAGTCGAAGGTATTTTCCAAACAGCTGACGAAGCCGCTGCATGGCCAAAAGCTTTTGGTGCTACCGGTACTTACAATAAACCAGGTCACTATAAATATAAAGATTTGAATGATGATAAGGTTATCAATGACCTTGACCGTACCTATATTGGTTCTCCTCACCCTGATTTTACAGCTGGGTTAAACTTTAATGTATCCTATAAAGGATTCGATTTATATGCGTTGTTCTACGCCAGCGTTGGTAACGACATGGTTAACTATGTAAGAAGGTTCACTGATTTTGTTCAGTTTGCCGGTGGTAGAAGTTACGACAGGTTGTACAATTCATGGGGCAGTCCGTATTTAAAAGACAATACCCAGGCAAAACTTCCAATGGCTGAAACAAATGATACTCAAAGTCAGGTTGTTTCAACTGCATTTATTGAAGATGCATCCTTCCTGCGTTTAAAGAACCTGAAAGTTGGTTACGACCTTAACCGGGTTTTGAAAACTAAATTAAGGAACTTGCAGGTCTACGGTCAGGTATCCAATTTGTTTACCATTACCAAATATTCAGGCTTAGATCCTGAAGTTAACAGTAGCGGTGTTAATATGGGTGTTGACCAAGGTGCATGGCCTACTGCAAGACAAATACTGTTTGGTGTTAACATTGGTATTTAATGTTTAATTAGCAAATTATTTAAAATTTTAAAAAGTAATTAACCATGAAAAATAGATTTAATTTAATACTGATGACGGTTCTTGCTTGTTGTCTGTTAACACAATATTCCTGCAAGGAAGAATTTCTTACCAAAGCGCCTCCGGGAGTTGCAGCTGGAAATCTGATAGAAAACAGTGCAGGGGTGGAAGCTCTTTTGGTTGGAGCCTACAGTACATTACAGGGTTTTGGTCGATTCGGTGGCGATCCCGCTACTGACTGGACTTATGGAAGCGGCGCATCTGACGAGGCTTACAAAGGCTCATCGGCAGGAGACCAAACCAACTTCAATGCAGTTGAACGGTTTGAATGCTTACCTTCAAACGCTTACATGGCAGAACGCTGGCGCGATTGTTACAATGGAGTTGCCCGTTCGAACCAGGTATTGGTTTTCCTGAAAAATACTCAGGCTGGCCCTAATAAAATTGCCGATGCCCGCGCAAAACAAATTGAGGCTGAAGCTAAATTTTTAAGGGCTTGGTTTCATTTTAAAGCAAACCGGGTTTTCAGAAATATACCTTATGTAAAAACTGAAGACGAATTAGGTAAACCTGCAATTGAAGTTCCAAATACCGATGCAGGTTGGGCTGACATGGAAGCAGATATTCAATTTGCCATCGATAATTTAGCTGAAACCAGTTATAATAAAGATCCAGGTAGGGTAAATAAATTTTCAGCTACGGCTTTTAAGGCATATGTCCTGATGAACCAGAATAAATTGGCTGCGGCCAAACCATTATTGGACGCTGTCATCAGTAGCGGAAAATATAGCCTTGTTTCCAATTATTACGATAATTACAACGAAACAACCGAAAATAATAAAGAATCGATCTTCGAAATTCAGGCTCAAACCAGTAGTGTTAATCACAGTGCAATGGTGGTAACTGGTCCGAGTATGCATCAGGCTGGTCCTGCAGCTATTGGCTGGGGTTTCTATCAACCTTCACAGGTACTTTTCGAATCGTTCCAGACAACTGCCGATGGTTTGCCAGTTTTGGACATCGCACAGCGCGAAGCTATTAAGAGTGATATGGGCGTTTTGTCCAAGGATGAATTCAAACCAACCGATCATTTAATGGATCCACGCGTTGACTGGACTATTTCACGTCGTGGTGTTGACTATTTAGGTTGGGGTATTTGTGCTGGCGCAACATGGATTCGCGAACAAGCAAATGGTGGACCTTACATGACTAAGAAATACATGCACCTGTTTGCTAACCGGGCTTTACAAACCAATGGTAGCGGTTTCGACAACAACCGTAATTTCAGGGCAATTCGTTTGGCTCATGTTTTACTGTGGAGAGCCGAATGTGCCATCGCGGATAATGACCTTGTAATGGCAAAAGACCTGATCAACCAGATTCGTAACCGTGCAAAAGGAAGCCAAGTTGTTATGGGGCTTTGTACAACTTATAAGTTTGATGGATCTCCAGTTGTAGTAGATTATACTAAACCTGCAGCAAATTATAAAGTTGAACCATATACTGCATTCGCGAGCAAAGAAGAAGCTACAAAAGCGGTACAAATGGAATGGACACTTGAATTTGCTACTGAAGGTCAGCGTTTCTTCAACCTTCGCCGTTGGGGTAATATTAAAGATGTTTTGAATGATTATATCGCCCGTGACACCAAATTCAGGTCTTTCTTAACTGGAGCACAATTTGTTTCTCCAAAGAACGAATATTGGCCACTTCCACAGGCTCAGCTTGATATTCAGGCATCATTAACACAAGATCCGAATCATAAATAATTTTTGGATTTAATTTTTTCGACTGGCCCTGAAAAATCTTTAATGGTTTTTCGGGGCTAGTCTTTTTTTTTTGCCTGTCCTGTGAATTCTCAGTATAAAAAAGGCTGTTTCAGTTTGCACCGAAACAGCCATAAAACCAAGACTTTATTTGTATTTTCAATATTGTATTAACGAATATTACCAACCGAATTTTTAGCAGTGTCGTGTTTTGTTTTCAGTTTAACCTGGCCATATTCAACTCCATTTACATAGATTGTGTGCAAGGTATCGTGCGCAAGGGTAACCGAAAAATTTCCATTCTCATCAGTTAATACACTTGCTTCATCTCCCGTCTCAGGTTGCGAAATGGTAATTTTAATCTTGCCATTCGAAGCTCTTCCAGTTGCGGCATACGAAGCCGCTGCTGCTCCACCGCCAGCCCCACCTGCCAAATTGCCAACCGACGAAACAGCCGATGAAACAATTGCCCCCTTCACTGTCAAGCCATTTACCACCGTTCGGTTTTGCTGATCGCGCTCACGGCCGGAGAATATTTCAACTGAATATGGCAATTTAAATGCAGAGACAGCTGCAATTTTTGATCTGACAGGGTTGTCTTCAGGCATTTCTTTTGAAATGATTCGCTGTTTTTCTTGCGCATAGGTAATTGAAAATGAGGCTACAAGTATCAGAATCAGGAAAGCTTTTATTGATTTCATAGGTTGCAATTTAAATGATTATTCTTTTAAATATTTGCCGAAATTACTTTGTAAGTGCGGCCTTCAACTAAAATGCCGAAACGCACTTGTGTTTTTAAGGTATCTTTCAATCCTGAACTGAGTACAATTGTCAAATAATATTCTCCATCGGTCAAGTTTGATGGCAAAAGAAATGAGTTGCCCGAATCCTTAATTTCCCAAATAGGTCTTCCTCCATTCACGCTGGATACCGCGGCCGAAATGACAGCTCCACCTGGCAAGGCACCACCTAAAAGTGAAGCGCCCTGTGCTAATGCTCCTCCGGCGGCATGCAAACCCGCATTCACCTTAGCTACTTCTGACGAAGTCATTTCAGAAACTTTATTTTTCGAAGAATTTATAGTGAAAGCTTGATTATTAGGGAAGATTACAAAAGAGCCTGCTGCATGTAAGCCCGCGTTTACTTTTTCTCCGAATGTGGCTCCCTGAGTTTGTTTCGGTACCGTTACATTCATCGAAATGCGGTTGGGCATACCACCATTAATGTTATTGACTGACTTTTCTGTCTGGCCAGATACAGAAATTATAGAACACAAAATCAAAGCGATAGTTAATAGTTTGTTTCTCATAGGTTTACTTTTTATAAAATGGAAGAACCAAATAGGTGTAAATCATACATCCTACGCATACCGCCAATAAAAACTCAAGGCTTGCAAAAAAGATCAGTATTCCGGCCACAACAACTGATGCAATTTTAAAACTGAAAATGAATAGACCGGCAATTACAGTTGTCATCAAAAAGCCAAGGCGAGCTGCAAATACTTTGGGAGCCTTGTCTATCATCCGAATTGGCAAATTCAAGGTATGACTCATATAATGGCTTGCAAAATTGATTGGGCTAAATTTTATTTCAGTAAAAGCCCGGATAAAAAAATCGGCCATCAGAAAAATGAATAGTAATACTGAATTCAATGCAAAAGCCAATACTACGATTCCGATGGTAAACATGGCATTTAGGCGTGTCACCTGCTCATTTACACGCTGGTCAGATATGGGACAAACTAAATTCTTCATAAAATCTATTTAAAACTCGTTGTTAATAACAAATCAAATCTCGATTTGATTTGTAGTCGCACTAATAAAAGACAAAAATGTATTTTATTTTTATTCATCCTCAATGTCTCCAGATGAAACCCATTTGGCTTAATGATTTATTAAGACTATCTGAATAGGAAAAGACCAAATGTCTAAACCAATTTCTGATCAACTCATTTTGGTTGCCGGAGCACATAAATCAAATCATATTTCTAACTTTAACGCTTCTAACTATACTGGAAAAACATGTTTCAAGCTGAAGTTTATATTCAAAGAAGAAAGATTCTCTGTGAAAAAATAGGTTCCGGATTGATCCTCTTTTGGGGGAATGATGAAAGTCCGATGAATTATCCGGATAATACATATCATTTCAGGCAACATAGTTCATTCTTATATTATTTCGGCATCGATTTTCCTTCGCTGGCCGCAGTTATTGATGTTGACAATCAGCATCAGATTATTTTTGGCGATGATTATACCATTGACGATGTTGTTTGGATGGGGCCACAACCCACCATTGCCGAACGTGCGAAGCTTTCAGGAATTGAAGAAACGCAGCCGTTGGTAAAGCTTTACACCATTCTCAAAGAAGCTCAGGCTTCGCGTAAGGTAATCCACTTTTTGCCTCCCTACCGGCCCGAGAATAAAATAAAACTATTGCGTTTCCTGAATGTCCGCCCAGATCAGATTAATGTTAATGCTTCGTCTGAATTGGTAAAAGTAGTGATCAGTCAGCGTGAAATTAAATCAGTTGAAGAGATTTCAGAAATCGAAAAAGCGGTTGATCTATCGGTCGATATGCATCTGGCAGCCATGAAAATAGCACGACCTGGTATGACAGAAGCCCAGGTTGCTGCAAAAGTTTATGAAGTAGCACTGGCTCAGAATTGCAATATTTCGTTCCCGATTATTGCCACCATTAACGGTCAAACACTGCACAATCATTCGCATTACAATCTTCTGAAAGAAGGAGATTTGTTTCTGCTTGATGCCGGAGCCGAATCACAAATGCATTATGCCGGAGATCTTTCGAGTACTTTCCCGGTGAGCAAAAAATTTACCGAGGTTCAGAAACAAATATACCTGGCCAGCCTTAAAGCTCACGAAGCAGCGGTTAATACCATTGCGCCCGGAATCAAATTCAAGGAAGTTCATTTTGCTGCCTGCCGCTCAATAGCTACGTCGATGAAAGAATTAGGACTCATGAAAGGCGATGTTGATGAAGCTGTTTCCGAAGGTGCACATGCTTTATTTTTTCCTTGTGGAACTGGCCACATGATGGGGCTCGATGTACACGACATGGAGGATTTGGGTGAACTCAGGGTTGGTTATAACGGGGAATCGAAAAGCACGCAGTTTGGATTAAAATCGCTCCGATTGGCAAAAGAGCTTCTGCCAGGTCATGTTTTCACCATTGAGCCAGGCATCTATTTTATTCCGGAATTGATTGATTTATGGAAATCAACAGGAAAACTGAATGATTTCCTGAATTGGGATGAGATTGAAAAGTTCCGAAATTTTGGAGGAATTCGCAACGAGGAAGATTTTCTGGTTACGGAGAATGGATTTAAAAGGCTTGGAAAAGCAAAACCAAAAACCATTGAGGAGGTTGAGGCTCTAAGGAATTCGTAATATTTCTTCTAAAATGCAGAGATTTTATTTTAAGCTTTCAATTCATTCGTATTTTTATTCCAGATGAATATTCCTGAAAATTACGATTGATATCTGTTAAACACGTTCACTGTCAATAGCTTTCCGGTTAAATAAGTTTGAAGTCGAATTTCTGCCTCAATTTTCTTTATTTATAACTGAAAGTCCTTGTCAATGTCTGTTAAAAGTTGTTAAATTTAGGCAATCGTATTTAAACTTAACAAGAGATATGCCCCAAAAGTCTTTTGAAAGAAGAACATTTCTGAAGTTGATGAGTGCTGGCCTTGGGGCGGGTATTCTTTCCTTCCCAAGGTTCTCTCAGGCGTTTACCCCTCCACCTAAAGATATACGACATCTCGATTTCCTTCTTGGTAAACCAGAATGGATTTTGCATGAAGATGGCACATTTGATATTTTTGCCGGAAGCATCCGTTTGTCTAATTGTCGTCCATCCATTAACGGGCAGAGCATTTTTGTGCGAAATACGTTCATGGGCGACTCTCCCAAAGGCAAACGTATCATCTATGAAGTTGATGGCGGATTTGTTATGCTCGATTTGAGGACGCATTCAAATACGATTTCAATAGGAGCCGAAATAAGTGGAATGAAAAATGCGCCAACTTGGTTTAATCCGCTGGGCGAGGGATATGTAACCGGAGCCAATCATTTCTTTAAACAAGGATTAGGCACCGGTGGACGTTCCGGAATTTTTGATTTCAGGAAATCAACCAACCGAAAATCGCTCAGTTATCCGGATGAAGAAGCATGGTCGTATGATAGTTTCCTGATGACTGGTCTGATTGCCCCGAATGGCGATACACTTTCAATTGGAGCGTATGAACAAACTGATTTTATCCAACGCAGTTCAATTTATAACCGTCCACGTCGTAAGGGACTTAATGACAGTAAATTCGGAAAAGAGGAAGTCTTTTTTGAGGCAGGTTTCGCTACAGAAAATATCCCGCTGAAAGATGAATTCATCAAATTGCCCGATTTGTTTGTTTATTACGGCAATCAGCCTTTTGGGGCCATGCAAAATCTGGCATGGAGTATATCTGAGCAAAATCAGGCCCGACGCGATACCCGTACCAATTATTTCTGGTCTTCTTTTCAGGATTTCCGAACTTCATTCAGCTATAAATATTTGCTTGAGCAACTTCAGATACTCGATGAAATAAATCCACCAATTCCACTGAGTACCATTCATGTCGGATCGGGTTACTGTATTCCGGGCGATTGGCTCAGTAATGGGAGTGGCTGGCCAAAATCAATGGATGGTGTGGCCAGGGAAATTTTCCGAAGAAGATATCGTGCCGGAATTTATGTGGCTCCTTTTGTTGTTCATGAAAAGAGTCGGATCTTCCGAAATCACCCACGCTGGATATTGAAAGACAGTGAAGATAATCCAATTGTTATGGATCAGGATGTGGAAGGGAAACTTTACGCATTGGATGGAAATCTTGAAGATGTCAGGGATTATATTGCAAAAGTGTTCAAGAGTTTCCATACAATGGGATTTACTTATTACGAGCTTGATCATCTGGATTGGGGGCTGCAAGATTCATCGGAGCTTTTGAAATCAAAAAAAGGTAAATCTTCGGTTCAGGTTCTTCGTGCAGTCATGGATATTATCCGGGAGGCTGTTGGCGCCGGAAGCTTTATTACAGCGAACAGAGCTCCTTATTCACCACTGATTGGATATGTCGACGCAGTTAGAATAGACAGAGATCAGGGATGGAAATGGGAGGAACAGACCACTGGGCACATTATTGAAGAAAGTTACAACACACAATATTTTAACAATGTCTTCTGGCAGAACGACCCCGATGTGGTTTTTCTGCGCGACTATAAATGCGATTTTACGCTCGACGAACAAAAGAGCCTTGCTCTGTGGGTTGCTTTTATGGGTGGATCAATCGGAATTTCCGACAATTTTAAAATCATGGAAAGCGAGAAATTGCAATTATGGCGGTTTCTTGAGCCATCAACCCGGCCTCAAAGTGCAATGCTTCCATTCTGGGGCAATAATGTGGTCAATAAAGTTGCAGTAAGAAGATATAAGAAAGTTAAAGCATGGAGCGTTCTTGTTCTCAACGACACCGATGGAGTTGTTACTGAAAGCTATCTGTTGTCAGATTTAATTGGAATAAAAGAGGCTTGGGTATTTGTTTGGGAACCTGGATTTAGCCTTGGTCTGGGCAGGCCAACCCGTATTTCAGTTACTCTTGGTAGTCACGAGTCGAAACTATATTTCATTTCTGAAACCAAAGAAAATCCATCATTGGACATGAATATCTCAGGTAATGAATTTTCAGAAGAAATCGATCCCAAATAATCTGCGATTCATCCTTTTTTAGATTAAAATTGGCTGCGTCATTCCATTTTTCTAATTTCACGCCTTTAATTTAAACAGGATGACAATTCCAAAAATTACTATTACGACTCCGATAGAAATGATTGATCATTATCTTAAAAATACAATGATCGAGCACCTCGGGATTCGATTAACTGCTTATGGCGAAGGTTGGGTTGAGGCAACCATGCCTGTTGATCACCGCACTTTTCGTCCGGGCGGCTTTCTGCATGGTGGAGCTAATCTGGCTTTGGCCGAAACGGTTGCCGGATTTGGTTCAATGCTCACCGTTGATATTCAGGAATATGATGTGCGTGGAATTCAGGTGAGCGCCAGCCATACCGGAAAGGCTGATGGTGGCATCGTTTATGCACGTGCCGAAATACTGCATTTAGGGAAAAGGACTCATGTCTGGAATGTTGACATAAAATCAGAGTCAGGCAAATTGATTTCGACTGCCAGAGTGACCAATATGATTGTAAAAAGACATGAAACGAGCCATGGCAAAGATTTTATCCAAAAGTAGTGTGGAGGTTGGCGAGTTCCATGTGGCAATTAAAAAACAGATTATTACCACATGAAAAATAGCTTGAAAGTGGAGGCCATTCTTGATCAGTTAATTGATAAACAAATTGCATTTGCATGCTGGTTTCAGCCTCGTGATACGAAAATGGGGCTTTTGGCAGGAAATCCTTCTGATGTCAGTTTTTTGGATCGGTTCGACCAGCTAAATGGTGAAGCTGGTTTTGTTTTTGCCCCGTACCTCATTACTGAAAATAGTCCGGTAATTCTGCTTAAACCAGGTTTGTATCTGGAAGATTTCGATTCAGTAAATACTCCTGATTTTAATGATTTTGTGCCTTTCAGCAAGGGGAAAACACCAGAAACTTGTGTATCTCAAAGTAAGGATGATTACTTGAAACTGATTGAAGAAACCGTTACTGAAATTCGGGAAGGAGCGCTTTCAAAAGTAATTATTTCGCGCCAGATACCTGTGCCCAGAACCGACACTTCACTGGGAACCACATTTCTACAATTGCATGAGCAAACGCCCAATGCATTTACCTATTTGGTTAATCTGCCGGTTGCCGGAATCTGGATGGGGGCAACTCCTGAAGTATTGATTAAATCGGATGGGGAACAGTTCGAAACCGTTTCACTGGCCGGAACTCAAGTTCGAAAACCAGATGCCGAAGAATATTACTGGAGCACCAAAGACATTGAAGAACAAGCATTTGTTTCCAGATATATGTTGGATGTTTTTTTTAACTTCGACATTCACAAGTATAAAACCAAAGGCCCTGAAACGTTGGAAAGCGGGAAAGTTGCTCATTTGAAAACCTCGTTTTTCTTTCCAATTGAAAAGATTGAAAAGTGCCTTGGAAATTTTATCGCCGATTTGCACCCAACACCTGCAGTTTGTGGATTACCAAAGGATCTGGCAGCCGAATTTATCCTGAAGAAGGAGTCACACGATCGAAAATATTATACGGGTTATTTGGGGCCGTGGCGATTAAATCAGCAGGTTTCACTATTTGTAAATTTACGCTGTATGGAAATTACGCCCAACGAATTCATTTTATATGCCGGAGGTGGTATTACAAGCCGATCGGTTCCTGAAAAAGAATGGGACGAAACCAACCAAAAGGCAAAAACCTTGTTGTCTGTAATTAATCCTGAAGGATAAAATACGAACATGATAACCGATAAAAAACACATTCAGCAACTGGCTTCGCTGCTCCTGCAGAAAGGAATTACCGATGTGGTGATTTCGCCCGGAAGCCGCAACGCTCCTCTGATCAATCAGTTTTTCGGATTGCCCGAATTTACTTTTCTGAATGTGGTCGATGAACGAAGTGCCGGTTATCAGGCATTGGGTATTGCATTGGCCAAACGAAAACCGGTTGTTGTGGTTTGCACATCAGGAACCGCCGCCATCAATTATGGGCCAGCCATCGCCGAGGCTTTTTACCAGAAAATACCATTGGTCGTTTTGACAGCCGATCGTCCGCGCCGTTGGGTCGATCAGGCCGATGGACAAACCGTCCGTCAGGAAAATCTATTCGAGAATCACACATTAAAAAGCATAAGCTTAGCGGAAGCCGAACGCGACGATGATTTCAGGCACAACAACCTGCAAATTAACGAAACGCTGA
This sequence comes from Bacteroidota bacterium, assembly GCA_023251455.1. Classification (GTDB taxonomy): domain Bacteria; phylum Bacteroidota; class Bacteroidia; order Bacteroidales; family Prolixibacteraceae; genus Aquipluma. Next base: position 55,829 of record JAHEYT010000033.1, read on the forward strand.
ACCTGGTTTTATCCGGAAATCCCGGACCTGTCCACATAAACATTCCATTGGGAGAGCCGCTTTATGGATTCTCTGATGAGGAACTTCCCATATTCCGGAACATTGATTTTCAATCTGGATACAATCAAATTCCCGAATCCGACCTGAAGATATTATCTGAAAAATGGAATGCTTCGACGCGAAAAATGATGATTGTCGGACAACTTTCTCCTGATGAGCAAATTAATTCGCTCGTGCAAAAACTGGCAGAAGATCAGGGAACAATCGTTTTGGCTGAACATCTTACCAATTTATCAGGCCAACATCTGGTTCTCTCAACCGATGTGGCAGTAGCTGCCATTTCTCCTGAAGAGCGGGCCAACTTTCAACCCGAGATTCTCCTGACTTTTGGACAGCAGATCGTTTCGAAGCGACTGAAATTATTTATTCGGGCCAATCAGCCAAACGAACACTGGCATATTTCGGCTTCCGGAGAGCATACCGATACCTACAACTCGCTCAGTCGTGTTATTTCTTCGGATGCTTTTTCATTCCTGAAGGTTTTCGTTCCTGAAATCAGAAATACAGGAAGTAATTACCGCGAAATCTGGAAAACTACCGAGCAAACGGTGCTTCAGCTTCAGGAGAAGTTTTTAAAAGATTCCCCTTTTTGCGATCTGACTGCCTGCAAAACCATTACTGAATTGATTCCTGGTCATTCCATTGTTCATTTGGGAAACAGCTCGTCGGTGCGGCTGATTCAAATGTTTGAGCCAACAGTCGGCTGCGAATATTACGGAAATCGGGGCACCAGCGGAATTGATGGATCATTGTCAACTGCTGTTGGATTTGGGTTGTCGTCCGAAAAGATAAATACGGTTATTTTGGGCGAATTGTCATTTTTTTACGATTCGAATGCATTGTGGAATCAGCATTTTCCAAAGAATTTACGAATTATTGTGCTGAACAATGGAGGTGGTAATATCTTCCGTTTAATTGGCGGACCGCGCCAGTCGCCAGCATTGAACGAACATTTTGTGGCTCAGCATAATTTGAAAGCCGAAGGTCTGGCCAATGCATTTGGCATCAATTACCTGAAAGCTGAAAATCGGGAAGAGCTTTTGAAAGCACTAAACACTATTTTTGCACCCAGCTTTTCTGGGCCGGTAATCCTGGAAGTATTGACTGACGGCGAAATCAGCGCCGAGGTTTTTCAGGAATGTTATCAACAATTTAAAAAATAAAGATATGTTGGATAAACGCGAATGGCAGACAATTAAAGATTATGAAGATATTTTCTTCGATTATTTCGACGGAATAGGGAAGATTACCATCAACCGCGAACGCTATCGCAATGCGTTTCGGCCAACAACGGTGAATAATATTTCGGATGCTCTGCGCATCTGTCGCGAAGATCAGCGCATCAATGTGGTGGTGCTGACAGGTGCTGGCGACAAGGCTTTTTGTGCCGGAGGTGACCAAACAGTAAAAGGCAAAGGTGGTTACATAGATGAAAATGGCATTCCGCGCTTGAATATTTTGGAAGTTCAGAAGCAAATCCGCTCGATGCCAAAACCGGTGATTGCAATGGTAAACGGCTTTGCTATTGGCGGCGGACACGTGCTACACGTGGTTTGTGATATTAGTATTGCTTCGGAAAATGCCATCTTCGGTCAGACTGGTCCAAAGGTGGGCAGCTTCGACGCCGGTTTGGGTTCATCTTATTTAGCAAGTATAGTTGGTCAGAAAAAAGCCCGCGAAATTTGGTTTATGTGTCGCCAGTATTCGGCTGCCGAAGCGCTGGAAATGGGATTGGTCAATAAAGTCGTTCCGTTTGATCAGCTGGAAGACGAGGTGGTTGCCTGGGCGCAGAAAATGCAGGAGCACAGTCCGCTCGCGTTGCGTATGCTGAAACTTGGTTTGAATGCCGAACTCGACGGACAAATCGGAATTCAGGAATTTGCCGGAAATGCAACTTTGCTGTATTACCTCACCGAAGAAGCGCAGGAAGGCAAACACGCATTTCTCGAAAAGCGCAAGCCTGACTTCAAGAAGTTTCCTAAATTTCCGTAATGGCCAGGTCATCCTGAACTTGTTTCAGGATCTCAAATAGTTACACAGACCCCGAAATAAATTCGGGGTGACTTCATTTCATGAAGTATAGAGATAACACAAAAGAAGAATGGCATCAATAAAAAGTTGGATTAAAGCAGCGAGGCTACGGACATTACCATTAGCTATGTCTGGCATTTTAATGGGAGCGGTGCTTTCATATCTGGATGGCGGATTCAATCTTACAGTCACTGTCCTGGCTATTGTGACAGCTTTGTTTATCCAGATATTTTCGAATTTTGCCAATGATTACGGCGATTCACAAAAGGGAACCGATAACCAACACCGCGTTGGACCAAAGCGAACCGTTCAGAGTGGCGAAATCAGCCCACAACAGATGAAAGTAGGGATGATTGTTCTCATTATTCTCAGTTTGACGACCGGAATTTGGTTGGTGGCTGAGGGAACGAAAGGGCTTGACATGACCACTTTTCTTCTATTTCTTGCATTTGGTATTGTAGCCTTGATTGCCGCTTACCGATACACCGCGGGCAGCAATCCATACGGATATGCCGGGTTTGGCGATGTGGCCGTGTTTCTTTTCTTTGGGTTACTGCCGGTGGTTGGCACTTATTTCCTGAATACTCACCATATCACACCTGAACTATTTTTACCTGCAATCAGTATCGGCCTTTTCAGTACTGGCGTTCTTAACCTGAACAATATGCGCGATATTGAGAATGACCGTAATTCAGGAAAAAATACGGTTGTGGTGCGGATGGGAAGTGTAAAAAGCAAAATTTATCATTCGTCGATTATTTCCATCGGAATAGTGGCAGCTATTATATTTACAGCGATCCACGGAAAATCAGCTTTTCAATGGCTGTTTTTGCTTGCCTTTCCGCTGTTTATCCGCGATCTGATTCAAATCAACCGGATTAACGAACCGCGAAAATTCGATCCTTTTCTGAAAAAATTATCATTGACAACACTACTTTTTACTATGTTGTTTGGTGTGGGGATTATTCTAAGTCATTAGTCAATAGTCATCAGAAAAGGGAAAGGGTGAAATCGTCGCGATTTCACCCTTTCCCTTTTCCTTTTATAAATTTTCGAATGACTTTTCCTGACTAGTGTGAATCAATTTTGGCTCCGAATGCCAAATCGCCTGCATCACCCAGTCCCGGAACAATGTACGACATGGGGGTCATTTCGGGATCAACAGCGCCAATCCACAAGGTAACATTATCAGCAGTGATGTGTTTGGTTACGTATTCAACGCCTTGTGTGCTGGCAATAATTACTACCAAATGAACATGTTTGGGATTTCCTTTTTTCAAAAGAGCCTGATATCCTACCTCCATTGATGCCCCGGAAGCTAACATCGGATCGGAAAGGATGACATCTTTACCATCAAGCAAAGGTGTAGCCAGGTATTCAAATTCGATGTGAAATTCACCGGCTTCGTCATATTTTCGGTAGGCCGATATGAACGCATTTTCAGCATGATCGAAAATATTCAGGAGCCCTTGCTGAAGCGGTAATCCGGCACGTAAAATAGTTGCTAAAACAGGGTGTTGAACCAAGGTTTCGACTTGGGCAACTCCGAGGGGAGTTTTTATGTCAGTAGTTTGATAGTCCATTGTTTTGCTGATCTCGTAGGCGAAAACTTCACCCAAACGCTGCAGATTTCTGCGAAACCGCATTGGATCTTTCTGAACGACTTCACACCTTATTTCTGAAATGAACTGATTAAAAATGGAATTTGATTCCCCAACGATATTTACCTTCATGATCTAAAAAGTTTCGGCGAAAGTAATTAAAATTCGCTAACCAAAAGAATGCTGTATAATATACAATGAAAGAACTTTTCAACGATCGTCGAATTACTTTTTTAAAATCCGGAGAAGACCTGGCAGTCGGTTTTGATGAACGGAATAATAGGTTTCAGCCATGGCTCCAAAACCCTTATAAAATCTGGCAATACCCGAAATGTTTGACCCTTCAAAATCTAGAATCAGGTTTATGTGGGAGTTATTTTGAATGAATGTGTCGATCAGCAAAAACATGGCACTTTTTTCTATCCCGGTTTGATCGGATGAGGCAGCCAGATAAACGCATTTCTGATTTGAAGTCACAAAGAAAACCGATGCGACCAGATTATTACCCGAATCCCATGCCCCATAAATTTCTCCAAGCTGATGATCGAGAGCATATCTGATGACTTCCCGGAGCGACTGATAGTGTATTTGTTTTATTTCCGGAGATTTTTCGCGGAGATTTTTCTTTGTAAATTCCAGAAAACGGTCAATGTTGCTAACCGTCGAAATGGTTATTTTATTCTGAATGGCTTTTTGAATGTTCCGTTTAGTGTTGGAATTGTAGCCATCCCGAATCACCGAAATATCTGGTTGAAGGTTTAGATGATAAGTTGTATTGTGCCTGAACCCGAAATTTGATGTTTTAAGTACATTCCCGATATTCAGGTTCATGTCGGTTAACCGGAATTGTTTAGGAATGGAATTTAGAAACCGATCGACAATTACCGGTTCTGTTGGGAAATTTGAAAAAACGCCAAGTTGTTGAGTGAAGAATGGCTGAAAAATGTAGCTTAAACCATACTTTCGGTTGTTTACCAAAGGCATAATGTACAGGTAGTCTCCCCAGATTAAAGCATCCCATTTCTGGCAAATTCGGTCGAGATACCAACTGTAGGCATAAACAATCCCAAATGGAGAATTGGCAATGCATTGGTCCCATTTTGCACGGTCAATGTCTTTGCTGGCAACAAATTTGATTTCAGGATCAGTCATTCTCCAAAATTAAACCTTTTTCGAGAATCTGTTCAAAAACTTTGCGCCATCCCAGCCACTGCCCCGAATCTTTCAGCGATTCGTTGTGCCATAAACTGATAAAAGTTCCATTCACTTTCTTTACCTCAAGCATCAGTTCTTCAATTAATTGCCAAGCTTTTTGTGGACTCAGGTGCATGTAGTTTTTCAGGGCCACATCCATTGCCTGAAATGGATGAACGATCAGTTCGGTTTGGCAGTTATGGCTCAGATCGAAAAAATTGAAGGCAGTACAGGTTCCGGCACGAAATCCGGCCAGGCTAGCAAAGCCCATGGTGTAATCGTCGGTAATGCCCGATTTTATTGCATTTTGGTAAGTTTTCGGAAATTTAAGCTTTAAATAGTGTTGTCGACTTTGTGTTACAGGTTTCTGAATTATGTTTTCGAGCCGTTCTTTTTCTGTTTCGAAAAGCCATATTTTTTCGTTGGAGGAATACGATGGGTGAATGCCCACTTCGCAAACGGAAGCCATATTGGCTATCAGCTGCCTGAACGACTTATTCTTGTGCGAAACGTTTTTGTCGAATCGGTCGCGGTCGCCAATCAGAAAGAAAAACAGGATGTGGTTCAGCAGTCCTTTATAGGTTTCCAGAATGTATTTGTAGGTATCGTAAGGATCGTTCCGCAGCCCAAGGAAAACAACAGCTCTTTGTTTTAACTCATCTCCCCGACCATGAAAAACAGCTTTCATGATGGCTCCAAACGAAACGAGAGGGCTTTTGTGTTTGAATGCCCATGCGTTATCGATATCAATAGTGGTGATCAACTGAAAAGTTCGTTTCCGGGTGGTAAAATCAGGAAATTGTTCACTGATCTTTTCTGCAATCCAAAACGCCATTTGATCAACAACGGGTTTTTGATGCAGCCCCAAATGCACCAGAATATTTTCAGAATCGTTAAAACGGTTGTGTTCGTCGGTGTTTTCGCTCAGGTATTCTTCGTATCGCGAAATCAGGTAAAAAGTTGCGGCAAACGGGTCGAAAGGCAGAAATGAGTCTGCTGAAGTAGGGAAAAATAGTTGCATTTGCTGGTATTCTATAATCTCAATTTCCTGATCAGAAATGGTTTTTTCGAAGAGTATTGAATGGGCTTTCAGAAATAATCCAGAATCAAGGTCAACGGGCGAATAATTGATCTTGGGCAAGGTTGATTGCTGGAAATCTTCAGGATTTGTGGAAAAAATAAGTTCTGACCCAAGAATGGTTTGAAAGATAAATCCAAACGCATATTCAATCCGGGGAGTAATTTCGGGAGTGAAAATCAGGATTCTGATATGAGTCGTATTTTCCACGAGTAAGAATAAGTTCTAAAATTTAAAATTGTTTTTGATACCGTAAGTCAGATCAGTCCTTCATCTGCGAAGCTAAAGTACGCATCATTCCCGATAATCAGATGGTCGAACACCGGAATATCCATGTGTTTCCCGGCTTCTTTTATTTTTCTGGTGATTTCTTTATCGGCTTCGCTCGGAATAAGGTTGCCCGAAGGATGGTTATGGCAAAGAATGATCGAACAGGCGAGCTTGTCGAGCGCCATTTTCAGGATAATGCGGACATCGATAATCGTTCCTGAAAGGCCGCCTTGGCTGACCATCATTTTGTCGATCACCAGGTTATTGCGGTTAAGCAGCAACACCCAGAATTCTTCGTGCGGCAAGTCGCTCAGCAATGGTTTGAAAATGTCTGCGGCATTGGCGCTGGTTACTATTTTAGGTTTTTCGTCGGGTTCCGATTCTTTTCGTCGTCGGCCAAGTTCCAACGCGGCCATAATGGTGATGGCTTTTACTTCGCCAATGCCTTTGAATTTCCGTAAGTCGTTGATGGTTTTCTTGCCCAGTTCGTTCAGGTTGTTATTTACCGAGGCTAAAATGCGGCGCGATACTTCTACCGCCGATTCGTCTAAATTACCTGACCCAATAAGAATGGCAACCAATTCAGCTTCCGATAACGAGCGGATTCCCTTCACGAGCATTTTCTCGCGCGGACGATCTTCAACAGCCCATTCCTTGATACTTAGTTTCTTATACATTGAGGTTGTGTTATGCTTAACTAAGTTATGAAACTGTAAGGAATTTGCCAAATAGGGATTCAGGATTAAAGGAAGAGTATCTGATGTGTTTTTTTTAGAGATTCCATCTCTTTTCAATAGGATGGAATCCCTATAAAAAGTAGATTTTCAGTTCGGGGCAAGGCTAAAATGCTATATCAGAATGTGTTGGTAAATCTTTTCAAGTAATGCTATTTTTTTGATTGGTTTTGAAAGATAATCATCACAGCCGGCTTTTACTGCTTTCTCCTTTTCTTCAGTGAAAGAATAAGCTGTTTGAGCGATTACCGGCAGATCAGGTCTTAGCAATTTAATCTGGCGTGTAGCTTCAAATCCATCCATTCCAGGCATTTTCAAATCCATTAAAACTAAGTTGATTTCAGGATGATTTTTTACCTGTTCAACAGCCATTACTCCGGTATTGGCTTCAAGTATAAATATGTGTTCAAGTTCGAGTAAAGCCTTGATATACTCCATACTGTTTTTGTCATCTTCGGCAACCAGCAAACAATACGATACTTGATCAGTGTTGATGGTCTGAAAATCGGTTGCTTCTTTCAATGTAGATTCCGGCTTATTTAATGGCAGTTCGAAGCAAAAAACTGATCCCCTGCCAAGTTCTGATTCGACCCAAATTCGGCCGCCCAGCATTTCGACAAATGCTTTTGAAATAGACAGTCCCAATCCTGCACCTTCATAGGCCCTGGTTAGCGAAACGCTTCCCTGGCGGAATCGTTCAAAAATAATATGAGTTTGATCATTAGGGATACCAGCTCCTGTATCTTTTACAAAGAATTGTAGAACTGTTGCATCCAATGTCTTTACTTTTGAATGGTACCCAAAGTCGATTGATCCTGATTTGGTGAATTTCAGTGCATTTTTGATGAGGTTTGTGAGGATCTGTGCTAATTTGGTATGGTCTGTTTGAATAATACTGTTTTTATCAGGCAGGCCAGTTATGACAGATAGTTTTATTCCTTTTGAATTGGCTTCGGGAGTGAAAAATACATATAAATCGCGGAGCAATTGATTGACATTCGTTTCGTCGAGGTGTAAAATCATTTGCCCGGCCTCAATCTTCGAAATGTCAACAATGTCGTTGATGATGCTGAGCATCCGATTTCCGCTTTGTTCAATGACTTCAATATATCGTTCCTGAACTTCTGGAGCGAGTTCCGGAGTTTTCAAAAGCTCTGAAAATCCAAGTATTCCATTCATGGGCGTGCGAATTTCGTGGCTGATATTGGCCAGAAATGCTGATTTGAGCCTATCACTTTCTTCTGCTTTTTCCTTTGCAAGAGTCAGTAATTGGGTGAGTTTGTTTCGCTCATCTTCCGCTTTTTTCCAATCGTTGATGTCTTCAAATACTCCAACTGATCCGGTTACATTTCCCGCATCGTCATATACCGGTGAACCACTGCAGCGTATCCAGATTTTGTCGCTGTTCTTTCGGGTAAGTTCAATTTCGTAAATGTCTTTGATTCCTTGTTGCCTGAGCTTATTTTTTTCAAGAATTCTTTTTCCGTTTTCCAAATCAAACAGGGTTGTATGGCAGTTTTTCCCGATCAGTTCTTCAGGCGTGAACCCGGTAATGTTGCAGGTTTGCTGATTTATGAAAACAATTGTATCGTCGTTATCCGACAGCATCAGCCCTTCGTTCATGCCTTCAACCAATGTTCGGTATTGTTCCTCTCGTTGCCGGAGAGTATCAATGGCATTTTGATATTCCTTTTGCAGTTTCGACTCACGTAATGCACGTCTGACCGCTGGGGCAAGCCGAACCAGCCGGTTCTTCAGCACATAATCGGTAGCTCCGTTTAATAACGATTCAATAGCAACCTCTTCGCCCATCGTTCCGCTTACAAACACGAACGGAATATGCGGATAATGCGTTTTGGCCAATAGCATGGCTTCCGATCCGCTGTAGCCGGGCAAATGGTAATCGGAAAGGATAATATCGATTTTTTGATTGGTCAGGATATTACGAAAATCATCCTCATTATCAGCAAAGTGATAGTCGTAATTGATATTTTCCTTTTTCAACCATAGTTGAATCAGTTGCGAATCGCTATCGTTATCTTCGAGATGTAGAATTTGAATAGGAGCGTCTGTTTGTTCCATCCTGACCCATTTTTTTTAGGTTGAAATCTCATTTACAACAATCCAGTATTGTCCAACTTTTTTAACTACATTGATAAAATCGCTGATGTTTACCGGTTTAACGACAAATGAATTAGCCCCATTGTCATAACATTCCTCCAAATCGCGGGTATCTCTTGAAGAGGTCATCATAATTACCGGGATTTTGTCGAAAGAACGATCTTTTCTGATCAATTTAAGGACTTCAATTCCATTCAATAGTGGCATTTTAATGTCGAGCAGAATAAATACAGGATAGTCTCCCTGATAGTCGGCAAATTTCCCTTTTTTATATAAAAAGTCCAAAGCTTCTTCTCCATCTTCTGCAACAATGATTTCGTTTCCAAAGTGAGCTTCCCGGAGTGCGTTAATCATGAGTGTAACATCATTGTGGTCGTCGTCAACCAACAAGATATTTTTATGCGGATGGTTGGTCATAGTTTAAATTTTGTAGGTAATTTACTGAATTTATTTCATATGTCAATAATTTGTTTTTTAATTGGCATATGCCCGCCTGTCAGGCCGGCAGGGAACTCGCCTGAATAGTCATCCTCTTGTGTGAGGAACAAATCCTCATGGCTCGTTTCATATAATGTTTAAATTCTGTATTTTTTTGATTTGGTTAATAATGACATTATTCCTCTGATTTAGGTAAAGAGAAATAGAAAGCAGCACCCTGTCCAAGTTCGCCTTCGGCCCAGCATCGTCCTCCATGACGCGTAATTATCCGGTTTACATTGGCTAAGCCGATTCCGATTCCTTCAAAATCGCGTGGTTTATGCAGGCGCTGGAAAACACCAAAAAGTTTATCTCCATATTTCATGTTAAAGCCTGCGCCATTGTCTTTGACAAAGAAAACAATCTCCGAATCATTCTCTAAACAGCCAATTTCAATTTTCGCGACGTCCTTTTTGCTGGTGTATTTAATGGCATTCGACAACAGATTCATCCAAACCTGCTTAATCAATTGATAATCGCCATAGATAAAAGGTAGTTTGTTCACTTGGATTTCAATTTTACGCGATTTGAATTCCTCGGTAAACATTTCCTGCAATTGACTGATCATGGAACTGGAATCGATCAGCGTTTTTTGAATTTCAGCCCTGTTTAGTCTCGAAAAAGAAAGCAAGGCATCAATCAGATCGCCCATCTCTTTGGCTGAATTTGACACAATATTCAGGTACCCAAGTTCTTCTTCGGTTATAGCTGTTTTTTTGTTTTCCAGAAACAGGCTGATAAACCCATTGATGTGCCGCAATGGGGCTCGCAAATCATGTGATACTGAATAGGAGAAGGCTTCCAGTTCTTTGTTGGCGGCCTCAAGTTGTTCGGTACGTTGCTCAACACGATGCTCAAGTTCGGCATTAAGCGTATTGATCTCTTGTTGAGTCCGTCGCTGATCTTCGAGCACACTCAACAGCGTCTTTCTCGACCGGTTAGAGACTTCGAGCGCTTCGCTTAATTTGACCTGCGATGCCAGAATATTCTCTTCCGACTGTTTTTGTTTGGTGATGTCGCGCAGGAACGCAACCATTTGTCCACCCTCATCTTCTCGATACTGGACACTGATTTCAAGGTCATAAACGGTTCCGTCCTTTCGGCGGTGTTTCGACTCAAAACGATCCTCTCTCAGCTCCTTCAATTTTTGAAGATGTGTGGTAGTTTCTGTGTTTGTTTCTAATTCAGAAATATTCATGTTTAACAACTCCTGCTTCGTGTATCCGCTCAAACGGCAGTAGGCATCGTTGACCACTATTAACTTACCCTGCATGTCTGCCAGCAAGAATCCATCAATAGCTGTCTCCAGAATCATTCGTTGCCGTTCTTCGCTTGAACGAATTGTCATATTCAGCTCCAGCAGCTCTAACTTTTGAAATGCCAGATCACTAATTAAGAGGGTCATGTTCAGTAAAAAATCCATTGCTGTTTTAACCTTTTCAGTTGAAACAACAGGTACTTTTTCGAGTGCTTCGAGGTATTTTTTTTCGTCAAACCCGTATTTTTCAGCCTGTTTTTTAAAAAACAAAGGATCGGGTTCTTCAAAAAAGAATTGTCCGGAAAACAGGTTGGCAACGTGTTCTTCGTTGATAACTATTGGTACCGCCACGTCAACCAGTCCGTTTAAACATTTGTAGAAATGATATTTTTCGCCCTCGGCCATTTTATTGGCTAATAGGGTATCGCTGACAGTACACTTTTTCGAAGTTTCCGGATTTATCCGATGAAAATGAGTGCACATTTGGCGCCACCCCGATTTGGACAAAACCTTTCCATCAAGGTCTAAGATGGCCGTTACAAACCCTGTTGATTTGTTGAACCCTTCAAGTAGGATGTCCACTTTCTCGAAATCGATTAAATCCAGAATGTTAGTTTTCATGTTTGAAAGCTTCTTATTTTATTCAATTTCCGGAGTATCTGTAATAGTGCTTCCATATCGCAAAGCTTCACCACTCTTTTTAAGCAAATCATTTACTTCCTGTTTAAGTTCCAGTACTCTGCTTTCACGGTCGAGTGTTACTTCGCACCAGCGGCGCAGTTCATCCAATTGTTCGCGAATTTCTTCTTCGGCCTTAAAACGATCGGTAATATCACGGCTTACACCACGATATCCGGTAAGGTTACCTGCTTTATTAATAACAGGAACCCCACTGGTTTCCATATAAACAATATTGCCGTTTTTGTGGTAATATTTATTGACCAACGAACTGAATGGAATTCCTGCATCCACAATTGTGTCAGATTTGGTCTTTAGATCGACTTTCTCCTCATCGATAATATAAGTAAATGGCGATTTGTATAAAAGACTATTGGCTGGATAGCCAAGAATATCTTCAATCTGTGGGCTTAGATAGGTATAATTACCTTCGAGATTGGTTTCCCAGATAAGATCTGTAGAAGATTCAACCATGGCCCTAAATTTTTCTTCACTTCCGGCCAGAGCCGTCTCTGCATTTTCCTTTTTCTTTTCATTCTCAATCGAATCGAGCGCAAATGAAATATCCGAAGCCACTTCAATAAGCAGGTTTGTTTCTTCCTCATCAAAGAAATGTGTCGTGGATGCGTAGAGCGTAAAAACGCCTATCGTTTCACCATAAATTTTTATCGGCAGCGCAATGCTTGAGCGATAGCCACGCTTCAAAGCTTCATCCTTCCAAGCCACCCAGCGTGGATCGTTCCCTATGTCATCGCAAACAAAATGTTTGTCGTCCTGAATGGCAGTACCTGTTGGTCTTTTACCTTCAGGAATATCAATTATTGAAAGTTGCGGAATGGCGGAGAGATAGCCGTCTTCGTTCCCTGCAAAGACATAAGGGGTTACGGTTTTTGTTTCTTCGTCAATCATTCCGATCCAGGCCATCTGAAATTGCCCGAAATCAACAGCAATCCGGCATGATTCCTTAAAAAGTTCATCTCGGTCACGTGTCCTGACAATGGTTTGGTTAATCTGACTGATTAGAGAATATACGCGGTTAACTTTTATGATTTTATCTTCAGCCAGTTTGCGATCGGTAATGTCGTGGATTGAGCCCACCAAAAAGCTTTTCCGGGATTCATCGATAAAGCGCTGCTTTCTGGTGATAATGGACCGTGTGTGCCCTCCCACAGTAAGCACTTCTTCCTGTAGATTTGGGCATCCGGTATCGAGGACACTCCTGTCAACTTGAAGAAAACTTTGCCTTTCGTTTTCAGGCACGGCTTCAACAAGCGTATAGCCAACTACGCTTTTTTCATCCATGCCAAACATATCATAGAATGCTCGATTGGCCAGGGTGATACGATGGTCGTTATCTTTTACAAAGATGGGGTCTCCAACCATATCAAGAATGGTCCTTATCCGGTCTTTCTCGTCCCGCAAACGGATTTCTGCCTTTTTGCGTTCGGTCAGGTCAAGTCCAAAAGCATAGTTTTTATCTCCAAGGGTTATAAAATCCCACAAGATACTCTTTGTTGAGCCGTCCTTGCAGCTTACCATTGTTTCCAGAGCCTCAATGGGCTGTTGGGTTTCAATGGCATCTTTCACTCTCAGATTCCATTCTTCTGCAATTTTTTGGCGATAGGTTTCATCTGGATAAGCCAAAGTCCACCATTGTTCTGAACTTGGAACGTCTTCGATGGTGTACCCAAACATGTTGACCATCGTTGGATTAACGTATGTTGCCCGTTGCTCAATGCCTTTGCTTAAGTATATTGCAACCGGGATGGTTTCAATGATTGTCCTGAATTTTTCTTCGCTTTCGTGCAACGCTTTTTCTGCCTGATTGCGTTCTTTAATTTCAGCTTGTAATAAATTGTTTGCTAATAGAAGCTCAGAAGTGCGTTCTTCAACTTTCTTTTCCACTTCGTCATAGGCTTTCTTCAGCAATGCCTGAGTTGCTAAAAGCTTATCTCGTTCAGCCTGAAGTTCAGTATTCACCAGCTTTAGTTGCGCTGGACTGGGAATAGCTAAAATTTTCGGCAAATATGGCCAAACTACGATTGCAGTGGCCAATGAAATGATGGCACAAATGGCATCAACAGTAGCTTGTTCCCAGTTAACCGGCCACCAAAGTCCGATCACGTGCATGATGTGTGTTGTTCCGCACGCCAGAATGAATAATCCAAACAGGAAAATAATCCAGGTAAAGGGCATGTCCTTTCGTTTCCTGACGAAAACAATCAGGAAAAACGGAATGGATGCGTAAGATATCGCAATTATGGCATTAGAAAGTGCCATTACCATCATGACTAACGGTGTCATATTTTCTGAATTGGCTCCTTCGATATCCATTTTGCCTGGCATAAGAACCATTGGTAAAATGATTAGAATGGCGAGCGCAACTGCTGGGGCAATAATGTGTGGAAGCAACTCAAACGATTGACGTACGATACTTTTTTTCGGGGCAAAGGTTTGAACTTTGTAAGCTTTCAACCGGAGGCTGTTGGTAATAACAAAAATGGAACTGAAAGCCATTGCTCCGGCCGCAAACATTGGACTTAGCAAGCCGTATGCTGCGATTGGAATGAGTGCCACATTATAAAATAATGCCCAAATCAGATTTTGAACGATGGTTTGCGAAGTTCCGCGCGACAGCGAAATGGCTCGTCCAACTCCCGAAAGGTCGCCGCTTATCAAGGTAATTCCGGCTGTCGCCATGGCGATATCAGTTCCGGTGCCAATGGCTATTCCAACATCAGCTTGTGCCAACGCCGGTGCATCGTTAATTCCATCGCCCACCATGGCAATAATTGGGTTTGCATAATTGCCAAGTGTTTTGGCCGCCTGCAAATTCCTGATGGCATCAGCTTTTTCGCCTGGCAATACTTCGGCAATAACTTTGTCGATGCCAACCTGACTGGCAATTGCATCGGCAGTACTTTGGTTGTCGCCGGTAATCATCACAATATCCAAACCCAGCTTTCGTAAGTCGGCAATGGCTTCTTTGGCTCCAGGTTTTACGGTATCGGCAACTGCGATTATTCCAATTGCCTGTATTTTATCCTGATTATCGGCAGAATTTGCAGCCACAATCATGGCTGTTTTTCCATCAGCCTGAAGCTTTAAAACTTTTGATTGAAAAGGTAAGAGATCAATTTCTTCGTTCTGCATCATCCGCTGATTTCCGACAAGTACAACCTGATTTTCAACAGTTGCCCGTATTCCAAAACCACTAAAAGCACGGAATTTTTCAGGATGGGACAGTGTCAGTTTTTTATCTTGTGCGGCTTTAACAATGGTGCGGCCAAGCGAGTGTTCCGAACCTTTTTCGGCACTGGCAGCCAGACGCAGAATGTCATCTAAAGTTTGATTGGTAAGCGAAACAATGTCGGTAACTTCAGGTTCTCCTTTGGTGATGGTACCGGTTTTATCGAGAACAACGGTATTGATTTTTCCGGTTCGTTCAAGCGTTTCGCTGTTTTTGAATAAAATGCCGTTCTCTGCTCCTTTGGAAGTCCCAACCATTATTGCGGTCGGAGTTGCCAATCCAATGGCACATGGGCAAGCAATTACCAGAACAGCAATGGCGTTCATCATAGCTCCTGTCCAATCGATTTGGGCGACATAAATCCAGCCAAGGAAAGTAAATAGGGCAATTCCGATGATGATCGGAACAAAATACTTTCCAATTTCGTCGGTCAGTTTTTGTATTGGAGCTTTGCTTCCCTGTGCTTCCTGAACAAGTTTTACGATTTGTGACAGCGTGGTATTTTTCCCGACTCGTGTAGCTTCGAACCGGATCAATCCCTCGCAATTGATTGTTGATCCAATGATTTCATCGCCCGGACCTTTGCTCGCCGGCATCGATTCACCGGTTATCATCGATTCATTAAATTCTGAATGGCCATCGATTATGATTCCGTCAACGGGAACCTTTTCTCCGGGACGAACAACCAGAATATCGCCAATAACAACTTGTTCAATATTAACTTCTGTTTCAACGTCGTTGTGCAACACATTGGCCGTTTTGGCTCTTAATCCCATCAGCGCTTTTAGAGCTGCTGACGTTTTCCCCTTAGCTCTTGTTTCCAGATATTTTCCCAGCCTGATGAGGGTAATAATTGCTGCTCCGGTTTCAAAATATACATTCGGACTATTGAGAATACCAATGGAGACGAGTAAACTTGAGAAGTAGGCAGCCGACGATCCCATCATAATTAATACATCCATGTTCGCACTTCCGAAACGAAGGCTTTTGAATGCCCCAATGTAAAATTGCCAGCCTACCACAAATTGAACCACAGTGGCAGCTGCAAGCATGAAGAACTGATCGTATTCGAACCCAACAACGCGAAAGTCGCGCATCATGCTGAAAATGATAAGCGGTACGGTGAAGATGAGCCCAATAATGAGTAAGTTTTTTTGCTTGTTGAGTTCCTGAGCCCTGATTTGAGTTTCAACATCCTCAATTTCCAGAATCTGATCAGGCTGAACAAGATCAAAACCTGCTTTGCGAATTACAACAGCCAGCTCAGCAATACTCGTCACTCCCGGAATGTATTCAAGTGCGGCATGTTCGGTACCAAAACTTACGTTTACAGTAAGGACTCCATTTTGTCTGGTCAGTATTTTCTCTAAGGAGTTGGCATCAGTTTGATCCTGCAATCCGGTTATGGGTAAATCCGTTTTGCCAATGGCAACTCCATAGCCAATGTGTTGTATGCAAGTAATAATATCTCGTTCGGTAATCAGAGAAGGGTCAAATTCAACTGTAAGTTTTTCGCTGGCAAAATCGATATTGGCTTCTTTAATGCCCGGTAGTTTGCCAACATTCTGGTTGATGGCTCTTGCGCAATTGGTACATGTCATCCCGGTAACGGGCAAAACAGAAGTCTTTATATTCATTAATTTTACCTCCCCGTGAAATGGATTATTTTGATGGTAAAGCTTACAATATGGTGACTGTCTAATATTCTATGCCAATTTTTTAATTCACTCGATCTGATTCTGTTTGTTTAGCATAGTTACTAAACGCAATCGGGTTTTTACTGACCAGAATGCGTTTGAAAGGTAATGAATTTTAGTAAAATTTCATTACCGGAGGAATGGTTCTGATGACGTTATTTGAAACTTTAAACTTTTGGCAATGACCACGGTTTGCGGTATTCCGGAACAATGTACTGGTTTGCTTTTTCAGAATTAGAGAATTTCCCATTCGTTTCGTCCCAAAGCAGATAGTTCTCACCCGAGCGAACGGCGATGTTAGCGCAGTGAGCAGCAACTGCAACTGCACGTCCGATTTCAGGAGTGCAAACCGGTTTTTGTCTGGAACGGACACTGTCGATGAAATTTTGAGCGTGCTCCTGATGGTTTTCGCCGCCTTTATCAGATTCTTCAGGTTCAATTTTGCCTTTCTTTGCCTGATCGTCCCATTGCGGAATCACTTTGTATCCGCTGCGATCGACCACAATTGTTCCCAAATCTCCAATAAATTCAATTCCGTAAGGTTTGTCCCAGGGTCCATTCTGGATTCCCGCTGTATGTTGCCAGGTGATTTGGTAATCGCCTATTTCCCATATCACCGACATGGTGTCGTAAGTTTCGTGATTGTTGTTTGGGAAGGAACTATTGGCTCCGGAAGCCAATATCTTGTGAGGTGGTTTGGTGATGTCTTTTGCCCAAAGAGCCATGTCAATCAGGTGAACGCCCCAGTCGGTCACCAATCCGCCGCCGTAATCCCAAAACATACGCCATGAACCGTGAAACCTTGTTGGATTGAAACTTCTGGAAGGAGCAGGCCCGAGCCACATTTCAAAATCAACTCCGTTTGGTACAGCTGTATCGGCAACCATTGGCTGACCAACACCATAATTGAAATTTCCCCAGATGTTTGTTTTCCGGAGTTTTCCAATTCTTCCGGATTTAATCATCTGGTTGATTTTATTCCAATGGGCGCCACTGCGTTGCTGCTGGCCAACCTGAACTACACGGTTGTACCGGTTGGCGGCTTTCACCATCAGGTTGCATTCTTCGATGCTGTTGGCCATTGGTTTTTCGACATAAACATCCAGCCCGGCCTCGCAGGCATTTACCATCGGTAAACAGTGCCAGTGATCTGGAGTACCTATAACCACTGCATGTAAATCTTTATTTTCCAAAAGTTTCCTGAAATCGCCATACAGTTTTGGTTTCTGATTGTATGTTTTTAGAATTTCGGCAGCTTTGTCAGTCAGGATGTTTTGATCGATATCGCAAAGGCCAATGCAATTGACGCCGGGAATGTTGAGGTGATTTTTCAAATCGCCAAATCCCATACTTCTGCAACCAATAAGGGCAATGTTGATTTGATCGCTTGGGGCAACTAATTTTTGTGCAGCCTGAAGTCCGCCCGGGAAGCTGGTGGCGATTCCCATTCCTGCGGTTGCTGCAAATGAATTCCGGATAAAAGTTCTGCGGTTTGTAGTCATTATCGTTGAGTTAGGTGGTTAGAAAATCAATGATAAAATGGACCGGTGAATTGAACCCATCGGTTCAGGAAACTCTATGAGATCTTATCTGATAGAATCGATAACCAGCGAAGAAGCACCCAATACGGCCATGTTGGCATCGTCGGATACTTCAAATTTCAAGTCACGGTAAATCCGTTGATAAGGAAAATCTTCGAATGTTTTACGCATACTTTTTTCGAAGAGCGGGAAGGATTGACTGACCGAACCTCCCAGTATGATTGCTTCAGGAGCTAGAGCGAACAGGATATTTCCTAACCCGCGGGCAATGTGTACTCCAAGTTC
This sequence comes from Bacteroidota bacterium, assembly GCA_023251455.1. Lineage (GTDB taxonomy): Bacteria > Bacteroidota > Bacteroidia > Bacteroidales > Prolixibacteraceae > Aquipluma. The sequence continues at coordinate 74,104 of JAHEYT010000033.1, forward strand.
GTCGAATAATTTTTGCGCCTGAATATCGCCAGCTTTTGCTTTATCTGCTTGTTCGCTTCCGCTCAGATTTCGGTTCCTGAAAAACATACCGCTACAGTAATTTTCGATATTGCTGTCGAGGTAATAAACATTTCCGAATTCACCGGCTCCGCATAAGTGTCCGGAATAAAGGTGGTTATTGATGATAATTCCGGCACCCATTCCGGTTCCGATGGTAACGCCAACAAAGTTCCGGTAAGGTTTCCCTTTGCCAAAGTGTTTCTCACCCAGAGCAAAACAATTCGCATCGTTATTCACAAAAACAGGCTTTGGGAAACGGTCTTCGAGAAGCTGTTTCAGAGGCACCACATCCCACGATGGAATATTGGTGACATCCAAAACCAGGTTGTTTTCCAGATCAACAGGTCCGGGCACGCCAATTCCAATCCCCATAATATCAGGAACATAAACCTGTGAAATGGCTTTGGAAATGGCATCGACTACCACCAACTTCTCCTGATCAAATGGAGTAGGGCAGGTATATTGCTTCGTAATTTTCTGATCTTCAATCAGAGCTGCTGTTATTTTTGTTCCTCCCAGGTCAACTCCAATTATTTTCATGATCAGTTTTTTAGAATGAATTTTAACTTGAGTCTACTCCGAAAAGTCAATAAACTTAGACTTTTCGGAGTAGACTTAATTTTCGCTTCCTTTCAATTTATCGGCAAACTAAATTCCAACACCTTCCATTGATTTTTCGAGTTCGTCGGCTTGTTGAATAAATTGATCAACGGTCAGTTCTCTGTAATAAATCAAACCGTGGGTAGCTCTTACCAGCGGTTTTTCGTGCTGGTAGAAAAAGTTTTTGCCTAGCAAAAGCTGAATTTGTTTCAACTGTTCAACCCAAACACGCTGAGTGAGAGAGCTGAATTTCCCGTCGAGCTGATAACTGGGGAACGATGCATTGACCTGACTCAGGTAGCTTTGTGTAAACGATGAGTCGAGTATCGACAATGCATTTAGCGAAACCGGTACGATAACTTCGGTGTCGGCAGGATGAAAACGGAACCAAACATTCCGGTATCCAACCACCCTGAGTTTCGACAAGTCTTCTTCTTTTCTCCATTCCTTCACAGCAGCTGCAATGGCCTTCAAAACTTTGTAATGGGTATCGGGGCCGCTGCCTTCCGGATCCATGGCCAAACTGATTACGGTTGGTTTATATTTCCTCAATTCTTCCAGAATAGGCAATACGTCGCGTTGGTTGTCAGGCTGTTCGGTAAAAGTATCTCCCTGATAGAATCCAAGCCGCAAATGATGTACATTTTTGACCAAAACGCCAAAGTGTGCCCAAACCAACTCTTCTTCCATCTCACGAATCATACCCTTCAGCTTCTGTATTTTAGGTGGATTTTTACTTCCATCGTAACTGTTCCGGAGAACATCTAAAATTTCAATAATGCTTGAAATCAGCTGTTCTTCATTTTTAACATCCCAAATTTCGACAATGGCACGAACCACGCGGTGACAAACCCCACGCCGCTTTTCGGCTTCATCGTTAGCCGCTACACTATCCAGGTAGTGGTAAATGTCTTTGTCCCATTTACCTTTATAACCATCTTCAAAGAAGTCAGGAAATTTTATCATTTCAATTTTTCCGTCGCTGATCAGGCTAAGTGTATCGTTCATCAAATCAACTACGTATTGATTGATGACCGCCGTAAATCCTGAGGTCAAAACTGAAAAATGGAATTCGTTGCTGGCATCGCGTAATTGCCTACTGATTGGCGGCATAATGCCCAGCATAATGTCGTCGTGATGAGGGCCGGTATGATAAAAAACCTGATTCGACTCACGTTCCATTCCTTTGTTGAATTTGGCCGTTATCGAATCAATTACTGATTGCACGGTTCCCTCATTCAGGTTCGGAATTAAACGACAATATCTGTCAGCCTTCAGGTCTTCAACGGTGATACGGTGGCCAAATTTATTGATCTTCGGACAAAGATCGATTATCGCACGTTCTGTCTTCTGATGAGTCCATTCACCAGTTTGGTAATACTGGTCAATGCTATCGTTAAGCTTAACCGCAGCTCCGTTGGTAAGGTAAAAGCGCGCATTTGGTAATTTGTGCAAACAACTTGCCGGATATTGATTTGATGGCGCATTTTCAAGCGCATCTTTAATTACATCGGCTTTGGCTTCACCGGCGGCAAACACGAGTGCAACCGAATCGGGATTGTAAGTAATGGTTTCGAGGCCAACGGTAATCACCAAACGGGTGCGCGAAACTTCAATTCCGCCCAAATCGCCAGCAGCAACGGCTTGTGTTTCGAAGTTGGTTGCAGTTAAACGTGTGGTCGAGTGATGATCGGTTCCTCGGGTATTAAAGGCAATATGACCATCAGGGCCAATGCTCGCCAGAAAAAATCCGATACCTCCCAAATTGCGTATTTTTTGTTCGTATTCCGAACACCAGTTGTCAATATTGAAGATTGATTTTTGCTGTAATCGCTCCAAAGGCGATTTAGCTTCCCGGAATCGCAACGACAAATCAATTTTCAAGTCAGGGAAAATCTCGTTGTACAATTTTCCTTCGGCAAGCATAATATCATCCGAATTAATAAGCAGCGCTTTGCTGGCGTCGAGGCCAAAACCTTTGATGTAATAGTTCTCGATGTAATTGTAAAAGCTGTTGTGCTGTTTCGATGCGATCGGATAAAATTCGTCCATCTGAACAAAGTGAAGTCCGCTCAGACTGGGTTTCTTCACACCTGCGAGACCATATGCAGTCAAAAGATCCTGACCTTTTTTGTTGTCCCAGTTTTCAAGAAAAAAATGCGTGTATTTAATAAAGTATTCGGAAGTTTTTCCTGTTGGAAGGCTGATTACGCCATTGGGGTTTTGGGATACCCATTCCAGAAAACGAAGGGAAGCAAGCATCCCCAATTTAGGAAAATTTTCAACGGTAATGTAAGGCATTTGGGTACTCATCTGATCAATACCTGCCTGTTGAAGGAAAACTTTTTCAACCGGACTGAATTCTTTTGTTGTCATTGTTATGCGTTTTGAAGGATTAAACTGGTTGTTGTAACAGTAACCATTAAACCCTGATTTGAGTTTATTACAGATGTTACTTTTTATCGAGAACATGCTCCAGAAATAATGCAGCCACACCTTGTATACCTGCCTGGCTCCCTAATTCTGAAACTTTTATTTCAATTTCATTGCCCAATTCAGGAATACAGAAAATCTGGATAGACTGTTGTATGGGTGGTAGAATAAACGGATTGGCTTCCGACATTTGCCCTCCAAGGATAATTAATTCAGGATTAAAAATCTGGATGAGGTAAGCAAGTCCCTTCCCAAGCGAATGCCCGACATTGGCCAGGATTGAGATTGAATACTGATCGCCTAAAGTTGCAGCCTGGATGACTTTTTTGATTTCATTGTTTTCCTGACCGATGTCTTTTAATTCACTAAGGAACGACGAACGTCCGGTTTCCAGACCTTCTTTGGCCATGCGGGCAATGGCAGTTCCCGATGCAATGGTTTCCAGACAACCTTGTTTGCCACATCGGCACAACAATCCGTTGTCGACCATCGGTAAATGGCCAAACTCTCCGGCAAATCCATCGCGTCCTTTGTACAACTTCCCATTGACGATAATCCCGAGGCCAATCCCCCAATCGAGGTAAATAGCCAGTACATTTTGTCGGGCATGAGCCAATCCAAACCGAAGTTCGGCAAATGCCCGTGCTTTGGCGTCATTTTCTATCAGAACTTCCATTCCGAATTTTTTGCTGAAAATGGCAGCAACCGGTTGGTCGGAAACCATGTACGTTTTATTTATACCCGTTTCTGAATCAACCATACCGGGCATTTCAATCCCAATGCCCAATATTTTTTCTCTTGGGATCTGCTTTTCGCGGATCACGTTTTCAGTAAAAAAAACAATTGGGTCGATGACGGAAGTTCCGTGCGAAATGGTCAATGTTAAGATTTGATCATCGGTAATCTTCTGGTTTTTTGCGTTGAAAATGGAAACCGAAGTTTTGTATATATTGATTGAAATTCCAATAATGTAAAAAGCATCCTCTTTGTTGCCATACAGATTTGGTCGTCGTCCGCCACTCGAATTACCTTGTCCGAGCTCTTCAACGAGACCTTCTACTTTCAACTCGTTGAGCAGACTGATTATTTTTGGAGTACTGAGTTTGACAAACTGGCCAAGATCAGTGTTGGTCATGGCTCCATACAAAAATAAGTTCTTGATTATCTTTCGTTTCTGAAAATTATTTTTCAGTTCCACAACATTCATGTCGCTTTCTTCATCCTGATTTATCGGTGAAAAGGTCATAGTATAAAGTTTATACCTGTTTAAGTCAGTACAAATGTATTTTATTTATTTTTGAATTCAAGCACAACTTTCATTAAATATTTAAAAAGTTTTAATGTTTTTATGTGTCTGTATAAGTGAAGCGAAGTGAACAGAATTTAAAAAATTGAAATTGGGAATTGAGGGAGCCAATTAGATAATTTATTTGAGTAGTAATTACTGGCTTTTACTAAAAAATGAAAAGCGGTGGCGACCACCGCTTTTCACTAAACAAACAACTAAAATTACCTTACGAACTTTGCTTTTCACAAAAAAACCAATCAACCCAAAAAAGTTCAAAAAATTAGATTTGCAAAGTTAATGGTGAATACGCTAAGCGTTCCATCATTGTTACATTATTGGTTTGAATTAACAATTATTAGCAGACGAATATTAGGGTTTTCGATTTGAATTTATTTGATGTCGCCTGATTTTTGAATCTTTAAATACGGAAAAAAATCTTCCTTCGATACAACCAGTAACAAAGACCCCATTCTGCAGCTAATATGGCAAGGCAGGTAAATAGATTCAGTACAAATTCAGAAGCGCCAGCCCATTGAAGCATACCTTTTGAAAAAATAGCAACAAAGTCGTTGAGCCACTGACCCCCAACTGTTTGGAAGAAAATGTAAATGAAGATGGAATTTGTACCGACAACAGTAAATATGAAGATCCAGTTTTTGTAGCCTTTGATATCAATCAACCAGTAGCTAATTGCTAAACCGATTAGTGCCCAGCCTCCGGAAGTGAAAACAAATGCAGAAGTTGCAATTCGTTTGATAATCGGGGTAATCCCTGTCAGATCGAGACCGAACCCAATAAACAAAGAAATGCCACCCATAATCAAGAGAGTTTTGAACTTGCATTTTTGGCTAACATCCTTGATCAGTAACTGACCAGCTAATACTCCCCAAATGGTATGCGCTGCTGTTGGAATGCAGTTGATTGCGACCCATCCTCCTCCATTATTAAGCTTACCCATTAAAATCAGATCCATCCAGCTTCCAAAGTTCTTGTCGATTACCCAAGGCTGATTGAATCCATCAATCGGAAAATGACGGTAAATTAAGTCGGTTATCAGCAAAAGCAAAAGTGAAACAGCCAGTTGCAGCTTAATCGGATATTTCATCAGGAAGTAAGCAATGGGTATCGTAACCGAAAGTTGCGAGAGTACTCCCCAAAGTTCCCAAACCAGTTTATTACTGTACCCGCATTGAAGGCCCACGCCAAAAGCCAGTAGAATAAAGGAACGCTGAATAATATGACGGGTTATGGTACTGCGGGATTCGCCTTTCGAAATTCGGTTCCGGTACGAAAAAGGCATTGCTACACCAACAATAAACATGAAAAATGGCTGAATTAAGTCCCAAAACCGAAGTCCGTGCCAGGGATGATGCTCAAATTGCATAAAGAAATGCTCCAGAAAAGTACCACGAATCGGATCCTGAACCAAAGTCCACCAAAGTCCGGTTCCTTCGGCAACGAGTAAAAACATAGTCAACCCACGAAAAAAGTCGAGAGAAAGCAAACGCGAGGAAGAATTTTCGGGGGATTTTTGCATTATTGGGTAACGGTGTTAGTTAGTACTCAAATGTAGTTAAATCATCTTTCCGAAGAGGTTTTCGACAAATGAAAGTTCAATGTTAAAGAACAATCAGAAATGGATACAAAAAACAATCCCTGCTACATTATAGCAAGGATTGTTTGGAGACTGGCGTGTCAGCCTAATTTTCTTCTATAATCAACACGTCCCAAGGACCGATTTCGAGCGATGCTCCTGAGGCTACAGCTTTTCCGGCGGTCAGTTCGCTTCCGGCTTTGTGCGGATAAATCAGGCTTGATTTTTGCGAAGCATAGTTGTAGTAATAATGTACCTTCTTTCCTGCATCGTTCACTCCGCTTTTGGTTACAATTGGCCAATGTAAATCCTGATCACCAGTTTTAATCCCGGCACGTTCCATTTCCTGAAGAATCAGTTTTTCCTGAATGAGGTCTGAAACCCCTGTTCCTTCATATAGCAAAGTGCCCTTCCCGAAATTATTAATTGTAATTGCCGGATATTTTCCGAAGTATTGATGATCGTAAAAAGCCAACGGTTTAGCTGTCTCCGGAATCAGGTATTCTCCCCAGTCGTACACTTTGTTTGCGGCTTCGTCGACTTTAAACGGATTGTCTTTCAGGCTTAATTCCTTAAAATTGGTAAATTCCTGATAATAAAAACCACACGCTTTGCGCAGTGGACCAGGAGCGAGCATTGGGCGAACCATCGAATTTTCGTCGCAGAAACCGCTCTTGAACTGCATGATTACGTGACCGCCATTTTCAACATACTTGCTTATTTTATTAAGCAAATCGTCACTGGCAATGTATAAAGCCGGAATAATGACCAAATCGTAATTCTCAAACTGGGCATTTTCAGGAAAGATAAAATCTACTCCTACGTTATTTCTGAAGAGGACTTTGTGAAACTGACCCACCAATTCGTTGCGGTAAATATTGGATGAACCACCCCACATATCTGCTTTTCCGTTCTTGAAAGGCATCACATTCAAAGCTGCATTGGCATCGTGACTGAATAAAATAGCTACTTTATTCGTGATTTTGAGATTCACCAGTTTTTTGCCAAACTGTTGAAGTTCGTGGGCTGTTTTCGAATATTCGGCATAGGCGCGATTAGGTTGCAGGTCGTGCGAAAGAACTCCTTTCCAATAAGTTTCCTGACCGTAATGAATCGAATGCCAGTGCCAGTATTCGACCATGTTGGCACCCGAGCCCATGTGCGCGTATACATTCTGGCGAAGTTGACCCTCGTAAGGAGGCAATTGCGATTTCGAATCCCAACCAATGGTTTGTGCGTTGGTTTCGGTAATCAGGTAGTTTTTCAATTTTACTGAACGAAAAAAGTCGCCGGCAAAAGCAATTTCATCGCCAGTTAAATTGTCCTGCGATCCGTGGTAAACGTTCACCGCCATAATGTCCATCTTTTTCGCGCTTGCAATTTGGTCAATATCCTGAACCGATGGCATAAAACAATGCATGATAAATTGATCGGGACGACGATATTCGGCAACAATTTCCGACTGCCAGGTCAGGTAATCGGCAACCGATTTGCGCTTGAACCGCTCCCATTCCAGCTTGTACGCGGTATTGGTCACACCGTCTTTTACCGGAAACTCATCCCAGTCATTCATGGTCATTCCCCAATAATTCAAGCCCCAGATTTTATTCAGATTTTCAGTAGTGCCGAATTTTTTTTTCAGATAATCGATAAAGCTAATGTGATAATCGTAGTTGTTTACGCCATACGAAGTGGTTTCATTATCGACCTGATACCCAATAATGGCCGGGTGTTTGGCGTAATGTTCCATCATTTTCCGTATCACCCGTTCAGAATAAAACAGGAAAGTTGGGTTGGTGATATCCATGTTCTGGCGGATTCCGTAATACGCTTTTTGTCCTTTTTCGTAATCAACCAACACCTCCGGATGTTTGTGCCACAACCATGCCGGCATCGAATAGGTAGGAGTTCCTAAAATTACTTTAATTCCATTCGCATGAAGTCCGTCAATGATTCGATCCATCCATGCAAATTCGAATTCACCCTCGCGCGGCTCGAACAAACTCCAGGTCGATTCGCCTAGCCGAACTACCGACATTCCCGATTCCTTCATTAGTTTCAGGTCTTCAGCCAAACGGTCGGTAGGCATATATTCCTGGTAATAAGCTGCTCCATAAAGCACATTTTCCATTTTTTGGACTTGTGCTGAAAGAGTTACGGCGAAAGTCAGGAGTAAAAAAAGCAGAAAGAGATTTTTCATGATCGAATAGTTTAAGTTAGTCAGAGCAACACAAATATAGTTATTAGACGTTAAACGTGCACCGAACACTTATTCAAAGAGGTAATTATTTGGTATATCAAAAACAGAAAACGATGCGATAAAAAAATCCGACCCCGGAAATTTCTCCGAAGCCGGAACCAGTATTATTCGCAAAACCCGATTAATTCATTTGAAAAGTATTTCAGTTCACTTTGTATATGTCATCGTACCTTCTGCGTGCCAGCAGGAACCTTGCCCAACCATCTCCACTTCACCTGTTGCTCCTGCAAATTTACCAACGCCATCACGCATGTATACATTGCCAGTGAATGATCCATCCATTGGATTTGAGAATGATTTGGCATCATAAAAATAATAGTCTCCATTGGCTGCTGTAACTTTACCAGTAGTTTTCCAGATTATTCTATTCAGGTAAGGATCAAACATTGCACTTTCAGCGGTCATCGCACTTTCTATCATTTGTAATTCGCCAGTTTGGGTTGCATGTCCACTTAACCAGCCACCATTTGGAAGATACATTTTTGATCCATCAGGAAGAGCAAAAGGAGTGGTGCCATCTAAAAGTGTCACAACCATAAAACCCAAATCAGGGTTTGGAGTAAAACAAAAATCAGCCTTCACCGGTACTGGCACTTTGGCTTTTTTCAGCATGAGGGTTTCATCCTGAACAAACTGGTCTTTGGTACAGGCTACAAGCATAATCATAAATAGCATGCAAAAGGAAATCAATGTTTTCATAGTCAGAATTTTTAGAGTGAATTGTTAAGATTTTACACAAATTTCCGACACTCCAGCGTAAGCTGTTGTGTTCTGAATCCCAAACTATATTCTGTACGTTTCAATTTGGAGTTACACGCGAAATCTGGAGATGCAGGCGTGAATTAAAATGAAGTTTTCATGGCTTTGATCGCTTCTTCCAAAATTTATTAGGCATCAAATATTTCTGATCTGTTGCTTACTTGTTAACTTTAAATGAATATTCCTTGCCTCCCGCCGACAAAATTACCTCGTAGGTTCCTTCGTCAAGTTTTGAAAGGTTCAATCCTTCGGATACATTAAATAGGTTGCCAAGCTCTTTAGAATACAGTAACTGTTTTCCCTTTAAAAAGTACAGTCGTACGTTTTCTCCGGAATAGTTAAGGTAGGTGCACCTTAGCATTTCATCTTTTAATCCGAAATATGGCATCATGAATGTCTTTTCCTTTCCTAATTTAATCCCATTGTCAGATTTCATAAATTTACGTTCCAAAGTTAATTCGTGACTAATTACTTTCATGTTATAGTTGCCATCGGGTAAGTCGTTTAAGTTGAATTCGACAAGATTGTTATCAGAAGGTTCAACATTTTGATTGGTATATACAATAACTCCCCGGGAATTTGAAATTGAAATATTTAAATCGCTGTTATCTAGGGATGTAATTGAAAAAAGTACATTTTCAGAGGATACAGGAAGAACGTTTACCTTTAGATTTCCAGTAGCAAACAGGGTGTTTGCTGCCATCAGGAAGGCGAAGACCCAGGCGATTTTTACCATTGTTTTCATTGTTTTCATTTTTTTGATGGATGTAAAAAATGAACTTTATATGTATCAAAGGTAAAGACATGCTCTGGAAAGCTTTTTGTTTAAAATCTCAATTAATTTTCTGATGTTCTCAATCTTCTCACTTTTTTTGTTGGATTTTGTGGTGGGAGCCTCTAAAAGAGCAGATATAAGTGCAAATATTTTGCTCGGGATCTCGCTATTTTGCTGAAAATCTCAAATGCAGAAATGAAGCTTATTTCCTGACGGTGCTTGGATTCATTCCAAACTGATTTTTAAATGCCTTGCTGAAATGCGAAAGATTTTTAAAACCAACCGCAATAGCTACTTCAGAAATATTCATTGCTGTGGTTTGGAGCAGATTTTTTGCCTTGTGCAACCTCAAAGTCCAGAAATAATCGATAACCGAAGTATTCGTCAGCGATTTAAATTTGCGGTAAAGCTGAGAACGGCTCATCCCCGCAGTTACGCAAAGCTGATGAACATCGAAATTGTCGTCATCAAGACTTTCTTCCATAACTTTCCTGATCTTTTGAATAAATGAATCTTCAAGATTTAAAGTATGGTTTTCTTCAGGAATCGGTTGTTCCCCTGATGCATAACGCTGATGCAAAGTTTTGCGCAGTTCAAGTAATTTTCGCAACCTGATAAGCAATTCCACTTCGTTGAATGGTTTGGCAAGATAATCATCAGCGCCATTCGCCAATCCGTTTAATCTCGAATCAATATCTGCTTTTGCTGTCAGCATGATTACCGGGATATGACTGGTTCGCAAATCATTTTTCAATGCATCAAGCATCGAAATTCCATCCATTACCGGCATCATAACGTCACTCACAATAATGTCCGGAATGTGTTCAAATGCCTTTTGAAGCCCGGTCTCTCCGTTTGAAGCAAAATCAAGTTGATATTGCCCCTTGAGTAATGTATTCAAATAGTGTTTCAGATCCTGACTATCTTCAACAACCAACAAAATGGGCAAATCGTTGGATGGAATAACGGTTTCTGAATGGTCTGTCTTAACTTCTGTGGCTAACGAAACATCTGCAAAAAATTCAGGAGACAAAGAATTACCCGTAATGATATCCTTTTCAGGAGCAATATTTGTTACTGGCAAAATAATTGTAAAAGTAGTTCCAAGGTCTTTCGAGCTGCTGACATTAACCGAACCGCCAAAGAGTTTTACCAATTCTTTCACCATAGCCAATCCAAGTCCCGTACCAACTTCCTGACTTCTCAGTTCATCTTCGACCCGGAAAAACCGGTCGAAAAGAAAAGGCAGGTGTTCTGACGGAATTTCGGGCCCGTCGTCGCTAACTTTGAGGACGAATTCATTTTTATCCGGCATCAGTCCGGCATAGATATCTACTGTTCCATAGTTGGGTGTAAATTTAATGGCATTCGTCAGCAGGTTTGAAACAATGTACATGATTTTTTCCTGATCGAAATCCATCACCAAATGCCTGCTTTCAGGAATAAAATTCAGTTGAATGTTTTTATCGCGGGCCAATGAAATAAATGAATCAGTTAAATATTTCAGGTAACTGATTATGTCGGACTGAAAAACATGAACATGCATGGCTCCAGCCTCCAGCTTTGCCAGATCGAGCATTTGATTGACCAGATTTAGTAAGTTTTTTGTCTGCACCTCAATTTTTTCAGTTCCTTTTTCCAGCCATTCGTCGGAATTGCTTCTAATCAGATTCGCCATTCCCTGGATGATAGTTAGCGGAGTTCGAAACTCATGAGTAATGTTGGTGAAGAGCTTATTCTTGGCTTCACTCACTTCCTTTAGCTTGTCCGACTCCAGTTTCTCAATTTTAGTTTGTTGTGCAAAAAAAATGATGGTTAAGTAGACGATAAATATCGACATGGATAACGTATTCATCACGAAAACAATGGCGTTCAACCTTGGAGTTATTTCCTCAGGAACTTTCAACCAGGGTACCAATAAACCTGAAAGAATTATAATGATGGTAAAAAGAGAAAATAAGAAGTATGTAATTCGTATGTTTTGCAGCGGGATAGACGAAAGTACGAATGCCAGGCAGGCAAAAATCAATCCTGCCGATGATGCAATTCCACCTAATTTCAGAATGAAATAAAATGTAATGAATAGTAAAATGCTAAGGTGAAATATGTAGTATGGGATAAAATTGGCTCTAAGTTGGGGAACAATAAACAAAGCTATTAGCAAAACAAGTAACAGGATATATCCATAAGATATCAGTAAGTGAAGCGATTGTGGCGCAAAGATTAAAAAAGCGCCGGTATGCAGAATTACATGTACTAGCCCAAAAAAGGTTGCAATCCACATGGTTTTTCGTGTATTCAGCCTTTTTTGGTCGCAGCCCGGGTAGGCAACTAGTTGTTCTATCCTTAAATCCAGCTTTTGAAAAATGTTTTTCTTGTTCATCACTTTTCACTTCAGGATTAATATAAATTTACGAAATACTTTGCACATAAGCATCAGATATTCAGTTCAAACCCGATTGTGTTTTTCAGATCTGAGGGCTCCTCCTAGCTTAGTTTTTGTCATTCTCCCCTGCTTTTTTCATCTTTGCATCTCTATCTAAAGATTTGCAATGTCACTTTTTAACGAAATACTCATTTTTCTGGCAGCTGTTGTTGCCGGGTTCATCAATGCCATGGCTGGTGGTGGCACGCTCGTTAGCTTTCCGGTGTTGCTGGCTGTGGGAATTTCGCCGGTTGTAGCCAATGTTACCAATACCGTGGCATTGGTTCCCGGAACGATTGGTGGAATGTGGTCGCAACGCAACGATTTTAAATCTCAATACAAACGTTTATTAAAGTTATTGCCTGTTGCAATTGTTGGTGGTGTTTCCGGTGGATTGCTTATTCTGAATACCAGCGAGGATGCTTTTAAAAGCCTCATCCCTTACCTGATCCTGGGAGCAACATTGCTTTTAGGATTTCAGGTACGCATAAAAAACTGGGTGGTTTCGCGCATTGGGCAGGCGCATTCCGAGCATCACAATCCTATTTTCATGTTGTCGCTGGTTTTTGCAGCTGCTATTTACGGAGGTTATTTTGGTGCTGGCCTTGGTGTAATACTAATGGCAGTACTCGGACTGGTAACCGACGATTCGATGACCCGACTGAATTTTCTGAAACAAGCGCTCGGATTTGCAATCAATCTGGCTGCTGCAATTTACTTTGCTTTCTCCGGAGAGGTTGACTGGATGGTAGCTTTTGTCATGATTTTCGGATCGCTTGCAGGTGGATTAATCGGCGGCAAACTGGCCGGAAAAATAAAACCGGAACTTTTGCGCTGGATTGTTGTGACCGCCGGATTGATTGCTGCAATAATTTTCTTTCTGAAAGACTAAAATCTCATTGCTGTTTTGTAATCGCTTTATGTGATTTTCGTTTTTGGATTTCCATGGCAGCACAATCGCTTTGTGGTTACAAGTTGTATTGTAATCTTACGTATTACGATCAGACCAGATGCTAAATTCGTTCGTAGAACTTTCAATTAAAAGCAAACCAATCACTTCAGGACAAAGGCAATTCTTTGGCCTCAAATTCTTTCTGAAGATTATCCAGTACCAGCAAGCTAATTTCACCTGATTTTACTTCGTTGCTTCCGTCATATTCAAACGGGTCTTCCATGTCTTTGATCAGGAAAAGGATTGAGAAAATGACAAAGGAAAAGATACTTACCAAAATTAGTCCGCCCCACCAGGGATCAACATTCAGCAAGCAATAAACTGTTAAAAAGACCACCGCAATTACTTTTATACAAATGAAAACGGCAGGCACAAAGTCAGTATTCTGAATTACAGTAATTCTGTTAATCGTTTTCTTAAGTGACGCAACTTCTGCCTTCATCCGAAGAACATAATTTGGCGCTGCGCCTTCTTTGCCAATTTCAATGATATCGGCTGAGAATGAATCCATCAATTTTAAAAGCTGATCATTTTTGAGCTTAAAATAATCGCGTTTTAACGTCGGGATAAAGTTTTTAATCTTGTTCATCAGAGCTTCAGCCGATTTTGAATTCGAAACAATCCGGAGATAGTCTGCTTCCTGCCAAATGGCATACAGTGAAGCCGCTATTTCGTTCGGAATTTTTTCACTTTCCTTGTAATCGGTCACTACTCCGGCCAATAAAAACCCAAGTATAAAAATGATACCTGTCAGTATGCTTGGAAAAAAGGACGACAAATCTTTGGGAATGAACTCCCAACCGAATAAATGTACACCGAATTTAAAACCACCAATGATAAAAACGATTGGTAGTACTGATAAGAAAAGATAGTATTTACTCTTTTTAATTTTTTGCAGTATCCTCATTTGAAAAAGCTATTTGAATAAGATTTAAACCTACGGGCAAAGAAAGCAGATATTTTGATTTTAATTTACACCATCAGCCGAACAGCGATTACTTTTTTTCGGGATGTTCTTCATTCCTGACTTCAGTATTACGAGGAAAAACAACTTTATAAATACAATCCGTAAATTCGGGCAAATCCTTACCTTTGGGACTGAGTGATTCGCTAAAGATTCATTCAAACACTCAAGTAATCAATTAATGCAGTTTTTTAACCGATGAAATTATTCGTCATATCTATTTTATTCCTGCTGCCGAGTATAGCTTTCGGGCAATTATTTCCGAATGTACCCGAATTCAGGGGAAACATTAAAAAAGTGGTGGAAAAAAGGTATGGCAAAGAACTGGTTCCTTCCCGGAAAGATTCAGGCGTTTATAAACCGGGAGCCTATTCGGGCTGGAAATATACTTACCTGTTTGATAAAAATTCGAAACTTGCCAAACGGACAAACACATTTCAGGGGAAAATCAACACTGAATGCGTTTATAAGACAAAAAAAACCGGAACCAGCATACTGAAGAGTGAAATTACACGGGATTATACTTTAGGAGGAAAAGAATCTACTGTAGAATATGAAAACTTTATTGATCCGACAGGCCGTACCCAAAAAGTAAATTCGTGGTTAAAAAATTCGCCTGCAAACTCAAAAGAATTATTTCTTCTGGAAGACAATGCAGTTTATAATCAGAAAAAACTTATTTCATTTACCCGCCATAACATTGACCCGAATGGCAAGACCACATTGGAAGAAGAGTGCAAACTACATTATAATTCTTCAGGACGGTTAACACGAATCGACCGTAAGGATATTTCAACCGGATTAAGCACAACCATTCAATATCAATTCAACCCCAAAGGATGGGTCGATCATTATTCCATCGATCTTTTAACCGAAGTTCAGGAATATGGAAGGACGCAGATTCTGGATGTTTATTTCAAATACGATCGCCGTGGCAACTGGACGCGGATGTATCGGAAGTCGGTGAAGAAAAACCAGCTCGAAGCCAAACGAAAGATTTACTACCGATAGTTTATCCGGGCGAACGATCGCAGCCATTACAATCAAACTGCAACATCAAATTTCCACTTAGCTATTAAATGTTAGATTTTCAGCGAGGTACAAAAGTTGCGTCCTAAAAGTTTATCCGGAGAGTTTGGATTATATGCTAAATGGCATTGCATTTAAACGCGGCTGATATAAACATTTGTTTGTACTTGGGACTATTGAGCTGTTTCATTAGATTTGTCCGAAGCAAAACTGAAATTAAATGAATCCTTATGAAAGAAAAGAATGTGGAGAAGAAGGGCTTCGTGCGGAATTTAATTATCATATTGGTTATTTCTATTTCAGCATTATTATATGTCCGGTATGTCTGGGTGAAAACCGAAAATGAACAATCCGAAAACATACTGCAGATTGCCCGATCAATAAAAGCAAGTCTGCCCATCGAAAATCTTAAATCGCTGAAAGCGACCGAAGATGATATTGAAAATACTGATTACAAAGAGCTTAAGTCAAAGCTAATGAATGTCATTAGCGTAAATCCGCAGGCTAAATTTGCTTACATATACATTGAGAAAAACGACAAAATCTACTTTGCGGTAGATTCGGAGCCCGAAACTTCGGAAGACTACTCGCCTCCGGGACAAGAATATACCGAAGCCAAACCAGAAGACATACAACCCTTCAGGGATGGGAAAGAGAGAATTACCTCTCCCCTGGCAGATCGATGGGGTACATGGAGAAGTGTGTATATACCGGTAAAAGATGAAAAAACAGGTCAAACTATAGCCATTTTTGGAATGGATTTTAATGCTGACACCTGGAATAAAAATCTGCTGTTTAAGGTTCTTCAATCCAGTTTGGTCATTGTATTGTTGCTGGCCATCCTTTTCATCTTTTATATGCAAAATAAATTGCTCAATTACGACATCAAGGTTCGTAAGCAAGCTGAAGAAGATCTGAAAAGGCAAACCCGAATGCAACAGATGGTTATTGAAATGGCATCGCGCTACATCAACATTCCGATTGAACAGGTTGGCCCTGCCATTAATGAGTCGCTAAAAACGATAGGCGAGTTTATTTCAGCCGACCGCAGCTACATTTATCGCTATGATTTTGCTAACGAGATAATTAGCTGCGAATACGAATGGCATAAAACCGGCGATGGTCCTGAATTTGAGAAACTGCAAAACATTCCGCTTAATATGATTCCCGACATGGTCAAATTGCACCAGGAAGGGAATATTAAGACCATTGACAACATTGTTTCAGTGCTGTCCGAAGGCTGGTTGCGCAAAAAACTTCAGGAAGAAGATGCCCGGAACTTCCATACCGTTCCGATGATGTCGGGCGACGATTGCATAGGTTTTGTTGGATTCTTGTTCTTTAAAACAACTCATCAATATTCTGCTGAAGAAAATTTGTTACTCCAGCTTTTTGCACACATGTTGGTCAATGTAAAGAACCGTGCTAAAGTTGAAATGAAGTTGCTCGAAACAAATAAATACCTTGAAACGACCACCGTAAAAGCCAATAAACTGGCAACGGAAGCAGAAATTGCAAACAAATCGAAAAGTGCATTTTTGGCCAATATGTCGCACGAAATCAGGACTCCGCTTAATGCAATTATTGGTTTCTCGCAACTGATGAACCGCGATAAATTTCTGACCGAATCGCAGAAAGAATATAATGTTTCGATTATTAAAGCAGGCGAACATTTGTTGAACCTTATTAACGACATTCTAGAATTGTCGAAGGTTGAGGCTGGCCGTGTAGTGGCCAATCCAGCGAATGTTGATTTACATGCTCTCTTTGAAGACATTCAGATGCTTTTTAAGGAGCGGGCACAAGCCAAGCATCTTCAGTTTATATGCGAAATTGCCGAAGATCTACCTCGTTACGTGTATGTTGACGAAGGCAAATTGCGCCAGATTTTCGTCAATCTGATTGGGAATGCAATAAAATTCACCGATGAAGGCGGAGTTGCAGTGCGCACCCGAACGGAAAAAATCGATGCTGAAACGAATAGACTTACGGTTGAAATTCAGGATTCAGGCTCTGGTATTCCTGAAAATGAACTTGACAAACTTTTTAAACACTTTGAGCAAACCAGTTCCGGAATTAATAAAGGCAGCGGCACCGGACTTGGCCTGGCATTGAGCCGCGAACTAGCTATTATTCTGGCTGGAAACATTACTGTTACCAGCGAAATAGGGAAAGGTTCGATATTTACTTTTCAGGTAGAAATTAAACAAGGCAACCCTGAAGCCATTGAAAAGAATACATCGAAACGCGTAATTGGCATTGAAAAACAAAAAGATACCTTCCGCATTTTAGTGGTTGACGATAAAGATGAAAACCTGAGAGTTGCCATCGACCTGCTTACATTGGTTGGGTTTGAAACCTGTGAAGCCATAAATGGAGTTGATGCTATTGAAAAATTTGAGGAATGGAACCCGCATCTTATTTTAATGGATATGCGGATGCCGGTGATGGACGGTTATGAAGCAACACGTAAAATCAAATCGACCGAAAAAGGAAAACAAACGCACATTGTTGCCTTAACTGCAAGTGCATTTGAAGACGAACGTAAAAAAATAGAATCACTTGGAATGCAGGGCTATATCCGAAAACCATTCAGAGAAAATGAGCTGTTTGGCACCTTGGGTAAAATACTTGATTTGAAGTATATTTATGAAGATGAGGCACCAGTTAAAGTTAAAGTTCAGAATAATGAAGAACTAATTGCCAGCGAGATGTCCCAACTGCCACAGAGTGTGGTATCACAAATGAAAGATGCTCTTGCGGTTGCTGATTTAGATCTCTTTATCGAACTGATAGAAACGATTAATTCTGACAACGCAGAACTGTCTCAAAAGCTTTTGAGCCTTGCCAAAAACTATGATTATGAAAATCTTCAACAACTGTTAAATTAATCGGAGGAGCAAAAAATGAACAACATGATCAAAGGCCAATATACCGCGAATATCCTCATTGTTGATGACATTCCGGCCAATCTGCAGGTTTTAGGGGCGATACTCAAGAGCGAAGGATATAAAGTTCGCCCGGTACCCAATGGTGCTCTGGCCCTGCAAGTTGCAGAAAAAGAAAAGCCTGACCTCATTTTATTGGATATCATGATACCTGATATGGATGGATACGAAGTTTGCCGCCGAATAAAAGCAAATCCATTTTTAAGCGACATCCCAATTATCTTTATTAGTGCTTTAAACGAAACCAACGATGTGGTGAAAGCATTAAAATCAGGAGGAGTCGATTATGTCACCAAACCATTTCAGGCTGAAGAAGTAATTGCAAGGGTGCATACCCATGTAAGACTTTACCGGCAAAGCATTGAACTTCAGGATTTAAATATCACAAAAGATAAATTTTTCTCGATTATTGCCCACGATTTGAAGGGACCAATGGGTGGATTCAAGGGGATGACAGAGTTACTTGCCGAATATATGCCAAGCATGACCATGGCTGAAGTACAGGAGAATTTAGGTCTGCTTCGTGATTCTTCAACCAATCTGTTCCGGCTTCTCGAAAACTTGTTGCAATGGGCTCGTTTACAGCAAGGATCGGTGCCTTTCGATCCTGAAATAATTCATTTGGAGTCTATAGTGAAAGAAGGCGTCGGACTGATTCAGGAATTGGCCAAACACAAGGGCATTGAAATTACGCAAGATATTCCGGGGCAACTAAAGGTTTTTGCTGACAATAATATGCTTCAGACCATATTAAGGAATCTTCTTTCAAATGCTGTGAAATTCAGCTCGGCAGGAGAGAAGGTGAGTATCTCTGCAAAAGCAGCTGATGACAAAAACGTTGAAATATTGATAAAAGATTCGGGTATTGGCATGACCCAGGAAATGATTGACAATTTGTTCCGGCTCGATTCGCGAAGTGGTCGGCCAGGTACGGCCGGCGAACCCAGCACAGGCCTTGGTTTATTGCTTTGCAAAGAATTCGTTGAAAAAAACGGTGGAAAAATCCGGGTGGAAAGCGAAGTTGAAAAAGGCTCAGTATTTACATTTACCATTCCGGGAAGTGTTGAACCCTAAGGGATTTCGGGTTGGAATGTGAACAGCAAAATATCCTTGCAAAACTCACGTAAAGGATAATAATCTTTTATGGATAGAAACATTCAGATCATATCGGAAAGGTTGATAATGCGTCCTATCCAATTGGCGACACCGATTTCATTTTTTAATACCGATCAAATTCAGCAATCAATCAATATCAGGGTTGGATTCCCAAGACGATTGACGATGTCCATGATTTTATTCTCAACCTGACCTCGCCTGAAATAAACCAGCCCACTATCTGGTTCCAATTTGTAATCATTAAAAACGACAACACAGAGATAATAGGAGATATTCATGGTTAAGGCTTTGCTTTCGAAGCAGTACAATCTATAATTAACTACCTCTTTGATGACTTTGGTAAACGCCGGATTATTGCTTCGATTGATTCGCGCAATCACCCTTCAATCAGTCTGATTGAACGTTTTGGATTTCGCAAAAAAGCTCACATAAAGGAAAATCCTGTGCAACAATAATGGATGTACTGACGATTTAATTTATGCCATCCTGAAGGATGAATGGAGTCCCCAACCCTTTCAGGTTTCGAAAACCTGAAAGGGTTAAAAAATCTGAATATTCATTCCTCCTTAACTCCCTCCGGCGCCTCTCATGCCTTTCCAAATTTTTCGAAGGTTAGTGCTAATTCGAAAATGCGTTCAAGAAAGCATTTCACCGGAAAGTATCCATAAAACGGTATCGAAAAAATGCACCTATGTTGGGGCAATTGTTTCATGATCGGATTGCTGAAATAATATAGTGTACATTTGACAAAAAAATGTTTATGCAAGATCCTAAAATATGGAACCTTATATCAGGTCACTTGGCTGAAGATGAGTCACAAGAAGATCAGGAAATGTTCTTAAAATGGTTCAATCAAAGCGAAAAGAACAAAGCGTATTTCTATCAAGTGAAAAGGGTATGGGATCATTCTGATGTCGAAGATGATGCGTTTTTAAAAATTAAAGAATCCTGGACTTTTCGTGAGAAATTTTCGTTTCTCAGAATTAAGAGCTTCATCTTTCGACAAGCGCTTGGGAACCTGGTTGGTTTTACGGTTGGGATGTGGGTAACGACGACTTTCTCTCACACTGTTTTAGAAAGAAAAAACATTAAGAATCTTTTTGGATTAGTGAAGCGAAAAAATGTCGTAGTCGATGATATTCCTCACTGGATACAAGTCGGGATGTCTATTTTAGTTGGCTTTATTGTGCTTGAGTTAATTAATTATTTCTTTCAAACAAAACAATATTTGCATTTGTGGAACTATATCAGAAGGACAAAGAGATAGTTCTACACTTTATTCACCAACTCCTTCCAACACCTCTTTCGCCTTTTTCACACTTTTCACCTTTTCAAAAGTCAGTGATAGCCTGTTGTTGCCTTCTTTCATGCGGCAGGTTTGGGGATGGGTTTGCACGTAGCGAAGTACCTGGCTAAATGCGGGCGATTGGTAAAATACTGATTGCGGATCGGAAATAAAGTGGCAAACCATTTTGTGGTTCTTCAGGATAATCTTTTCCATTCCCAACTTTATGGCAGCCCAACGCAGGCGAACCACCTCAATCAATTCAATGCTTTCGTTTGGTAATTTGCCAAAACGGTCGGCCAGTCCGGCTTCGAACTGCACCAAAGCGTCTTCGCTTTCAAGGTTATCCAATTCGCGGTAAAGCAGCATTCGTTCCGAAGTGCTTTGTATGTATTTATCCGGAAACAGCAATTGCAAATCGGTATCAATCTGGCAATCGCTGCCGAATTTCACATTCAGGAAGGCCTGCGACGAATCTTCTTTTTCGTCTTTAAACAGTTCTTTGAAATCGGTTTGTTTCAATTCCTGAATGGCTTCGTTCAGGATTCGGTGGTAGGTTTCGAACCCAATGTCGGCAATAAAGCCGCTCTGTTCAGCGCCCAGCAAATTTCCTGCGCCACGAATGTCCAAATCCTGCATGGCAATGTTGAAGCCGCTGCCCAGCTCCGAAAATTCTTCGATGGCGCGTAAACGACGGCGAGCTTCGGTGGTGACTGTCGAAAGTGGTGGCGCCAACAGGTAGCAGAACGCTTTTTTGTTCGAACGGCCAACCCGTCCGCGTAACTGGTGCAAATCGCTCAAGCCAAAGTTTTCTGCATGATTGATGATAATCGTATTCGCATTCGGAATATCCAGCCCCGACTCGATAATGGTGGTCGAAATCAAAACATCGAATTCGCCGTTGATAAAACTCATCATTACATTTTCGAGTTTTTCACCGTCCATCTGCCCATGCCCAACTATCGTGCGAACGCCCGGCACAATCTTTTTGATGACCGCTTCCACCTCGTAAATATTCGACACCCGGTTATGGAGAAAAAATACCTGTCCTTCGCGCGCCAACTCGTATTGAATGGCTTCGCGGATAATATCTTCGCTAAACCCGTGCAGTTCGGTTTGTATCGGGTATCGGTTGGGTGGCGGAGTTTGGATGATCGACAAGTCGCGGGCACCCATCATTGAAAATTGTAAGGTACGCGGAATCGGCGTGGCAGTCAGCGTGAGTGTATCCACGTTGACTTTCATCTGTTTCAGTTTTTCCTTCACCGATACGCCAAATTTCTGCTCCTCGTCTACAATCAGTAGTCCCAGATCTTTAAAGATGACCTGTTTGCCAACCAGTTTGTGGGTGCCAATAAGGATGTCCACTTTTCCGGCTTTGGTATCTTCCAAAACCTGTTTCACATCGGCAGCTTTTCGCAATCGACTAATATATTCGACCCTAGCCGGAAAGTCGGCAAGCCGGTCGGTAAAGGTTTTGAAATGCTGAAGCGCCAGAATGGTCGTTGGAACAAGCACTGCCACCTGTTTGCTGTCAGCAACCGCTTTAAAAGCAGCACGAATCGCAATTTCGGTTTTGCCGAAACCTACGTCGCCGCAAACCAGCCGGTCCATCGGAATTTCCTTTTCCATGTCTTCCTTCACAGCAATGGTCGATTTCACCTGGTCGGGCGTGTCCTCGTAAATAAACGAAGCTTCCAATTCGGTTTGAAGGTACGAATCGGGCGAAAAAGCGAATCCGCGTTCCTGACGGCGGGCAGCGTACAATTCGATCAATTCTTTGGCAATGTCCTTTACCTTCAGCTTGGTGCGGTCTTTTAGCTTTTGCCAGGCACCGCTGCCCAATTTGCTGATGTTTGGCTCTGTGCCGTCTTTGCCTTTGTATTTTGAAATACGGTGCAGGTTGTGGATGCTAACCAACAGCACATCGTTGTCTTTATAATTCAACCGGATTGCTTCCTGAAGCTTGCCATCGACCTCAGTTTTTACCAAGCCCATAAATTTGCCGATGCCGTGATCAACATGAACCACCCAGTCGCCCGTATGCAACTTGTTCAGTTCTTTAAACGTAATGCTGTCGCGCTCAGCTTTGCGTGTTTTGATTTCGAAACGGTGGTAGCGCTCAAAAATCTGGTGGTCGGTATAGCAGCAAATCTTCCGGTCGTGATCGATAAATCCTTCGTGCAAGGTAAAATTCACCGGACGAAAAGTCACGCTCAGTCCTTTGTCATCGAAAATTGCTTTCAGGCGGTCGGTTTGCGAAACGTTGGTCGATAGGATATAATTGGTAAAACCGAAATTCTGATAGTCGACCAGGTTTTCGGCCAACATATCGAAATTTTTGTGGAAAACAGGTTGGTGATTGGTATGATAGGTAACTTTTTTTGAATACTTGAAATAGATTTTCTGCCCAAATTCGGCACAAGTGAAGCGTTTAATTTCCTTTGCGAAAACTTCTCCTGAAAGCAACTTCGTAAACCATGCTTTACGCTCCTCTTCGGTTTCAGCCTTTTCAATTGTCTGTTCGAAATTGAACTGCATCAGGTCAACAATCAGCTGAATATCATTCATAAAGAGCAGAGTATCTGCATGAATAAAATCGAGAAAGCTGATTCGCTCTTCGCCTTTTAAATCTTGCTGAATGTTGGGGATGATGCTGATCCGGGTCAGCGCTTCCTTCGAAATCTGGTTGTCGAGGTTGAAACTGCGGATCGTGTCCACTTCGTCGCCAAAAAAGTCGAGGCGGTACGGATCTTCGCTCGAAAACGAATAAACATCCACGATACTTCCCCGAATGGAATACTGGCCGGGTTCGTACACAAAATCAACCCGCTCGAAACCGTATTCAAACAGCACTTCGTTTATAAATTCGATGGAAAGTTTATCACCTTTGGTCACCTGAAAAGTATGCGAAGCAAGCCCTTCACCCGAAATTACCTTTTCGACCAAAGCTTCAGGATAAGTAACAATGAGCAACTGATTTTCGGCCTTTAGGCGATTGAGTACTTCGGTTCTCAGGATGATATTTTCCTGCTCGATGGTTTCGTAATGCACCGACCGTTTGTACGACGAAGGGAAAAACA
The DNA here is from genome assembly GCA_023251455.1 of Bacteroidota bacterium. Taxonomy (GTDB): domain Bacteria; phylum Bacteroidota; class Bacteroidia; order Bacteroidales; family Prolixibacteraceae; genus Aquipluma. The sequence goes on from JAHEYT010000033.1 coordinate 97,675, forward strand.
GCACCGGAAATTCAGGAAGAAGAATATTCAGGTCGTCGTAAAAATAGGCGGCTTCTTCCTTGTCGTTCAGGCAAATAACGAAAGTTTTTTGTATTTCTTCGGAAAGTAAACTGGTTAATATGCTTCGCGACGAGCCAACAAGTCCCTGCAGGTGAATCTTTTCACCCGGGGTATTCAACAGCTGGCACAATTCGTCGGTGAGATCGTGCTTCCTAAACAGACTCCTAAAATCCTTCCGCTCCAAAATCAAAATGTTAGGTCGCAAATGTACGCATAAATGAAGGAAAGTGTTCTCGCAGAATCAGGGATTGAACTCCACCTATAAAATATTACACACTTCCGGTGGAGATGAACATTGAAAAGTTGTTTTTTTTTGATTCTTTTGTCAAAGTTTTCTCCGAGTTGCTATTTCTAAAAGTAAAGCTCACGAAATGGTAACCGATGGGTAAAAATGGAAACGTTTTTGCCTCCCGTAGGAATTACATCCTTAATTTGGAAAGGAGATACAGTTTAGCTTATCATGCGCACTTCTTCATCCGGAGAAGACTGTATCCGTTTTTTTGTCGGGTTTGGGAAAGAAATATTCGAATGTATGGAACCTATCGTAATCCCTCAGTTGCTATTAATTGCCGGAACCGGACGCAATACCGGAAAAACAACTTTTGCTTGCCAGATTCTCCGGAAATTCAGTTCGGTAAAATCTATTTATTCCATCAAAATTACGCCTCACTTTCACAAGAATATACAAAGCGGAAAAGTTATTCTTCAAGCCAACAATTTGTATATTGCAGAGGAAACCGATTTCACAACAACAAAAGACAGCTCGCTGATGCTTGGATCGGGTGCGCAAAAATCTTTTTTTTTGATGGCAACTGATGAGAATCTGATGGAAGCTTTTCACAAGATCATTCAGATGATTCCATCAGGCTCTTTTATCGTCTGTGAATCCGGCGGATTGCGTCACCATGTTGTTCCCGGATTGTTTTTCATGATGAATAAAGCGGAGGTAGAAAAGATAAAGCCGGACGCAGAAAAGTTATTGTTGCTTGCTGACCGGGTAATTACTTTCGATGGAGAAAAAATTGATTTTGATATTCATTCAATTGAAATAAATAATAACCGATGGAAAATAAAACAATGATTCCATTTGCCGAAGGCCTTGAAACGATAAAAAGATTTGCCCTTCCTCTAGGTACAGAACAGGTGGATTTGTTTCGTGCTTTAAATCGGACGCTTGCCGAAGATGTATTTTCGGATATTTCCATGCCACCATTTAATAAATCGGCAATGGATGGTTATGCCTGTCGGAAGTCGGATGTAAAAAATCTGCTGCAGGTAATCGAAGAAATACCAGCCGGATCTATCCCCACCAAGTCAATTGGAGAAAATCAGTGCGCCCGCATCATGACCGGGGCAATGGTTCCTGAAGGAGCTGATTGGGTGATCATGAAAGAACACATTGAAGAGGTTGGCCCAAATCTGGTAAGGTGCAATCGCGAGACTGTCAATGCAAATATTTGCTACATGGGCGAAGATGTAAAGCTCGGCGACCGTGTCTTAAAAAAGGGCGATGTTATTTCGCCGTCGCACATTGCCATTTTGGCGTCAGTCGGATGTTATAAGCCAATGGTGTATAAAATTCCATCGGTAGCTATTATTTCTTCCGGAGATGAATTGGTCGAGCCCCATGAAATACCCGGCATTTCGAAAATCAGGAACAGCAACAGTTACCAGTTAGTGGCGCAGGCAAAACAAATGGGCATTGATGCCGATTACCTGGGCATTGTGCGTGATGACGAAACTGCCATACGAAATGTGCTTTCTCAGGCTATTGAAAAATATGAGGTGATCGTCATTTCGGGCGGAGTATCGGTTGGCGATTTTGATTTTGTGCCGAAAATTCTGAAAGAGCTGAATGTGAACATTCGGGTTCATGGTATGGATGTAAAACCTGGAAAACATTTGCTTTTCGGAGAAAAAGAGAATCATTTTATTTTCGGAATGCCAGGCAATCCGGTTTCGTCGTTTGTTCAATTCGAGGTATTGGTGAAACCATTTCTGAATGTCCTGATGGGTAAAACTGTTGATGAAAATTTTCTGTATTTGCCAATTGCAGCGGATTACAAGCGTAAAAAAGCCGATCAATTAATTTTTGTTCCGGTTATCCTGACCAAAGAAGGAACGATTCAACCTCTTGAATATCATGGTTCGGCACATATTCATGCCTACACATTTGCCAACGGAATTATGGAAATGCCCCAAAACCGTCTGGAATTTAAAATAGGAGATATCGTTTGTGTACGACCGCTTTAACCGACATATCAATTACCTTCGGATTTCGGTAACCGATCGGTGCAACTTGCGCTGCCAGTATTGCATGCCCGAAGACGGAATCCGGTTGATGAATCATCAGGATATTCTTTCGTTCGAAGAAATTACCGAAGTGGTTCGTGTGGCTGTCGGTCAGGGTATCGATAAGTTTCGGATTACCGGTGGAGAACCGCTGGTTCGCAAAGATATTGTGACATTGGTTTCGCAGATGGCTTCCGTTAGTGGAGTTAAAGACCTTTCGATAACAACCAACGGAATTCTTCTGAAAGAACTTGCCCAACCGCTTAAAGATGCTGGCTTACGTCGTGTGAATATTAGTCTCGACACATTGAATCCACTAAAATTCAGCGAAATAACCCGAGGCGGTGACATTCACAAAGTTTTGCGGGGCATTCAGGCAGCAAAAGCAGCCGGGTTGGAGCCGATCAAAATTAACTGTGTGGTATTTAAATCTTCCAACGAAGCGGATGCGCTGGAAGTCAAAGAATATGGCCGAATGAACAACCTTCAGGTGAGATTTATTCGTCAAATGAATCTTGAAAGTGGCGAATTTTCGGTTGTTGAAGGCGGCGAAGGCGGAAATTGTAGTCAATGTAACCGGTTAAGACTTACCGCCAACGGGATGGTCAAACCGTGTTTGTTCGATGAACAGGAATTTTCGGTTCGCGAATTGGGTGCCGAAAAAGCTTTATTGAGTGCATTGAATTCGAAACCTTTAAATGGGTGTTTTAACAGCAAAGGAAGTTTTTATAATATTGGAGGATAAACCGATGACCAAATTAACTCATACTGATTCTCAGGGAAATGCCCGCATGGTGGACGTGGGCGACAAAGAAATTCAATTGCGTGTGGCTAAAGCTTCAGGAAATATCCTTCTTTCTGAGGAAACCGTAAGCCTGATCAGGCAAAACTTGCTCAAAAAAGGCGATGTACTAACTGTTTCTGAAATTGCGGGAATTCAGGCTGCCAAACGCACTTCGGAGCTTATCCCGCTTTGCCACAACATTGTTTTGAACAAAGTACTCGTCAAGGCTATTCTGACTGATACAGGTGTGACCATCAACAGCGAAGTGCGGTGTACCGGTATTACCGGGGTTGAAATGGAAGCCCTTACTGCCGTTAGTGTGGCTCTACTTAACGTTTACGATATGTGTAAAGCCGTTGATAAAACTATGGTGATTGGCGGGATACAACTGATCGAAAAAACAAAAACCAACTTAGCCGGATAATATGCAGAAGATAAAAGTACTGTCGGTGAATATCTCCGAAAAAAAAGGGACAATCAAATTGCCGGTTGATAAAATCAGCCTTTCAAATACTGGTGTAAAGGGCGATGCCCATGCCGGAATGTGGCACCGTCAGGTTAGTTTGCTTGGGCGCGAGAGTTTTGAAAAGATGGAATCTTCGGCAGGCCGCAAGCTTCAATATGGCGAATTTGCCGAAAACATCACCACCGAAGGGATGCTGCTCTATCTGATGAAGCCTTTTGATCGGCTCATCTCCGGAAATATTGTCCTTGAAGTTACCCAGATTGGAAAAAAATGTCATGGTACAAACTGCTCCATTTATAAGGAAACCGGCGATTGTGTGATGCCCAAGGAAGGCATTTTCTGTCGGGTGATTCAAGGTGGGGAACTTCAGGAGGGAGACATTCTGGAATACCATCCGAAAGTGATAAAGGTACATGTTATTACCCTCAGCGACAGGGCCAGCCAAGGCATTTACGAAGATAAAAGCGGCCCGCTGTTAAAAAAACTTTCAGAAGATTTTTTCTCAGGAAATGGCGGACAGGTTTCGGTTGAAATCTCAGTAATTCCTGATGATGAGGCCCAATTAAGAGCATTGCTGGAGTTTTTGATTGAGAAGAAAAATGACATCATCTTCACAACCGGAGGCACAGGAATCGGGCCGAGAGACATTACTCCCGATGTTGTAAAATCGATACTCGACAAAGAAATACCGGGCATCATGGAAATGATACGGGTAAAATATGGCATGCAATTTCCAAATGCGCTGGTCAGCAGGAGCATTGCCGGTGTTGCCGGAAAAACGCTGATTTATGCACTTCCCGGAAATCCGAAAGCTGTGAAGGAATATGCTGACGAAATATTTAAAACAGTGGAACATTCGTTCAGGATGTTACACAATATTGATGAGCACTAAACCGCTGGCACTTTAATTTGCAAATAGCTCAACTTCAGAAAAAGAAATTACGAATCAATCGCGGAAAAAGAAACAAAATTGATCTGAACTCAGTATGGATTGAGTATTATTGTATTCAATTTTAATTAGTTAGTTGAATCTGATTTTAAAAACTGCACGCCATGAGTAAAGATTCAAAAAAGAAACACTCGAAACATGAAGGCAAACACCTTAAACATGTTGAACCGGAGAAGAAGGATCATCGGCTGATTAGTAAAAAAAAATACAATAAGGAACTGCGGAAGCTCGAGATTGAGTTAATCAAACTTCAGGAATGGGTAAAATTCAAGCAGCTCAAGGTGGTCGTTTTGTTCGAGGGACGCGATGCTGCAGGCAAAGGAGGCGTGATTAAACGAATTACCGGACCATTGAATCCGCGTATTTGCCGGATAGCAGCTTTGGGTACTCCGACTGAAAAAGAAAAGTCGGAGTGGTATTTTCAACGATATACAAAACATCTCCCCTTTGGAGGCGAAATCGTTTTGTTCGACCGTAGCTGGTATAATCGGGCAGGGGTTGAACGGGTGATGGGGTTTTGTACAGAAGAACAATACCTGGAATTTTTCAGAAGTTGCCCCGAATTTGAGCAGATGCTGATCCGTTCAGGAATTATCCTGGTTAAATACTGGTTTTCGGTTTCGGATGAAGAACAGGAGGAACGCTTTCAGGATCGGATAAACGATCCGACAAAGACATGGAAAATAAGCCCGATGGACATTGCCTCACGCGAAAAGTGGGTTGAATACTCCAAAGCCAAAGATGAAATGTTTATACATACGGATACAAGTGAAGCTCCATGGTATGTAGTTCCGGCTGACAATAAAAAGCTGGCACGACTGAACTGCATCAGTCATCTTTTGAGCATGATTCCGTATGAAACACTTCCTGCTGAACCAATTATTCTGCCACCACGAAAGGAAAATTCGGCTTATGTTAGGCCTCCGATTTCAGATCAGACTTTTGTTCCTGACCGATATGGCCGTAAAAAAGTGAACTCGGAAGTTGATCCAGACTAAAAGATAAATTTAGAGTTTAAGGTTACTCCATTGGATTAAAACCGTACTTTTAAATCCAGTTAGTTAAACCTTCGAATAATCATTTGAGTACCAATAATGGCACGATTCCTTAACGACCGACAAAAAGCTACCGGCGAGATTCCCGGTTCGCTGATTCATTTGGGAACCCAGCGAATTGAAAAGACCAGGATGAGGTTTATCGATTTCACTCCTGAAAAGCAGATTGAATTGGAGCTTGAAAATCTGGAAGACTGCCTTCCGTACCTGGCTGAAAACACGGTCAGTTGGCTCAATATTTATGGTTTGCACGATGCCGGATTGGTTCAGAAACTTGGGGAGCTGTTCGAAATTCACAGTTTGCTGCTTGAAGACATGCTCAACACCGGGCAACGACCTAAAATTGCTGAAACCGAAAAGCTAATGGTTGTGATCATGAAAGTGTTGAACTATGATGAAAACACGAATAAACTCCAAGCCGATCAGATCTCATTTATATTGGACGAAAATTACCTGATTACCCTTCAGGAAAAAGAAGGTGCGCATTTTGAAGCCATCAGGGAACGAATTCGTAAAGGAACTGGTCGGGTAAGGCGGAAAGGCGCTGATTACCTGGCTTACGTTTTGTTGGATACCATTGCAGATAATTACCTGATAAACATTGAGAAACTGGGCAGTCTTATTGAAAAAACAGAAGCCCGGATTTTTGCTGATAAGCAACCAAAAAATTTAATGCAGGTCATCTACAAATACAAAACGGAAATAAACTTTCTGCGAAAAAACGTCAGGCCAGTTAAAGAAATTGTGCATCATTTGATTGAAAATGAATCGGGTTTTATTGCTGACGATAACCTGAAATATTTCCACGATTTAGATGATTTAATTGAGCAAGCTTCGGAGACGATTGAAATTTACCAGGCAATGCTGAATGACCAAATGAATATTTACCACGCCAATATGGGCAGCAAGGCAAACGAGATCATGAAGGTATTGACCATTTTCTCGGCTTTTTTTATCCCGCTAACGTTTGTAGCAGGCGTTTACGGCACCAATTTCGAATATCTTCCTGAAATTAAACTCAAATTTGGGTACCTGTATTTTTGGCTACTGATGGTTGCGATCACTTTGGGGTTGGTCATCTATTTCAAGAAACGGAAATGGTTTTAGAGATGGGCGTTCGAATTAACTCATTAACGAATTTATCTTGTAGTTAGCAAAAAGTTATTTACTGGAGACTTTTTTGGGAAGCGTAATGTGGAAAGTACTACCCATAAACTCGATGCTTTCAGCCCATATTTTACCGTTATGCCTGTCGATAAAATCTTTGCAAAGTATTAATCCAAGTCCTGTGCTAGGTTCGCCATTAGTTCCTTGGCGACAGTTAAGCTCATCGATCCGGAAAAGATTTGCAATCATTTTCTCATCCATTCCGATGCCTGTATCTTTGATCGTGATTTCAACTCCTCCGTTGGTATCAGTCTTGGCCAATATTAAAATTTTTCCACCTTTATCGGTAAATTTAACTGCATTGGTTGCTAAGTTTCTGATCGTCGATTCCAGCATATTCTCATCAGCATAAACAACCAGCTCTTCGGCAATGTTAATTACGATATCGACTCCTTTAGTTACAGCAATTTCCAACACCGACTGCATGCTATTGTTTACTTTTTCGAGTAATACAAAATGGTGTGGGTTGAATGCGATCATACCTCTGTGCAGCCGCGACCATTGTAATAAGTTTTCGAGCAAACGGTGCAAGTTAGTTGCCGAATCTTTCATTAGCAAGGCTATTTCCTGAATGTTATCAAGTTTCATTGATGGCAGATCCTGTACCATTAACTGCGTCAATCCAAGAAATGCTGCAAATGGACTTCGCAGATCGTGTGCAATAATGGAGAAGAATTTATCTTTTTCGGCATTGATTTTCAACAGTTCTTCATTTTTTAACCGTATTCTCTCTTCGGCTAAATTCTTCTCGGTAATGTCCCTGGCTGTGGCAATCAATACATCTTTGCCAAAATATTTGCCTTTATTCACAAACACTTCTTTTGGGAATATTTCACCATTTTTTCGAACCGCCCAAAAATCGAAAGCTGCAGGAGTCCCGGTATTAAAAACCTTTCTTAGAATATCATGAATTTCCCGAAGGTCATTTTTATCCGGAGCTCCAAGTGATTGAGGAGTCTGTCCGATAAGTTCATTCTTACTGTATTGGTACATTTTCTCTGCACCTTTATTGACATCGATAAAAGTTCCCGATTCGTCAAGTACATAGATGCCTTCAGAAACGGAGTTGAAAATATCCATGTAGCTCTCGATTGCCACATTCAATGATTCTTCAACCTTCTTTCGTTCCGAAATATCACGGACAATAGACAATACCTCCTTATTTCCGCAAGGAACATATCTCGATTCAAAATATTTTAACTCATCACCAATTTGCAGCTCATAGGTCGAATAATCAGGTTCTCCTGAAGCCAAAACTGCGCCAACTTTTTGTCGGGTAATAACAACAACTTCGTGAGGTAATATCTCTTCCACAAGTTTACCCAGAAACAATTCCGGATCTACAAGCAGTTGATTATGAGACTCGGAGTGGAAATCAACAATTTTACAATTTGAATCAAAAACGAACATCAAATCCGGATTAGCACCCAAAAGGGCAATATTACGGTTCAGGCTATTTTTTAATTCTTCTTCTGCACGTTTTCTGGCACTTATGTCTCTTATTGTTCCCTGACCAACAAATTCGCCTTTCAGTTTAATCAATTTTACATTGATTTCTACATCAACCAGATAACCGTCTTTATGGTAGATCTGGGTTACGAAATTGCAAATTTGCTTGTGCTGAAAGATATTCTCAAGTTGTGTCAGATAAAAGGAAACATTTTCTTTGGGTAAGAATTCAGTGAATAGCCTGCCTACAACCTCTTCAACCTTATAACCAAGAACCTTTTCCACTACATTGTTGAAGAAAAGCTGTTTCCCAAATCGGTCGATAACAAAAATAACATCGATTGTGGATTGAGCGATTACCCTATAATTTTCTTCACTATCCCTAAGTGCCTCCTCTGCTTTCTTCCTTTCAGTAATGTCACTCAGAATCAAAACGGCATTTTTTACTTCATCGCCCACTATTACTGGCGAAAGCTGTGATAAGAACCACCGTATTTCATGATTGAATCCCAATGCTCTTGATTGGTAGGTCTGAGATATTGTTTTGCTAAATACGTCTTCGAGTGATTGCATCATCGTTGGATGATATTCCGTTGCAGTCCAGTCACAAAAATTCTTGCCAATTACATCTTCCTTTTTATAACCTGGGAAAGCACGGCTTGTGTATAAGATGGTTCCCTCGCTATCAAGTTTCATGATTATGTCGGCAGCATTTTCTGTAATAGTGCGTAACATTTCTTCACTTTTCAAAAGTGCTTCCTCGGCGCGTTTCCTTCGTAGGGAAGCAGCAGCCAAAGAGACAAAATTCTCAAGTATCTCAATGGATGGATCAAAGCGATTTTTGCCTAGGGCAAGTAGAGAAGTGCCATATAATTTTCCCTCGACAAGATAGGATACTTCGATAAAACGATCAGCTTTAAGTATGGTTTGTGCAGTCAATCCAACTGCCGGAGGAATGGATCCGGAATGAACATCGGACAGAGAGTTGTGAAATTTAATTACATTAACCGTTAGCTCATGATATGTGTAATCACTTACGACAGTGTATATCTTATGTACGTGTTTATCAAGCAGGGTTACAATTGTTTCTAACAATCCCGAATCAAGTTCAATGTGTTTTGGGGTTAATGTTCTGCTTTCAGGATTATATTCTGAGAAAATGGCGCCAATTGCACCTGTAAATTCCTTGATACGCTTAGTGATGATCGCTTCCAGTCCATCTTCAAGTGAAGATTTTGCCAGTTCAATAGAAAATTGATTGAGTTTGAATAATGCTTCATTCTGTAACGCCAAAGTCATTCCTAAATGATCTTGAGAACTGATGTCCCTGTGTGTTACCACCAATAAATTACCATTTTGAGAAGCTGTGACAAAGGTTGATATTTCAACTGTTATATCAGTACCATCTAAACGTGTCATTTTTTGTTCATAAACCTGCCTTTTCCAATAGCCAGATTCATTAATAATGCCAAGCAATCTATTTTCAAGGATATTAAAAAAGTCTGGGGTTTTGAATTCTTTTGGAGATAATTGGTAATGTAGGTCCCAGATGTTTAATCCTACGGCATTGGATTGTTTGATTCCAGTAAGGTTTTCTAAAGCATTGTTCCAACTGATTATTTTTCCAGTACTCTCACCAATTAAAATGCCTACAACAGAATGCTCAATAATGCTCTTATACTCTTCCGGGTTTAAAAATGCTATATTTTCTGAGGCAGTTCCTCTGCCTTCAGCAATCATGTCCTCAAAATCCATAACAGCTTTTCCTACTTTTTCCGTAGTAGGGTTACCCTTTTCCATATCAATCATTTGATCTGACTATGTCATGTGTTAAAAACAGACATCTTCTTTAATAAATTGCTTATTTATGGTCTTCACGTCGCAAAAAACACTAAGTTAATTACCCCTAATCAACTTTAAATCCAGAATCTAAGCAAAAATATAATCTATTCCCTTGCAAGATAACGATTTTCTTTTGATTAATTAATATGGTAAGAATGGGATTGGGTATTTAATTTCTATTTTTTTATTGCATTGATGTATTTTTTTTGATTTTTCTGTGCAAATCTGCTCCTTTAGTTTATTTGGCCGGAGGACCTGAGATTTATGAATTCAGGTTTAATATCAGAGAAATGACATGTTTACAAGATTTTACTTCGTTATTAAAACTTGATTCGCCTATTTGTCTATGGCAATTATTTGGGGATTGTCATTCCTTTTGATGCCAACATTGATTGTCGAACTGAATTTGGTCAAGTTGAATTTTCTGAAGAAAAGAGCTTATCCTGAGAAGTTGAAATCAGAATATGTCGTAAATTTTCGAGTTGTAGGAGTATTGGAAATCGGCTTTTTGTAATTAAGGGAGTGTGTTTGCAAATAGAAAAGGCTGTCCTCTGACAGCCTTTTCACCCGTTACGACGGGAAACTAACCTAAACCAACTAAACCTAATAAACCATAAGCTCATCAAAGTAACCAACTTTGTAGAAGCTACCTAAGTAACCATTAAAGCAGCACTTTGTTTTGCCAAGTGTATTATATTTTAAATATTCTTTATCAAAAGATTCAATCTTTAACTAACTAAGCGTGGCAAAGGTATCAAAAAAAATAAGAAAGTACCAAATGTCATTTCAGTGAAAGCTGAATATTTGATGATTTTTTATTTTGGTAACACACCTTTTACTGGCAATTAATTTGTGAGTCTTTCGGTAAAAATCTTTTGCATTTTGTTTCTCTAGATTCTATTCAGCACAAACTGAATTGTGATCTGGCTAACATATATTGGGAAAATCCGATGACTTTACTGAGGTTCCAGAAGCTTTCGATCTGTAAAAATCAGAAAGATAAAGTTATCTCCTCGAATTGGAGTTTCTAGTAATTAAAGTGCTCATATTGAAGTTATAAATACCGATTTTTTGCTTCAAAATAACTGAGGTTAAGATAAAAAATAGTTCAAGAAAGAAAAAATTTATGAGCTCAGTTGAACAGTGATTTTGCAATTGTGTAACACAATGCTATGTCAACCTTCAAAATGTGGGAACACTGATATCGTGGGGAAAGAAACCTTCTGAAATTGTTTTCAACAATCAGTTCTTGATAAAAACTTCCCATTTATTGATTGGTATTTGTCAGGATAGACGTATTTTGTCTATTATTTTAATCGGGTAGTATGTTCAGGTTCCTTTTTGTTTCCTTTCTGTTTTTGTCTTTTGGTTTGTGGGCCCAGATAGCCCCCAAGCGTGAATTTAGGGCGGTTTGGGTGGCAACTGTAAACAACATCGATTGGCCTTCAAAATCTGGACTTTCGACAGAACAACAAAAGAAGGAAGTTATTGACATCCTGAATCAGCATTCCAAAAACGGGATGAATGCCATTATCATGCAGATCAGGCCTGCTTCAGATGCTTTTTATCGTTCAGAACTTGAACCATGGTCGAAATATTTAACAGGTACTCAGGGTAAAGCCCCGAATCCATTTTACGATCCCCTCCAATTTTGGATTGAGCAATGTCACCAACGAAACATGGAATTTCATGCATGGTTGAATCCGTTCAGGGTAGCCCAGAATGTGGCTGATCCTCTTGCTGCCAACCACATTGTATTTAAACATCCGGAGTGGATTGTAAACTATGGTGATAAGTTATATTTTGATCCGGGATTACCGCAAACAGGCGAATTTGTGGTTAAGGTTGTAACAGATATTGTTGCGAGGTACGATGTGGATGCTATTCATTTTGACGATTATTTTTATCCCTATCCGCTGAAAGAAGATTTTCCGGATGAAAATTCGTTTGCTCAATATAACCGGGGATTTTTGGCAGGGCAAAAGGCCGATTGGCGCCGCGACAATGTGGATCTTTTGATAAAGACACTTTCCGAAAACATAAAAAAAACGAAGCCTTGGGTGAAATTCGGCATTAGTCCGTTTGGCGTTTGGCGAAATAAGGCTGACGATCCTGAGGGGTCGGTAACCACTGCCGGAACCACCAACTATGACCATTTGTATGCTGACATCCTGAAATGGCAGAAAAACGGTTGGATTGATTATTGCCTTCCTCAATTGTATTGGCAAATAGGCCATCCATCGGTCGATTTTCTGACACTGAGCAAATGGTGGGCAGCACATGCTTATGGCAAGGCAATGTATATTGGTCAGTCAGTTTATAAGCTTGATGCCAATTCGACCATTCCTGAATGGAAAGATCCGGATCAGTTGGTTAAACAGATACAAATTATTCGCGAAATCCCGCAGCTTGGTGGAAGTGCTTTTTACAGTAGCGTGCATTTTAAACGCGATTTGTTTGGCTTCGATCAGACCCTTCGGGATAAACTGTACAAATTTCCTGCTTTGGTTCCACAAATGCCCTGGATTGATAAAAAGGCACCCGAACCTCCAACACATTTCAAAAAACGAGGACACAAGCTAAAGTGGAAGTCTGTTCATACAGAAAATGAAATGGATATAGCGGTGAGTTATCTGGTTTATCTGAATCCAGTTGGGAAGCAATTTGATGTCCGGAATCCTGAAAATATTTTCACTATTACTAAGCATAAAAGCATCGTATTTAAGCCAAATTCCCGTAAATTACAGAGAAAATACGAAATTCGGATATCTGCTGTTGACCGCCTTCACAACGAGAGCGAAATAAGTAAAGTGAAAGTGATTAAATTATAAAGTAAATCGGTTATGAATCCAAATGTTGACTGTTTTTTTGTTTACACTGATCAATCGTCGAGTCAGAAATTGGTTGATCAATGTCGAGATTCATCACTGGTGAATCAGGTATATGTTCTTGCCCCAAATCCGGTACAATTAAATAACTGTGAGGTGATAATTGTTGAAGAGAATGGCTCATGTTCAACAATCCGGCTGATTGCAAAACTGCTTCGGGCCGATTTTGCATTGCTCGCTCTTGGCAATTCATCCGTGGAAATAGGACAGGGAGCAATTGAACGGTTGTTACAAGTGGCTGAATATACTGATGCTCCAATGGTTTATGCCGATTATATGGAAATGAAAGACGGCCTACTTTCAGCGTATCCGGTTATTGACTATCAATTGGGTAGTTTGCGCGATGACTTTAATTTTGGACCAGTCCGGTTCTTCAGATCTGAAGTTTTGAAAGCTTTCAGGTACGAAAATTATGAGACCTTGAAATATGCCGGTTGTTATGCGTTGCGTCTGCGAGCCAGCCGAATGGGCGAGTTGGTTCATATTCCGGAATACTTGTTTACAAAAGTTGAAACAGATACCAGGGCTTCAGGCGAAAAACAGTTTGACTATGTGAAAGCTGCGGCCCGTGAACGTCAGCTGGAAATGGAACAGGTTTGTACTGCTCATTTGCGTGAAATTGGTGCTCTGTTGCTTGCCCCGTTTACCGAACCCATTTTTTCTGAAAATTTCGAAACCGAAGCAACGGTTGTAATTCCGGTTCGCAATAGGGAGAAAACGATACGCGATGCTGTAGTTTCAGTGCTTATTCAAAAAACATCCTTTCCTTTTAACCTGATTGTTGTCGATAATTATTCGACCGATGGAACATCTGAAATTTTACGCGAATATGCCGAACAGGGAAAGCTTATACATCTCATTCCTGAACGAAAAGATCTTGGAATTGGGGGATGTTGGAACGAAGCGGCTTTTCATCCGGCTTGCGGAAAGTTCATAGTTCAACTCGATAGCGATGATTTGTACCTCAATGAAAATACGCTCCAAATCATAGTCGATAAATTCTATGAAGATAATTGTGCGATGGTGGTTGGTAGCTATCGGATGACCAATTTTAATCTCGAAGAAATACCTCCTGGAGTGGTCGATCATCGCGAATGGACTGACGATAATGGACCGAATAATGCTTTGCGAATCAATGGGCTTGGTGCTCCAAGAGCGTTTTACACACCGATCCTACGCGAGATTCGTGTTCCGAATGTGAGTTATGGCGAGGATTATGCGCTGGGTTTGTCCATTTCAGGAAAGTATAAAATCGGACGGGTATATCAGCCGATTTATTTGTGCCGGAGATGGGACGATAACACAGATGCTTCACTTGATGTGGCAAAAATGAATATCCACAACTTGTATAAAGATCGCATACGTACGTTTGAATTGCAGGCTCGTATACAACGAAACAAAAAATCAGATCCTGGGAAAGACTGGTTCGACGAGAAATAATCACTATTCATCGCTCAATTCTCACAATCGACCGTATCGTTAATTCGCTTTTCAGTTGTTAAGTTTATCTTTTCGTTCCCGTGTCTGGCTTTCTTTTCTTGTTAGTTCAGTTGCAACTTGTGCCAGCATGCGGTCGAAATCGTTTTGAGTGATGTTTCTTTCTCTGCGCTCCGGAAACATTTTATGAAATGGGAATTTGTAGTTGAGCTTAAATTCCAACTGATAAAACTGGCTAAGGTTATGCCCATTGGAGGCCAGTTCAGGAACTGTTAATTCTGAAGAAGTTTGATTTTCAGATGCCCATCCTGGAACCAACCATGGCTTCAGACAAGGGTAAACCTGAAGTTGTCGTTGCAAAAGCACTTTACTACTGGGTAGCTTTTTATCGCGTGTCCACCAAATATCACGAACAGCTTCCATGGCCAGAAAAGTCTCAGCTTCGTTCGAAACAGCATCCAGCTCTTTTAATGTTTTTCTTATTATTTGTGTAACTGCCTGTTCGTATGGCAATTCACTCTGTAGAGCCTGAATTCCGATGGTGACTCCCAGTAAATTAGAATATGGATCTTCAATGGAAAAACTTGAGTATCGCTCAGGTACAAATGGGATAGTTGAGGCTCCAAACCAAGTGGCTATTTCGTGCCAGACAGATAAATCATAGGCAATCTTTCCGGCAAGATGAATAAGATCCAGATTATTCAAGTTTGAAGGAATAATGACATTGAGGTTTTTTTCACCTCCTTCACGACCCAGAATAATTGACAGGCTTCCCTTCTTTTTGTTCTCAAGTATCTGAGAGTAAAGGTAGGCTGTCCAGTCTGATTGGTCACGTAAATGTGCCATGTCAATAAACCCGCCGCGCCGCGAATAAATGATCCCGTTTTCTTCACTTGCGTCACCCAGATAATGATGAGGTCCAATTTTTTCAATACTGGTTGTTTCGGTCAGTTTAACTCCGGGGATGGCAAATAGTTGCATTTCAGTACCAAACGAACAGCAAGTTCTGATTATCCGGTTAGGTTTTGGATCTGGCTGATTGATGGGGAATATAGGAGCCTTGGCCTGAAGGACGACTGGTAGTAGGGTGGTAGCAATTAACGATATTAATATGTATTTCAATGCTTTCATGTTTTCCGACTAAAAATTGATGCAAATGTAAAAAGAAAATCAAAAATGATTCAAGTGAAATTAAACATGGGTTTTACTTTGCAAATCAAGATTTTCCTTATTTGTGATTGTATAACGAAACTGTTTCTGTTATTAATATAGCATTGGACTTTAATGTTTATATGAATGAAGGAATACTATTATATATAGTATAAGTAATGGGTTCGCTTTTGTATATTCAAAAGGTGTGTTGGGAAAAGGGTGTTTTTGTAAATGTATATATAATAGTGTAACGCAGGAATCATTTGTAATCCTGATAAATTGAGTAAGGTAATTCACTTGTATGGATTGATTATAAGGATAGGTCAGGTTGATCGTTTCAGTTATAACCACTATAAAGTTCGGTTTTGCAACTCATTTCCTATTACCTTGGACTTTTAAGTTCTACTAAACCTGATTCTATTTTTCCATGGAGAGATTCTTTATCGTTTAATTCGAATAAGTGGCAGGCCGGATAAGGTTGCCATTAGTGCTATATTTAGTGAATGCGATCATGCTTCAAGTCCCTATTAGTCCTTTTTCTATGTCTTCTATGTCTTCTATGTTTTATAACAGTTTGATAATCAGAAGTGGTGTGAGGGGTTGGCAAAATAGTTTTAAAAAAAGGTTGATTCCGATTTGGAAATGAATAAAAGGGATCTATCTTTGCAGCCGCTAAACAGGAAAGCAGGTATGCAGAAAGGGAGGCAGAAGTTCTTTAAGTAGTTGGTTGTAAGGGTTTTAATCTGAATTTGAAAATAAGTTTAAAAAAAATTGGAAGGTTCAGAAAAAAGGTATTTCTTTGCAGCCGCTTTCAACGGAAAGCATAATACTGGAAACGGTAGTGACGGAGTTGAAAAGGCAAAAAGAGGTACTGAAAAAAGATCGAAAAGACTTTCAAATAGTTTTGGAAGTTTAAAAGTAAAGTTTACCTTTGCAGCCGCTAAAAAGAAAAGAGTTCACTGACACGAATGGGAGTAAAGCTTAGAGTTTGCGATCCGGTAATCCGGAAGGTTTAAGAGGATAGGGCGATAGAATAGAAAGATAGATTAAACCAGAGCAGACAACGAGAATAAGAAGAAAAAAAGAAGAAAAGTTTTTAAAAAAGCT
>JAHEYT010000004.1 GCA_023251455.1 Bacteroidota bacterium
TAATCAGTTGTTGTTTGCCAACCTTCTTTTCAAACGAAAGTATCCCCATACAACTTTTAAAAGCCTGTTCCGGATGGTTGCGGCTTTCAATGATTTTAAAGATATATTCCCCGGCAACTGGGTCAATACTGTTTGCCCAATTGATAAACCTGGGGGCAGTCCAGTCAGTTACAAATTGATGGGTGCTCGCTAAATGTTCGGGTACCGTTGTGTAGCTGTAGAGTGCGTAGTCCCGGGGATGGGTAGCCAACCGATTGTATTTAAAGTAAATCTCGACCGTTGTTCTGGTGTACATTACCTTCACCTTTTTGCGGATGTATTGGTACGGCACGCTATAAAAATGTTTGTCACAACTGAGCTGCACATGACCATTTTGCATGACCGTTGCCTGTGCCTGATACTTGATCTCAAAGCGTTGGATGGGCAGTGGCGACAGTTTATCCTTCTCGATGTCATTGTATAGTTCAAAACGTGTGTATGGACGACCTGTGAGCTTTCTGTTGTTGTGGGCATCCAACAGGTCTCCAATGCGATCGTTCAGTTCCGCAATGGAGAAAAACGTTTCGTCCTTCAGTACCGCATAAATCCTTCGGTATAGTATTTTAACAGCACCTTCAACTAAAGATTTGTCCCGTGGTTTATAAGCTCTGGCTGGTAGAATAGTGGTTTCGTAATGCTCTGCCAGATCTGCCAGTGTTTCGTTGATGGTGGGCTCAAAACGGCTGCTTTTTATCACCGCTGACTTAAGATTGTCCGGAACTATGGCTGCGGGAACTCCTTCAAAAAAGCGCATGGCATTCTCAACCGATACAACAAATTCTTCCTTCTTTTGGCTTGGCGTTGCTTCGGCATAGGTATATTGACTTGCCCCTAAAATGGCAACAAAAAACTCAACTTCGGTAATCTCTCCGGTGTCTTTATCCGCGATTGAAAGCTTTTTCCCGGCATAATCAACATACATCTTGTCGCCTGCCTTATGGTTCATGTGCATCACCGGGTTTACCTTCTTTCCCCACTGTTTGTAATACTCCCGGAACTGAGAGTTTTTATAGCCATCGGGATGTTTCCTGATGTATTCTTCCCACATCCCATAGGAGGTAACACCAACTTTTTTGAGTTCCCGTTCCATGTAAGGGAAAAAGTCATAAAGCTTTTGCAACCGGGCGCTGATGGGTTCATCGGTTTGGTGAGAGAACAGCGTTTCAAGTTCAAGATCAGTCTTTTGATTGATCTGGTCAAGGGTCAGTCCTTGTACTTCAAAAAGGGAAATGTATTTTTTTACCGTGTTCCTCGATAAGGATACGTATTGGCTTATAAACAGCTTACTTTTTCCACCGCAATGAAATTTAATTGCTTTTCTAATCTTACTCATGTCCGTTAATTTATTTGCCATAATCCGTTCCATTTTTGAACGAAAGTATAGGTAACCACATGAAAAAAAGTAAGCGTTTTAGGTGGTCAATTTCACCGTTTTTTCATTATGATATTGAAATGAATTAAAACCTCTTAAATTCAACGATTTAAGTGATTTTTTTTTGAAAAACTAAATAAAGTATCTGTAAGTTGCTTGTTTTGAATATATTAGTAATAAAAATAGGAACTTGTTTGATTTCAGATTTTTTAATTTCGTATATCACTTTCCCCTCGTCAAAGCTTCAGATCCTGAAATTACATCAAATAGTTCCTCGTCGATAGTGCTCTGGCGCAGACGATGGAAGGCGCGGTTGAGGTCCTCGAGCAGTTCGTCGATATTTTTTTCAGCACGTTGCATGGCAGCCAGCCTGCTGGCATTTTCGCTGGCCAGCGATTCGGCACAGGCCCTGAAAAGGGAAATAAACAGATACTGGCGGATCAGGCCGTGCAAGGTAGGTTCCACGCCGAACATCGCTTCCGGGATTTTGTCGGTGGGCCATTCAACCGGAGCAATGCTGCTGCGCCATTTTTCGTCGAGCGGCAAAAGGCGTTGGACGATGGGTTCATAATTAGCTCCCGGTTTTGGCCGGTTATGGAAAATATACCATTGCGAGATTTCTCCCTTTTCGCGGTGGGTATCGCATTCGAGAAGTATTTGCCCGATCAGCGGCGTTATGGTATTCACCGAATTGGGCACCTGAAATAGTCCGGCAAGGGATAATCCTGTATCTTCCAACCGCGCCTGCACCCTTTCGCCAACAGCCCATATCCGTTTTTCCGCCGGAAGATTTTTCATGAAATTTCCAGCATAATCCGAAATCACATCGTTGAATTGTCCAACAAGTCCCTGGTCGGAGCCAAAAACGATGGCCCCGGTGGCCTCTGTTTGAGACTGCCATTTTTTTTCAGTAACCGTTGGTTCGCCAGCCTGCCTGAAACAAATAAACAAGCCCAGTTCAACGGTTCGGTAGTAATCGCCCAGTGAGCCGACGGCCCTTTCGTATTGCAGGATGTTTGAAGCCGCCAAAACTTTCATGGTGCGCACAACCGATTCGAGGTCACTTGCTCCGTTTATCTTTCTCCGTAAGCTTTCCAGAGTATCACTCATGATTGTTCAGTAAAGGGTTCAAGCACTTTTTCAGCCAGTTGAAGAATGAACCGGCGATCTTCTTCGCCAAAAGGAGAAGTCGACACAAACCGCTGAAGGATTTCGTCAGGCAATTCGGCAGCTGTTTTCCGTAAAGCCAGCTCGGCC
The DNA here is from genome assembly GCA_023251455.1 of Bacteroidota bacterium. Taxonomy (GTDB): domain Bacteria; phylum Bacteroidota; class Bacteroidia; order Bacteroidales; family Prolixibacteraceae; genus Aquipluma. The sequence goes on from JAHEYT010000004.1 coordinate 2,669, forward strand.
TCTTTCATCCGGTCCAGTGGAACCGGATCGAAAAAGCCATTGGTAAGGGCCAGCAGCACGACGATTTGTTCTGCCAGCGGAATTGGGGACGAAGCCGGCTGTTTCAGACAGGCCCGTATCCGGCGACCGTGGGCGATAATTTTACGGGTATGTTCGTCGAGGCGGGTGCCGAATTTGGCAAATGTCTCCAGTTCTTCGAATTGCGAATAGGCCAGCTTCAAGGCTCCGGTTACTGAACGGTAGGCGGGTCGCTGAGCTTTTCCGCCCACGCGCGAAACGGATTTGCCGACATCTACCGCCGGAAGTACGCCCAGTTCGAACAGGGTGGGCGACAGGTAAATCTGGCCATCGGTAATGGATATCAGATTGGTGGGAATGTAGGCTGAAATATTCTGGGCCTCGGTTTCAACAATCGGCAGGGCAGTCAGCGAACCGCCGCCGAGTTCTTTGCGCAGGTGGGTCGAGCGTTCCAGAAGCCGTGAGTGAATGTAAAAAATATCGCCGGGGAAAGCTTCACGTCCCGGAGGACGGCGCAGTAAAAGCGAGATCTCGCGGTATGCGCGGGCGTGGTGGGTCAGGTCGTCGTACACAATCAGCACATCTTTCCCTTTTTCCATGAAATATTCGCCAATGCTGGTGGCGGCGTATGGTGCGATGAAATTCAGGCCGGGGGCGTCATTTCCTTCGGTAACAATCACAATGGTGTATTTCATAGCCCCCTTTTCGCGAAGGTCGGCCACCACTTTGGCCACACTGGCTGCACGCTGGCCAATGGAACAATAGATGCAAAGCACGTTCTGGTCGTGTTGATTGATAATGGCATCAATGGCGATGGCTGTTTTTCCGGTTTGGCGGTCGCCCATGATCAATTCCCGCTGACCACGTCCCACCGGAATCAATGCGTCAACAACCTTGAGTCCGGTTTGCAACGGAACCGTTACCGGTTCACGGTCGACAATGGCCGGTGACGGGCGTTCTATGGGCAATCGCTCCGTAAAAATCACCGGACCTTTTTCATCTAGCGGTTCCCCTAGCGGGGTAATCACGCGTCCGATAAGTGAATCGCCGACCGGCACATCCATTACGCGTCCGGTTCGCTCCACTTCGTCGCCGGTATGCAGGTGCCAGTATTCGCCCAGAAGTACGACTCCAACTTCATCCGGATCCACATTGAATGCAATGCCATACAAATCGCCTGGAAATTTCAGCAATTCTTCAAAACCGACTCCCGGAAGTCCCGAAACCTTCACAATTCCGGTTGTTAGGGTGGTGATGATACCTGTTTCGCGTGGCGACAATTGAGGCGCATAACTTTCCAGCGATTGATTGATCCCATCAAACGTGCGTTCCAGAAGATCTTGTAAGCTATTCGGTTCCATGTAATGACATATTTTCAGCCTTCAGTTCAGTTTTCTCATTCAGGAGTTGAGTAATGTGAGTTTCGAGTGAACCCAGATAATCCTCAATTGTCCAGGCGACTTTGTACCCGTTTGTAATAAGTTCGATGCCACTAACCAAGTGAGGCGCGGTTTCGAATTGAATATCGGTTGCCAGATTGAGTGCGCTTTTCAGGGCATTTTGGATATCGGATTGTTGCGCCGGTAACAAGTCAAACGTGCTGCGTATAGCAATTTTAGGAACAGGTGATTTTAACGCCGAATACAGCGATTTTCGTTCATCAGGGTTCAATGTTTTCAGGCGGCGAATAAATACACTGGCCATCTGATCCTCCAGATCCACGGAAGCCAGATCGGCAAGGGTTTTTCGTGCAATGGCAAAGACCTCAGTCCGCGTTCGGCGAATAATTTCGGAACTCATATTTAGCTGTTCGGCCTGAAGTGTTTCCATCAGTCTCATGCGCAAGGTTTCCACTTCCTTCCGGGTCTGTCCCAGAAGTTTTTGACGTTCGGTATTCACCTCGCCAATCGCTTGATTCAACAGTTCCTGTCGTTGCTCCTCAAACCGAGAGTTCTTTTGCTGATAATTATCAAGCTCCTTGCTGGCCTCGGCCTTGATGGATTCAGCATCTTGCAAATGCATGGCTATCAGTTTTTCACGTTCATCGATGGCATTCAGAATGGGCTTGTAGAGAAAGCGTTTCAGAAGCCAGACCAGAATGAGAAAATTGACCAGTTGCGCTGCCAATGTAAACCAGTCGAATAGCATAGTCAGCCTCCCGAAGCTTTTGTGATTACAAAGTTCCAGAACGGATTGGAAAAGATCAGAATCATCGATACCACGAAACAGTAAATCGCCATGGATTCGATCATGGCAAGTCCGACAAATAGCGTCCGGGTAATCGTAGATGCTGCATCGGGTTGCTGAGCAATTGACGATAATGCCGATACAATTGCCCTTCCTTCGCCTAATGCCGGGCCAATACTTCCAATGGCCATTGTAATTCCGGCGGTAATAACCGAAGCTGCTCCAATTAGTGTGATGTTGTCCATAAGGTTATCCTCCATTTAGTATAGTTTTTTCAATGTTGAAGAATATTGCCGCTCGTCAGAAGATCAGGTGTGTTTTATTCCCTTTTCCGATTCATGGGCGGCAGAAGCAATAAAAACAGATGCAAGAATTGTAAATATGTATGCCTGAACAGAACCAACCAACAATCCAAAAACAGTCATAACGATCGGAAAAACAAAGGGTGTGATCGTTAATAAAATGCCCAAAATCATTACTCCACTCATCATGTTCCCGAACAAACGAACAGCCAGGGCCAGGGTGCGCGAGAATTCGCTGATGATGTGAAATGGCAGCATAATGAATATGGGTTTCACGTACGATTTCAGGTAACTGACAATGCCATGCTCAATGATATTAAATATCGGAACGGCAAAAAATACCGATATGGCCAATGCCCCGGTTGTGGAGAGCGAACTGGTTGGCGGCTCATAGAATGGAAAAATGGTCAGGAGGTTCGAGAGAAACAGGAATAAGAATAAGGTTCCCAGAAACCCAAGGTACTTCTCAGCCTTATCTAATCCCACTTCTTCAATTTGTTTTTTCAGACTGATGACAATCATTTCAAGGATGTTTTGCCATCGCGGAATTCTGGTGTTGATGCTGAGTTTGCGCGTAATCAATACCGAACCCACGACCATGATCAGCATCAGTGCCCAGGTTGTGAGTATGGTAAGGTTCAGCTTGGCAAAACCATATTCAAGAAAAACGACATCGTCAGGACTTAATTTCACTATAGCCCTCCTTTCTGTTGGTTATGTTTGATCTCCGGAACCTGCGTAAACCGCAAGCCAATGGTTCGGGCAACGATGAAGCCCAGCAGGCAGATCAGCATCCGGTCCCAATGGCCTTGACCAATAATGTAGAACCCTGTGATGGTTAATCCAAGGCGGATAATCAGGCTTGAGAAAAACCACAAGGCCGGAGATTTTGAAAGCAAGGCCTTTTTTGTAGTCCACCAGAGACCACCAAAAAAGAAGGCACCCAAAAGGATTCCGGCAAATAATGATACGATCAGAATACCAATCTCATTCATTTTTTTCCTCCTCGTCTTTATGTATTTCTTTGTCTTCGCGCGTCAGCCAGTACCAGGCAGATAAGCATCCCATAATCAAACCAATAAATAACAGAGTGAGCGTCCATGACTGTTTTCCATGGAAACGATTATCTAGCCAAATACCCAATAAAGTTCCCAAAAGGGCAGGAATTGCTACCGACCATCCGACTATTCCAAGCAACCCCAAACCAAATAGGATACTTCGTTTCGGTTTGTTTTTTTCTTTAAGTATCCTTTTTTCTTTGGCCTCAATCCTCTGGCTAAATCCATTTTGTTTTTTTGTGTTATTCATATCCAGCCTATTTTTGTCTGAATTCCTCAAACCGACGAATAAATCCCAGTTCCAGCTTTGCCATTACCGACCGGACTTTCTTCTCCTGTTCGTCGATATTCTTAAATTCCTGTTCTACAGCCTGGTGTAAAGAGCCCAGTTCTGCGCCTCCAATGGCGTTGCGTACCGAAACCAGCACATCATAACCAGCCTTAACCAGAATCCCCTCGTCAATGGCCAGATAGACGACATTTCCGGTTTCCGTTTCGTAAATCAGAATTCCGGGAGCTAATGCTGCCGCACAATCGAGCCGTTGTGGTAAAAGACCAAACGACCCTTGAAGCGTTTCTGCCACAATACGCCTGATCCCTTTCAGGTCAGCGAAGACCTGGTACGGAAGCAGAATTTTCAGGTTCATGAGCAGGGTTTCCATAGCAAAAAGCTAAACCGGTTTTTCTATTTTTTTTAATTCATTGATTCCTCCAATCATGTAAAAAGCACTCTCCGGATAGTCGTTCAGCTGATCCTGAAGAATCAGTTCACAGCCGTCCAGGGCATCGTTCAGGCTAACGAGTTTTCCTGAAATACCGCTGAACTGCTCGGTGGTAAAAAAGGGTTGAGTCAGAAAGCGTTCCAATTTCCGGGCACGAAACACCACTTTCCGATCCTCAGACGAAAGTTGCTCTAACCCGAGCATGGCAATGATATCCTTCAAATCCTCATACTGAGCCAGCGTTTGCCGGATGTCCTGCGCCAGGCGGTAGTGCCGGTCGCTGACGATGCCCGGGGTAGCCATCTTCGAACTGGACTGCAGTGGATCGATGGCCGGATATAAACCCTCGCTGGCCCGTTTTCGCGAGAGGACGATGGATGCGGAAAGGTGTGAAAAGGTATGCACCGAGGCCGGATCGGTCAGGTCATCAGCCGGAACATAAACGGCCTGAATCGAGGTGATGGCGCCCGTGTCGGTGTTGGCAATGCGCTCCTCGAGACGCGATAATTCGGTAGCCATCGTTGGCTGATAGCCCAATCTGGAAGGCATTTGTCCCATCAGTCCCGACATTTCCATGCCCGCCTGAATGAACCGAAAAATGTTATCCATCAGCAGGAGAACATCGCGGTGCTCATCGTCGCGAAAATATTCGGCCATGGTAAGAGCAGCCTGCCCGATGCGGAAACGTGCTCCGGGTGGCTCATTCATTTGGCCAAAGAGCATGACCATGTTTTGCAATACACCGGCTTCTTTCATGTCGCGGTACAACTCTTCCCCTTCGCGGCAGCGCTCGCCAATGCCACAAAAAATACTCATCCCTTCGTGATGCCCGATCATGTTGTGGATCATCTCAGTCAGGAGAACGGTTTTACCCACTCCGGCGCCGCCAAAAAGCCCGGCCTTCCCGCCGCGTTCCAATGGAACCAGCACATCAATGAGCTTGATTCCCGTTTCAAAAACTTCTGACTGCGTGGAGCGTTTCCCCAAAGGTGGAGGATCCTGATGGATAGAGCGCCAGTGCACATCGGTTAAAGCTTCGCGCCGGTCGATGGTATTTCCAAAAACATCAAACATTCGCGAGAAAATTCCTTTGCCAACGGGAGCTTTCAGCGGGCCTTCGGTATTTTTCACCAGCATGCCACGAGCAAGTCCCTGAGTTGGGGTCAATGCAATACCACGCACACTGTGAGCATCGAGTTGCGACAAAATTTCAATGGAGATTTGTTCTTCTTTTCCGGCCTTTAGCAGCGTGTAAACCGGAGGCAGGCATTCATCGAACCGTATATCGACCACACTGCCGCGAACCGAAATTACTTTTCCGATACCGTTGGACCCACTTGTTTTCTTTGGTACAGTAAACATCTGCGAATGATATTTATAGTCAATGAGATTTTCGCATTGGGTTTCAGAATCACCGGCCATGTCTGTATTATTGTATCTCTCCCTTATTTACCTCAACCAAGCTGTGTATGCAAAGGCAAAATGTTTTCGATATCGCTTTGGCTTTGGCTGACCGTGAACACCGGAATTTTTGATCCGTGGATTATTTCTTTGGCAAAATCACCGATCGTTGTACTGGCATAGGATGCGATGTGGTGTTTCCGAATAATTACCATATCCGGTTTTTTTTCAGCGATAAAATTCAGAACCAGTTCATGCTTAGGTTGATGGTGTGTTTTAAGCACCTCCACTTCGCATCCAATTTTCCTTTCCTGAAGCATTTTTTTTATCTTTTCGGCATTCTTTGCAGCCAGGCTCTTCTGTTCGTCGATGTTGATATTCAGGGCTGAAACAATCTGTATTTTAGCCTTTGATTCCTTGGCAAGTAGGCTGGCCCAAAGTAATTTTTTGTCGGTACTTTCTGAAATGTCGATCGGAATCAGAATGCTGTTCAGATTTTCAGGAGTCGAATCCTCGTTAACCGACAGCACCGGACAGTAGGAGTGACCAATGATTTTGTCAATTTCACTTTGGTCCAATAGATTTGAAAGTTCCTTTTTATGGATACTTCGTTTCAGTATCATAAAATAGAAATCTCCACTCTGAGATTGTTTGATCAGGGTTGGGACCAAATCTCCCATGATTATCTTAAGAATTACATTTTTAGGAATTTCTCCTTCGAAGAAATCCTTCACAAAATCAGTAAGTTCCTTCAAAGCCTCATCTTTTAACTCTTGCACTTTTCGGGAACTAAAAAGACGTTCTAAAGGGTTAATTGAGTGAATAACATGAAAAACAAAAATTCGGAAGGGAAGTATCTTTTGCAAGTACATGGCTTGTTTAAAAACAATTTTACCCTCGTCACTCAACGGAGTCAAGACCAAGACATCGTGTATACTGTTATTCATATTGCGATTTTTTTAGATCGAAGAATAATTTGAACCATACCAGAGATTAAGCTTTAACCCATTTTTCATTGCTGATAAGGGTGTATTGCCTTACTCATAAATTATAGAACTAACTTAATCGCCTTTTGCAATATGTTATAATTATAACCCGTTGACTTTTATACGATTATTGTTTAAAAAGAGATATAGAAATCCATAGATTAGATTAATAAATTTTTCATTAGTAACCGATGAAAGTTTTTAGGATAACAGGTTGATCTACTGAAGCCGACCAACCTGTATCTTTACTGTGTAAACTAGCAATTTATATAGTAAGAGGGAAAATACTAATAAAAATTTTAGTCGGTCAGCCGATTTTCCCCCAAGTAATGAACTCCTCTGCCGCAAAGCGGCGGGGACTAACCTCGGAGCGATTAGATTTAGTGAGTAAAGTCACATTCAAGGGATTAGTTAGCAGCAGAAGAGTAGATTGATTGTTATTATAAGAAGTTAAACACATGGACACTCTTCGTAAACCTGATGTTCGGCATATCCAGCCGATGTGATTTGGTAACGGAAATCGTTGAAGGAATGATAGGTTGTGTTGGTAAACTGTGTCATTCTGGTTTGTTTAAAGTCTCGCCTAAGAGTGCCATAACCGACGGAAACCGTAAACAGGACAGTGAGTTCTTTGAATCGTTGTATTTCAGTTTGGCAAAACGTTATTCAACATTTTTATCGTCTAGCCGAACCATAGAGCTTAATATCAAAGAACTTTTTATTGTTGATTCAGCCACGATCTAGCTTTTTATCAGCCTGATATTTAAAAAAATTGGGCGTAACCCAAAAGATGGAAGTAAGAAAAAAGGGGATTAAAGTCCACATGCTAATTGATGCCTTACGAGATGTTAGGAAGTTCATAAAGGTAATGGCAGCCAAAGTTCATGACGGCAAGTTACTGAACGATTTGATACTTTAAATGTATTAAATAATCTACATTTAAAGAAGTTGTTATGCTGCAAGTAATTCACACAAAAGCTTCAAATCCTCCAGCAAATGGTTCGGGTTTTGTATCATAGGGGTTACTGATTGTGATATTAAAATGAACTAAAAGCACTTAAATTCAATAATTTGGGTGCTTTTTTATTGTCATAAAAATCGAAATAAAGCGTGTATGCCCGTTGTACACCGAATGGTCAACGATTTGAAGTTGCACCTGGCCTTATGTTTCTTCATGACAAATGGAATGAATAAAAGCAATTGATTAAAAGAAGGGGCGAGGATATCAAAACATTAACAACCGGTTGGATCAGATTAGAACAAGAATTCAGGATATTTACAACGAATTGGAATCCATAGGTGATCCATTTGATGTTTTAACTATTGGGAGAGATTTCTGGGCACCCGAAAAGAGAACATTTCTGTTTGAAAGTCTGATTAACTCCCCGTCCGCTTGTGGCGGGGAGTTAATTGATTATCAGTTGTTGTACCTAATTTTTCTCGAATTGATCTTTCAGTGGTAAGGTGAAAATAAACCGGCTACCTTTCCCAACCGTACTTTCGACCCAGATTTTCCCATTGTGCTTTTCAACGAATTCTTTACAAAGTAACAATCCTAACCCTGTTCCCTTTTCTCCATTTGTTCCTAAAGTCGAATGGTTACTGTCTATCCGGAATATTTTCCGTATGTTTTCCTTTGAAATTCCAATACCGTTGTCCTTAACCGTAATCTCGCAAAAGTCCTCCTTCTTGATCAGGTGAATAGTGATATTTCCATTCTCGGGCGTAAATTTGATGGCATTCGAAACTAAGTTCCGAAACACGGTTGAAAACATATTTACATCAGCGAAAACCGATATTTCTTTCTTGGCAATCACTTTAATTTGAATGTTCTTTTTGGTGTAGGCACCTTCCAGTAATTCAAGCGACTCAGTTATTTTATCCTGAATGTGAAATGCTTGAGGATTATATGGTATCGATTTGGTTTGCATTTGCGACCATGTCAGCAGATTTTCCAGCAATTCATAAGCATGTCTTGACGATTTATGAATATTGTTTAAATGATATTCCAATTTGCTGGCATCCAAATTTCTAAATCCCGAAATCAGCATTTCAGAAAAACCAACAATAATATTAAACTGGTTGCCCAAATCGTGCCCAATAATGGAGAAAAATTTGTCCTTTGTACGGTTCAGCTCTTTCAACTCCTGGTTTTGTGAAATGATTAAACGATTCTTTTCCTCAATTTGAAGCGTTCGCTCGTTAACTTTTTGTTTCAGGATTTTTTTGTCATGTTTTAGTTTTCTTTCACGCATTTTTATGAAAATAACTATAGAAAGAATGACTAATGCCAGATATAAGAAATAGGCATAAATACTTTTCCACCAGGGAGGAAGAATGCTGATTTTAATGCTAATTGCCTCATTATTCCATACGCCGTCGTTATTCGAACCTCGCACCCGGAAGGTGTAATCACCTGCCTGAAGTGCCGAAAACGGAACGAATTTCCGGTTTCCAAGATTCACCCATTCGTCAGAAATTCCTTCCATTTGATAGGCATAGTTATTTCTTTGCGGGTTGGTGTATTCCAATGCTGCGAACTCGATGGTGAACGAATTTACTGTGTGTTTTAAAATAATTTCTGGCGATTCATTCAGGTTGATATACTCTTTCGAATTCCCTTTTGTTGTATAAAAAGAAGTAAAAACCAGGTTGGGAATGTATGGATTTTTCGAAATAGAGTCGGGATAAAACGAATTGAAACCATTCATGCCGCCCATTAACATTTCACCATCGGCACATGCATATGCCGCTCTTAAATTGAATTCAAGGCTCTGTAAACCATCTTCCAGCGTGAAGGTGTGAAAGGCATTTTGTTTTTCGTCGAAACGGCATAATCCTTTTCCTGTGGCAACCCAAAGATCCTTATTTTTATCTTTAATGATTTCGAAAATCCGGTTGTTTGGCAAACCCTGTTCCTGCGAATAATAGGTGAATGTCGAATCTTTCTTGTTATACACATTCACATACGTGCTGGTGCCGATCCATATTTGGCCTTTCCGGTCTTCGCAAAGCGAGATGATAAAATCGTCGCTTAGTCCTTTTTCTTCCTTCCTGAAGTGTTTTATTTTGTCCGTAACCGGATTGTACACATCCAGACCGCTAACCGTGGCAATCCAAATCAGGCCACCGGAATCTTCGAGTAAACAATACACTAAATTTGAACTTAGCTGATGATTCAGGTCGAGTTCTTTTTGAAAGACTTCGACGGTCGATTTTTCAAGATTGATTTTATACAACCCGTTCTGAGTTCCAATCCAGTAATTAGACGCCCGGTCCTGAATAATCATGTAAATCCTGACTTGGTTAAACGCTGGCAATGCCGTGTTTTTTTTTAAATACTCATAATATGGGACAAATTTATGGCCCGTTTTATCGTAGATGAGGATGCCGTTTCGCGTTCCCAGCCAAATATTACGATCGGCATCTTTAAAGATCACATGGATAAAGTCATTCGCAATGTGATGATTTCCGGTAAGCTGCGTCGAAAAATGTTCAACTTCGTTGGTTTTCCGGTTGATCCGGTTTAATCCCTGTCCCCAGTTTCCGACCCACAAAGTCCCGACATCGTCTTTGTACAACGATGCAACGACATTTCCCAGCAGATTTAATGAGTTGGGCGAATTACTTCTCCTGTAGAGATTGAACTTCTTTTTCTTTAAATCGGTTTTGCTGATTCCCTGCAAGGTACCAATCCAAAGGTTTTCCGACCGATCGACAATGAGCGACTGCACGATATTGTGCCCAATTTCACTGTTTTCGGAGGTGTAATTCTGAATGGTAGCCGGGTTTTGCGAATACAGCGAAACAACGTACAAACCCTGGCCTTCAGTTCCAACGATCAGGTTTCCGTTTTTATCTTCAATTATTGTCCGGATACAAGTGTTCTCAAATACATTTGTTTTCGAATCAGATGTGAATCTTGACTCTTCAAATTGATGTGAAGTAGGATTGTAGCAGTACAAGCCTGATGTTGTTCCAGCCCAAAGCTTTCCCTTTTTATCTTTAAATATGGCTGTAACATTCACATCATTAATTACATCGCCACGGTTATACCTGAATGAAAAATAGCTGAATTCTCTGGTCTGAAGCGAAAAAGAAGCCATTCCCTTGGTGGAACCGACCCATATTTGGCCATCTGCATCTTCAAGGACTGGAATTTTGACATCTTTTACAGATCCATCGTATTCCAGTTTATTCTGGAAGTGTGTAAAACTTTCGTTTTGCGGATTGTAAATGGAAATAACAGGTGGAGTATTGATTAAAATTTGTCCATTTTTCAGGCAAATAATATCGTAACTGTATTGGGTAACATCGTAGGTGAAACTGGTCTGATAGGCGATACGCTTAAATTTGTTTTGGCCGGCCAGGTACTTGTTTAATCCGCCTTTGGTGCCAATCCATAAATTTCCTGAAGTATCTTCTGCTATGGCATAAACCCAGTTGTTCGAAATGGAACCGGAGTCGGCAGGGTTGTAACTGTAAACGTCGAATGTTTCGCCATTAAAGCGGTTCAGTCCATTCTGGGTTCCAATCCAGATGTAACCTTTCGAATCCTGAAACAGGCAATTAACTACACTTTGCGAAAGACCGTTGTTGATTGAATAATTGGTAAAGATGTATTGCTGCGAATAACCATTGGCTAGTAGTAAAAAGCTGAAGATTAATATACCAATGAGTCGTTTCATAATTTTATCAAATCATAAACCAAGCTAGTTAATTTTAATCATACTGACAAAAATATTTTCCATCCGATTCATTTTGAGTGATCTGGAACTTTCAGTAAAGCAATGAAACACTACCGGCGGGTATTTTACCGTTATTCGTTGTTTATACCAGTTCGCTTTGTGAAAAGTTGACTCAATCTACTGGTATCTAATCCAAAGCTGGTTTGTTCGTAGTAAAACAAGAAATAAAATCGCAGAAACAGTTCCTACTGTGGCAAGTATGTTTACTAATTTTTGAGCCTTAACACTATTCTTGAATGCTTTTTCAATTCCTGTGTAAATCGTTAATCCAATTATTCCGCCGAAAGTATTATTAATCAGATCCGTAATATCAAAAGCCCCAATTCCAAAAATATATTGAAGAACCTCAATTAAAAAGCTAATGATGAAAAACAAGAATAGTTTTTTTCCAAAAATCCAACTTTTAAATAGAATTCCGGCATAGATACCAAGCGGCACAAAAATCAACACATTCATAATCAATTCACCCAAATCAAGTTTACCATTTAAGATTAAAGGTTCGTAAAAGGGAATTAAGTTTATACTTCTGCTATTTTCCATATAAGTGAAATGTACACCCATTTTAAATAGTAAAATCCAAACTAATGCAATCAAATAAATCAGAACCAGCACCTTAGTTAACATGTTTGTTTGATTCTCTTTCATATCATTTCTACACTATTTTTATAAATTCTTAAAAACTGTTTAAATTTCATTCATTTTGATTTTTCGGATAGCCCCGAACCCTGAAGGGAGCCCGAAAAATCAAAAAGTCACCCTTTAGGGCAGGGGTAATTTTTTGATTTTGGGCATAACTTCAAATTTTAAACAGTTTATTCATCGCTCTGCTTCTCAATATTACGGAAAATGTTCTGTAAATCCCCACAATCGTGGGAGTTTCCCGATGAACTTCCTGCGAAGAATTATGTTTCTAAATTTAAATTTCCTGTCAACGAAGCAACGAAACCCGACTTGGACGGTTCGCTGATGTTGTGGGCCGGCCTTTATTCAGTTATATCTAATTCAGTTATTTTCACCACAACAGGGTTGTTCCATTTTTTATCATTATAGATTCGTTGCGATCTGGTAACCGAGATTTCAATGCCATTTTTTGTCTGCTTTACGGTTGGAGTAGTATTTGCTTCATCTTCATATTCTAACACTAATCCATTATGCCCTAAAACAGAAATCTGGCTTTTTTTCGAGGCTTTAAATGCCTGTATTGTGTAATCCTTACGATCACCTAATTTCCAACCTTCTTCATTAATGAAAATGTAAGCCGTTTTTTTATCAGCCGATGTTAAAAACCACATGTTGTTTTCTTTTATGGTTTTATGTGGTACCGTTTTATGAAATGCTTCTTGATTAATAAACATCCACAGCGATATTTCGTTTAGCACGCCGGCTTGTTCAGGAGCAAAATTGCCTAAGGGATCCGGACCAAAATTTAACAGAAAATTCCCTCCTTTTGCTTTAATATCTATGAGCTCGAGAATAACTTTTTTGGCAGACTTATAATGCTCGTTAGTAGGTCTGTATTGCCATTGATCGCCTAAAGTATAACAAGCTTCCCACGGAGAAGGAATGGGAGCATTTGGTGTTTCCTGTTCTGGTGTTTCAATAGCTCCACGGGTTACCACGACATCTGGGTTTATATCCCAACACACTTTAGCAAGTTCCGTTTTAGCAAATTGTTCCATACCATCTAAAAAAACGATATCTATTTTGCCGTAGTTCGTCATGAGTTCTTTCATTTGTTTTTTTGCATAATCATTTAACTCTGGATTGCCACTGGCTAGTGCCTCTTTTCGTGTTCTTGTTATAAGAGTGCCTTGTTGGTGCAGAAAATAAAAATCATCAGGCGAAAAATATAGGCCAACTGCTAAACCTTCTTCACGACAAGCATCTACAATCATTTTAGTAACGTCTTTGCCATAAGGGCTATTCATAATATTAAAATCAGTAGTTTTCGTATCATACATGCAATAACCATTATGATGTTTGGCTGTGAATACAATATATTTCATTCCAGCTAGTTTGGCTGATTTTGCCCACTCTCTGGCATCAAAATTTTTAGGATTAAATGTCTTGGGGAGTTCATTTATATATCTATTAAGATAATCTTCTGATGCGCCAACCATGCTATGGCTAATTACCATGCCTAATTGAACATCCATACTCCAATGTATAAACATTCCAAAACCTAATTCAGTAAACCATTGCTCTCTTTCAGGTTTATTGAGATTTAGTGGTTTTATTACCTGCGCGTTAACGCTGGTAAAGAATATACTTAACAGGATAAATGTCCATTTTATACCTAATTCCCTATTAAAGATTTTTCTTTTTTTCATATTCCAATTTTTGTGAATGGCAGTATTAATTTAATCTCACTGGCGGGTTGTTGAAGTTTGTGGCAGTTTTTCAGTCTTTAGATTTTGTTTAGTCCCTATGTTTAAATTTCATTCATTTTGATTTTTCGGATAACCCCGAACCCTGAAGGGAGCCCGAAAAATCAAAAAATCACCCTTTAGGGCAGGGGTGTTTTTTTTGATTTTGGGCATAATTTCAAAATTTAAACAGTTTCCCAATTATAACAAATAAAATATACAATAAATCATGCCTAAATTAAATGCTGAATGACAAAGCATCGCTCCTAAAATTGAGTCTGATTTTTTTCGAAAAAAAATGAATAACAAACTCACTAAAAACATACTTGTAACCCAAATTAGAGTTGGAACAGTGTAAAAGTCCCACTTATTATTGATGAAGACCAAGCCAAAATGTGAAATGTGAGTTAATGCAAATGCTGAACTGTCAACTATTGATGCTTTTTTCTCTCCAAGTGATTTTGCAAAACTTGAATGAACAATTCCTCTAAAAAATAACTCTTCTCCGATTGGGCTAAAAGTCATGCCTGTAATTGCCATAATAGCAAACATTACGTTCTTGTCGGTTTGACTAATATCCGTTGGAATTTTATAGGATTTGCCAACATACTGATACCAATTTTGATAGGAGGTGTCATACAAGATTTGCCCCAATAAATAAAGTAAAACACTTCCAACGAGTCCGCAAACAAAAGCAATAAATAGCCATTTAAAATTTCGAGGTTTTTTGATGCCAATTTCTTTGCGTCCATGCTTGTTTAAAAAGAGAAATGGTGCAATTGCTGAAATTGCCATAATTAGTCCAATAGAACCATAACTTCCTGAAGAGTTTGCATTTAGCACTAAAATAAATCGAGGAATGCACACAATAAGAATTAGAAAGAGTCCAAACTTCCAATTAAAGTCAAAAAATCTGCTCCAAAACGATTTTAGTTCACTATCCATAACTTACTATTTATTAAAAAGTAAATGCCGGTTTCAACGGTCTTTATAAAATTGCCACCATTGTAGGAAGCAATGCGTAGAGGCGGATTTCGGGTCCCGAGTACTCGGGATCAAGCCGAAAAGCAGCCCGAGCGGAAAGATGCACACCGAAAACCACTGCTACCGAACTTGGGTAGCTGATATTATAGGGCGTAATTTATTATTCTAAATAATGATCTTTAGAAATCACAAAAATGTAATCATGTGATTCTACAGGATGACTACTAAGCTGAGTTTGTAAATCGAAATTTCGTAATTCATAAATCCAATCGGATGTTACCTTATACAAGTTTTCAGTGTATCCAATAACTGTCTCTGGTGAAAATTTAAGAGCGATCTCATTCCCATTGGTCGGGCTGATTTGAATGCTATTAAAAACTTTCTCAACTAATTCATTAGGTAAAATTTTCAAATCACTTGTGGTATATAGGTCTTGTTCTAAATCCGGGGCAATCTCAAAATCGGTATGTCTAAATCCATTGCCATTCTCTGAGAAATAATATAAACTTCCATTCATATACTCCGCCTTTGGAAATAATGACAATTTTAAGTTTGTGTCCGTTTCGTTCTTAATGAAAATTCTCAATTGATAATTTGTTTTCTCTTTACAGGAGAAAAAAAGGCCAATCAATAACGAATAAATAATCAACTGTCTCATATAAATCTTTTTTGCTTTTTTTAAGTCATGCTCATTAAAATTGAATGTTGCTGGACGTCTATTATGCCCTATAACTTAGGAAGCTACACGCAGGGGCGGACTGCGGCTGATTTGGCTTTGACGATTTTCAATTCCTGTCAAGCCGAAAAGCAGCCCGAGAGGAAAGATACACACCGAAAACCACTGTTGCCGAGGTTGAAGGGAAACTGAAGTTATACACAGGCTTTAATCTTCCGCTTTTAAAACTCACAATTCCTTTCATATCCAATATCTTATCATTGTTTAATAATTTTCTCCACACAGATTTTATGATCTGTAATTATCTTAAGAAAATAAACGCCGTTTGGATAACCATTTAAGTCAATAATCAAATTTGTTTTATTTTGCTGATAGTATCCGATTTGTCGACCGTTTAAATCAGCAATTTCAATATCAAATTCTTGTGGGTATTCTATTGTAATTTTATTGTTTGCTGGATTGGGAAATATTTTAATAAAATCGACATTTTCAAATGAAAGTGAATTAGAGGTTGTGCCTGAATTGTATTCCCAAAAATCATTTTTATATATTCCGTCAGTTCCTGTTCCAAAATAACCATTTGAACCAATCAAGAATCCAACTGCACTCATTCTTCCAGAACCTCCAAAGTTTTGTTTTTGCGACCATGTATTTGTGGTTGAATCCCATTCCCATAAATCATTTCTGTATGAACCATCATGTCCACCAACAACATAACCCTTTAGTCCAATTGAGAATCCATTTGCAATTTGCCTGCCTGTTGAAGGAAAATCAGCTATTTGTCGCCATGAATCATTTACAGGGTCATATTCCCAAAAATCATTTTTTATATAGCCTTCAGACCAGCCTAAACCTATATATCCTTTATTGCCAATTGAAAAACATACGGCTCCACCTCTTACTGTTCCCGGGAAGTTAGCTTTCTGTGTCCATTTATCAGTGGTTGGGTCATATTCCCAAAAATCCTGAAATCTGGTTGTTCCATTTTCTCCAGTTCCTATGTAGCCTTTGTTCCCAATTGAAAACCCAACTGCTCCCCATCTGGCTAATCCAGGGAAATCAGATTTCCGTGTCCAAATATTATTGGCAGAATCATATTCCCAAAAATCAGTTTTGAAGTCGGTTCTTCCTCCTGTTCCAATATATCCTTTGTCTCCAATTGAAAATCCAACTGCCTGAATTCTCGCATCACCTCCAAAATCAGCTTTTTTTGTCCATGAGTTATTAGTAGGATTGAATTCCCAAAAATCTTTGTAATCTGTTTCGCAGGGTATAGGCATTCCGCAACTGTAACGTTCACTACCAGTTCCAATATAACCCTTGCCTCTAATTGAAAAGCCTACAGCCATGCTTCTATTCGAAGAGCCAATGAAATCTGCTTTTTTTGTCCATTGAGCAATAGAACAGAAGTCAAGAAATAGTACTAACGTGAAAAATAATAAGATTCTTTTCATTTTCTATTATGTGTTATTCCTTGAGCGGTGGTTGTTCCTCAATAAGCTTTCACATAACCCAGGAAGCTACGCGTAGGGGCGTATTGCAGGTCACTCTGGATCAAGCCGAAAAGCATCCCGAACGGAAAGATACCCACCGAAAACCACTGCTGCCAAACTTACGGATAGCTGAAGTTGGCGGTTCGGTTTTTAATTCAAAATAAAAATTCATAAATGGCTACTATACTAGCAATTGCTCCAAGTACAATTCCAACCCATTCAAGTTTAGATATTTTACTTTTTGTCTGCGCTGTCTTATACTTAGTTGTTCTGCTTGTCAGATTATTTGTCTGGCTTTTTGATGATTGATGAATGTCTCCAGACGTGTCACCGTACACAACATTTTTTGCCTTAATTACTGTTGTTGTTGTTGGTGGTGTCGAAATGCTGTCTCTCTTAGATTTCTTGTCCAAAAGATATTCTTCAACTGTCCCAAAGTCCAGCACGTCGATGCCTGTCGAGTCAAGTTTATAAGTGTATGAATTGTACTTATATAGCCAGCCACGGGCAACAGCTTCATTAATTGCTTTTCTGGTCAATCCATCGGTGTCCTTTGACATGGAAATATATCCATCGTCTCTACACTCTCCTAAAACTTTGTCAAGCTCAATTAATAATTCTTTGTCCATTTGGTAAATATGTTGAGTAACGCGATTAAACTGACTGCTAACGTAGGAAGCTACACGCAGGTCGGGTGTTTCCCAATAAATTGTCCACGATAAGCTGCCTTTCAAAATACTAACTCCCTGTCAACGAGCCACCAAAACCCGGGTAGCTGAAGTTGTAACCAATTTTATTAATTCAACTATACAATAACGGCAATCATTCTTTTAATAAAGTGTCATTTATCATTTTTGTTGTATCAGTTTGATAAGCATTTCCATTCTTTTTTTCGAATTGGTCTTGTGATATTGTGTTTGCTTTTTTTGATTCATTCTTATGTGACCTGTCTAATAAGCCAAAACCATCGGTTATTACTCCTAATATAAATCCTATTACAACTAATACTTTCCACGCGAGATTAAATATTTTTCTTGATTTTGATTTAATAGGTAAATTCCTAGATAACCATTTATAGTCAACATATTTATCAGCTGATATTTCCATATCTGTTTTACTGGATACATTCAATACATATTCGTTAATTATTAAGAATTTGAAAATTGATTCAGCCTCAATTCTAGGAATATTCAATTTGTCTATGGCTAAATCAACTGATAATGTCCCAAGTTCTTCGAGTAAATAAATTACCTTTTTAATATTTTTCTTTCTCATTCAATAAATGTTAATCTATGTAATGATGTTAATAGAATTGACTAAAACTCTATTTCTTTTTGAAATACTACCAATTATCATTGATTTTTTCCATGTCAAACAATAATGCATTAGTAAAAGAATAGTCAATAATTACTGCCGATGTTTTAAGGAATGCTTTTTTAAAACTGCCGTCTTTTATTGCAAACAAGTCAACCTTTGTAGGTTGCCCTTGCTTAAAAAATTGAGTATTGTCGAACCTCTGAATTAATGTGATGTTTCTAGCAGTTGTTCGGTATTTGTTATCCTTGTAATCAAGAACTATGTAGCCAGTTAAGTCTCCACTTGCCACAATAATTGGAGTATTTGCGCCAGTAAACCCAGCACCTCTATAATCAGTTGATAATCGTCTCAAATCACCGGTAATCTTTGATTCTGAAATTTCGATATTCTCCAAAATTCCAGCTGTTTTTATCTTATCTACCAATGATTCAAATCCCAATTTGGTTTCAAATACTTTTTGCCAAATCAATTTATTATTCTCGATCAGAAAATTATTTTTAGTTATTGATTCAGCTTTTGATTTTGTTGTATTTCTTGAATCTTCACCATAAATCGGATCATCAATATCATTCTTTTGGGCGAAAGACCCAGAAAAAATAAATGCCATTGAAACTAAAAAAATTAGGTGCTTCATAGTTGTTTTTCTCATTTATTCAATTTATAGATATACCCAGAATTGTCTGTGAATACAATGGCAAGTAGATTTACTTCCTTAATAATACCATTAGCATATTCACCTAATTTACTGGTAGTCATTACGATTTTAACATGAGCTCCATCAAAGCTTCCATCACCTACCACGTTATACATAAATAATTTATTAGCACTGTCAAAATGGGAATAAGAAACATTAAAAGATACTGCAAGTGCATTGGTTTTTATATTATAAAAATTTTCATTTTGAGTGATTGTCCATGAAAATGAGGATTTATTAAAATTACCTGTTTTACCATTTACAATATTAGTACCGTAATTATTCTTGTAAGTGGTTGATTGACTAAATGCTAATGTACTCGCAAAAAGAAAGATTAGGAAAAAGATTTGTCTCATTATTTCTGTTTTTTATATTAACAATGTCATGTCATTTTAAAAGCGTTCACCTGTCATAAAAATTAAAGCTTTGACACCTTTCATGTTTACTATCAAATGGTCAACTAGCTACAAAGCTGCTTTCTAAATTGGTTACAAATAGTAAATAGCGGCAAGTTTATAGTACTTTTTTGTTTCTATTCTTCCCGGGATAGACCTTTTTGTCGGTTCGACTATCAAAATCAAGGGAGTTGTAGACTCAGGGCTGAATCTTTCGTTTGTAAATCTCCCTTTCTTCGTTTTCAGCTCTGCCAAAATTAAGGCTATTCAAACAAATTATTGTTATCCAGTGGAAATTATATTTATGTTCTTTAACTAGCTTTCAGGCTAAAATAAAGGATTTTAATAAGTGGGCTGTTTTATTCCGGAGTAGGAGAGCAGTTATACCCCACCGAACGGGGACGTAAACGTTACGGCTGGTATTTATTTAAACACATCATCGTCAGTAATACTTAATAAACGATTAGAATATCCTTCCGAAGAAAATACGCACTTATTTCTTTTGGTTTTAATTAGGCAACTTTTGTTTTTTCAAAGCTAGAAAACATCTATTAATGTGGTATAACCGTCTTATTATATGTCGTAACACATAATTACGATGTCAGATTCAATATTCAATTTTAAATAACACCTATTCAATTCAAATTAATGCCTATTCATGCCCACATAACGTTTACTTATGCTCACATAACGCCTACACATACTAACTTAACAACCACTTATACTAACATAACATTCACTTATACTAATATAACGCCTACACATACTAACTTAACAACCACTCATGCTAAAATAACGCTTATTCATGCTGACATAATTCTCACTAAGCTATTTATAACTATGAATTAATTGAAAGAAACGACTATTTAATTGTTAAAACCGATTATTCAGTAGATTAATACGATAATATATCCTTATATTTATTGGGTAAATCGGTTCAAACCTTTAAAACCTGCTTTTATGGAAACATTACCAGTACTTCAAATGGTCAGGCGCGAGTTGCAACGCCAAAAAATCAGCGTTGCCGAACTGTCGCGCGGGTTGAAAATCAATACATCGTCGGTTAGCGGCATGTTAAAAAGTCCAACATTTCAGGTTCAGCGTTTGGCAGAGCTATCCGAACTTCTAAATTATAATTTCTTCCGCGAACTGGCCGCTAAACTTCCCTACACCGATCCGGTTTACGCCAGGGAATCGAAGCAATCGGAAGTTGAAGAGCTTCAAAACAGGGTAAAAGAATTGGAAATGGAGGTTGGTATTTTACGTCAAACATTAAAAGATTTGGTTAGCAACCGCTAGATACGCTGATGACGATCAAAACACTTAATCAGGGCGTCGTAGCAAGCATCGCAAAGCAATATTTTGAATGATAGATTGCCACCCCCGAATTCCCGGAATCGTAACTGCGCATTGATCAAAGCATCGCTCATGTGAGGGGGTGAATCCATTTTATAGGAGAAATCAAATGCAACATTATTTCCTTCTTTTTATTTAGAAACGGTTTAAAATTTGAAAATACTGCCAAAATCAAAAAAATTACCCCAGCCCTAAAGGGTGATTTTTTTTTGATTTTTCGGGCTCCCTTCAGGGTTCGGGGTAACCCGAAAAATCAAAATGAATGAAATTTAAACCGTTTCTTAGTTTGCCAAAATCCGGAATAAATCTTTATGATTAAGTCAGGATAAACTTATACCTTGGTGCAATAAACAACAACCGAAATGAAACTTTCAGCACAGCTTTTCGCTTTATTTCTTTTGTTTCACGGAGGTTGTTGCAACTCAATTCACTGTATTTACAGGCTTCGGCCAATGGCTGATACCTTCCATGTAGTACCGATAAACTGTTTCTGATCAACGATAATTTGAAGAAAAATCAACCTTATGAAAATCTATAACTTTACATCTCTGTTGACTTTCTGCATTGTGGGGATTTTTGTATTTCCGGTCAAATCATTTTCAGCAATTGAGGAAACGGCTGCCAATAAATACAAAACCATTCCAGCCATTGCCTGCGACAGTCTCATCAAAGCCAATGAGAAAAATCCTGATTTTGTTATTCTGGATGTACGCACACCATCAACCTGGCTGGCCGATCATTTGAGCGGATCGATTTGCCGTAATTATTACGATACTGATTTTAGTGTCCAGTTGAACGCTTTGCCAAAGAACAAAATTTACCTTCTTCATTGTCAGTCGGGCGGAAGAAGCGGCCCAACTCTCACTATAATGAAAAGCCAGAATTTTGCCGAAGTTTACGAAATGAGCGGCGGAATAAATGCCTGGAAAAGCGCCTCGCTGAAGACAACCACCATTCTTGCTCCCCGATTAATGCTGGTTTCAAATGGCGGCACCAAAAAGGGAACGGTGCAGTATGGCTTAGCTGATACCTTGAAAATTACATTGACCAATCGTGCCAACGATACCCTGAAATTTACCTCTGTAACTGTTCCCGCCGGAAATGAATTTTCAAGCAATTTCGACCTGAAAAAGAAGTTGAAAGGTTCTGAAGATTATACGTTTTCGGTCTATTATAAACCGCAACAATTGTCAGTAGATTCAGTGAAAATTGACATTAAAAGCAATGGCGGAGACCTGAGCGTAAAAATCATTCTGCAAAAGGGGATTGTGCAGGAGGTTCCGGTGATTAGTCGCAGCGAGCCGAAGATTTATCCAAATCCTGCAAGCGAATTCATCGCCTTCGAAAATTTTTCAGGCACAACTTTGTCCGAGGTCTCATTGATAAATATGAATGGGCAGGTGGTTAAAATAGAATCTGATTTTCAGGCAGCAAACCAGTTAAACGTATCCAATTTACCTGAAGGAATATACTTTGTTCGGATAGTTTCAGGGACTCAGACATTTGTCGGTAAACTGGTTTTAAGCCGATAATGATTCAATAGGTTGTTCCCAATTATGACAGTTTAAATTTTATAAATGGTTCCAGGGAAAATTTAAACAGTCAATAAGATTTCGACCTTATAAGTTTTCAATCACTTAATTATTCAAAAAAGTTGTATTTTCCATTTTTATCAAAGAAATTACCATTTTTATTTTGTTTGTAGCCATTACTTTTGAAAGTCTAAAAATGTAAAACCTAAAAGCATGAACGAATTATTAACCAAATTGGATGAATGCGTTGAATTTGGCAAGATCAATATGGCTTCGCCTTACCCGCCTCAAATGAAAGGACAGGAAGGTGCCGACGAAATTACCCGCCGCGCATTGGAAGCAGGGGTAAATCCTCAGGATATTCTGACCAATGGTTTGATGCCAGGCATGGAGCGGATCGGAGTGAAGTCCCGTGAAAATAAGGTTTTTGTTCCTCAGGTTTTGATGTCGGCCAAGGCAATGAGCACGGCTATGCTTCATCTGAAACCTCATTTTTTATCGGGTGCTGCCCGGCAAAAAGGGACTTTTATAATTGGAACTGTTTTGGGCGACTTGCACGATATTGGTAAAAACCTGGTTGGAATGATGGTGGAAGGAAACGGATACAAAGTAATTGATTTGGGTACCGATGTTGGTTCCGATAAATTTATTGCAGCCTTGAAAGAAAATCCAGGTGCAGTGGTGGGATTATCGGCTTTGTTAACCACTACGATGGCCAGCATGGAGAAAATCACCAAAGAAATTAAGGAAGCTTTGCCCGAAACCTTGGTTACAATCGGTGGTGCTCCTGTAAATAACGAATTCTGCTCGAAAATTGGAGCCGATAATTATTCTGCCGATCCACAAGGTGTTGTTGAGTATTTGAATGTTAAAATTGCATAAATATTAATCATGAATAAAATAATTCAGGAAATACAAAAGGGTAGGGTGTTGGTGTCCGATGGCGCCTGGGGAACATTCCTTCAGAAAAAGGGAATGCAACCCGGCGAATGCCCCGAAGAATGGAATATTTCAAGGTCGGACGATGTTTTCGCAATTGCCCAAAGTTATGTCGACGCGGGCGCCGATATGATCGAAACCAACAGTTTTGGCGGAAACTATTTCAAACTGAAAAATTATGGTTTCGAGAGTCGTGTTTTCGAAATTAACAAAGCAGCAGCCGAAATCAGCCGAAAAGCTGCCGGAGCCGATCGTTTTGTATTGGGTTCGGTTGGCCCAACAGGCAAGTTGCTGATGATGGAAGAAGTTACCGAAGACGAGCTTTACAATGCTTTTAAGGAGCAATCTATCGCACTTGAAGCTGGTGGCGCTGATGCTATCGTAATTGAAACCATGACCGACCTGGAAGAAGCCAGAATTGCAGTGAAAGCTGCCAAAGAAAATACCAGTTGCGAAGTGATTTGCACCATGACGTTTGATAAAATTATTGGTGGTGAATACCGCACCATGATGGGGATTTCTCCTACCGAAATGACTGAAGTGCTTGTTGAAGCTGGTGCTGACGTAATTGGTGCAAACTGTGGAAATGGCATTACCGATATGATTGGCATCGTAAAAGAAATCAGGCAGGTCAACGCTACCGTTCCAGTTTTGATTCATGCCAATGCCGGAATGCCTCATTATCATGATGGCGAAACAAGTTTCCCGGAATCGCCCGAAGATATGGCTGCCCGAGTTGAAGAAATTGTGGCGGCCGGAGCAAACATCATTGGAGGCTGTTGCGGTACAACTCCCGACCATATTTGCGAAGTCCGACGTGTGGTGAAGAGTTTGTAGAATGCGGAAGTCCGGGGCCGGAAGAGAAAACTTCGGTCTCAGGTGATTTCTAGTATTAAGTATTAGGAACAATTTATTGTCGTATTTTA
>JAHEYT010000079.1 GCA_023251455.1 Bacteroidota bacterium
ATAGGAGATGGTTGTCCGCGAATATGATTTGGTGAAAAACTGATTGGTTTCGCCAGGAACTGCAATTGGAGATGTCAACGGTTTTCCCAAAACATTGCTCCAAACATTTTCGGTTCTGATCTCTGCCCCGAAAGCAGTTTTGCCAAAATGCGAATTAAACCAGGCATTCAGATTACTTCCGAAAACATCGGTCAAATGGTAGTTATGGCCTTTGTACCAACTTGCCGGATTATCCCTGAATAACTCAAACCGATCTTGGTGGCGGCGCCAATAAACCGAAGGAATTAAATGAATTTTCGTACCAGTTTCAAATTTTACAGAGGCAAAAGTTGTTTTGGTTTCTTCGAACTGATTGGGATAAGTTGCCGTGTAAAAGCTGTTTGCACCAAACGCCTTGTTGGTGTGTCCTGCCTGAAAATCAAGTGTTCCGGGTTTGGTGTCCAGCTTGGTTTGGTAAAAGGCATTCCATGTTTTAAAATCAGTATTGTCGATGTATCCATCGGACGAGATGCGGTTAAACGCAATAAACTGATCCCATGCGCCGGAACTTAGATTTCCGGACAGATTAAGATCGGCCAATTTGTGTTGACCACCAGATACATCTAATTTTACACTTGTTTTGCCTTCGGAACTGGTAATGATGTTGATTGCACCTGAAAATGCATTGGGCCCGAAAACGCGGGCCGCCGGACCTTCAAGAATTTCAATACGCTGGATGTTTTTTAAGCTGACCGGAAGGTCGAGGGCGTGGTGGCCTGTCTGGGGATCTGAAATGTTGATGCCATTTAAAAGGATTAGGGTTTGATCGAAGGAACCTCCCCTGACCGAGATGTCGGCCTGAACTCCATGAACACCACGCTGACGGACATCAACACTCAGCGCATATTCGAGTAGTTCCTGGATACTCTGGACGGGGGCTGCCTCAATTTCTTCTCTGTTAATCACGGATACAATCCGTGCCACCTGCGAGAAAACAACAGGTGCTCTTTGGGCTGAGACCTCGACTTCGTCAAGATCGTACTCCATGCTTACTTTCGTGCTGTCGGTTTGTGCGAAAACAAATTCAGGTTCGGCCACAGTTGTATAAACAGCCAGAAGTACACCAATGCGCACCGGCTTTTTCATAACACTGAAAAGTGAATAAGCTTTTCTTCCCCAACGTTTGAAAGTGAACATTTCAGCCCGTTTAATGGATCTGATTGTTTGTTTCATTTTAATTATTAGTGAAAAATTTGAGGCGGCTAAAGTAATAATTATTTGATTTGAGCAAGTTCGAAAAGAGTTCTTCCATACTTCGTTATTGAGCTTAGTTGATTGTAAATATGTGAATTATGTAAATTTATAGAAGAATTGTGTAAGTATTCAGCATCGACAAAGAGGTAACTTTGTTTTTATAAAGATAAAAAAATCATCCACTTTTTGGGGTTTGCAGTACTGTAAAATATTTGTTTAAGAACATGTTGCTATCGAAAAACAAAGTTATGTAAACCCTCGTATAGAATAGAATTGATCGCAAAATTACACTGATATAAATATTCTTTATCAGCTATCAAAATTATCGAAGAATAAAAGACTTGAAAATCCTTTATTTGAAGTTTTGAATCTATATATTTGTCCTAACATTAACAATTAAAAAACGAACGCCATGACACAGCTTCAATTTAACACCGCACTTTTAGGATTACAGGACAAGTTGTTGTACTATGCATTGAGTCTGACTTCAGATCAGGAAAAAGCTCAGGATTTGCTTCAGGAAACTTTTCTGAAAGCTCTTACTTATAGAGATAAATTTACTCAAAATACGAATTTCAAAGCGTGGATTTACACGATTATGAAAAACACGTTCATCAACAATTATCGTCGTAATGTAAAAACGAAAAGTACTTTCGACGGTGCCAATAATGATTTCCATTTGAAATTTCAAAAAGATAAAAGTTATCCTTCACCGGAATCTATTTACAGTTCGAAAGAAATTATCAAATGCATCAATGCATTGGAAGATGAATACAAAGTTCCATTCAATATGTTTTTAGATGGTTTCAAATACAAGGAAATAGCTGAGGATCTTAATTTGCCTCTTGGAACTGTTAAAAGTCGCATTTTCTTTACCAGGAAGAAACTCGAAAAATCGTTAAAAGATTACGCTTCATAAATTGTAGTATTGTTGTTCGCAAAATAGGATAAGTTGGTTATAATAGTTCAAGTGGTCTGCAGCTAGCAGACCACTTTTTTTTTTTTAGCTTTAAATTGACTTAACTTTGAAAGAAAATCTGATTGCTATGAAGAAGAAAATTGCAGTTCATTTGGCTGATGGGTTTGAAGAAATTGAGGCTGTCAGCATTATTGATGTCCTACGCAGAGCTGATCTGGATGTTCTTGTGGTTTCGGTTACTGGTAAAACAGGGGTACTTGGTGCACACCAAATCGTAGTAATGGCCGATATTCTCTTTGAAAAGGTGAATTACGATGAAATTTATATGATTGTGTTGCCCGGTGGAATGCCAGGGGCAGCTAATCTCGATGCCCATGCGGGTTTAAAATCCCAAATCAGAAAATTTGTTGCTGAAAAAAAACAGCTTGCTGCTATTTGCGCTGCTCCGCTTGTTTTTGGTAATCTGGGAATTCTGGAAGGTGAACAGGCTGTTTGTTATCCGGGTTTTGAAAAATATTTGAAGGGTGCCGAAGTGCTTCAGGTTCCGGTTGTTGAATCAGGAAATTTCATGACAGGAAGAGGACCCGGCCTGGCCATTCAGTTTGCCCTGAAAATTGTTGAAAAAGCAGTGTCGGTTGAAAAGGCTAAATTGCTTGCCAAACAGATGTTGGTTTAATCGTGGCAAAAAAAAGTCATTAGTCAATAGAAAAGTGTTCAGTGGCCGAATTCAGACAGTTATTGCTTTTAGAAAATTTCCGAATGACTAATGACTTTTCCCTGTCTTGGCAGGAACGGTGAAAATGAATGAACTTCCTTCGCCCGGAGAACTGTTCACCCAAATTGTTCCACTGTTTTTATCTACAAATTCCTTACAAAGGATTAAGCCAAGCCCGGAACCATCTTCGTTGTTGGTTCCTTTGCGTTTTACTGTTGAGTCGATTCGGAAAAGGTTTTGCGCATCTTCTTCCGAAATGCCAATCCCCGAATCTTTAACACTTATGCTGATGTGACCGTCGATCTGATTTGCGGCTATTTCAACCAAGCCATTTTCAGGAGTAAATTTGATGGCGTTATTGATCAGGTTTCTCAGTACAGTTTCAATCATTTGTGGGTCAGCAAATAGGATCAGATCTTTGTCGTAAACGAATTTAATTCCGATATTCTTTTGGTCTGCCAGCGATTGCAATACGCTTACTGAATTCTCAATTATCCTTTTTAATTCGATTTCTTTGGGCATGAATGTTAATCTTCCGGTCTGCGATCTCGACCATTCGAGCAGATTTTGCAGCAATCGAAAAATGTTATTAGTTGAATGGTGAATGTCGGACGCAAACTTTCTTCGTTCTTCTTCAGTGAACTTCTCATAATCTTTACTTAGAAGCCATGAGTAACCCATTACGGTATGAAATGGATTTTTTAAGTCGTGGGCAATGATCGAGAAAAATTTATTTTTCGATGCATTTAAAACATGTAGTTCGTTCTCGCTCTGCTCAATTTTTTCGTTTTTTGACTCCAGTAATTGGTTTAGCTTGATTTTATCGTAGTACCTGATAAGTACAAAAAATACAAATATGAGCAGCAAGCTGGCTGTAACAAATCCAAGGATTTTGAGTTGTTTATTTTTGTGTAATTGCACATCCATTAATTCTTGTCTGGCCTGTAGTTGGATGATTTCATCTTCCTTTTTTTCAGTCTCGTACTGTTTTTCAATGTTGATGAGTTTTTCGTGTTTTTCTTTTTGGTTCAGGCTGTCAGAATATTGGGTAAATAAGATGTGATATTTTAATGCCGATTTGTAATCGCCCATAGACTCATAAGCTTTCGCCATTTTCTGATAGGTTGATTTTTTAAGGCCAAATCCACGTTTAAAACGTTCTGTCGATCTCATACTTTCAGTATATGCTGCAATCGCTTCTTTATATTTGCCTTGCGAACTTAGAATATTTCCAAAACCCTCTTTTATTTCGGATTCATAATGATTCCATCCCAATTTTTTGAATACCGTCCAGGCCTCACTAAATGCATCATATGCTTTTTTTAAACTGTCGGGGTAATTTGTATAAACGGTTCCCAGATTTGCATATGTAATGGCTTGGTATCCTGTTTTGTGCAGGTTTTTAAAAAGTTGATTTGCCTTTAGAAAGTAAACTATTGAGGAGTCGTTTTTATTTAAATACTGAAACGATTCGGCCAATCCATTATAATCTACAGCCAGACTCACCGAATCTTTAATCATTAGATTAATGTTCATAGCTCTCCGGAAATAGCTTATAGCCTTTTCGTAGTTTTGCATTTTTTGCTGAACATTCCCAATATTGTGTAGTATTTCGGCTGTATATTCCTGATTATTTACACTCAATTTTAAACCTTCAATCAACTGTGCAATCGCTTTTTCTCCCTGATCGATGTTATGGTAACATAGACCGATTGAACTGTAGCAATTGGTTAAATTAAATGAGTCTTTTAGCTGTTCGAATATTGAAAATGCCCTTTTGTAGTGCGGAATGGCGCCGCTGAAATTCCGGATGTAATAATTGGTTTCGCCTAAATAATAATTTGCTTTTGCCAGTTCTGGCAGTTGATGCTGTTTTTCCGCCAGTTTTAGTGCCTGACGTGTATATAAATTGCTCTTGGCAGTGTCGTTCCGGGTATTAAACGATAACTCAAGCAACAGGTTCGTTTTCTGTTTTTCGGTTGCTTTATTGAAAAGCTGGAGCAAACTGTCGACTTTTGACTGCGATGAGGCTGATAAACTGACAATTAAAAGTGAAATGAAAAGTAACGGCAGTTTTTTCATTGTGTAATTTTATGCACACAAATATGTTCTTTTTCAACTGAAAATCATGTAGAAATATTTCTTTTGTGTCACTTTTCTTGACTTTGATTAAACATCCTATACCACCAGGAGATTGTCAAGTGCAATAATTGGCTCCCCTTTATACCTCAGCATCAGGTTTGCCAGTGCCAACGTATCTTTTTCACAATATCTGATGATGCGGTCGAGGTCGCCTTCCTGATAATATACCTGGGCAACCTGGCTACCGTCGATATCATCTTTCGGAGTTGGGATATTAAAAACAGCACAGAGCAAATCGAGTGAAGTATAGTTTTTATAGTCACCAAATTTCCACATTTGCAGCGTGTCGAGCAACCGGTCTTTTATTTCCCATGGTTTTGCACCCGACACGTCCAGAATTTTGGGCAACCTGAGTCCGTTAATTAAAGTCCGGCGGGCAATGTATGGATAGTCGAACTCCAACCCGTTATGGGCACAAAGTTTCTTTCCGGGATTTGAAGTGAATTTTTGAAGCATTTCATTAAAATCGGATAATAATTTCTTTTCGTCTGAATCATGAAACGACTTCACCCGATAAAACCGTTCGCCATTTTTCTGAATAATCACTCCAGCCGAAATACAAATAATCCTGCCGAATTCGGCATAAATCCCAGCTCTTTCATAAACATCAGCGGCTACCTGGGTTTCATCCCTGAAGTACCCCGATTTCTTATCCCAAAGCTTTTGAAAATGCTCCGGGAGTTCTTCGAACCCGGCTTTTTGTGGCACTGTTTCAATGTCGATGAACAGAATGTCTTCAGAAGAAATCGATTCGAACATGTTATTTGAGGTTTTGTTGTATGTAATTGGTTAAGATATTAATGGCTACCAGGTTGCTTCCACCTTCGGGCACAATAATATCGGCAAATTGCTTGGTTGGCTCAATAAACTGAATATGACTTGGGCGGACCGTCTGTGCATATCGATCTAAAACCATTTGCACATCGCGTCCGCGTTCAATAATGTCGCGCTGAATCACACGTGCTAAACGAACATCCGAGTCGCAATCGACGAATACTTTAATTCCCATTTGCTCGCGCAGAATAGCAGGGAAAAGTACCAGGATTCCTTCAATAATCACGACCGATTTGGGCTGAATTTCCCGTGTTTCTTCAGATCTGGTGCAGGTGAGGTATGAATATATCGGCTCCTGAACCGGCTGCCCGGCTTTCAATTTGATGATGTGTTCAACCAAAAGCTCGAATTCAATGGATGCCGGGTGGTCAAAATTGATCTTTTGCCTTTCTTCGAGGGGCAAATGGCCGTTATCTTTATAATACGAATCCTGCGAAATAACAGCGACTTCGCCTGCTGGCAGATTTTCAATAATTTTCTTTACTACCGTTGTCTTTCCAGAACCAGTTCCACCTGCGATGCCAATTACTAACATAGAAATATTTTTTCTCAAAGATAACGAAGAGTGCGGCTTTAAACCAAGCAAAATTATACGTTGTGGAACAGAGGATAGAAAATGTTAACTTCGCAGTGGAAAAATAAATAAATAGCTTGTTATGATTAATCACGTTGTGTTGTTTAAACTGAAAAAATACGATTCTGAAAGTGAAAAGCAGAATGTGATCAGTTCAATTGAAGATGCCTTGCTGGGTCTTTCGGGTAAAATTGCTGAATTAAAGTACATTGAAGTGGGTGTCAATTACGAACTTACCACAAAATCACACGATATTTGCCTGGTTTCGCATTTCGAAACTGTTGAGCAGCTCGATGCTTATCGCGTTCATCCAGAACACCTCAAGGTTGCTGAACTTATTGGGCAGCATGTTGTTGAAAGAGCAGCTGTAGATTACGAATTTTAATCGGATTCAGCATTTTAAATTCCTGATTTTCAAATTTAATTATTCCTTAACGCATGGAAGGATTATATCCACTCAAGTTTACTCCCATTTACAAAGACAAAATATGGGGCGGAAATAAGATTAAATCGGTTCTGAACAAGGACTTTGGCAGCTTGCCCAATTGCGGCGAAAGCTGGGAATTGTCGGGCGTTGCAGGCAATGTTTCGGTTGTTTCGAATGGTTATCTGGCCGGAAATACCCTTGAAGAACTTTTAGAAGTTTATATGGGCGATTTGGCTGGCGACGAGGTTTATGAAAACTTTGGTAACGAATTTCCGCTTCTGATTAAATTTATTGATGCGAACGACGATCTTTCCATCCAGGTTCATCCTGACGATGAGATGGCTGCCGAGCGTCACAACTCGTACGGCAAAACTGAAATGTGGTATGTGATGCAGGCCGATAAAGGTTCTAAACTTCAATCTGGATTTAACCAACAGGTTGATCAGGAAAAATACCTTGAAAAACTGGAAAAAGTTGAATTGACTGATATTCTGAATTTTGAGGAAGTCACCGCTGATGATGTGTTTTTTATTCCTGCCGGACGTGTTCATGCCATTGGTAAAGGAATTTTATTGGCCGAAATTCAGCAGACTTCGGATATAACTTACCGCATTTACGATTATGATCGCCGCGACGATCAGGGAAATCCGCGTGAGTTGCATACTGATTTGGCTCTGGATGCAATTGATTACACGCTCTTTCCGGAATACAAAACCAAATACGAATCAAAGCCAAACGAATCGGTTGAGCTGGCCAGTTGCCCTTATTTTACAACTAATGTACTCGATGTTACTACAGTTGTCGAGAAAGACTACAACAAACTCGATTCATTTGTAATCTATATTTGTCTGGATGGTGAATTGGTGATCGAAACCGAATCGGGCTCCGAATCGATTCAGAAAGGCGAAACTATTCTTTTACCGGCCTCCATCGAAAATGTACTTCTGAAACCAGCTACAGTATCAGCAAAATTGCTCGAAGTTTACATTGCATAAAATACAGCAGAAAAGGTCATTAGTCATTAGGAAAAGGACTAAAATTGACGGACCAGTGACTCTTTCCTATTGACTAATGACTAATTTCTAATTTAAATGATCAAACAAGCCCGCTTCTTAATCAGTAACACCGATGTAAAAAAATGCCCGGCGCCCGATCGCCCCGAATATGCATTTATCGGTCGGTCGAATGTCGGCAAATCGTCTTTGATCAATATGCTTGTCGGACAGAATAGTTTGGCAAAGGTGTCGGTCAGGCCAGGAAAGACACAGTTGATCAATCATTTTGTAGTTGATGAAAGTTGGTATTTGGTCGATTTACCTGGATATGGATATGCTAAAATTTCCATTTCGGTTAAAGAAAAGTTTCAGAAACTGATCAGCGATTATATCCTGAACCGCGAAAATTTATACTGCCTGTTTGTGCTGATCGATGTTCGGCATGCACCGCAGAAAATTGATATCGAATTTATTACCTGGCTTGGTGAAAACCATATTCCATTTGCCATTATTTTCACCAAGGCAGATAAACTGGGCAAGGTGTCGGTTGCTAAAAATGTGGGAGCTTACACTCAGGAACTGAAAAAGTTATGGGAAGAATTACCTTCAATACTTGTAAGCTCATCGCTCGATGGAACTGGTCGTGATGAGATTATTTCGTTTATCGAAAATGTAAATAAATCATAAGTATCACTTTTATTTTCAGCATGTTCCACTATATTTAATTTCAGTAATATCGAACTTGATGGTTAAATAAAAGAGATATGCGTAAGTTTTTTTTACCTTTGCCGGCATTCCAGAAACACAATCATTAAAAAGGAAGAAATGTCAAGAAAAGCTCCCCTTAAGATTTTTCCGTGTACTAAAAGTGTGGATTTAACCAGACGGATTTGCGATAGTTTGGGTGTTGAAATGGGTAAAACCTCATGTCCGGTTTTTTCGGATGGCGAGTTTGAACCGTGCTATGAAGAAACTATTCGTGGGTCGCATGTATTCATTATTCAGTCGACTCCCCCTCCAGCAGATTACCTGATGGAATTGTTGCTGATGATTGATGCTGCCAAAAGGGCTTCGGCCTATAAAACCATTGCAGTTATCCCTTATTTTGGTTATGCCCGTCAAGATAGAAAGGACAAACCTCGTGTTTCGATTGGCGCCAAGTTAATCGCCGATTTACTTTCGACAGCTGGCGCCGACCGTATTATCACCATGGATCTTCATGCTGACCAGATCCAGGGATTTTTCAATGTTCCGGTCGACCATTTATACGCATCGTCGTTGTTTATTCCGTTTATCAGTAAAATGGGTCTCGAAAATCTGGTCATTGCCTCACCAGATGTAGGGGGAACAAAACGTGCCAATACGTATGCAAAAATGCTTGGAACCGATATGGTTATCTGCCATAAGTCGCGTGCGAAAGCTAACGTTGTGGATAGTATGACTCTGATCGGTGATGTTAAAGGTAAAGATGTTATTTTGGTTGACGACTTGATTGATACTGCAGGAACTATTGCTAAAGCGGCTGATATCATGATGGATAAAGGCGCCAACAGCGTTCGTGCTTTTGCAGCTCACGGAGTTTTGTCTGGCCCGGCTTACGAACGAATCGAAAAGTCAGCATTAGCAGAAGTCTATTTTACCGATTCAATACCTGGTAAAAAAGAATCAGAAAAAATTAAATATATTCCGATTGCTGCCGCATTTGGCGAAGCAATTGAAAGAGTTTATAAAAATCAGTCAATTAGTTCGATGTATTACGGCTAATTGTATATATTTGCACCGCTTTTTCCATAAGCACATGTTATGCATGCTGTTTGCCCTTTCATCGTAAAGGGAGGACCGAGTACCATAATTTAAAAATTAAAAAAGTAAAATGAAATCAATTTCGATTAAAGCAACAAAGAGAGAAGTAGTTGGTAAAAAAGAAGCCAAAAGACTTCGTTTAGAAGGTTTAGTTCCCGGAGTACTTTATGGTGGCGAAGAGCCAATCCATTTTTATGCTCCTGAAAAGGAATTCAAATCGCTGATTTATACACCAAACGTATACCTGGTTAATCTGGATATCGACGGAACAGTATATCAGTCAATTATTCAGGATACCCAATTCCACCCTGTTGAAGAGCAATTGTTACACGTTGACTTCCTTCGTACTTCAGACGATAAAATGGTGAAAGTTGAAATTCCTGTGAAAACTGAAGGTTTCGCAAAAGGTATCCGTAAAGGGGGTAAATTAAAATTGAACCTTCGTACCTTGAAAGTAAAAGCTATGGTAAAACACCTTCCTGATACAATCAACATTAACGTTGATGATTTGGATTTAGGTCAGAGCTATAAAGTGGGTTCACTTCAGAGAGAAAATCTTGAATTTCTCAACGCAAAAGCTGTACCTGTTGTAACGATCATGATTACAAGAGCTGCAAGAGCTGCAAAAGTTGGTAAAGGTTAATCAAACTAATACAATTTTGTCTTGAAATACCTAATTGCAGGACTTGGAAATCCGGGAAAAGAATACGAAAATACCCGGCATAATATAGGATTTAAAATATTGGACGCTCTCGCAGAGGCGTCCAATATTGTTTTTAGCGATGAGCGTCACGGATGGGTTACCGAATATAAATTCAAAGGCCGGACGTTTATTTTGCTGAAACCTACCACTTACATGAATTTGAGTGGAAAGGCCGTGAATTACTGGATGCAGAAGGAAAGCATCACTCCTGAAAACCTGTTGGTGGTTGTTGATGATCTGGCTTTGCCACTTGGTTCTTTGCGCCTGCGAGCCAAAGGAAGTGATGCCGGCCATAACGGACTTAAAAACATTACGCAGGTTCTCGGAAATCACAATTATGCCCGCCTGCGTGTTGGTATTGGCGATAATTTCAGGCAAGGGCAGCAGGTTGATTATGTGCTGGGCGAATGGGACAAGCAGGAAAAGCTCGAACTTCCGGCCATGATCGATACTTCAATTGAAATCATTAAAAGCTTCGGAACTATTGGCGTTGACCAAACGATGACCTTTTTTAATAAACGGAAATAAGATGGCAGAAGGTACCCGAATTGACAAATACCTCTTTGCTGTGCGTTTGTATAAAACACGCAGTTTGGCATCCGAAGAATGTCGTAAAGGGAAAGTCACCATTGGCGGCATGAATGTTAAACCGTCGCGCGAGTTGAAAGTAGGGGAGACCATTCAATTGCGGCGGCCTCCGATTACCCGAAGCTATAAAATAGTAGCTCTTACCGAAAGCCGGATGGCAGCTAAAATGGTTCCTGAATTTTTGCTGGAAACGACACCTGCTTCTGAATTGGAAATTCTGGAAGTTCAGAAGAACATGAGCGTTTACAATCGCGAACGAGGAACCGGCCGACCTACCAAAAAAGAACGCCGCGATCTGGATGATTTTTTCGATGTTTAGATCACTTTTTACTTTAAACTTTAAACTTGTTTCCTGATGCTAATTGCCCGCGAATTACGAAAAACAAATATCGCAGAATATATTTTATACATGTGGCAAGTTGAAGATTTGCTGCGTGCCTGTTCTTTCGATCCGGAAAAGATAGAGCAACAACTGGTTAAGAGATACAATACCGATGAGTTTGTCAGTAAGGAAATTGCCGAGTGGTATACTAATCTGGCAGTGATGATGGCGAAGGAGCATGTTCAGGAGAAGGGTCATTTGCAGGTAATTATTAACCTGATTAACGACTTGAATGAGTTTCATCACAAAATGCTTGAGGTTCAGACCGATCAGGAATATGTGCGGCTACATCGTAAAAATCAGGAAGCGATAAACGAAGTCATGCAAAAAACTGCAACGGGTACTGACAATGAAGTGGAAGCTTGCCTGAATGGTTTATATGGATTCATGATGCTCAAATTAAAGAGTTCCGAAATTTCACCTCAGACGCACCAGACTGTCGAAAATCTGGCACATCAGATTGGCCATTTATCGGCCCGGTATATTCAGTTTGAGAACGATGATTTTGAATTCTAAATGAATCTTTCCTTCTCTTCTTCGGAAGGTAAATAGCACGAATTGCGCTTCCCAAACCAACGGAAGCGGTTTCGGGCGATAAACAAATACAGGGAATGGCGCCATCTTCGGGGCAAAAGTCTTAAGATTGCAACGGTGCTGTAAACTCCATCCAACTCTTTTCCAATTTTCAGAATAGCATCGAAATATTCGTAAATTGACTGATTGTCAGTTAATATTATCGTTTCAAAGTTCTGGCTTTTGCTGAAATGCTGAAGTGCCTGAAATACAAATTTTTTCTTTCGATCAGCCTTCAGGATAAAACGTACTGCTCTGCTGCATAAAATGCACATGCCATCAAACTGAACAAGAATTTTTCCTTCAGGAACGAGCGGTTTCATTTGATGCTCTTTTTAAAGTCTGCAATTAATCCATCGCGCAACCAATTGGCTACCGCCTGACGGTTATCCGGATTAATAAACCGTTGCTGGTCGCGTGTGTGATTGATGTTTCCGAGTTCGATAAAAACGGCCGGTGCCACAGAATTTTTAATGACATAAAGATTCCGATCAGAAACACTTCCGGAGTAACCACGATTCGGTTGGTGCATGGCGTATTTTTTTTCGAAAGTCTGTTTCAGTGTATTGGCCAATCGCTTTCCGGTGTTACTTCCCTTGTCGTGGTAAAAGAAAACGTCGATATTTTGTTTTTCACTTCTTGAGTCAACATGAATAACCACCAATCGCTGGAACTTCTTTTTGTTGAGGGCATGCAGATTGTTAACTGCTGCAGTGCTTTGTTTTAAACGCGCCAACTGGCTCAAGGGCATCTCGCTGTCCGGGTAGCAAACTTCATCTTTGTCAGGAGCTAGATAGGGTACATCACGAATACCATCATTCGGATCGCGAATAATCATATAAACTGTTGCTGCACGTTCAATCAGGCTGCGGGCCAACCGGAGTGTTACGTCGTACGCATACTCATCTTCACATAGGATGTGGCCATTCAGATTTCCTATTGCGCCGGGATCGGGTCCGCCATGCCCGCTTTCGAGATAATATATAGCACCAGCCAATTCCTTACTTTTCACCGTGATTTCCCGGTAATTGTTCCCAAATATTTCGTAAACCGTTTTTTCAGGAATGGCATCAATTTTAGCCTGAATTTTTTGGACTTCTGTAATGGTGTCAGCTTTCAGCGGGAAACGATAAATTTTACCAATAATCAGGGTGTTATCCTTGCCTAATTTGGATTTGTTCAAATCAATAAACTGTTTAAAATGGTCGGGAGCTAAGTATCCGTTTTGTTTTAAAACAGAATAAATCCCATCCCCTTTTTTTGCTTTGAATGTTTCATATTTCTGCGCTGATAATTGAAAGCAAAGAAATATTAAAATTACAGAAGCAGTTATTTTTTGTATTTTAAGTGTGTTGATGTATGCTGGTTTCAGTATTTTGTGCATCAGAAATGATTTTTCTATCAAACGAATTTTAATGGATTTTGTTTTTATCTTTAACCTTGATGCGGCTTAAAAAGCATCAATAAATACAATTCTAAATATAATCCTAAATACAATTCGATGCGTCGTTTTTCACTCAGCATTTGTGCTGTTTTAATCTTATTTTCCTGTTCCAGATATTTGACAGTAACTCAGGTTAATACGAAGAATACTCTGGTTGAAATTCAAAATACCAGCATTGATTCATTGGCTGAGTCCATCGTAAAACCATATCGGGATAGCATTGAACATGATATGTCGAAATTGGTAGGAGTTACTGCGACGGCTCTTGTAAAAGGTAAACCTGAAAGTAAACTTACCAATTTGGTTGCTGATGTGATTCTGAAATACGCTATCAATTACTGTTCAGAAAAGCAGTTAAATATTAATCCTGACGTTGCGTATGTCAATTATGGCGGACTTCGGGCTTCACTTCCAAAGGGAGAAATTACGGTAGGACATATTTTTGAACTGATGCCTTTTGAAAATGAAATTGTCATGGTTAAAGTATCAGGTGAGGCGATCCGGAAGATGGCCGAACGTATTGCAGGCAGGGGAGGTGAAGGGGTTTCGGGCCTTAAACTTGGAATAAAGAACAATACTGTTGGTATGCTGACAATTGGCGGAAAAGCTGTTGACCCGGCCGCATCCTATTGGGTGGTAACCAACGATTACATTGCCAATGGAGGCGACCAGATGAGTATGTTTATTACTCCTTTGGAAAAAATTGAAACAAAGGCAAAAATCAGGGATGTTTTGATTCATTCGTTGAATAATATGTACAAGGAAATTGGCGGTATTGATGTAGAAATGGATGGGAGGATTTATAATGAGCAATAGAAGAACCTTTTTAAAACAATCGATACTGGGTGGAGGAGCTCTGTCGCTGGGCCTTATTCCAAAAGAACTTTTTGCTTCAGGAGAGTTGGATCGGTTAACAGTGATGCACACTAACGATATGCATTGTCATCTCGATCCATTTCCTGCCGATCATGCTGAATATCCGGGGAAAGGTGGATTGGTAAGGATTGCATCAATGGTTAATCAGTGTCGGAAGGAAAATCCTAATCTGTTGCTTCTCGATGGTGGCGATATGTTTCAGGGAACTCCATATTTCAATTATTTCAAGGGCGACCTCATTATGAAGGTCATGAGCAAAATTGGATATGATGCCGGAACTATCGGAAATCACGAGTTCGATAATGGAATGGGTGATATTTTATCGGCTCTTAAAAATGCCAATTTCCCATTGATTTCAAGTAATTATGATTTTTCGGATACTATCCTGAACGGACATGTAAAGACTCAACAAATTCTGGAAAAAGGAGGAATTAAAATTGGCATCTATGGCCTGGGAATTGAACTGGACGGTTTGGTTGGAAAACTGAATTACGGAAATACCCGTTATCTTGATCCTTTGCAAACCGCCCTTAAAATGGAATCTGTTTTGAAAAATGATCATCATTGCGATTTGGTAATTTGTCTTTCGCATCTCGGATTATCATACGAACACATCAAAATCAGTGATAAGGCACTGGCACCGCAAACGAAATATACCGATTTGATTGTTGGTGGCCATACCCATTCATTTCTGGAAAAACCTTTGGTTCTGAAAAATGCAGACGGAAACCCAATTCTGGTTAATCAGGCCGGGTGGGCTGCTTTGGCGACTGGAAAGATTGAATTCCTTTTTGATCGGGTAAGTAAGAAGAAACGCCCGGTTGCAGTAGTCAATAATTTGTAACGGTTTCTTTTTTTTTTTTTTATGCTGATATTCTGTATGTAAATCGCTGATGAGAAAAGTACATATCCTTTTTCTTCCTGTTATTTCCGGAATGTTGCTAAGCTTACCCTGGATGTTTCCAGCCTTGGGTTGGGTTCTGTTATTCGCTTTTGTCCCTTTGCTGATGGCCGATAGTCTGCAACTTCGGCAAAATGAATCTACAAATTTCAGCTCCTCTTTCTGGTTGGGTTTTACTGCATTCCTGATCTGGAATATCCTTTCAACCTGGTGGATTGCCTATGTTTCTTTGATGGGGATGTTGTTTATTACTTCACTCAATGCTTTGTTTATGTCCTCGGTTTGGTGGGTGAGGAATAAGGTTCATCGTAAATTGGGTTCTGCATCAGGTTATTTCTCCCTGATTGTTTTCTGGACTGCATTTGAGTTTCTGAATCATCACGGACTGCTTCCATGGCCATGGCTGACGCTTGGAAATGGATTCGCCAACGCCGTAAAAGTTATTCAATGGTATGAGTTTACTGGTGTATTGGGAGGTTCGGTTTGGATTCTGCTTTCCAATATTCTGATTTACCTGGCGGTCAAAAATCTATCAGATCATTCATTCCTGAAATTTATCAAGTCCGTGAGTTTCGCTCTTTTTGTAATTACTTTGCCGATTGCCTTGTCGTTATATATGTATTTCAATTATACTAAAAAAGGGGAAATTCAGAATGTGGTTGTTTTACAGCCGAACGTCAATCCGTATACTGAAAAGTTTTCAGGATTGAGTTCTGAAGATCAGATTAGCAGACTTGTTTCGTTAGCCGAATCAAAAATTACTGATTCAACAGATTTAGTTTTAGCTCCGGAAACGGCTTTGCCTCCTTTGTGGGAAGATTCACTCGTTATTCAAGATTCATCATTGCTTCCATTTTCAAAAATCATTCAAAAATTTCCGAATATTAGTTTTATTGCCGGAGCGATTACTCAACGAAAATTCAGGAATGGTGAGCAGATTTCGAAAACAGCACGGCAATCAACCGATGGTGAATATTATTTCGATGTTTTTAATTCCGCAGTATTGATTGATCGGGCAGGAGGTGTTCAATTCAGTCATAAGAACATCCTGGTTGCTGGAGTTGAGAAAGATCCATTTCGGGAATACTTCTCTTTTCTTCCGAATTATATGCTTGACCTTGGTGGAATGAATGGCAGTTTGGCTTCAGGAAAAGAACCGATGCTCTTAGAAGATTTAGATGGGCGAAAGATTGGACCAGTGATTTGTTTTGAATCGGTATTCGGAGAGCATGCACGCCAATTGGTTGAAATGGGAGCTAATTACATTGTTGTTCTGACCAACGATGGCTGGTGGAAAGATTCTCCGGGTGTTTGGCAACATTTTGGATATTCCAGACTTCGGGCGATTGAAACCCGCCGAAGTATTGCCCGGAGTGCAAATACGGGCATTTCCGGATTGATCAATCAGCGTGGCGATGTGGTTGCACAAACGAATAGTAATGTTTCGGAGGCTATCAGTTCAAAGGTTAAGATGAACAGTGCTTTTACTTTCTATGTCAGGTATGGTAATTATTTGGGTTGGATAAGCTTGTTGCTGTCAGGAATGATCGGGATTTATCTTTTGGTTTACCGCAGGTGGTAAAAGGACATAAAAAATCCGCATTAATTCGATTGTAAAAATCCCAGATAAATAGGATTTGAGTGCCTGCCTGATCAAACTTCCGACGGTAACAGATGTTACTCGCGCTTTCGCGTTACTGGGCCTGTTTTAGCAGTCAAAAGCTTACTCGGGTCAATTGTAAATGTTGAATTTTCCAAACGTAGAATTAATGCGGACAATATCTTTTGACGTATGTGACAGAACGATTTGTTGGTTCAAATATAAGTGGCTTTGTTCTATTCTCCAAGTAAAATACGGGTTTTAATAACATGTAAACAATATCTGGCTGATTACCAGATTGCTTGGCGATCATATTTTTTGTGACACAAACTTTTTGAAGTGTAAATCGTACAAAAGGCTCGAATGACTAAGCTTTCCTCATTTTTTAGTTTATTTCTGAAGCTGAGAAAACATTAAAAAATACCTGATTTTTTGTTGGAATTGTTTTGCTAAAGAAAAAAGTAGTTCTATATTTGCACGCACATTCGCAAAGGCTGAATGGAGGTCAAAAACGAAAGCTTTTGGCCGGATATATTGAAAGATTGGAATCGAATTTATTTCGTTACAATACCAGGAGAGATGGGTGAGTGGCTGAAACCACCGGTTTGCTAAACCGACGTACGGGTCATTCTGTACCGGGGGTTCGAATCCCCCTCTCTCCGCAAATTTCTTTTTTATTGAAATGTATTTTCGGGGTGTAGTACAGTTGGTAGTATGCCTGGTTTGGGACCAGGAGGTCGTCAGTTCGAGTCTGGCCACCCCGACAAAAATCAAAAGGGTTAAACTGGATTGATCAGTTAGTCCTTTTTTTTGTTTGCCAATACAGATCGTCAGTATTGGAGTAGAATAATAAAATATTGAAAATTGTTATCGGGGTGTAGTACAGTTGGTAGTATGCCTGGTTTGGGACCAGGAGGTCGTCAGTTCGAGTCTGGCCACCCCGACAAAATAAAAGGGTTAAACTGCTTAAATTCAGTTTGACCCTTTTTTTATCACTATTTCTTACGGAAATTGACCTGCATGAAAAAATGATTTGTGGTAATCTTATATCTGAAATCGCTGCATTCCTGATTCAAACTAAGTCAGGTTTTCTTTCCCGACTATAAA
The DNA here is from genome assembly GCA_023251455.1 of Bacteroidota bacterium. Lineage (GTDB taxonomy): Bacteria > Bacteroidota > Bacteroidia > Bacteroidales > Prolixibacteraceae > Aquipluma. Next base: position 17,817 of record JAHEYT010000079.1, read on the forward strand.
AATTACCATATTTGTATCGTCTAAAGTTATGACTGCAAAGAAATGGTAATTGACCAATCCGAATTAAATGATTTTTTCTTTCTGCGTTTTAAAAACGGAGATGAGCTTGCTTTCGAAAAAATCTTTAAATCGAATCATCGTCAAATTATTGGTTTCTGTAATCAGTTTATTACTGATTGGGATAAGGCACAAAGTCTTGCCCAGGAAGCGTTTATTAATCTATGGCTCAATCGCGAAAAGATTGAAACCCTCAATGGCATCAAAGCTTTTTTATATACTTACGCCAAATCGAGTTGTCTGAATTACATTAGGCACCGAAAAATCATTAGCAAATACGAAGATTCACAACTCCAATCGAAAGAAGATCAGCTAAACCGGGAGGTACTCGAATCGTTTGATTTTAATTCGCTTGAATTTATTGAACTGGAAGAGTTGATTATGCGATCTATCGATGAGTTGCCCGATCAATGCCGTCGGGTTTTTATGATGAGCCGCTTCGAAGGAAAAATGAACAAGGAAATTGCCGAAGATTTAAATATTTCAGTAAAATCAGTCGAGGCTAACATTACAAGGGCGCTGAAGACTCTGAGATCAGAACTGGCAGAATATCTTCCCGTTATCCTGGTTCAACTCATCATTCAATATCTCTCCAAATAAATTGTTCTGGAGGCATATTTTCAGAAATTTGCACTAGTCCTGATTTTTTTTTCCAAACCGATATAGGGTTCATCGCTGAATGGGTGTACCTAATTCAGAACGCAAATCTTATGGACTACTCAATCATCAATAAATATCTCGCCGGTGAAGCTTCAGAAGCTGAAGTTCAGGAAGTCTTTCAGTGGATTGATTCCGCACCTGAAAACCGTCAGGAATTCATTAAGTATAAAAAAATCTGGGCATTGACCTCAAGATCAGAAAATAATCAGGATGTTGCCTGGAACAATAACCTGATCGCAAAACCAAATAACATCAGGAATTTAACGACATATAGTAAATATGCTGCTGCCATCCTGATTTTTTTTAGCCTGGGAATGATGCTTCAGTATTTGGTTGGACAAAAACCGTCAGGAATACAAACCTATCTGGCCGATACCCGGATTGAAGTTCCGGCCGGGCAAATGTCAAGTGTACTTTTACCCGATGGAACCAGAGTTCAGCTTAATTCCGGCAGTAAACTGGTTTATTCATCTGGTTTTAATTCCGGAGAACGCACGGTGAATCTTGAAGGGGAAGCTTTTTTTGATGTGGCGAAAGACAAGGATCATTTATTCCTGATCAAGACCAAATCATTGGATTTTAAAGTATATGGAACTTCTTTCAATGTCCAGGCATATCCTGAAGACAATGAAGTAAATACAACCTTAGTAGAAGGCAGTTTAGGGATAATTGGTAAGTCGGGCGACGAAATTGCTAGGCTGGTTCCCGGTGAAAATGCGAATTTTAAAGAAGAGAATGAAAAGCTGGTGGTTAGTAATGTCGACCTCGACTTATACACTTCATGGAAAGATGGATTAGTCACTTTCAGAAATGAAAAGCTGAAGGATATTGCCCCAAAGATAGAGCGATGGTATAATGTTCAGATTATAATAAACAATCCGAAACTGGCCGATGAGCTGTATATGGGAACGATTATGAAGAATAAACCAATCGACCAGCTACTGGAAGTATTTAGGCTGACGTCGTCGCTGAATTACAAGATTGTTCCGAGAACCGATAAGCCAACTTTAATTTATTGGGAATAGATTTCGAAATACCGTAATACAAACTAAAACTTTTACTTATGAAAAACATGAACTCCGGTTAAAAAAATCAGACCGAAAATACTGAACATATTTCCGGTCTGCTACTTCGGATGATGGTTTGAGAATCATCCTATTCAAACGATAAATTAAAAGCCTTCTGGACAAAGGCTAGTATTAACGTAAAACATTTCAAATTTATGAAAAAAACTGATTGTATCCCATTTCAGGTGGGGTTTAAAAAAATTCTGCGGATTATGAGAATAACTGCTGTTCTGGTATTCATACTTAGCATGCAATTAAGTGCCAAGTCGTTCGGACAGACTGAAAAAGTCAACTTGTCGATGAACTCTACGATCAAAGACGTGATTGAACGTATCGAAGAAGTTTCGGGCTATCGATTTGTACTAAAATACAACGAAAGCATTCTGGATAAGAAAGTTGACGTGAAGTACACCAACGAAAGTATTGAACGCGTGCTTGACGATTTATTAAAAGATACCGGTTTCACCTATAACATTGTTGACCGTTATATCGCTATCAGGCCTGTAAATGGCTCGGCAGTAATTGACCAGCAACAAAAATCGGTTACGGGAAAAGTAATCGATTCAGCAGGTGCACCGGTGCCGGGTGTTTCAGTAGTTGTCGCGGGTACAACAAATGGAACAATCACTGATTTTGATGGTGGTTTTACAATCTCAAATCTTCCAGCCAATGCCACACTACAGTTTTCGTTTGTGGGTATGAAATCTCAGGAAGTTCAGGTTGGAAACAAAACTACGATCAACGTAACAATGGCTGAAGAATCGATCGGTTTGGACGAAGTAATCGCTGTTGGTTACGGAACCCAAAAGAAAGCCGATTTAACTGGCGCCATTTCGGTGGTGAAAATGGAGTCGTTGAAAAGTGTGAGCTTAAGCTCAGGAAACTCAATGCAGGCATTGCAAGGACGGGTTCCCGGTCTTTATATTGAAAAGACCGGTTCACCAACCGGCGCCCCTTCAAGAATCCTGATCCGCGGGGTAAACACATTGGGCGATCCTAATCCGCTGTACATTATCGATGGTGTACCAACCAAAAGGCCAGAAGTATTTCAGAGCTTAAATCCTGGTAGCATTGAGTCAGTTCAGGTACTGAAGGATGCTTCTGCATCATCAATTTATGGCGCGAGAGCTTCCAACGGTGTTATTATCGTTACAACCAACAATGGTTCAAAAAAGAATGGCGAAGTTAGCATTCAATATAATTCGAACGTTTCTATCCAGTCTGAAAAGAACCAGCGCTTCAAGATGTTGAATGCTGTTGACAGAGGAAAAGTACTTTGGCAGGCTTCTGTAAACGATAGAATTAATCCTACCGATGGCTATGGAGCGATCTATGGTTTTGATTGGAACAACGACTTTAACAATCCGATCCTGAACAAAGTCACGGTTCAACCTTTCGTTGGTGGCGATAAAAATGTTCCCGCTGGTGATACGGACTGGCAAGCTGAGGCTTATAAAACAGGTTATGTAACCAATAATGACATCACTATTTCAGGTGGAAACGATAAATCGTCGGCACTGTTGGGAATGGGGTACATTAAGAATACCGGTATGCTGAAATATACCAATTATGATCGGATCAGCGCCCGTTTGAATGCCCAGACCAGTGTATTTAAAGGGAAAATAAAAGTTGGGATGAATACTCAAATGGTATCGTCGAACGAAACACTTCAATCTCCCGACCTTGGGAGCGCTCCAACGCCCGGATTGGCCATTAATTTGGCTCCGACCATTCCAATGTACACGTTAACAGGTGAATATGCAGGCCCAATTGGTTCAGGATACTCTGACAGGAACAACCCGGTTGACATGCAATACCTGAACAGATGGGACAATACGAACAGAACGTTCTTGTTTGGCAATGTCTTTACTGAAATTGCACCAATGAAAAATCTGGTTTTCAGATCAACCTTAGGTATTGATTATTCGATGGTGAATAATAAAAACATTGAGCAAAGATTTACTGAAGGATTTATTGCCCGTGCAGTAAACAGCCTGAGAAACATAAACAGCAATTTCACCAGTGTTTCATGGTCGAATACGTTGAATTATAAATTAGATCTTGGTTCAAGTAAATTTGCAGTTCTGGCAGGTATCGAAGCTGTTGGCGATAATTTCAAAGATATCACAGCCTATAAAGAAGGATTTGCTACACAGACCGAAGAATTCTTCGTTTTGAGTGCTGGGACCGCCAATGGAAATAGTTTTGGAACAGCTCAGAGCAGCAGGTTATTCTCTCAGTTTGGTAAAGTTGAATATACTTTCTCCGATAAATATCTGGCAACTGCTACATTAAGACGCGACGGATCATCACGGTTCGGGGCGAATAACCGATATGGTCTTTTCCCTGCTGCAACTCTTGGATGGAGGATTAGTTCGGAACCATTTATGGGCAGCTTGCCTCAAATTTCGAATCTGAAACTTCGGGCAGGCGCTGGTCGTGTCGGTAATCAGGATGTAGGTAGTTTCGCCAGCCTTGGATTGTTTGAACCAAGATATGGTGCAACAGCTTTTGAAGGAGCTGGTATTCCTCACGTAGGATTCTTTGACCAATACCGTAATGTTGGTACAGCCTATGATATTTATGGCAGCAATACAGGAAACCTTCCTTCCGGTTTTGTATCAGTTCAGGCCGCGAACCCATCACTGCGCTGGGAATCAACCAAAGAATTCAATATCGGACTTGATTTTGGAATCTTCAACAATAAATTAATCGGAGCATTCGATTACTTTACACGCGAAACTTCTGACATTTTGATCAGACCGCCAGTTGCTTCAGCTGTAGGCGAAGGCCAGTTACAGTTCCTGAACGGTGCGACCAAAACAAATAAAGGATGGGAAATATCCTTGAGTTATGCCGGTGGTAAAAGAGATGCAGATTTTATCTATAATATTTCAGCTGCTGCCGGTCATTTTAAAGATAAGATAACTGTTCTTCCTGAAGAAGTGCGCACAGGTTACCCCGGAAATGCTGAGCAATCAATTATTGGGCATTCAGAATTGTCTGTTTTCGGGTATGTAACCGATGGACTTTTTCAAAATGCTGCCGAAGTTGCTGCACATGCTACTCAGCCGGGTGCCGCACCGGGAAGAATCAGGTATAAAGATTTGAATGGTGATAAAAAAGTGGATGCCCTTGACCAAAAATTTCTTGGAACCTTATTGCCAGCCGTTGAATATAGTTTAAGAATAGAACTTAACTACAAAAATTTTGATCTGGCTATATTTGGTTCAGGAGTTGCCGGAAAAACTGGTTATTGCCCATACATCCAAATGAACAACTTTGTGAGAGGCCGTGATAACGGAGCTCCTGGCTTGTTTAATGCATGGTCGCCAACGAATACAGGTTCAACTATTCCTGCTTTGACTTTATCTGACAACAATAATGAAACCAGAACTTCGGACTACTTCATGATCAACGCATCTTATTTCAAACTGCGGAATATTAGTTTGGGCTATAAAGTTCCGGCATCGGCCCTGAAAAAAATTGGCGTGGTAAAAGAGCTTCGCGTTTATGGTATGGCTGATAACGTATTTTGGATCACAAGTAAAGAGTGGCAGGGGCCAGATCCCGAAAGAACTGACGTTAACACGATCCCTAATCCAAGTACCATTTCTTTTGGGGTAAATGTTTCATTCTAATCATCTAAAAACAAAGAATCATGAACTATAAAAATTTTGGTAGAATATTAATTATTTTGGCTTTTTCACTGGCCTCGTGTAATGATTATCTTGATACAAAACCTGAAGGGTTTATTGCTGCTGGCAGTCCTACGGTTGAAGGAGCTAATGGATTGGTAATTGCTGCTTATGCAGGTATTGCCAACGACGATATGATTGGCCCCATGACAAGCATGTGGGTTTATGGTAGCGTTCGCTCTGACGATGCTTATAAAGGTGGTGGTGGTGTTGGCGACGTAGGTGATGTGAATTTCTATGAACAGTACAACCTAACAACTCCCAGTCAGGTTTGGATGGCAGCATATAGCTGGGAAAATTTTTATGCTGCTATTTCTCGCGCCAATGCTGCGTTACGGTCGCTTAATGAGCTGAAAGATGAGGATTTCACCCCATCATCGTTAAGAAAAGTCAGGATTGCCGAAGCTCGCTTTTTAAGGGCACACTCTCATTTTGTACTGAAACAGATTTTCAAAAACATACCTTTTATCGATGAAACATTGTCGAACGAGGATATTTTGAAAACCAAAAACAATCAGCTCACCAACGATCAATTGTGGAATAAAATCGGTGACGATTTTAAATATGCCATGGACAACCTTCCTGAGTCGCAACCTGAAGTTGGGCGCGTTAATAAATACGCTGCTACTGCATACCTTGCTAAGCTAAGATTGTATCAGGCTTATGAGCAGGATGCTACCCATAAAGTTACGGGAATTAATGCTGCAAGGTTAAACGAAGTTGTTACGCTAACGCAGTCGGTAATCGCTTCAGGAAAATACAGGTTGCAACCTGATTTTGCTGAAAACTTTCTGGACGGTTTTGACAATGGACCGGAATCGGTTTTTGCCGTTCAGTTCTCTATTAGCGACGGAACATCTGCAGGTCGTTTGAGCTTTGTTACCGGGTTAAATTATCCAACTGGCGCTTCCCAGTACGGATGCTGCGGATTTCACCAGCCAAGCCAGAATCTGGTCAATGCTTTTGCAACTGATGCCGCCGGATTGCCTAAATACAATACCTTCAACAATGTTGAGTTGAGTGCAGCCGACATTACTCCAAAAGGTGTAACGGTTGACCCACGTATCGACCATACTGTTGGTATGGACGGACACCCTTACAAATACCGTAACGATGCTGCATACATATTCAAAAATAGTTGGGTTCGCGATCCCGGAGTTTACGGATTCTTCCAGAGTATGAAAGAACAGCAGGCTGCCGATTGTTCATGTTATAAAAAGCTTGGACCTTTCATGGGAACATCTAAAAACATTGACATTATCCGCTATGCCGATGTACTTTTGATGCAGGCTGAAGCTTACATTGAGCTTGGACAGCAAGACAAAGCGATGCCTTTGATCAATCAAATTAGGGCAAGGGCTGCCAGCAGCACCGGTAGAACCAAATTTGCTGACGGAACTGCTCCTTCGAACTATAAAATTGCGCAGTACGACGGCGTCAATCTACCCTGGACAAAAGAAAACGCCCGGATGGCGCTGCAATGGGAGAGAAGATTGGAGTTTGCAATGGAAAGCCCAAGATTCTTCGACCTTGTACGCTGGGGTATTGCCGAACCAACTTTGAACGCTTATCTGGACAAAGAAAAAACCAGAAGGGCATTTTTGGGTAGCGCCAAATTTACTGCCGGAAGGGACGAGTATTTCCCAATTCCACAACGTGAGATCGACTTTACAAAAGGATTGTATGTTCAAAATCCTGGTTACTAATATCTGATAATAATAAATGGGGGTGAGTTTTGCTCATCCCCGTTTTTAACCTGAAACTGTTTTCTCTAATTTATTTCAACTCAATCAACATGTCAACTAAGCTTTCTTTTTCGCTACTAATCCTGCTTTTGTTTTTAAGCTGTAAATTCAGTCCTGAAAAAGAAACACAGGCCCCCATCCATTTTACAACCAATGGGCTGAAAGAAGGCATTCCATCAGGATTAATTCATGACGGAAAGGAATATCACCTCTTTTGTCAGGGCAAAACTGACAGTGACACAACTAAATGGGAACAAACCACAAGTGCCGACCTTGTCCATTGGAACAAACCAGCCGAACTGACTTTTCCTGATGTTATTGGCACAGTAAATTCAGCAAGTTTTGTAATCGATTGGAACAATACTTCAGGATTGGCTAAAGATGGACCTCGGCCATTAGTCGCCATTTATCAGGTTTCTTCTCCCGATCAATCCAACTCACAGTATCTGGCCTACAGCTTCGATCTCGGGAAAACGTGGACGAAGTACGCCGAAAATCCACTTTCGCTCGATATTGGGGAAGCCAGTTATAAAATCTCAAAAATAATCTGGCACGAAGAATCTCAAAAATGGATTTTGGTGCTGACAGGCCGGGATCATGTTCGGTTTTATTCTTCTGATAATCTGATCGATTGGCAGTTAAGTAGCACCTTTAGTGAAGTGCTCGATTACATTAGCGGCGAATGGGATTACGCTGATTTTTTTCCTTTAATTGCTGAAGGCAGCAACGAAACCAAATGGGTTCTGATGGTCAGCTATAATTTCGGAAATCCTTCCAGCGGAGCCGGAACAAGGTGTATCGTTGGTGATTTTAACGGTTTTGCGTTTCAACCAGTTCATGAAAAAATCAAATCGGTTGATTACGGAAGTGATAACTTTGCAGGAGTAACCTGTAATCTGGATAGTTACTGTTATCACATAGGTTGTATTAATAATTCAACCGAAGCCAGTCAATCTTTTAACTCATTTACACTTCCACGGAAGTTGTCGTTAAGCCGCAATTTTAATGGTTATGTCATTAAATCGGAGCCTGTTGATGAAATTAATCAATTAAGAGCTAAAAAGAAATTAATTGAGGGTACCGATCTGAAAGGCGCTATTGTTGTGAACGAAAAGCAAACATTGCCCTACGAGATAAACCTGACATTCAATACCAATAAATTGCAATGGCTGAATTTTGCTGAAAAATTCGGTGTTGAATTATCTGCGGATAATGGTGATAAAATCACCGTTGCATACAATCACAGTAAAAGGGTATTTTACATTGACCGGTTTTTTTCAGTCACTAACGATCAAAAAGAGAATCCTCCGGAAACTGATTATGCCCCGTTCATCGCCAATGAAGAAACACTCGATTTCCGTATAATTATTGATCATGCATCAATCGAATTGTTTTCGGGAAATGGAAGTGTGGTTATGACTGAGAAAATTTCTCCTGACAAAGATTTTAACCGCGTCAAAATTTTTGCTGAAGGAGGCGAAATAACATTAAAAGAAGCAACTATATACAGGCTGAGAATGGATTAAAATTTTGAACCCTGTATTTTAAATATTATTTTTATCCAAACCATTAAACCTTAAATCCTTAGATAATGAAAAAATACTTTG
>JAHEYT010000034.1:0-1648 GCA_023251455.1 Bacteroidota bacterium
TCCGGATAAATCAGCTTTTGGCAACACGCCGCGGTCTTCGCTGAAGCGGAAAAATACTTCGCCTTTGGCTGTTTTTTCTCCGGGCACAAAGTCGAAACTGAATTCATAGCTCTGTTTCGATGATTTGCCGATAAAAAGAGCAAGGTAGTTTTCTTCCATTTTTGCCAATTCTTCGCGCATAACTTCAAACGATTTTCCGTCCGGAAGTGGTTCGTCGTCGGCATTAGTTAGCAATGCAAAACGCGAATTCCGGAGATTAAAGATGGTTTCGGCGGCTTCGGCAGCTTTCTGGTCGATATTTTTAGAAACCATTTTAAAGCTTTTAGTCGAGTCGGCTGGCGAATAGAAACTCCAGATCGATAAATCGGTGAAGTTTACGCGGTTTTGCAAGTCTTTGGTCAGGAACGATTGGGTTTCAATTCCTGATTCCTGAGATTTTACATCAGCATTTATTCCGGCCAGAATGCCTGATTGGGTTAAACTTACTAGTTGAGCAGCTTGCCCGAGCGCTTTGCGTACCTGGTCAGGATCGGGTTGGCTGAATGTTTCCAATTGCATTTCGTCGATGTTCCAGCGGTCGCTGCTTGTGGTTGGCGCATTGTCGATGCCGAGCATTTTCGATGCATAGTTGCAGAACGGGCCATTCACAAAACGTTCGCGGGTGGCCTTGATGTGAACACGAATGCCGGTTTGCGGCAGACTGTAAACGACACCTTCCAAAGGTCCGGAAGCTGCACCGGGCACCTCCTTTTTCTTGTCGTCTTTTGGGGCGGCAAAAAGTGTTGCCGTAAACAGCAACAAAATGATCGTGAATATTGAAGTCTTCATTGTTTGAATTTAATTGGTTTCTGTTTTCTCTGTAATTAAAAACCCAAAAATAGCCAAAATATTATTCGAGTTGCAGAAAAGCTTTTCCCAGATGGCTGATTATGTCACCGGCAATCAGCGAATATTCGCCAAATTCGATTGCAGCCAGGTCGCCAGCCTGTCCGTGGAGATAAACTCCAAGCAAAGTTGCATCTTCGGGCGAGTAATTTTGAGCCAGTAATCCAAGAATGATTCCGGTCAAAACATCGCCGCTTCCGGCAGTGGCCATTCCCGGGTTTCCGGTGCTGTTGAAATAAACTCGCCCATCAGGAAAAGTAATGCAACTATGTGCGCCTTTGCAAACAACGATAACCTTGTGTTTTGCTGAAAACTGGAGTTGCTTTTGCAAACGCTCGTAAGAATCAGCAGACGGTCCTGCCAGTCGCTCAAATTCTTTGGGATGCGGTGTCAATATGGTACTTTCAGGAAGAAAATTATACCAATCCTGATTTTCGGATAAAATGTTCAGGGCATCGGCATCCATTACCAGTTTACCGGGGTTTGTCTGAAGCAAAGTTTTCAGCGCTTGTTGTGTTTCAAGTTTTTTATCCAGTCCGGGGCCAATTCCAATGGCTGAAAATGGCGATAAGTCAGGTACTTCTGAGAATAGCGTTTCTGATGAGTCAATTGAAATCATGGCTTCGGGAACCGAATTTTGCATGATTTCGTAGCCCAGTTGCGGAATATGACAAGTCAGCAGGCCCGTTCCGGAGCGCAAGCAAGCCCGCGATGCCAGAACCGAAGCGCCCATTTTTCCATAACTCCCGGCAATTAGCAGTGC
>JAHEYT010000034.1:1658-112415 GCA_023251455.1 Bacteroidota bacterium
CTTTGTGCGAAAATTTTTCGCGCTTTTTAATCTTTCCTGAAATGAATTCTTGAGTCAGAATATGGGAATTGCTTTTGGTTTGATTGATGGCTTCGGGATGTAACCCGATGGGCAGAACTGTCCATTCTCCGACGAATGGACAGTTTTCAGGAAAAAGAAAGCTCAGTTTCGGAAATTGGAAGGTAAGAGTGTGGCTGGCTTTGATTATTGCTGAAAGATCATTACCCGAGTTGTCTTCTCCGAATAATCCGCTTGGAATATCGATTGAAATGACTTCAGCTCTGTACTGATTAATTTTTTCAACGATCTTTTTCGCAAGTCCGTCCAATGGTTTATTCAGGCCTGAACCAAATAGTCCGTCGATGACAATTGCCTCAGCCGGTATTTCAGGAATTGAATCTTCAGAATTTATTCTCTTCAGGATAACTTTGTTCTGTTCGTCCAGTCGTTCCCAGTTGGTTGCCGGATCGCCTTTGAGTTTGCGACCAAAATCTGCCAAATAAACTTTGCATTTCAGATTGCTCCAAGCCAACATCCGAGCAACAGCCAAGGCATCCCCTCCATTGTTCCCGGGGCCGGCAAACAGATAAACCTGCCGGTCGTGATTTATGTTCTGGATTAACCAATCGGCTATTTTAAACGAAGCCCGCTCCATCAGGTCAATAGACGAAATGGGCTCCATTGTCATGGTCAATTGGTCAATTCCGGCGATTTGTTTACAAGTGAAGAGTTTCATCGGAGTCAAGTTTAAAGTCAAAAGTACGAAGTTTAAAGTGAAAAACTTCGGAAATGATGGATTCGTTGATGTCTTTCGTAGCGTATATTTCGCTGGAATAATTTACTTTACGAATAAAAATAACTGATAAATTTTATCTGAATGTGGTAATAAGCCATAAATATTAAGGATTGCTGATAATAGTCAAATTTTATTCTTTAAAAACTTAGCTATATTTGTCACTATTGCAAAAACTTACAACAAAATATTCACTTACTAAAAACAATCGATTATGCTGAAAGGACATCCCAGAGGGCTTTTAGTGGCATTTTTTGCCAACATGGGCGAACGCTTTGGATTTTACACAATGATGGCCATCCTGGTTCTGTTTCTTCAGGCCAGATTTGGATTGACTGAACAAGCTGCTGGTGATATTTACAGCTGGTTTTACTTCGGGATTTATGCGCTTGCCCTTATTGGCGGTATATTAGCTGATTATACCAAAAAGTACAAGCTGGTTATATTCGCCGGAATCGCGATAATGCTTGCGGGTTATGCGTCGCTGGCAATTCCTGGGATGACGCTGACAGTTACCGTTATAAGCTTGTTTGTAATTGCTTTTGGGAATGGACTTTTCAAAGGAAACCTTCAGGCGGTGGTTGGTCAGTTATACGATGATCCGAAGTACTCGAAGATGCGGGATTCGGCATTTATGATCTTCTACATGGGGATAAATGTGGGCGCTTTCTTTGCTCCGTTTGCCGCAACCGGAGTTCGTAACTGGTGGTTGGGCAAAAATGGGTTGTTGCACGATGGTAGTCTTCCGTCACTTTGCCATCAATACATCAATGGAACTTTAACCGATACAACCCAGTTTACTGAACTGGCTACAAAAGCCAATGTCGCCGGTCCGGTGACTGACCTGGGAGCTTTTGCACAGAATTATCTTGATGTTTTCTCACGCGGATATAATTACGCTTTTGGCATTGCTGCCGGTGCCATGATTATTTCCATGCTAGTCTATATTTTCTTCCAGAAATACCTTCCAAACAAAGAAAAACCAGTTGCAACAACTGATGCAAAAACGGTTAAGACTGCTGAAGAAGCTAAAAGTTCGCAGACCAATCCGGTTGCTATTTTTGCTTCGTTGGCGGCCGCTACTGTTGTAACCGTTTTAACCGGATTAGTTCTCGACTATAAAACTGGGATGGCCTTTGGTTTATTCGCTGCTTTTGTGACGTGGATTACCATGATTTCGACTAAGGAAGAAAAACCAAAAGTTACCTCGTTGATCCTGGTTTTCTTTGTGGTGATTTTCTTCTGGATGTCGTTCCATCAAAATGGGCTGGCACTTACATTCTTTGCCCGTGACTACATTGTGAAAGAAGTTAGTGCGTTTACCTATTTGTTTTTCGATATGTGGTCAATTTTGGCCGTTATTGCTACCATTGCAGGTTTGTTTGTGATGATTGGTAAAGAAAAAAGCATAAATACCCGCCTGATTGGGGGAGGAATGACTCTTGTTGGCGGCGGCGTTGCTTATTATTTTATGAGTGGAAACGGAGCCTCAAATGCAATTGCTCCTGAAGTTTTCCAGTCGTTCAATCCGCTTTTTATTGTCGCTTTAACTACTTTGGTGATGGGTGTTTTTGCCATGCTGAACAAAGCTGGTAAAGAACCTTCAACTCCGAAAAAAATCGGAATCGGGATGATTATCGCTGCGGGCGGATTTTTGCTGGTTTTGATTGCTTCCATCGGCTTGGTCTCGCCTCACGAATTGGCAGGGCAGGCTGTTCCTGATAGTTCAAGGGTTTCGCCATATTGGTTGGTAAATAGCTACCTCATTTTAACTGTTGCCGAATTATTCCTGAGCCCAATGGGACTTTCGTTTGTATCGAAAGTTGCTCCACAACGCTTCCAGGGATTGATGCAGGGAGGTTGGCTGCTGGCAACTGCGGTCGGAAACAAGCTGCTATTTGTTGGTAGTTTCTTCTGGGGAAAACTGGAACTGTGGCAATTATGGCTCATTTTCATCGTTTGCTGCCTGGTTTCAGCTGCGTTTATCTTCTCAATCATGAAAAAACTGGAATCGGCTACCAAATAGATGCAATTCTTTTTTGGATAGATTTGATTTGGAAATTTTCAATCCAGAGATAAAAAACATACTTTTGAAGGAGCGGCTTTTGCTGCTCCTTTTTTATGTCTTTCCAAATTCGAAAACACAGTTATGCAGGCGAAACTTCTCAAAATGTGGATTGTTCTGGCCGTTTTTATTGGCTTGAATTCGTGCACGGTAAAAACAGTAAAGGATGTTCCGCCAAACTTTCAACCTTTTTTTGAAGAATATGGAGTGAAAGGTTGCTTCCTGATCTATGATGTGAAAAACGACATTTACCAGATTTATAATTCGGCCCGCTGCGAACAAGGATATCTGCCCGCTTCTACTTTCAAAATACTGAATTCATTAATTGGCCTCGAAACTGGTGTGGTTACTGATGAGAATATGGTTATTCCGTGGAATGGAGTTGCAAGCTCGGTTGAAGAATGGAACCGGGATCATACCCTTGCCAGCGCTATTCAATATTCGGTTGTGCCCTATTTTCAGGAAGTAGCCAGACGGATTGGACCTGAGCGAATGAAGGAGTTTGTTGACGATTCGGACTACGGAAAAATGGACATTTCAAAAGAAACGATCGACCGCTTCTGGCTTTGGGGCGATTCGCGGATTACTCCATGGGAGCAGATGAATTTCATTCTTCATTTTTATACCAATAAGTTGCCGTTTTCTCAGGAAAATATTGATCTGGTTAAAAAACTCATAGTTCTGAAAAAGACAGACAACTGGACGTTTAGTGGAAAAACCGGTATGACTGTTCAGGATAACAACAATGTTGGCTGGCTGGTCGGGTACCTGGAAGAAAATGGAAATACCTGGATCTATGTCTGCAATGTTGAGTCAGGACAAGACAATACCGAAAAATTCAAAGAAAGCCGTCGCGGTGTTGTTGAAAAGGTTTTTAAATCGATGGGATTGATGGAAGAATAAAAAGTGTTCAGTCACAGTATTCAGTTCCCATTTCTGAATACTGAACACTGCGACTGATAACTTCCTTATCGTTTCACTTCAACCAATGCTCCATCAATAATTTTTACCACAACATCTTCGTCGAGCAAAGTGGTAATGTCGCCTAAATTGGTAGCATCGCCTTCGGCTACTTTCCGGAGTATCCGGCGCATAATTTTTCCTGAACGGGTTTTTGGTAATCCCGGAACAAGCTGGATTAAATCGGGTCGTGCAAATGGGCCAATCATGTTGGTAACCGCCATTTTGATACTTTTCCGGATACCTTCTTCACCGCCGGTTGAAAGTTCGCCACAAACCACAAACGCATAAATTCCCTGTCCTTTGATCGAATGCGGGTAACCAACCACAGCCGATTCGTTTACCAGTGGGTGAGCATTGATGGCATTTTCAATTTCAGCAGTTCCAAGTCGGTGTCCTGAAACATTAATCACATCGTCAACACGGCCAAGTATGCGGTAATATCCGTCTTCGTCGCGCTGGGCGCCATCACCGGTAAAATACATGTTTTTGAATGTGGCAAAGTATGTAAGCCTGAAACGTTCGTGATCGCCCCAAATGGTGCGCGCAATTCCTGGCCATGGAAATTTCAGGCAAAGGTTTCCTTTTACGCTATTCCCTGTCAGTTCTTTTCCAACTTCATTTACAATTACCGGCTGAATTCCAGGTAGTGGCAAAGTTGCAAACGAGGGTTTGGTCGGAATAATCCCCGGTAACGGACTGATCATTACCCCACCGGTTTCGGTTTGCCACCAGGTATCTACAATCGGGCAGCGGTTGCGCCCAATGTGGTCGTGGTACCAATGCCAGGCTTCTTCATTGATTGGTTCGCCAACGGTTCCCAATACTTTCAGCGATGATAAATCTTTATTGATAACAAAATCGTTACCCATGGCCAGCAGTGAACGGATGGCGGTTGGTGCCGTGTAGAACTGGTTGACTTTATATTTGTCAACAATATCCCAAAAACGTCCGGCATCGGGCCATGTTGGAATTCCTTCGAACATCAGTGTTTGTGCACCATTCAGGAGCGGGCCGTAAACGATGTACGAGTGACCGGTAACCCAGCCAATGTCGGCCGTACAGAAATAAATATCACCGGCATTATATTGAAATACATTGTGGAAAGTATAGGCCGAATAAACCATGTATCCGCCTGTTGAATGCACAATTCCTTTGGGTTTGCCTGTCGATCCTGAAGTGTAAAGAATGAACAGATTATCTTCAGCATCCATCTCCTCAGCTACACATTCATCCGATTGCCCCTCGATGGCTGCGTGCCACCAGATGTCGCGGCCTTCAACCATTTTGATATTCGATTTGGTCCGTTCGTAAACGATTACCGTTTCAACGGTTGTGCAACTGTCCAAAGCTTCGTCAACGATATTTTTGAGTGGGGTAATTTTTTCGCCACGGAAACCTCCATCGGCTGTAAGTACAATTTTGGCTTCAGCGTCAATAATTCGGTCGGCCAGTGAAGCAGCCGAAAATCCGGCAAAAACGACTGAGTGAATGGCACCTATTCGGGCACATGCCAACATGGCAATAGTCAGTTCAGGGATCATAGGCATATAGATAGCCACCCGATCGCCCTTTTTAACGTCCATTTTTTTGAGTGTATTGGCGAATCGATTGACTTCTCTGTATAATTCGGTATAAGTTAATGTTCTTGATTGTTCCGCCGGATTGTTTGGTTCCCAGATAATGGCAGGTTGGTTCCCGATCGTGTACAGGTTGCGTTCGAAAATATTTTCAGTAATGTTTAATTTTCCTCCTGAAAACCATTTGATTGACGGGCCTTCGAAGTCCCATTCCAGAACTTTATCGCAGCGTTTGTGCCAATAGAACCCTTCGGCCACTTCAGCCCAGAAAGCTTCCGGATTTGCAAGGCTTTTCTGATATTCGTGAATGTAACCCCCTAAACTGTGAATTTTTGCGGTCATTGTTTATTTAATTAGGTTTATAAAGATGCTTGTATCCGAAACAATTAGAGTAGTAAACAAGTCAAACAAAATTTGGTTGACCAACAGTCGATTAGAATTTTATAGCTTGTTAAGCTTTTCGACACTTTTCTGTCAGATGTTGTATCAGATATGAAAAATTGTTATTTTCAACGGTGTTTACTAAACTACCTAACCATGAGAACTAAACTGAATTTCTGCCTGTTGATTTCTTTTTTTCTGTTATCGGCACAATTGGTGGCACAAAAACTTCCTACCGGAAATCCAAAAGATTTTAAAGTAAAAACCTGTCTGCATTCGGTGAGTTACATGGGCGTATGGCGTGGTCAGCCACAACTTACTGTTGATCAGTTTTTAGTTAAGGCAAAGGAATTGGGATACCAGGGAGTGATGCTGGCAGCCAAGCGGCCACATCTTTCGCCTCACGATTACGACAAGGCTGCACGGGTAAAACTTAAAGCTAAAATTGATTCGCTGGGACTGACACTGGTTGGGCTGGCCGGATATACCGATTTTACTGCCGGAATTGATAGGCCCGGAATCCCGAATGCTGAAATTCAGGCTGCATGGGTTGGCGAATTGGCTGAGCTTGCCAATGACCTCGGTACTAAAGTGGTTCGCGTATTTACCGGATATGAACGCCCCGGAATTGCCTACGACAAACAATATGCTGAAGTGGTGAACGGTTTGAGAATGGCAGGGAAGCTGGCTGCCAAATATGATGTTACTTTGGTTGTACAAAACCATCATGACATAGCTTTGCACCACGATGCCATGTACTGGCTGCTGAAAGAAGTGAATATGCCCAATGTCTTGGCTGGCTGGGATGCCTGGTCGCCAACACTCGAAGGGCTCAGCACGGAAGAAATTCGTCAGTCGATCCTGAAAATGAAACCTTTTCTGGCGCAAACCATCGCCGCCGATTATGTGCGGCAACCACGTTTAAGTTACGTGAACGATTTGACCAATTATTCGCCGCAGCAACCCGTTATGCGCGCCACCCAGATGGGAAAAGGAATCATCGACTACAAAGCATGGTTCAACACCCTGAAAGAAATTGGTTATCAGGGCTGGGTAATTTACGAAATGTGCGAAGTGCTCGAAGGTGGCGGCTCAATGGAAAATATGGATCGCACCGCTAAAGTCTTCCTGGAATATATGAAACAATTTGAATAATCTATAAATCATCCGAATGCCTCAAATGTGTTCATGTGTTCTGATAACAAGTTTTTATTTCCCCGGCGCTGCAAATCCGGCCTCTTTATTGTCGATTACGAGTACCCAATCGTTTCCGCGTCCACCGGTTGTTGGTTTGAACTCTTGTTTACCCACATTGATGACTTCTTTCAATTTAGTTGCTTCGCCAGTCCGCGGATTGAACCACCAAATGACAGATTGTTCCCAGCCCAGTCTTTCGAGATCGATATTTGCACCCCAACCTGTCGGTAGATAAACGAAAGCGTAGTTTTTACCTTTCGTAGCCACAACATAATCGGTCTCGGGCATGTAATCGTTGGAAACTATTTCCTGAAATGGAATTCTTTCTGTCATTGGCCGGCTTTCCATCAGGCGGCGAACATTGAGCATATCTACGGCACCGGGCAAATCCAAATCATCGTACCAGGTGTGGCGGGCAAATCCAACAGGCTGACGATCGGGCGTAAGCATTTGCCAGATGGCATGACAGCCGTACGTATGACCAAATCCTCCTGAGAATAAATTCCAATAGGCAGCCTGACGAACGTCAGCATCGTCGAACCAACCCAAAATTTCAGGTTTCCAATCGTGCGGATGGTCTTCGTAACGGGGCTCTCCGTCGAATGTTGGTTTTGTTGGTTTTAGCTGATAGTCTGGAATCAGTAGTTTTTTGTAGGCTGCATATGAGCGTTCGCCATGACCAGTTTGCATCATGTTAAAATCGAGCCAATCCTGATTTTGAAACCATTTTGACGAACTTGATCCTCCTGAAGGATGGAAGGTCATCAAGTGGTTTTTGTCCACCGATTTTATTCCGGTAGCCAGCTCATTCCAAATTTCAAAATTGGCATCGCCACCCTGTCGGTCTCCACCATTGATCCAGATGATGTTCGGAAAGTCTTTGTAGCGATTGCCAATCCATTTTCCGTAGGCGAAAGCATTTTCTTTATTAAAGATTATCGGTCCAACGCCCCATTGTTTGTCCACTTTGTCGCCCCAGGTGGGTAGCAGCCCAATGAAAATACCTTTCTCTTCCGCTTTCCTGATGACCCAATCGACATGAGCAAAATACTTTTCGTTAGGTTGAGTCGGATCATTTCCGATTAGCGGTTTTTCGCCTTCCATATTGGGTGTGTTCAATCCATCAAGCTCAGCCAGCGCAACTGCCTGAATTACTGTAAAACCTTTCTCACGGCGGTTCTCCAGATATCTTTCCGCATCAGTCTTGGTTAGCCGGTGAAACAATTCCCAGGCGGTGTCGCCGAGGTAAAAGAAAGGTTTTCCGTTTTCAAATTCGAGGTTTCGGTGGTTTGACGAGACTTTGAGTTTGCCATTTTTGAAATTTACTGATGGGCCTTGCCATTTGATTTCCTGAGCAAGGGCAGTAAAAATGACGAAGAACAGGAGAATAAATGCAATTGGTTTCATAGGTTTGTGTAGGTTTGGTACACTCAAAAATAGACTTTCTGATTAGCTTTGACAGTATTGCAGCACTATGTTATAGAATACCTTCAATCTTGATTTGTAAAAATAGCATCATGGGAAAAATAGCTTTGATTATTGGAGCAACAGGCTTGGTTGGCCATCAGTTGCTGATTCAGCTACTCGATCATCCTGAATTTGAGAAAGTTCGGATTTTTGGTCGCAGGCCAATTGGAATGACTCATTCCAAGGTGGAAGAACAAATCATCGAATTTGATCAACCGGAAAGCTGGAAGTCATTGATTCAGGGCGATGTTCTGTTTTCATCTTTGGGAACAACCATAAAAACGGCGAAGACCAAAGAAAATCAGTATCGGGTTGATTTTACCTACCAATACGAATTCGCTAAAGCGGCTGCGGAGAATGGTATTCCAACCTATCTTTTGGTTTCGTCGATGGGCGCTAACCCAAAATCTTCGGTGTTTTATTCCCGAATAAAGGGTGAGTTGGAAGATGCTGTTGCCAAACTACCGTTTCAGAAATTGTTTATTATCCGACCATCGATATTGGATGGCGACCGTCAGGAGAAAAGAGCAGGAGAGAAGGTTGGCCTGATCTTGAGCCGGTTCCTGACTAAATTTATCCTTAAGGCTTACCGGCCAACACCTGTAGATTTACTTGCATCAAAAATGATCCGTTTGTCGTTGGAGAAAGTGCCCGGAATACGGACAATTGGAGGACTTGAATTGTTCCAGAATTAAATTTTCTCAACCAAAACAGCTTTCATTCGTTTAGTATCGAAACAATAAAATTTCAGAAAACATGTACACAGGTTTTTTACATTTACACGATGCCTTACGATGGCTGGTTTTGCTCAGTTTGGTTATTACTTTGATTAAATATACAGTGGGTTGGCTGGGCAGTCAGCGCTGGCAAAAAACTGATAACCTTTTGGGCATCGTTTTTACTTCGCTCATGGACTTACAGCTTTTAACCGGCTTGGTACTTTATTTTTTCCTGAGTCCGATCACTAAATTAGCAATGTCTGATTTTGGTGCAGCAATGAAAAACGCTGATTTACGTTTTTACGCTGTCGAACATTTTGCAATGATGTTAATTGCTGTGGTTTTGGTACACATCGGGCGTGCAAAATCGAAGAAGGCCAAAACCGACACGGCTAAGTTTAAAACAGCAACCATTTTCTTCCTAATCGCTCTGGTTGTTATATTGGCGGCCATTCCGTGGAATAGATTGTAGAAACGAATTCCTGATTAAAAATCGCCATTATTGGAAAAGAATCCGATAGTGGCGATTTTTTTAAGTGATCATGTCATCCCTTCGGGATTGAAACCTGTTATGTTCTGATATTCTACAATCATGACATCCCTTTGGGATTAATCTGCAAACGCCGAAGGTGTGATAAGATTATAGCTTTGTGTATGAACAAAAGAAATGAAACCCCGAAGGGGGTGGTATTCTTATTCTGATGAAAAACTTTTGACTTTATCTGAACCTTTTGTTTTTGGCGTGTACAGAAACAAAAAAAACATGATCTTTACAAAAAAGAAATACCTGATTTTGATGCTGATCCTCAGTTTATTAATTTTGGGATTTATACTGATGAGCGGAGGCGGTTCCAACGATCATAATGTTTTCAATCCTGAAATGTTCAGTTTTCGTAGGATTACGCTCGCCCCTTTGATCATAATTGGTTCATATGCTACCCTGATGTGGCTAATACTTAAAAGGTCGGTGAATTGATTTTCCGGAGAAAAAATAAAACTTTTAGCGACAGCGAACTGATGCAGCAAATCGTTTTGGGCGATCAGGCGGCATTCAGCGAACTTTACCTTCGGTATAAAAGCCGGATGTACTATTATTTTTATCGGATGCTGGGAAATTCGGCCGATACAGCCAACGATTTTTTGCAGGAACTTTTCCTGAAACTGATTGAAAAGCCTGAATGCTATAATCCGGCATATTCGTTTTCTACCTGGCTGTATTCGGTTGCCAACAACATGTGCAAAAACGAATACCGCAAGCGAGGCATACGCAAGGAATATCAGGAAGCTGAAGCATTGAAGCCTCAAATCGATTATTTGCCGGATTCGACCATCGAACATGAGCAGGTTGTTGAGGAAATATTTGCAACACTTGATTCTTTGGGAGAAGAACATCGCTCCGCTTTTTTGTTGCGTCACCGCGAGGGATTTTCGATTAAAGAAGTAGCCGAAATACTGGAGCTTCCGGAAGGAACAGTCAAATCGCGGCTGTTTTATGCCAGAAAGCTGCTGGCTGAAAAGCTGGAATATTTAAAAGATCAAATTGAATTTTAAGACTCAAAGCCATGGATAAGAATTCAGAACAATTGCTTGCAAAAGCGCTTCGTAACGATCGTATTGGCGAGCCTGACAAGGCCATTGAAGATCGCCTGATGTATGCCTTTTTGTTGAAAAACAGCAGCGCGAAGGTGAAACAAAATTCGTTTTCGAGTTTCGCCGGATGGTTATTTTCAGGACAAAGTTTTGCTCTAAAAACAGTCATGGTATCGATGGTACTCTTCTTTTCAATTTTCAATAACCAATTTACTTTCGACTCAGGAAAGATCAGCGCAAGTGATTCGATTGCCAGTCAGCGGGTTTTGGTTGCCGATAGTGCTCATTTTATTCAACTGGTCGATTCCTTGCGTGTTGATAGCCTGAATTGAATCGGGAGTATCACTTGAAAAGCAAATGCCGTATAGAACGAAATTTCTATGCGGCATTTGCTTTAGCGAAGTACTCATCCGATGACTCAAAGTTATCGGATGAGTACTTCGAGCTTACTTTATTCCAGTTTTCCGGCAAAAGCCATTAGCTTTTCTTTCATATTCTTTAGTTCTGATTCTGAAAGTGTATCTGCAGCTAGTTTAATCAGTTCGTTGTACAACGAGAGCTGGTAACCGGCTTCCTCCTGAATAGTTTCCTTTTGATTGGCCGGGAAGATGGAAAAATATGCCAATCCTTCTTCCAGCGAGTTGGCCAATTCCTGAAATTTGGTTTGTCCGAGTTGTTTTTGCCCGATTCTGTTGTATAGCGCGGCCTGCAGGATACTTTGGTAATCGACCGGCCAATTTCTCAGCGGCATTACCAATTCCGATTTTTTCAGCACTTCGAGCGCTTTGGCATTCTGTTTATCGTTGGTGAGTTGTCCAGCCAGCCTGTAAAAAGCATTACGAATTTGCATCGTCGCAAACATGCGGCGGTGATGCCAGTCGAAATACACATTCGGATCGGCCAGGTTGTCCCAATTGCAACGTTTCATCAATTTGTTGTAAAGACTTTCAGTTTCAATTTTCCCCATATCGAGTACCGAGTTGCTATCCGTTTTCTGATCGGTGAGGCGATAAACCAGACCTTCAAAAATCAGGTTGTTTCGCAAGCCGTGTTCTTCGGCATCAACCCACGACGAAAAGCAAATCGGACGTTTTCCTTGATTTGAAGTAATAATGTCGTAAAAAGCCAGGTCACCCTTGGTAATTCCTCTTTTATTGAGCTCGATGTGAATGGGTTCCTGGTTTGTATTTTCGAGCCTGATTTTATTGACCGGAATGTAACTGATTTGCTCTCCACTTTCAACCGTCAGTTTAGTTTGCGACGAGTCGCTCGCTAAAAAATCAAGCACGTCAGTCATGCGCTGTTCAGTTTCAATTTTGGGAACCACATACACGTAATTGAGTTGCCCCGATTCGTATTTCTCGAGCGGAATCGACATTTTCAGCGGTTCATTCTGATAGATTTTGCGCTGTACTTGGCCGATGTACCATTCGGCTGATAAATAGGGCATAACCACCACGCGAACATCGCGGCGGATACCTTCAACTTCCTGGCAATACCAAAGCGGATAGGTATCGTTGTCTGCATGTGTGAACAGAATGGCATTCGGCTCGCACGATTCAAGGTAGTTGCGCGCCAGGTTGCGTGCCGAATATCTTCCGGATCGATCGTGATCGTCATAGTTTTGGTCAAGTAAAAGGATGGGTGAAATCATCAGGCACAATGAAAGAGTGGCAATTGCAGCCGCTTTTTCGTTCATTAATTTCAGAAGTTGGCTGAACAGGAATAAAGCGCCAAATCCAATCCAGATGCAGAAGACATAGAATGAACCCACATAAACATAGTCGCGTTCGCGGGGTGTGTTGGGTACTTCGTTGAGGTAAACTACCAGCGCAAAACTCATCAGGAAAAAGAGCAGTCCTGTGGTCAGGAAATTTTGCCGGTCATTTTTATACTGAAAAACAAGTCCTAAAATCCCCAGAATAAGCGGCAAAAAATAATACGAATTCCGCCCTTTGTTTGCTCTGGCCAACTCCGGAAGATTCTTCTGCGGTCCGGCAACCAATTTGTCAATAAACGGAATTCCCGATTGCCAGCTCCCGTTCAGCAATCCGCCGGTGCCCTGAATGTCGTTTTGGCGCCCGGCAAAATTCCACATAAAATAGCGGATGTACATGTACCCCAACTGATAATTCATGAAGAATGACAGATTATCCTGAAAAGTTGGTATTGTTACTTCCGACTGTTTCCCGTCTTCGTCGGTGACGTTTACTTTTCGGCCTTTAAAGTCGAATTGTTTTTTGTAGGCTTCAATGTGTTCATGTTCGTTGCTGTGCATGCGAGGGAAGAACCCAATGGTATTCGGGTCGTACTCAATTTTGGCATTCAGTTGGCTTTTGATGTATTTCTCATCTTTGGCGATCCAGGTTTCACGTTCTTTAAATCCGGTAACAACAGAACCAAAATTTTCGCCGTACAAAATGGGGCGGGTGCCGTATTGTTCACGATTTAGGTAATTCAGAAGGCTGAATGTCGTTTCCGGATTTCCTTGATTAACCGGAACATTGGCCGATGCCCTGATGATTGTGGCAACATATGATGTGTACCCCACTAGCAAAAAGGTAATGCAGAGCAAAGCCAGATTAAGTTTTGGCAATTGTTTGCGGTGGCTATAAATTATTCCTCCGGAAAGGGCTGCAATGAGCACAATGACATAAGTAATTAATCCTGAATGAATAGGGAAATGCAAGCTGTTTACGAAAAGCAGTTCCAGATTTTTTGATAAATCTAGTAAACCCGGAATGAAAAGCTGGAGTAAAGCGACGATTCCAATTCCACTGATCAGGATGGCAGCGATTAAACCTTTCAGTGAATATGTATATTTCCGGAAGTAAATAATCAGTCCAACCGATGGAATGACCAGTAAATTCAGCAGATGTACTCCTATAGAAAGGCCAATCAGGAAGAAGATGAGTATAATCCATTTGGAAGAATCTGGCTGATCGGCTTCACGTTCCCAACGCGTGGCAGCCCAAAGCACGACTGCACTAAAAAGTGATGATAAAGCGTAAACTTCGGCTTCGACTGCCGAAAACCAAAATGAATCGGTAAAAGCAAACGATAATGCTCCAACAGCCGCAGCACCGAATTTCAGGAGTAAAGGGTAGGATTTGCTTTGTTTTTGCTCAACTTTTGAAATTAACCAAATAATGGTCCAGAATAGGAAAAGGATTGTTGCCGCGCTGGAAACCGCCGAAACTAAATTAATGGCATAAGCTGCATGTTGGGGATTTCCGAAGCTGAAAAGGGAAAAAACACGCCCCAAAAGCATAAATAGCGGGGCGCCTGGCGAATGGTTGATTTCTAGTTTGTAGGCCGAAGTTAAAAATTCGCCGCAATCCCACAGGCTGAGCGTGGGTTCAAGTGTTAATACGTAGATGATAAGCGAGATGGCCGAAACGCCCCATCCGGTCAGGTTATTTACCTTTTGGTGATTCATGTGAATTGTTTTTCACACGGTACACACAAAAATGAAAAAGTTCAGCGAAATGGGTGGTTTTTATCCCTGGCAGGGTTCAAAATCCTGACAGGGATAAAAAATCTTATTTCAGATATTGAGCAGGAATGCCTTTAATCTTTTCAATTTCAACCTTCCGGATAAAAAACTCGCCACCTTCCGATTGCAACTGGATTTTTCCTTTGGTAAGTGGAACTTTTTGTCCGTTTTCAATTTTGCTGCAATTGGTGTTGATCATCACTACTTGTCCATTCACCACATGAACAGCTGTTTGCCCGAAGCAATACAAATCAACGGTGTTCCATTCGCCAAGTGGTTTTTCTGCATCTTTTGCTTTCTTAACAGAGCGGCCATTGTCTTTTTCGCTAAACAAGGTTGACTGGCCTTCAGGAGAAAAATTGAAGTTTTTCCCGTCGCTACTTTTTACTGTTTTGGCTTCGCAATAGGTATTGGCCATTAGGTGAGTGTCGCCAAGGCTTTCGTGCTTCAACTGATGTTCAATGCTAGCCATCCAGGTTCCGTATGCCGCGCCAAACGGACCAAAGCTGTGGTAAAGTAAGCCACTGTTGCGTGTGCCATATACCTTTTCTCCCCATTTAAATTCAAGGCGGAGGTGATAATTTCCGTATTCGGCTTTGGTGGCCAGCGATGCAAAAATGTCGCCCGAAATATGAATAACTTTTTGTCCGTCTATTTCTGTGATGCTATATGTTGATGCTGGCGTCGCTTTTTTAGCGAGGTCTTCGAATCCGGTGATCGGAGTTCCGAGGGAAATATCCCAGTTTTTCAGGTTTTTTCCGTTAAAAAGCGGCTTCTGGGAATAGCCGACACTTGTTAGAAAACAGAGAGCTAATACGATGAGTAGGTTTTTCATGATTGTTGGTTTTGATTAAATGAGCAAAAAAAAACTGCCCCATAAAGATAGGGCAGTCTATTGAAATAATAAAATGTAATTTTTAGTTTGAATGTGATGCAAGTAACTGTTGAGCTCTGTCCAAAATAGCAGTATCATCAAGAAGCACTACACCGCCGTCTGGTCCTGGTTCAATGTGTAATCCAACAGATTTACCTTTCACATAGTTTGCGCCTCCAAAATAATTCCTGACGGTTTCAACTTCTAGACCAAATTCCTGCGCAATTTGACTGATAGAACCGGCAGGTAAACTGTCTTTGATGTGACGAAGCTCGTTAAAAGTGATTTTTCTTTCCATGACATTTAGTTTTTATGGTTGTACACTCTTTTTATTTTCAAACACACTTTAAAGTTAGAATTAATATAGAAATAACAATGAGGTAACCCTTATGTTTTAGTGGCAGGTTTGGAAAATTGTTGGTTGAAATGCTATTGAATAATTGGTTTTCAACATGCTAAATGTTGTCCCATAAGGTGTTTTGTCGTATCGATCTGTCACAAATCGATGAGGAATCTATTAAAAATTTAACAATTTTTAATAATTATTGGAGTCCTTTCTTAATCGCATCGTAAATCGCCTGATGCATGGCAGGTCGGATATTTAAATCAGAAATAGCTGAGTGACTTCGGCTTGGATAAACTCTGTTGGAAAGGAAGATAAACAGAAGCTGGTTTTGAGGATCTACCCAGGTGAAGGTGCCGGTGAATCCGGTATGTCCGTAACTTTCGGGACTTGCATCGGCAGCCGGAAACTTGTTTTTCTGTCCGTTGATGCCCGGGTTCGGCTTGTCAAATCCAAGAGCACGGTGGTTGCTGGTTTGCGGAAATTGAACTTTTGTGAATTCTTTGATTGTTGCCGACTGGATATACTGCTTTCCCCCATAATAACCCGATTGAAGGTACATCTGCATCACTTTTGCCAAGTCGTTGGCTGTGCTGAAAAGTCCAGCATTTCCAGAAACACCGCCTAGCACGGCTGCCATTTCATCGTGTACATATCCTTGTAAAAGTTCTTTCCTGAATGTCTGATCGTCTTCGGTTGGGGCTATTTGCGGAATTGGGAATCGTTCGTATGGTTTGAATCCGGTTGAACTTGCTCCCAACGGTTTGTAAAATTCCTGATTCAAATATTCCTGAAAGGATTGCCCCGTCAGCCTTTCTGTTATAAAACGTAAAAGTCCGAATCCAAGATCAGAATAAACGAATTCTTTTTTCTGAAGAAGTGGTGATTTGACGATGTCGTTGATTACGTGTTTTTCAAAATCGTTTTTAACATACATGTCTTTCGAAATGCGCACCTGAAACTGTTCGGATGGCTGATTTTTGAAAACGTTCTTTCGTATCGTGGATTTGGTTCCGGGTTCGAGATAGAATGGAATGAAGGGTTGAAGGCGGGCTTGGTGCGTTAATATATCGCGGACAATTAGATCGGCCTTGTTCGAATTCTTAAATTCAGTAAAATAGTTTGAAAAAGATGCATCCAGATCTATCTTTTTTTCGTCGTAAAGTTTCATTATCGCCGGAAGTGGAGCTGTTATTTTTGTGATCGACGCCAGATCGTAAAGCACATCGTTTTGCACCGGAAGCCTATTTTCATAAGTTAAAAAGCCATAGCTTTTGTTATAGATAACTTTCCCTTCTTTGGCAATTAAAACCTGGCATCCGGGAAAAGCTTTCTTCTCTATTCCCAGTTCAGCAATAGAATCAATTAAATGACTAAGGTAACCGGAGTTGATTTTGACTTCTTCAGGAAGAGTATATTTTAGCCGTTTGATGTTTTTGATGTCGATTCCCGAATTGATCGGGTGAAAATTTTTCACAGTTACAGGCAATTTGCCATTCGCATTGATCGCACCAAAAATGAGTTGTGCAGCCAGTTCCTCGACATCTTTATCGTCCTGATAGGCAACAATGAGACTTTCCGCATTTTTGATCTGTGGAAAATTTGAAAGGGCGTAAGGATTACCAAAGAACGCAAAAATAGTATGCCTACTATCCAGTCTCTCTGTTATGCGAATTTGTTGATCTGTTATGCCATAACGCCGTGATGGATAAAGCCCCATGCCGTGAATACTTGAGATAATCAGGTTGTATGGTTTTAGTTGATTCAACAGTTTGGTAATTTCTTCTTCAGAAGGGTTTTTGGAAATGTTAAAATGATCAACCTGAGTGTAATTATCCATCATCTTCTGAAATGGTGCGATTTGCTCTGATCCAATGACCAGGCTTGCAATTTTCAAAGTGTCAAGTCTTTGGATTGGAAGCAGGTTGTTCTTGTTTTCAAGAACAGTAAGCGATTTTTCGAATAGTTGTCTTTTGGTCAGGAGATACTTGTTTTGATTTAAATCGCTGGCAAGATTTCTGGTTTCTATAGGTCTTTGCCGATCAAGAGCTAGCCATTTTTTTACTGCCAAAATCTTACGGCATTTCGAATCAATATCTTCTTTTGTAATTACTCCTGATTTTACTGCAAGCTTTACTGCTGCTATGGCTCGTTCGAGATTTGGAACAATTTCTACCATGTCGTTGCCCGCTTTTAGTGCCCGAACCACTAATTCGGCTGACGAAACTTTGCCAACGCCATTCATATTCATGGCATCAGTTATAATTAATCCATCGAAACCCAAATCTCTTTTTAATTTGTTTTTGATAATTCTCGATGATAGCGTAGCCGGAGTTTTTGTGTTTGGTTCGAGTGCCGGAACTTGCAAATGCCCTGTCATAATAGAGCCAATACCTTTATCGATGAGGTAAGAAAATGGGAATAATTCGAGTGAATCTAGCTCGCTTTTGGTTTGATTGATAATGGGAAGACGAAGATGCGAATCGGTCTGAGTATCGCCGTGTCCGGGAAAGTGTTTGGCGGTGGCCAATACTCCGGCATCCTGCATTCCACTCGCATACAGCCAAGATTTTCTGGCTACCTGCATTTTGTATTCCCCAAACGAACGGTAATTAATGACCGGGTTGGAAGGGTTAATATTAATGTCGCAAACGGGCGCCATGTTCATGTGGATGCCAAGCCGTCGGAATTGCTGGCCGATTTCGAATCCCATCCTGTAAATCAGTGTGTCATCGGCAATAGCTCCCAAAGCCATTTGCACTGGATAACTGAGTGTTGAATCCAGCCTGAATCCAAGTCCGGTTTCTCCGTCAATAGCAATGAGAAGTGGTACTTTTGAAGATTGCTGAAAGCTGTTGCATATTCTGGATTGAGCAAGAGGTCCGCCTTGCATGAATATCACCCCACCAACCTGAAATTGATTAATCTGCTTGATTAGTGCCTCTGTCTTTTGAGATTTTTGGGTTGAGTAGGCTTGAATCATAAAGAGTTGACCTATTTTTTGATCAAGCGTCAGGGTTTTCATTAAAGAATCGACCCATTGGTCATTTGAATATTTCAGGAATCCCGGTTTTTCTTTTGCTGTTGTTGGTCCAGCTAAAAAAATCGCCAGGTATAATAAGATTATAAGCTTTCTCATTCGTTGTAAAATCTGGTGGCAAAGTTAAAAAACTATGAGTGCTATACTACTTGCAAAATAAGCACTGTTTGAATTATTAAATATTGATTTGTTAATGTTTCGTATTTTCATGGTTGTAATTTATAAATATCAGAATTTGAGTTAATTGATGAGCAGATTATTGTCATTTTCTAATATTTTCTGTCAAATCAGTATTTTGATGGTGTAATTTCTATACTTAATCGTATAAATGTTAAAAAATGTGAAAATCATTTATTATTTTTGGCATAATAAGTGTATTTATCTGAACGTTATACAATAAAACCTATTTGCTTGAAGAATCTCTACTACATATTGATTTTATTCCTGTCTCTTGGGTATTTGTTTTCGTGTGAGGATGAAAAGTATCTTTCTTCAGCTGATGTTAAACTCCGTTTTTCTGTTGATACTGTAATGTTTGACACTGTTTTTACCACCATAGGTTCAACCACTCAACATTTAAAAATATATAATCCTTACGATCAAAAGGTTTTGATTTCTTCGGTTAAGCTTGCAAAAGGCGAAACCTCAAGTTTCCGGTTGAATATCAATGGAGTATCTTCCAATGAAGTTCAAAATCTTGAAATAGCTCCGTTTGATAGTATGTATATATTTGTTGAAGTAACAGTGGATCCAAACGGTCAAAATCTACCTCTGGTTGTAAAAGATTCAATTGAATTTGTGACTAACTCGAACCCGCAGGATGTCGATCTGGTAGCTTGGGGTCAGGACTTTAACCTAATCAAAAGGGAAATTTTGAAGAGCACAACATGGACCAGCGAGAAGCCTTATTTGGTCTACAATTATGCCTATGTTGATAGTAATGCCACTTTAACCATTAATCCCGGAACAAAGGTCTATTTTCATAAAGATGCCGGATTGTATGTGAAAGGCAAGGTGGTTGCCAAGGGAACCGTTGAAAATCCAATAATTTTTCAGGGTGATCGGCTTGAAGATGTTTATGCCAATGTACCTGATCAATGGAATGGTGTTTTGCTATACTCCGGAAGTTCCAATAACGATTTTTCAAATGTCGAAATAAAAAATGCCAACATTGGTCTGCAGGTTGGTAACATTGAAGATAAAGGTTCTGCAAAGGTGAAACTAAACAATGTGAAGATTCAAAATATGGCTTATGCCGGAATTTTTGCGATGAAATCTGATATTCAGGCAGTTAATTGTTTAATTACTAATTGTGGATTCTATGCTGTTGCGTTGTTGGTAAGCGGAAACTATGAATTTAACCATTCAACCATTGCCAATTATTGGGGTGGCTACGGTTTTAAAGCCAGAAGCACTCCGGCCGTCTTCATTTCAAATATTCTGAATATTTCAAAAGATAAACCCGATTATATTGGAGATATCGAAAAGGCTACCTTTGGAAATTGTATCATTACCGGAAATGCAATTGATGGCAATGAATTGATTTTAAGAAAAAGTTCTGAAGGAATTTCTAACTATATGTTTGACCGCTGTATTCTTCAGGTTGCTGACACTTTCAAAACTACCAATACAGAACACTTCGTGAATATATTGAAAGGTATTGATCCAAAATTTGTTGATCCGTATAAAAAATACAATTTTGAATTGGATACGCTGAGCAAAGCCAAAGATGTTGCAAATAGAACGATCAGCAAGTTATACCCATCTGATTTAAAAGGCCACGATCGTTTCCTGGATAACGGGCCAGACATTGGTGCCATGGAACGTCAGGAAAAGAAAGCAAAATAATAGCTGAATACAAGCTAAACACCCTTCCTATTTGTGTTCTACTATTCATAAATATATAAGAACAATTACTTCACTGGTGTTTTTAGTTCGCCAGATATTTTTCTCATATGAAATTTCTTCTAGTCCTTCTTAGCACGTTTTTGTTGATGCTTCATCCATGTTTGTATGGACAGAAAACTTTAGCTGGGAATGAATTTACCTTCATGTTTTACAATACTGAAAACTTCTTCGATACCGAAAACGATTCATTAACCAATGACGAAGAATTTACTTCTGAAGCTGATAGACGTTGGAATTCTGCGCGATTACATTCGAAGACTGAGCGATTGGCAAAAGTAATTCTGGCTGCCGGAAAATGGAATGCGCCTGTTGTTATTGGTTTATGCGAAGTTGAAGACCTGAAAGTTCTTGAATTGCTGACCAGAAACGAGCCATTGACTAAATTGCGCTATAAAATTGTTCATAAGGACTCTCCTGATTCAAGAGGAATAGATGTTGCATTACTTTACCGTTCCGATTTGTTTAGCCCTTTCGATTATCAGGCCATTCCAGTCGTTGACTCAACGGATAAGTCATTTAGGACAAGGGATATTCTTCAGGTGAGCGGAGTGTTGAATGGTTGTGATACCATGCACATCTTTGTAAATCACTGGCCATCGCGCTATGGTGGAATAATGGAAACTATACGATATCGCAGGCTGGCTGCCGAAACCCTCAAAAAATCGGTTCAAAGTCTGTTGTTGCGTTATCCAAAAGCCAAGATAATTTGCATGGGTGATTTTAATGATACTCCAACAGATGATAGTTTAGCGAAAATTCTTGAAGCAAAAGAATCAGATAATCCTGTGTTAAAAGGTGAATTGATTAATCTTTCTGCCGGATGGGTTTCAAATGAAATTCAAACAATCAAAAGTAAATATAGCTGGGACGTATTTGACCAATTAATTGTTTCTGATTATTTTTTGGAGAAAAGCGAGTGCTTTGAGTTTCGGAATGCTGAAATATTTAATGCAGGATTTCTTCTGGAACCCGACATTAAATTTGGAGGTGTTAAACCCAAACGAACTTATGTCGGGTTTAAATATCAGGAAGGATTTTCAGATCACCTTCCTGTTTTACTTCGTTTAGAATTATTAAATTATTGATTTGAAATAGGCGTCAGTCCCATTTCTGCTGCTATTTTAAGCATGTATTGAAAAGCCTGTTCGTGATCGTTTTGAATAATTCCATCCAGAATTGCATCTTTTATCGCACTCTTAATCAATCCTATTTCGCGGCATGGACTTAGCCCGTAAACCTCCATGATGGTTTCACCCGTCACAGGAGGTTGGAAATTGCGGATATGATCTTTTTCTTCCAGATCTTTTAACTTTTGGCGTACAAGCTGGAAATTACTATAGTATTTTTTTACCTTTTCCTGATTCTTAGATGTGATATCGGCTTCGCATAGAGTCATCAAATCATCAATATCGTCGCCTGCTTCAAACAAAAGCCTTCGGATGGCCGAATCAGTTACTTCTTCTTCTGAAAGCACGATAGGCCGCATATGAAGTTCTACAATCTTCTGAACATACTTCATCTTCTCGTTCAGTGGAAATTTCATCTTTTTAAATAAGGCTGGCACCATTTTCGCCCCGACAAAATTGTGTGAATGGAAAGTCCAGCCCAATTGAGGCGAGTACTTTTTTGTAGCAGGTTTGGCAATGTCATGCAACAGAGCCGACCATCGCAACCAAAGATTGTTGGTATTTGGAGCAATACGATCGAGTACTTCCAGTGTATGGAAGAAATTATCTTTGTGCCCGATTCCATTCACTTCTTCCCGTCCTTTCATGCGATGCAATTCCGGGAAGATTATCTCAAGCAATCCTGTTTTATCCAATAATTTAAATCCGACCGAAGGTTTTGAAGAGAGTATGATTTTATTTAGCTCTTCTCCAATTCGTTCTTTCGAAATGATGTGGATTCGCTTTTTATTTAGCGAGATGGCTTCAAGCGTTTTTGCTTCGATTGTGAACCCCAATTGTGACGCAAACCGGATAGCCCGCATCATTCGTAAAGGATCGTCAGAAAATGTAATTCCAGGTTCAAGCGGTGTCCGTAGAATTTTATTTTCAATATCCTGAATTCCGCCAAATGGATCAATAAGTTCTCCAAATCGGTTGCTGTTCAAGCAAATAGCCAATGCATTGATGGTGAAATCGCGGCGGTTCTGATCTTCCTCAAGCGTTCCGTCTTCAACGATTGGGTTTCGGGAGTCCTCATTATATGATTCTTTTCGGGCCCCCACAAATTCCACTTCAAGCGATTGGTATTTCAGCATTGCTGTGCCAAAATTCTTAAATACGCTGACTTGGATGTTTGGACCTAGTTTCTTTGCAACCATTTCGGCCAGATGTATTCCGCTGCCAATGGTAACTACATCAATATCAGGAGAAGGTCGATTTAAAATTAAGTCTCTGACAAAACCACCGATAACGTAGGTTTCCTGATTAATTTGGTCAGCTAATTCTGAAATAACCTGAAATATGGGATGTTGAAGATGTTGTTTCATGAAATAAATTCCGATTGCAACGTATTAAGATAATTATATATGACAATTTGTGTTTAGATTGTGACAAAATTACAATTAATTGCAGTTTAGAGATACAAACCAAGATTTTAATTTATTGGCATATCAATTGATATGAATATATTAAAGAATGTGTATATTTGTATAATTAAAATTTATTACCATGTTAGAACATTTAACGAAAGAGACTTTCAAAGAAAAAGTATTCAACTTTGATCTCAATAAAGAATGGAAATTTGAAGGAAAAACACCTTGTATGATTGATTTTTACGCTGATTGGTGCGGCCCATGCAAAATGGTTGCCCCTGTTTTGGAAGAACTTCAGAAAGAATATGGGGAAAACCTTGTAATTTATAAAGTAAATACTGAAGACGAGCGGGAATTATCAGCCTTGTTTGGCATACAGAGTATCCCGTCGTTATTGTTTGTTCCGGTTGAGGGTCAGCCTCAGATGGCAATGGGCGCTTTGCCAAAATCAACGTTTGAAAAGGCCATTGCCGATGTGTTGAACGTAAAGAAACCAGAACTTAATTAAGCTGGATTAAGGTAACAATTCAAGAATTTTCTCAAGGTGTATTCCATGGGATCCCTTAATTAGAATTAGTTTATTTTCAATAGGTTGTGTTTTTAGGTAGATTGAAAGAAGTTCGACTTGATCGAACTTCTTTTTTTGTGTTCGGTCGATTGTATTTTTAAATTGAGGGCCAACAAGAAATACTTCCGTGAAAGTCTGTTCTTCAATAAAATCTGTAATTTTTTGGTGTTCTTCGGCTGAGGCATCACCCAACTCAAGCATATCTCCTAAAATGACACATTTATTTTCGTGTCGAATGGCCGCAAAATTGGTGAGTGCAGCCATCATACTTGTTGGATTCGCATTGTATGCGTCCATGATGATAGTGTTTTTTGTTTTTTGAATCAATTGCGACCTGTTGTTTGACGGCGAATATTCTGCTATTGCATTTTGTATTAGCAACGGATCAACTTCGAAATATTTGCCTATGCAGGCTGCTGCCAATAGGTTTTCAAAATTGTAGTCGCCAACCAGTTTCGATTTCAAATAAAGCCAGCCTTTCGGAAAAAGTGCTTTTACAACCAAATAATTATCAGTACTGGCAAGTTCTCCGGCCATATAATAATCAGTCGATTCTCCATAACTAATCTGTTCAATGCCTTTGGCCTGTTGTGTCAAAAGTGAATTGTCGGCGTTCACAAAGCATTTTCCACCTTTATTCCGGATGAAATCATACAATTCAGATTTGGTCTTTATCACACCTTCAAATGAACCAAATCCTTCCAGATGTGCTTTCCCAATGTTTGTTATGATGCCAAAATCCGGATTCGCAATCTCGCAGAGGATTTTGATTTCACCCGGGTGATTGGCACCCATTTCAACCACTCCGAACTCTGTTTCGCTATTCATTGAAAGAATTGTCAATGGAACGCCAATGTGATTGTTCAGATTACCCTTGGTAGAATCCACCTTGAATTTTTTCGAAAGTACTGCCGTGATAAGCTCTTTGGTTGTTGTTTTACCATTCGTACCAGTAATTGCAAGAATTGGCAATCCTAGCTGGTCGCGGTGATATTGAGCCAACAGCTGCAGACTTAATAATACGTCGTCAACCAAAATCATCTGGCCACTGGTCACAAATTTAGGCTCGTCAATTACCGCATAAGCAGCTCCCTTCGATAAAGCCTCGGCAGCAAATCTATTGCCATTGAAATTGTCACCTTTTAAAGCGAAAAAAATACTGTTTACAGGTATGTTTCTCGAATCTGTGGTTACGGTCGGGTATTCCCGGAAAATAGCGTATAAACTGGTGATTTCCATTGTTGGTGTTTAAAAAAGAAAACCCCACTTTTTCAAATGAGGTTTTATATTGAATAAATCTAATTTCTTAAAATCCGTCAGGACTGCCGACTCGTGTCATTGCACAGCGGAAGCCTAAATCACTTGCCGATTCCGTTTCAGGACGATATCTGCGGGCGCCAGGACTTAACCAATAAGGTCTGTCTTTCCAGCTTCCTCCTTTGAAAATTCTGGAATGATCTGAAATCAGTGATGAGAACTGACCTTCTTTGGTCGACTGAACGTACATGTTACTGGTTTTTGTTTTGTCTTTTTGTGCATTCCAGTCTTCTCCTTCGATAACCTGAGAACGATAGTCACCATCATTGAAGTTTCTGTAATCGGCAATCGTATCTTTTACTAATTCGCCAAATTCATTACGAACCAATTTCCCATCGGCGTCAGTTTTGTATTTGGTAAATGTATTTCCACGGAATGGTTGAAATTCAGCAACATCGTTTGACGACAGCGGACGATAAACGTCAGCAACCCATTCATTAACATTACCTGCCATACAGTAAAGGCCATAATCGTTAGGGTCGTATGATGTAACAGGAGCTGTAATGTCGGCATTATCGTTTAATGCACCAGCCATACCCATCAAGTCACCTCGGCCACGGGTAAAGTTAGCCATCATCCGACCTCTGGTTTTTTTATTGTCGTCACGTAAATAAGTTCCGTTCCATGGATAAAGTTTCCGGTTGGTCAAAAGTTCGTCTTCTGTATTTCCGACTAGACCCAACGCTGCATATTCCCATTCAGCTTCGGTAGGGAGACGATAATTTGGAAGTAACAGCCCGTCTTCCCAACGAACTTTCCGATTCGTTCCGGCAGCATCTTTTAATGGTTTTTTCCCTTCGGTGCCTTGATATAAACCTGCAAGGTATGATTCAGTAGTAAAGACATTTTGACCGCTTTGCGTGTTATCAATTGTAATTACACCCTTGTCTGCCAATATTTTTTCATTTACACGATCTGTTCTCCACTTGGAGTAGGCATCAGCCTGTTTCCATGAAACTCCCACAACAGGATAGTTTCCGTAAGCAGGGTGACGTAAATAATTGGTAATATAGGGTTCGTTAAAAGCTAATTCTTCTCTCCAAACCAAAGTGTCAGGAAGAGCCGATCCATATTTTTCAGGATTGGAAGGATAAACCCTTCTCAGCCAAAATAAATATTCCCGATAATCGAGATTTGAAACTTCGGTTTCATCCATATAAAAGGAGGCGACTGTAACTCGCTTTGGAATATTATTCCAATCGTACATTACGTCTTGTTCAACACGACCCATTGTGAATGTTCCACCCTGAATGAAAACTAATCCGGGACCAGTTTCCTGTTCGTAATTGTCATCAGACTGGAAACCACCATTTTTAGGATCTCCAAATTCCCATCCAGTTGCATGAGAACTACCTGAACTTCCTTTTCCTTTTCCAATCAATCCGCATCCAGCCATTAATGCGGCGAGACCAAATAATATTATGGATCTAAATTTCATGTGTTTATGATTTGTTTTTTAATGCCACATGCAACTTGCCAGGTAAAGCCTTCATCGTACATGAGTAACTTTTGATCCTGACTTGTTTCATCGTATATTTTCTTTTCTGTTATTTAAAAGACTCACAAATATAACTAAATTGTTGAATTGATATTGTTCAGGTATTCAATCTTTTTTTTACACTTGTTGTTCATACTGTATATCTTTACTGCTGATAATAAAGGCAGGTATTGTTTTGTTTAATGTAAATACATAATGTTATAATATTTGCAGTTGTTAATCGTTTAATATTTTAGAAACAAATAAATATAGAATGCTAAGATTATTACTCTTTTGTGGACTTATTTTGGTTTATTTCAATGGTTCGTCAGCTGATTATCATCGAAAAATTAGCTGGACTCAAAAATCACAAAATATTGGTGCTACTGAAACTTATGCTTTAGAATTTGAAGGCAGTGTGGTTCTAAATCAGTCACGATTGCCCTACTGGGTTGAAAGTTTTGTCTTAAACACTTCTGATATTGACGTTTCTATAAACGATGCGATTTTCGAACCTATCCCCAATTCAGTAATTACGCTCAATGATTCTATCGGAAGTCAACTGCAATTTAATACTGAAATCGGCACTTCAGGTGACCATTCGGTACTTCGATTAACAATTTTTCCTTTTGTCAGGCGAAATAATCAGATTGAAAAATTGGTTGAGTTTTCGGTTACGGTTAATGAGAACGCCAATTTCCTGAAATCTGCATCTTCTGCGTATCAATGGAAAACAACCTCAGTTCTTGGATCAAGGAAATGGATTAAAATAAAGACAAAAGAAAAGGGGATTTATAAAATTACAATCGATCAGCTTAAGTCGTGGGGATTTTCTAATCCAGATCAGGTTTCGATGTATGGAAATGGTGGCTATATGTTGCCTGTTTTGAATAAAGACAATCGTTTTGACGACCTGAATTCTTATCCTGTTTTAAAGGGGAAAGACAATGCCAGCAAGGATTGCCTGTTTTTCTATTCAACTGGAAACATACGCGTCGATGAAAATCCGACAACTGGAATTTTAACACATAAGCAAAACTACTATTCTACTGAAACATACTTTTATCTTTCTGATCAGGGAACTCCTAAAATTATATTGAAAGCTGCTGAACTGACAGACAATCCGGGTAAAACGGTTAATTCTTTTACCAATTATACATTTTACGAAAAGGAAGCTGCGAATCTTATCTCTTCCGGAAGTCAATGGTTTGGCGAGGAATTTAATCCTGGTCAATCGCAAACAGTCAGTTTGACGCTCGATAATCCTGATTTGACAAAATCTGCCCAGTTTGTCGTTTCTGCCGTAGCACGATCATCTGCATCTAGTTCTATGAATGTTACTGTGAACGGAGTATCAATGAATACTATTTCATTTAATGCACTTACGGTGAGCGATCCTACTTCTGATTTTGCTGACCAAAAGATATCTGCATTTTCAGGATTGGCTCCGTCAAAAAATCTTCAGGTGAAGATGACTTACAGCGCCTTTAATGGTTCTTCAAATGCCTGGCTCGATTATGTTTCTGTTAATTATCAAAGTTTACTGAATATGACAGCGGCAGATGTTTATTCATTCAGGGGAAAAGGTGCCGACGGAACAATTTTGGTTTCCGAATTTGTTTTGAGTGGAGCTTCGGCAACAACCAAAATATTTGACGTAACCGACATAGACAACACTTTCGAGGTGCCTGCTGTTTATTTGGACGGTCAGTTAAAATTTAAATCAAATTCAGCAGTAACGCGACAGTATATTGCATTTAATCCTGGTGGAACAATCCCTGTTCCTGAATTGGTGGGAACGATTGCCAACCCAACGATTGCCAACCAAAATTTGCATGCTGCCGATCTTTCGGAAATGATTATCGTTTCAAATTCCGAATTATTAAGCGCTGCCAACGAATTGGCTGAATTTCATCGAACTACCGATGGGATGACTGTGCAAGTGGTAACTCCGGATGAAATATATAACGAATTCTCGGGGGGGCTTCCCGATCCTTCAGGCTTCAGGAATTATTTCAGGATGTGCTATGACATGGGTAAACTAAATGGAAAAAATACGCTGAAATATATTTTGCTGATGGGCGACGGATCGTATGATAACCGCAATATTCTGGGTAAAAATCTGAACCTGCTACCAACTTATCAGTCAGAAAATTCACTCTCACCTACTGAATCGTTTGTAACCGATGATTTTTTTGTTTTTCTCGATGAAAATGAAGGTGGTTCTCAGGGAATCGTCGATCTTGGAATTGGTCGGATATCTGCAAATACCTTGGATGATGCTGAAACAGTAATCCGTAAAATTAAGAATTACTATCAGCAGGAATCCTTTGGAAACTGGCGAAATGTGGTGACTTTTATTGGCGACGATGGTGATTATAATACGCATATGAGTCAGGCTGAAAATTTGGCAACCTCTTTAAATAAAACATATCCGGCTTTCTTCGCCGATAAAATATACTTTGACGCCTTTAATCAGCTTTCAACATCGGGTGGAGAAAAATATCCTGATGTAACAGCAGCTATCAACAGTCGGGTAAAACAAGGGACCTTGGTGATGAACTACACCGGACATGCCAACGAAAAGAGTTTAGCCGATGAAGGCGTACTCGATATCGGTATTATCAATTCATGGAGCAATTATAACCGGCTCCCGATATTTGTTACAGCAACCTGCGAATTTAGCCGTTTCGACGCAGATATTACATCTGCCGGAGAAGCCATCCTTTTTAATCCTCAAGGTGGCGGTGTTGGTCTGTTTTCGACAACCAGGTTGGTGTATTCGGGGGCGAATTTTGTTTTGAACAACAAATTTTTTCAATATATTTTTGAGAAGGATGAGCAGGGAAATAACCTGCGTTTAGGCGATGTGATGCAAAAAGCAAAAGCTGCTGCCAATACCGGAACCAATCAGTTGAATTTTACCTTACTAGCCGATCCGGCTATGCGGTTGGCGAATCCTAATTATCAGGTAAAGACAACCAGTATCGATGGCAAGAATGTCGGAACAGAAGTTGATACCATCCGGACACTTTCGGTTGTTACCGTTAAAGGATATGTGGCCGATAATAAAGGCGCAAAACTTACTACGTTTAATGGCGAAATAATTCCAACTGTGTATGATAAGGCTTTGCAGGTAGAAACTCTGGGAAATGCGGGTGAGACTCCGATGGGTTACAACGTGCAGAATAATATTATTTATAAAGGTTTAGCCAGCGTCAAGAACGGTGAATTTGAGTTTTCGTTCTTTGTCCCAAAAGATATTTCGTACAAAGTCGACAAAGGCAAAATTCTCTATTACGCCTACAATGAGACCGTTGATGCCCAAGGTTATTTCGATGGATTTTATGTTGGCGGAGCGTCGAATAATACCATTTCGGATTCTAACGGACCTGATGTTGAACTGTTCCTTAATTCCGATACGTTTAAAGATGGGGGAGAGGTGAGTGCAAGTTCTGTATTGATTGCGAATATTAGCGATGCGACAGGAATCAATACTTCAGGAACCGGGATTGGACACGACATTACGGCAGTTCTGGATGGCGATTATTCAAATATCATGGTTTTGAATGATTATTTTCAGGCGGATAAGGATAAATATACCAGCGGGAAAATCATTTTCCCGCTCACTGATTTAGCAGAAGGCGAGCATATTATCAAATTGAAAGTATGGGATGTGCTGAATAATTCTTCGGAAGTGGAAATCCGATTTACGGTGAAAGATGATTTCAGGATTGAAACGGTTAGTTGTTATCCTAATCCGATGCAGGAACAAACCAAGTTTATTTTTACACATAATCAGCCTGATGAATCGTTTGATGTAAGTCTTGAGGTATTTTCAAGTTCAGGTACCCGGGTTGATTTGTTTCAAACAACAGTGGGCTCATCTGGAACTGAAAGTTTGCCATTTACCTGGACTCCGGCTGACAGACAGGTAAAAATGACAACAGGAGTTTATGTTTACAGGCTCACTTTAACAACCAACGATGGGAAGATTGGCAGTGGTTCGGGCCGGCTTGTTTTTGTTTACCGCTAAAAAAAGATCTAATTATTCCTGATGTTATACTATTTGGGAAGGATATCCGTTTATTATTTTTGTTTATCAAGTGATAGTTCACCTGCGACAAACATCTATATTTGCAAATTCAAAAATATTGAATGAATTAAAATGAAGAAGATAACATTAATATTGACAGCTATTCTTTGTTTAGGAATAATTATACCTCAGACAAAAGCACAAACAACTTCAACTACCGGTGCCAATACAATTACTACCGGTGTCCCATTTTTAACCATCGCGCCCGATTCGCGTGCCGGAGCAATGGGTGATGCTGGTGTCGCAACTTCTCCTGATGTGAATTCACAACACTGGAATCCGGCTAAGTATGCATTTGCTGAAAGTGAAATGGGAATTGCTTTGTCATATACACCATGGTTGCGAAATTTAGTTTCTGACATCAATTTGGCTTACTTGGTCGGCTATAAACGTCTGGATGAAAACCAGACAATGAGCGCGTCGTTGCGCTATTTTTCTCTGGGCGACATTTCATTTATGAGCGAATATGGCGATCCAACCGGGCAGCAAAGTCCAAACGAATTTGCTGTTGATATGGGTTATACACGACTCCTTTCTGATAATTTTTCAGGAGCTGTAGCCTTACGATACATTCGCTCCGACCTCACGGGAGGACAGATGGTTGGCTCAACTGAAACCCATGCCGGAAGTTCTTATGCTGCTGATGTGGCTTTCTATTATCAGAATCAGATCCGGATGAACCGGAAAAATTCGACAATTTCTGCGGGTATCAATATCTCGAACATTGGTAGCAAGATTTCTTATACCGATGGTGAAACCAAAGATTTTATACCCACAAACCTGAAATTGGGAGTTGCCTATAAAACCGAAATGGATAAGTACAATACCGTTACTTTTGCTTTTGATATCAATAAGTTGTTGGTACCGACTCCTACCACTGCCAGTACGGATATTGTTACCGGATCAACTTCTTCCAAATCGCCAATTGCCGGTATTTTTAGTTCGTTTAGCGATGCCCCCGGTGGTATGTCTGAAGAATTTAAAGAAATAAATTTTTCGGCTGGTGCCGAATATTGGTATAACAAACAATTTGCCTTACGTGCAGGATATTATTACGAAGATGCATCGAAAGGAAACCGTAAATTTTTCACGGCTGGAGCTGGTTTGAAAATGAATGTTTTTGCACTCGACTTCTCGTACCTTTTGCCGGTAGCACAAAATAATCCGTTGGCCAATACCCTTCGGTTTACCTTATCGTTCGATTTGGAAGCTTTCAACAAGCAACGTAAGTAGACGGTTGGTTCGATTAAAACCCGGATGTCAAATGTCTTTTTATAGGATGTCTGAAATCTAATATCTCAAAAAAATATGAATTTCCGGATTGGATACGGATACGATGTACACCGTTTAGCAGAAGGGGAAACCCTGTGGCTGGGCGGTGTTCTTGTTCCACACAGTAAAGGAACTGTTGCTCATTCTGATGGCGATGTGTTGATTCACGCGCTTTGCGATGCCATGTTGGGTGCCGCTAAAATGGGCGATATTGGCCGCCATTTTCCTGATACTTCTTCAGATTTCAAAAACATAGACAGCAAAATACTGTTGTTTCGAACCAATGAACTGATTGCCTCCAAAAACTACCGTGTAGGAAACCTTGATGTGACAGTTGCAGCACAGAATCCAAAGTTAAAACCGTTTATTCCTGAAATGGAAAAAACCATAGCTGAAATACTTGGTGTTGATGTTGATGCAGTTTCAATAAAGGCCACAACAACTGAAGAGTTGGGTTTTGAGGGCAGGGAAGAAGGAATTTCGGTTCATGTGGTTGTATTACTTGAAAAAATGAGTGAAAAATGAAAAAAACTTTAGTTATAGGGGCAAGTGAAAACCCCGATAGGTATTCAAACAAGGCGGTAAAAGCATTGGTATCGCATAATCACGAGGTAGTCGCCATTGGCTTGCGCGAGGGAGAAGTTGCCGGAGTCTCTTTCAATTCAGAAAAGAAAGCGTTCGAAAATGTGGATACGGTTACTTTGTATGTTGGGCCACAGAATCAGCACGAATATTATAGTTATATCCTGAATCTGAAACCACAGCGAGTTATTTTTAATCCCGGAACCGAAAATCCTGAATTTATTAAAAAGCTTGAATCGGCCGGTATTTATCCGGAAATAGCCTGCACGCTAGTTTTGTTAGCCACCGGACAATATGAATGATGGAAACTATTCCTTCAATACCTGAATTTGATCTGATTCTGGCTGAGAACGATGCCGTTCTGGCCTATTTTTCTACGGAAACCTGTTCTGTTTGCCACGTGTTGAAGCCTAAGGTGATTGAGATGGTTACGGAGGCATTCCCAAAAATAAAAATGGTTTTTATTGAATCAGATAAACTGCCCGAATTGGCAGCGCAGTATCGTGTATTCACTGCTCCAACTGTTGTAGTTTTCTTTGCTGGTCGCGAAACCATCCGCAAAAGCCGTGCATTTGGAGTAGACGAACTTCGTTCCGAAATCCAGAGGACATATTCGCTCATGTTCGAATGATAAAATTGTCATTCATGGTCATTTGTAGTCATTAATTGTTCATTTCTTACAACAAATGACTACCAAATGACGCAAAGCGAATGACCAAATGACTCATTGAAAACTGTACACAGATCATTCGCTTAATCCAAACAATTCATTAATCAACCTCTCATCCGTCAGATTTGGAATTGTGACTACCAGGTTTGGATTTTCCTTCATGGCGCGTTTAATGGCAAACAATGCTGATTCGTTCCGTGCCCAGCTGCGGCGCGCTATTCCATTGTTTACATCCCAATGAAGCATTTGCTTTAATCGCCGGTCGGCATCTTCAGAACCGTCGAGAGTCATCCCAAAGCCACCATTGATCACTTCGCCCCAGCCCACGCCACCACCGTTATGGATAGAAACCCAGGTGGCACCTCGGAACGAATCTCCAATTACGTTCTGAATAGCCATGTCGGCTGTAAAGGCCGATCCGTCGTAAATGTTTGAGGTTTCACGGAAAGGAGAGTCAGTTCCCGAAACATCATGATGATCTCGGCCGAGCACAATCGGTGCGCTAATAAATCCATCACGAACTGCATTGTTGAAGGCTTCCGCAATTTTCATCCGTCCTTCGCAATCGGCATAAAGAATACGAGCTTGCGAGCCAACTACTAATTTATTTTTTCCGGCTTCGGCAATCCAGTGAATATTGTCGTTCAACTGATTTGTTATTTCTG
Organism: Bacteroidota bacterium; assembly: GCA_023251455.1. Lineage (GTDB taxonomy): Bacteria > Bacteroidota > Bacteroidia > Bacteroidales > Prolixibacteraceae > Aquipluma. The sequence continues at coordinate 35,258 of JAHEYT010000034.1, forward strand.
AAGGGGCGTCTTTTGCTATCTCAGTTAAAATCTGAAACGCAATTTCGTCAGTTTTAAGCAGGTCTTCCGGATCGCATGAGCAACAAACCCAGCGGAAGGGTCCAAATCCGTAATCGAAGAACAGTGGCCCCATAATGTCCTGAACGTAAGACGGAAAGGCGAAACTGCCATCCGGTTTTGTTACTTCCGCGTTAGCTCGTTTAGCTTCCAGAAGAAAGGCATTACCATAATCCCAGAAATACATTCCGTTCCCGGAGAGTTTGTTGATTGCATTCACTTGCCGGCGAAGGCTTTCGTAAACTTTCTCCTGAAAGAGCTCCGGATTTTCAGCTATTAAATGGTTCGATTCGTCCAACGTTAATCCGGCAGGATAATATCCTCCGGCGAACGGATTGTGTAAGGAGGTCTGATCCGAACCCAGATCAATCGAAATGTTTTCTTCGGCCAGTTTTTCCCACAAATCAACCACATTGCCCTGGTAAGCCAGCGAAACTGCTTCTTTATTTGAACTAGCATCAAGCATTCTTTTGATTAGTTTGTCCAAGTCTTCATAAACCTCGTCAACCCAACCTTGCTCGTGGCGAATGGCAACTACTTTTGGATTTATTTCAGCTATAATAGCAACCATTCCGGCAATTACCGTGGCTTTTGGTTGTGCCCCCGACATGCCGCCTAATCCTGATGAAACAAATATTTTTCCAGCAATTTCACCGTTCCCATTCATTCGGGCTGCATTCATCAAAGTAATGGTTGTGCCATGTACAATTCCTTGCGGCCCGATGTACATGAACGAACCGGCAGTCATTTGTCCGTATTGCGAAACTCCGAGGGCATTCATCCGTTCGTAATCATCCCTTCCGGAGTAATTTGGAATAACCATGCCGTTGGTTACCACCACACGCGGCGCATCTTTGTGAGAAGGGAAAAGTCCCATCGGATGACCCGAATACATCACCAGCGTTTGTTCGTCGGTCATTTCCGACAGGTATTTCATGCAAAGCAAGTATTGGGCCCAATTCTGAAAAACAGCGCCGTTTCCGCCGTAAGTAATTAATTCGTGCGGATGTTGGGCCACCGCAACATCCAGATTGTTCTGGACCATCATCATGATGGACGCTGCCTGAACTGATTTATGCGGATAATCTTCCAATGGCCGGGCTTTCATTTCATAATCCGGGCGAAGCCGAAACATGTAAATTCGGCCATATTGTCGCAGTTCTTCCATAAATTCCGGTGCCAATAGGGCATGATGTTCCGGTGCAAAATACCTTAGCGCATTTTGGACTGCCAGTCGTTTTTCGGCTTTAGAAAGTATATCTTTACGTTTCGGGGCGTGGTTTACAGCGGTATTGTAAGGCTTGAGCTTTGGAAGACTCGCTGGAATTCCTTCTGTGATGGCTGATTTGAATTCGGCAGTATTCATAGTCGTTGAATTGTGGTTCACCTTTTGAAGTAGGAGGTATAACGGCAAAATTGCGACATTCCCCGATAATTTGATGTATCAAGTCAGGAGTTTTGCAACATTTGTCAAACTTACATTTGTCATATATTGTAATGGTTTTATTAAATTTGAAATTAAACATTAAAGGAAAATAAGATGAAAAAAACATGGATTATTCTGGCCGTAGTTGCCGTTTTGCTTTTGGTGGCGTACTCGTCGATAAAAGGTTCATACAACAACATGGTAACCATGCAGGAAGGTGTGACCGCTCAATGGTCGCAGGTTGAAAACGTTTATCAGCGTCGTTCCGACCTGATCCCGAATTTAGTGAGTACAGTAAAAGGTTATGCCGATTTTGAAAAAGAAACCCTGACTCAGGTGATTGAAGCCCGTGCAAAAGCAACGGCAGTAAATATTAATCCGGACAAACTGGATGCACAATCATTGCAGAATTTTCAAAATGCTCAGTCCGGATTATCCTCGGCATTAAGCAAATTGATGGTTGTGGTTGAAAAATATCCTGAACTGAAAGCCAACCAGGGGTTTCTTGATTTGCAGGCTCAGCTGGAAGGAACAGAAAACCGGATTACAGTTGAGCGTCAGAAGTTCAATCAAACGGCTCAAACGTACAATACGTTTATTCGCACCTTCCCGAAAAATATCTTTGCCGGAATGTTTGGCTTCGAAAAGAAAGCCTATTTCGAAGCTGAAAAAGGAGCTGAAAAAGCGCCTCAGGTTCAATTCTAAAATACTCGCATAAATAAAAGCTTTCGGCGATGTCTGCCGGAAGCTTTTATTCTGAAACGCATGTTCGTTTTATACAAATAGGAATGAAAAATCACATAATTGAGTTTAAGTTGGCAAATAAAAAACAAATTAGATTCGGATGAATAAAATGTGAATTCATTCATGAAAGAAACCTAAAAACCGCAAAAATGTCAGTCGAAAATTTTTTCAGTAAAGAAGAAAAGAAACAAATAACCGACGCTATCGCTGAAGCAGAATTGAATACTTCAGGAGAAATAAGGTTACACATGGAAGCCCATTGCAAAATTGACGTTTTGGACCGCGCTGCCTATATTTTTGAAAAGCTTAAAATGCATGAAACGGCACAGCGAAACGGAGTTTTGTTCTATCTGGCCGTGCATGATCATAAATTTGCTATTTTGGGCGATGGTGGAATTAATCACGTTGTTCCAGCCAATTTCTGGGACGAAATCAAGGAAACGATGTTGGGATTTTTTAAAGAAGGAAAATTTACCGATGGACTGTCCAAAGGAATCCTGATGGCCGGAGAACAATTAAAAGCCAACTTTCCATATCACCATGAAGATGTTAACGAACTTTCGGATGAAATATCCTTCGATAAAAATTTATAAGATGAAGCAAATACTACTGATTTTATTCCTTTCGGTATTTACCATTTCTGTTTATGCGCAGGATATCCCAGAACGTCCGAATCCGCCGCGATTGGTAAACGATATGGCGAATGTTTTATCCGACCAGGAAGAGATGCAACTGGAATCGGAACTGGTTCAGTTTAGTGATCAGACTAACACTCAGATTTGTATAGTCACACTCCCAACTTTAAACGGTATGGAAATTTCGGACCTTTCATTTAAGATTGGCGAAAAATGGGGAGTTGGACAAAAAGGCAAAAACAATGGAATCGTGGTCGTTTATAAACCAAAAAGTGGAAATGAAAAGGGTCAGGTTTTCGTTGCGGTAGGTTATGGTTTAGAAGGAGTTATTCCTGATGCCGTTGCCAACCGGAATGTTGTTGACTACGCTATGATTCCTTATTTCAAGCAAAATGATACTTATGGCGGATTGTCTGCCGGAACAAAAGTTTTGATGAGTCTGGCTGCAGGCGAATTTACTGCGGCAGATTATCAGAAAGCTACCAGTGGAAAAAAGTCGGGAAAGGATAAGGATAGTGGAGGAGGATTTATTCTCGTTATTCTGATCATTATAGTGATCGTTTCGCTTTTCAAAGGTGGACGCGGTGGTGGTTATAGCAGCAGAGGTAGTCTGCCATTCTGGTTAGCTATGGGTTTGCTTGGAAGCGGTAATCGTGGCGGCGGCTCGTTTGGCGGATTCTCCGGCGGAAGCGGTGGTTTCGGTGGCTTTGGTGGTGGAAGTTTTGGTGGAGGCGGTGCCGGCGGAAGCTGGTAGCTTCGACAGGCTCAGCTACCGTTCGACAGGCGTTCGACAGAGCTCACTCGAAAGTGTCAGTTGCCGTTTAGCAAACTAGGAACGTATTATTCTTTGCCATCTGCTTCAGCTGACGGACCAGATGTAAAAGAACAAACATAAAAAAACCTTCAGGAATATTCCTGAAGGTTTTTTGCTATAATGCATTTGAGAATTAATCTACAGTTTCAATCTGATCCAGAATGTCTTTATCAACCAGGATACGACCGCAATATTCGCAAACGATAACCTTTTTGCGAGAAGCGATATCCATTTGACGTTGTGGCGGAATTTTGTTGAAACAACCACCGCAGGCATCACGCTGTACAGTTACAACAGCTAAGCCGTTACGGGCGTTTTTACGAATGCGTTTGAATGCAGTCACCAAACGAACTTCGATGTTGCCTTCAATCTTTTCTGCTTTCGATTTCAGTCTTTCTTCTTCGATCTGAGTTTCAGCAGTAATTTCTTCCAACTCACGTTGTTTGCGATCCAAATCTTCCAAACGTTCTTTCAAAAGGGTTGAAGAGGTTGCAATCGCTTCTTTTTTGCTTGAAAGTTCTGCTGTAAATTCACGGATACGTTTTTCCGATAATTCCATTTCGAGTTTCTGAAACTCAATTTCTTTACTCAATGAATCGAATTCGCGGTTGTTACGAACGTTATTTTGCTGTTCGGTGTATTTTACAATCAGGCCTTCTGATTCTTTAATCGCAATTTTTTTGTTGTGGATAGCTGTTTCCATATCCTTGATATCGTCTTCGAAATTGCTCACACGGGTTTTTAAACCAGTGATTTCATCTTCCAAATCCTGCACTTCCAAAGGTAGTTCTCCGCGAAGTGTTTTAAATTTATCAATTTCAGAAACAACATTTTGCAGCTCATATAAGGCTCTAAGCTTTGAACTGATTGGCACACTTTTATTCTCGTCTCTAACGTACTGTGTATTCATACTTATAGTTGTTTTACTTATCTCAAATGAGGTAATTTACCGGATTTGTATTGAAATCCGATAAATGGACTGCAAATTTAGGGAATTTTTTTGTAAGTAATTCATAAAAAACTTCTTTAGTGAACTGTTCACTTTCATAATGGCCTATATCTGCAATGATGATTTGGTTTTCAGCATCAAAAAACTGGTGATATTTAAAATCACCGGAAATGAAAATGTCAGCTTTCTGAGCAATTGCCTTGCTGAGGTAAGTACTTCCTGAACCACCGCAAACGGCAACTTTTCGGATAGATTTTCCTAAAGGTTGAGTGTGTTTAACGACCTCACAATTAAATGCATCTTTAATCTTTCGAAGAAAATCCAATTCGTCAACCGGCTCCTGAAGTTCTCCAATCATTCCAATTCCGGCCTGTGTATATTCATTGTCGAGAGGGTAAATATCGTAAGCCACTTCTTCGTAAGGATGAGCCTGCAAAAGTGCCTGAATGACCTTGGATTGAATGTGTTTTGGAAAAATGGTTTCAATACGGGTTTCTTCTTCGGTGTGAAGCTGATTTCTTTCTCCAACATACGGATTGGTCAGGTCGTTTCCCCTGAAAGTGCCATTGCCAGTTTGGCTGAAACTGCAGGAATCGTAATTCCCGATGTGCCCGGCACCTGCTTCAAACATAGCTTTTCTAACTTTTTCCGCATCAGCAACAGGCACGAAGGTGACCAGTTTCTTCAGAAAGTTTAATGCAGGATCCAAAATTCGACAATTCTTTAGATTAAGTTTTTCACAAATCTTACTGTTTACACCTCCAAATATGCTGTCGAGATTGGTGTGCGCAGCATAAATGGCAATGTCGTTTTTAATGGCTTTAGAAACGCAGCGTTCTATGTAGTTTTTGCCGTTCAGTTTTTTGATACCGCTAAAAACAATCGGGTGGTGACAAACAATCAGGTTCAGTTTTTTGCTAATGGCTTCGTCCAGAATTTCTTCAGTGATATCCAAGGTTATCAAAATCCCCGAAATTTCATCATCTGGTTGGCCAATAGTCAATCCAGCATTGTCGTATGATTCCTGGAATGCCAATGGAGCTATTGATTCAATATATTGGGTAATCTGTTTTAACTGCATGGAGTAATTATCTGTTTATTCTGGGATGAATCAAAACTTGGAATCTGAAACCTAGAATTTGGAACTGAATTACATTTCGTCCTTGATTTCAATCAGCATTTTCCTGATTTCCTGAAGACGGTTAACCACCTCGAAGTTCTGAATCGTATCTTCTTTGTTGTCCTTCAGTTTCTTTTGCGCCCCTCTGATGGTCATTCCCTTTTCTTTCAGGAGGTGGTAAATGATTTTCATGTTTTCGATGTCCTCTTTGGTGAACATTCGGTTGCCTTTCGCATTCTTATGTGGCTTCAGAATATCAAATTCATTCTCCCAAAAACGGATGTTTGAGGCGTTCACACCAAACATTTCAGCTACTTCGCCGATTGAATAAAAGACTTTTTCTATTTTAGGTTTTTTGTATGGCACGGTGCTTAAGTTTAATCGAATGTTTGACCAATATTGGATGAAATTTTTACCATTTTTTCGTATTCCTGAGCATTCAGATCTTTGAAATAATAGTACTGCGGATTAACAGGTTCGCCGTTCTTGTGGACTTCGTAATGTACATGAGGTCCGGTTGACGTGCCTGAGTTACCTACAAATCCGATAGTGCTTCCGCGTTTTACACGATCACCAATCTTTACGTTGAATGCGTTCATATGCCCGTAAAGCGTTTCGTATCCGAATCCATGATCAATCAGAATCCACTTTCCATAGCCACCTCCGATTGATTGTACGTCTTTTACAACTCCATCGCCGGTAGCATATATTTTGGTGCCTATGCTGGCCGTAAAATCCATTCCGTAGTGAAATTGTTTGATCTTGTATATCGGGTGAATACGGTAGCCCCATCCTGAAGCTGTGCTTTTCAGCGACTTATTTGAAATCGGCATAATTGCAGGCATTCCCGCAACCAATTCTTCTTTGTTCATGGCCATTTTCAATACCTCGTCATACGATTTGGCCTGAATGTAAGCTTGTTTCGATAGGACATCAATTTTTTGGGCAGTCTTAATTACCAGTTCTGAATTATCAAACGATTCGAGTTTCGAATATCTGTTTACTCCGCCAAATCCAGCTCTCCGGATAGTCGAAGGTATTGGGTCGCTTTCGAAAATCACCCGGTATAAATTATTGTCGCGCTGCTCAATGTCATCGAGTACTTTTTCAATTGTCGAAAGGTCTTTGTGCATCAGTTCGTATTGAGTCAAAAGTCGCTCGTTTTCTTTGTGAAGAATACGCATGCGCGGCGATTCATAGAATTGCAGAATGCCAAAAGCAATCAGTATCGACGTTGCCAATGTTGTGGAAGATAAGGCTAAAACCCGTTTTAATCGGGTCTTGAAGCTAATTACGATTTTATCGTAGCTAAGTGTGTGAGCGTTAAATCTGTACTTGACTTTCGCCATAAAACAGGACTAATGGAATTTATTTTTCGACCTGTAACAAAATTAAGGATTTAATCTAACTTTGCAAGATTTCGAAAATTCCGGTTAATAATAGCCTGCAAAGCTAGTGTTTTAGGTGATAGTAAAGTTAGGAATGCCCACTGTTGGAGATTTTTAACAATTTATAATTCCTGAAAAGTTTGCTTACAGCGTTTTAAAATGACGGTTTTTTCATTCGTTTTGGGGCGATTTTAGGATGTGAATTGCCCGTTTTATTTGAGGTTCTGAACCTCAATTTTGATTCAGTAATTAATAGAAAAGTTAGATATTGATATGAATTCGAAGGAAATCAGAAAAGCGTTTATCGATTTTTTCGCCAGCAAAGGACACCAGATTGTCTCTTCGGCGCCAATGGTTGTAAAAAACGACCCGACATTGATGTTTACCAATGCCGGAATGAATCAGTTTAAGGACATTTTTTTGGGTAATCAACCAGCGAAATATGTTCGTATTGCCGACACACAGAAGTGTTTGAGGGTTTCAGGAAAACACAACGATTTGGAGGAAGTGGGTCACGATACCTACCACCATACCATGTTCGAAATGTTGGGCAACTGGTCGTTTGGTGACTATTTTAAGGAAGATGCCATCAATTGGGCATGGGAATTACTGCATGATGAACTGAAGATTCCGGCAGACCGTATGTATGCTTCAGTTTTTGAAGGCAGCACTGACGATAAGTTAGAACGCGACGACGAAGCCTTCAATTTATGGCGGAAATTTCTACCAGCCAACCAAATTATCAATGGAAGCAAAAAAGATAATTTCTGGGAAATGGGCGATACAGGTCCTTGCGGCCCTTGTTCCGAAATTCATGTTGATTTACGAGATGATGACGAAAGAGCTAAATCTCCTGGTAGCGACCATGTCAATAAAGACAATCCGCTGGTAATCGAAATCTGGAATCTCGTTTTCATCCAGTTCAACCGCAAAGCCGATGGCAAGCTGGAAGAACTTCCGGACAAACATGTGGATACCGGAATGGGTTTCGAACGCTTGTGTATGGTTTTGCAAGGCAAAAAGTCGAACTACGATACCGACGTTTTCCAGAATACTATTTTGAAAATTGCTGAACTCAGCAACAAAAAATATGGCGATGACCAAAAGGCAGACATTGCCATGCGCGTGATTGCCGACCATTTACGTGCTATCTCATTCTCGATTGCCGACGGACAGTTGCCATCGAACAACAAAGCTGGTTATGTAATCCGCCGGATTTTGCGCCGTGCAGTTCGCTACGGATATACGTTCCTCGATTTTCGCGAACCATTCATCTGCAAATTGGTTGAGGTGCTGAAAGACAACATGGGCGATGCTTTCCCTGAATTGGTTTCGCAGCAGGTACTGATTGAAAAGGTGATCCACGAGGAAGAAGAATCGTTCCTGAGAACATTGGAAACCGGAATCCGTTTGCTCGATGAATTGGTTACTAAAGCCAAAGCTGCCGGAAAAACGGAGATCAGCGGTGAAAACATCTTCACTCTTTACGATACGTTTGGATTTCCATTCGATTTAACCAGCTTGATCCTTCGCGAAAAAGGCATGTCGGTTGACGAAGCCGGTTTTAATGCTGAAATGGAGAAACAAAAGGAACGCTCTCGTAATGCAGCTGCCCAGGAAACTGACGATTGGGTTGAACTGAAGAAAATTGAACAGGTTGAATTCGTAGGTTACGATCATTTGGAAGCAGAAGTGCATATTTCGCGCTATCGCAAAGTGACTCAGAAAAACAAGGAATTCTATCACCTGGTTTTCGACAAAACACCGTTCTATGGCGAATCCGGAGGTCAGGTTGGCGACTCGGGCTATATTTTGGCTGATGGACACCGGACCAGAATTCTGGATACTCAAAAAGAGAATAACCTCACGATTCATATTGCCAATAAACTTCCTGAAAATCCATCTGCCACTTTCATGGCGGTAGTTGACGCCGGAACGCGAACTTTGACGATGAATAATCACTCGGCTACTCACTTGCTCGATCAGGCTTTGCGTGAAGTGCTGGGAACTCATGTTGAACAGAAGGGATCGTTGGTAAACAGCGAATACCTGCGTTTCGACTTTGCACATTTCCAGAAAGTGACGAAAGAAGAACTTGAAAAGATTCAAGCTCGCGTAAACGAATTGGTTCGCAAAAATCTTTCTCTGGAAGAAAACCGGTCGGTCGCTTTTGATGAAGCCAAAGAATTGGGTGCGATTGCTCTTTTTGGTGAAAAATACGGCGACTTTGTTCGCGTGATCAAATTTGGCGAATCGGTTGAGTTGTGCGGTGGAACACACGTTCCTTCAACCGGACAAATTGGTTCGTTTATCATTACTTCCGAAAGCGCCATTTCGGCCGGTGTTCGCCGTATTGAGGCGATTACTGCCGATCGCGCCGAAGAGTTTGTAAAGAAACACATGGACGAACTGGCTGAAGTAAAAGCTGTTCTCAACAATACCCAGAACCTGAAAAAATCGGTTGAAGATTTGGTTGCTCAGAACAGCCGCCTGCAAAAACAAATTGAAGAATTTGAACGCAAAGCTGCTTCAGGAATCAAACAGGAACTGAAGAACAAAATTCAGGTGATCAATGGCGTGAATGTCATCGCTGAGGTGATTCAGCTCGATTCGGCTCAGGCAGTGAAAGATTTGGCTTTCCAATTAAAAGGCGAAGTAGAAAACCTTTTCCTTGCATTAGGTTCGGCCATTGGCGGAAAACCATCGATTTCGGTGATGATTGCCGAAAACCTGGTTGCCGAGAAAGGCATGAATGCAGGCGCTGTAGTTCGCGAAGCTGCCAAAGAAATGCAGGGCGGCGGCGGCGGACAGGCGTTTTACGCAACTGCCGGTGGTAAAGACTTATCGGGCCTTGCCGCTGCTGTTGAAAAAGCAAAATCGTTTGTAAAATAAAATAGAAAAGTGTCATTTGGCATTAGGAAAAAGAAAAAAGAAAAGAGGAAATCGAAAATGTAGGGTCAGCCCTGTGTGGCTGACAGAAAACACAGAATATATTATTCCGAAAAATATCAGGCCTGTCAGGTTTTTAAAACCTGACAGGCCTTTTTGATTCATATCGGGTCTTTTTGTGTAATTTTGTCTTGTCAAAATCATATTCTAAAAAATGAAAAGCGGTTTGGGTAAAACAATCTTTCGGTTTCTGTGGAAAGCCGCCCTTTGGTTCGTGGGGCTATCCATCTTTTCGGTTGTCGTTTTTCGGTTCATTCCTGTGCCAATTACCCCGCTGATGCTGATTCGTTGCGGTGAGCAAATGTTTTCTTCCGACGAACTACGCCTGAAACACGACTGGGTTTCGATTGATGAAATTTCTAAAAACCTGCCATTGGCCGTGGTTTGCAGCGAAGATCAAAATTTCATGAATCATTCAGGATTCGACCTGGACGCTATTCAACGTTCGGTTGATGCTGCCAAAAGAGGCGCTAAACGGGTGAGGGGAGCCAGTACCATCTCGCAGCAAACAGCAAAAAATGTATTCCTTTGGCCGGGCCGAAGCTGGATCCGAAAAGGATTTGAAGTTTATTTTACCGTTTTGATTGAGTTTGTTTGGAGCAAAGAGCGAATCATGGAAGTTTACCTCAACAGTATCGAAATGGGGAAAGGCGTTTATGGAGCCGAATCCGCTGCCCAATTTTACTGGCATACTTCAGCCAAAAATCTATCCCGGACACAAGCGGCAACCCTTGCTGCGGTGTTGCCAAATCCACGTAAATACAGTGCAAATCCGCCCGGACCTTACGTTCAGGAACGTATTGGCTGGATTGTTGGACAGATGGGACAATGGGGAACTCTAAGGTTTAAATAGAACAATTTGCTATTTAAGTCAATCTTAAGAAACCAAAGTCGTTGGAATCTGTTATACTATTTCGTCTGAATTTATTCGGACTTTTTTTATGCCCAATATATTGATATTTAAAATTTGGTCGTTATTATTTAGATTGATTCCAAATAAATTTATGATATTATGAACAAGGTCCTGAATTTTCTTTTCTCCTTCTCTTTTATGGGTTTTTTGTTGCTGGTTATGGCTTTCTCAATGGGCATTGCCACTTTCGTTGAAAACAGCTTTGGAACCGAAGCCGCTCAGGGGCTAATCTATAAATCGCTGTGGTTTAGTTTGGTTATGGTGCTTTTGGGGGTAAACCTTACAGTCAATTTCATACGGCATAAAATGTACACCCGACAACGCATTGCTGTCGGGATATTCCATATTTCGTTTATCGTTATCCTGATTGGCGCCGGAATCACGCGGTACATTAGCTTTGAGGGAGTGATGCACATTCGCGAAGGACAATCATCCGACTATATTCTTTCTTCAGAAGATAATCTGACGGTAAAAAGTGGAAATCAGACGGTAAGCAATCCAGTTCTTTTTTCGGAGCTCACTGTTAACCAGTTCGATGAAAAAATTGCGGTTGAAGGACGAAAAATCAGGGTGAAATCGATAGGGTTCATTAAGAATGCAGTACGCACGGTGAAGGAAGACCCTTCAGGAAAAGAAATGATCGACTTTGTTATTTCACAAGGTCAGGGCCGAGAGAATTACGTTTTTTCGAAAGGTAGTAATCTGAGCCTTGGAAACATTAAGCTGGGTTATGAGTTGACAGGTGCCAACCTTCAGTTTTTTAACCGCAACGACAGCTTGTTTCTGAGTTATGACCGTCAGATCGAGATCCGTTCGATGACCGGTGGCGAAACTCAGATTGTGGATGCAAATAAAGCAATTCCAGTTGAAACGATGCAGCTATATGCCTTTGATGGTTATATGATTCTGGTGAAAGAATATTATAAACACGCTATAGCGACAGTTGAAAAAGACAATTCAGGCAACGAAGGCTTAGATGCCGCAATTTTGGAAGTTACAGATGGCGCGAATAAGCAGATCGTGAACGTAATGGGGAAACATGGAATGCTGGGCGAACCGTTTGCCGTTAATGTTGGAAATTCAACTCTGGAAATTACGTATGGAGCCGACCCGATTTATTTGCCATTTGCCTTGCAGTTAAACGATTTCCAGATGGAAAAATATCCCGGATCGATGAGTCCGTCGTCGTATGCCAGCGAATTGGTTTTGCTTGATAAGGAGCGAAACGTGACCCGCAATGTCAGGGTTTTTATGAATAATACATTGAATTACAGAGGCTATAAATTCTTTCAGTCGTCATACGATCAGGATGAAGGCGGAACTGTTCTTTCGGTGAATGCTGACCAACTGGGAACTTCTGTTACTTACCTGGGTTATTTTCTGCTTGGACTTGGATTCGTATTGGCCTTGTTCAGCAAAACTTCCCGTTTCCATTCGCTAATTGTCCGCTTAAAACAATATTCTAAGCCAGTTGGTCTGGTTATGCTTTTATTTTTCCTGAAAGCAGGTTCGGGTTATGCTGAAAATGCTGAATTAACGCCAATTCCAAGAATTGATCAGGCCGTTCTGGATGATTTCTCGAAATTGTGGATTCAGGGACAGGATGAACGCATTGAGCCGGTTTCTACTTTGTCATCAGAAATACTCCGGAAAGTGGCCCGCAAATCTGATTTCGACGGTCGATCGCCCGAAGAAGTGATGCTCGGTCTGTATTTATATCCTGAATACTGGCGAAATGTTTCGCTGGTTTATATAACGAATGACCAGTTAAAAAGCTTGCTTGGAGTGACTGAAAGTCGTATTCCACTCACATCATTTTTCGATGCCCAGGGGAATTATAAACTGATTGAACCGGTCAAGGCAGCATTCGCCAAAATGCCTGCTATGAGGAATGTTTTCGAGAAGGAACTCATCAATCTCGATGAGCGGGTTAATATTTGCTTTATGGTAGTGAATGGCGATATGTTTGCGCTTTTCCCCGGAGTAACGAAGGATGTCAAATGGTCATTTCCGGGAAATAGCCCTGCCGGCTTATCTGCGGACGAATCGTTATTCGCCAACAAAGGATTTGAGCTTCTGAAAGAATCAGTGAATGGAAAAGGTGAGATCGGTACTCGTCAGATTTTGGCCAGCATCGCATCGTTACAAACCAAATACAGCTCAAATTATTTGCCGTCAAATTCTAAAAAGGAAGTTGAGATATTCTATAATTCGCTGAATCCGTTTAAACGGGTTTTCCCGCTTTACCTGATGGTTGGATTTGTGCTGCTTGTAGTCATTTTCGTTAATATTTTCAGGCAAAAAACCTTAGGTGCAAAGGCGCGGATTGTCTTTTCCTCCTTAATTGTACTTGGCTTTTTGCTGCATACTGCTGGTTTAGCTCTGCGCTGGTATATTGCAGGTCATGCGCCGTGGTCGAACGGATACGAATCGATGGTTTATGTGGCCTGGGCTTCCATGTTGGCTGGTATCATTTTTGGCCGGAAGTACCCGATGGTTATTGCCACTTCGGCCATGCTTTCAGGAATTATACTGTTTGTGGCCCACCTCAACTGGATGAACCCCGAAATCACGCATTTGGTGCCGGTTTTGAATTCGTACTGGCTGATGATTCATGTGGCTATTATTACCGCAAGCTATGGTTTTTTGGGGATGAGCGCTTTTATTGGCCTGTTGGTTTTGGCGTTGTTCGGCATCAGTAATCCAAAAAATAGCGGCAATGTCAGAAACATGATTTTGCAACTTACTACCATCAGCGAAATGTCGGTAACGGTTGGTTTATATATGCTCACGATTGGTACTTTCCTCGGAGGCGTTTGGGCCAACGAAAGCTGGGGCCGCTACTGGGGTTGGGACTCGAAAGAGACCTGGGCGCTGGTTACGGTGGTGATTTATTCGTTTATTGCTCATATGCGTCTGATTCCTTCGCTGAAAGGTATTTACAATTACACGGTTGCCACGGTAATCGGATTTTCGTCGGTGCTGATGACTTATTTTGGCGTGAATTATTACCTGAGTGGATTGCATTCATACGGTCGCGGAACGGCCGATTCGGTTCACTGGTCGGTGTATGTGATTATCATTACAATAACTGGACTTTTGATGGTCGCCAATTTCAAGCAGAAAAATTTGGATTTCGAAACTACAAAATAGTACTATCTTTAATGTCTTATTGACCAAATTAAACGATAAGACTTATGGCAATCGAGGTAAAGAGAACCTTTGACATTCTTGAATTTTGTCTCAGTAAGTTTTCGAGAAAAGATGCTTTGGGTGGAAAAAATGGCAACGACTGGTATGTGTACAGTACAGCCGAATATGTTGAGAAATCGCATCAGTTTGCATTAGGCTTAATGGCTTTGGGCCTGAAAAAAGGCGACAAAGTGGCTACCGTTACTACCAACCGGCCTGAATGGAATTTTGCCGACATGGGCTTGGCGATGACTGGAATTGTTCATGTGCCTATTTATCCGACCATTGGTGACGATGAATACAGTTACATTCTCGAACATGCCGAAATAAAACTTTTGCTTGTTGGCGACAAAAAACTGTACGAAAAACTAAGCCCGATTGCTGCTCAATTGACTGAAATTAAGCATATCTACTCTTTCGAAGATATTGAAGGAGTAAGTAATTTTGAAGAGATATTACAGTTTGGCAAAGATCATCAGGAGGAATTGGCTGCTCAGTTGGAAGAAATTAAGAATGCAGTTGATCCTGAAGATTTGGCGACTATTATTTATACTTCAGGCACAACCGGAGTTCCCAAAGGCGTGATGCTGACACATACCAATTTGGTATCGAATTTCCTGACTCATTCAAAGATGCACAATCTAGGGATAGATCACCGGGTGATTAGTTTTCTGCCTCTTTGCCACGTGTACGAACGCAGCGTGAATTATCATTTTCAGTACAAGGGAATGGGGATTTATTACGTCGGGAATCTTGGGCAAATTGTTTCAGCAATCAAGGAAATTAAGCCTCATATGTTTAATTCGGTTCCCCGTTTGCTCGAAAGGGTTTACGATGGTTTTGTGTCGAAGGGCAAGGAGCTTACCGGTTTGAAAAAGGTTATTTATTTCTGGGCACTAAGCCTGACGCGACATTTCGAATACAACAAAAAGTATAATTTCTTCCTGAAAATCAGGATTAAACTGGCTGATAAACTGATTTATTCCAAGTGGCGCGAAGCGCTCGGCGGCAATATTGTTTATGTAGTTTCGGGCGGTGCGGCTTTGCAACCTCGTATTGCACGGGTTCTGGGAATGGCCGGAATGCTAAATCTGGAAGGCTACGGGCTGACCGAAACGTCGCCGGTGATTGCAGTCAATAATCCGGCAACCCGCGAAATGAAAATTGGCACTGTTGGCGCCGTTCTGGAGAATGTAGAATTGAAATTTGCCGAAGATGGCGAAATCCTGGTGAAAGGTCCGGGCGTGATGAAGGGCTACTATAAAGCTCCTGAATTAACTGCTGAAGTGATTGATGAGGCGGGCTGGTTTCATACCGGCGATATTGGTATTCTGGAAGATGGTAAATTTTTGAAAATTACCGACCGTAAAAAGGAAATGTTTAAGCTTTCCGGAGGAAAATACATTGCGCCACAGATGATCGAGAATAAGCTGAAAGCTTCGTTTTTTATTGAACAGGTAATGGTAATCGGAGCCGGCGAGAAGTTTGCCAGCGCCCTGATTTCGCCCAATTTTGTGTACCTGCACGACTGGTGCAGCCAGCGTAAAATACACTTCCAGAATAACGAAGAATTAATCCAGAAAACCGAAGTACTTGCCCAGTTCCAGCGCGAAGTGGTTGCTATAAATAAAACGCTGGGTGAACATGAGGAGATCAAACGTTTCCGTTTGGTGAACGATGAATGGACCCCTCAAAGCGGCGAACTTTCACCAACCTTAAAACTTAAACGAAATTACGTGTCGGATAAATACAAGACTATTATCGATGAGATTTATTCGGTACAGAAAATTCAACCAGGAGGCCGCTTCCACTTACCAAAAATCAAGCTCAATTTCGATATTAACGAGTTTATCAAGCGGCTGAAGCTATAAAATAGTTTATTTCAATTGCATAAATTTGATATGCAGAGTGCTGAATGTTGAAATTTAAATCTAAGAAAAATGAGACTATCCTATTTGTTTTCCATGTTTCTTGTCATTTTTATTGGATGCCATTCGTCTAACTCAAAAACCGAAAATACGATGAGCTCAAAAGTTAATATTATTTTCTTGCATCACAGTACTGGAATGAGTATATGGAAAGGTGGAGCCTCCCGTGTAGCTTATAAAATATTCAAAAGGGGCGATGTTCAAAAGTGGTTTTCCAAGTTTAATAAGAGCAATGGAACCGATTATCACATTGATCAGATGAACTTTCCGAATAATGAAGGTGGCTATGGATGGAAAAACTATCCGTATGATTATTATAATATTTGGGTTAAAAATGAAGGAGATAAGACCTTCATGAATGAACCAACACTTGAATTACTAACAAAAAAATACAATGTTATTGTTTGGAAACATTGCTATCCCGTTAGTGATCTTTTGCCTGACACAGGTAAAGGTGATATGGATTCAGAAGAGAAACGCATTGAAAATTACAAGCTTCAATATGGTCTGCTAAAAGAAAAAATGAAATCTTTTCCGAAAACAACTTTTATTGTCTGGACCGGCGCTGCATTGACAAAAGAGAATACGACCCCTGAAAAGGCCCAACTATCAAAGGATTTTTTCAGGTGGGTTAAAGAGCAATGGGATGAACCGGGAGACAATATCTTTTTGTGGGATTTTAACGAACTTGAAACTGAAAATGGATTGTATTTGAAAGATGAATACGCTGCAAGCCCTACAGATGCTCATCCCAACAAAACCTTTGCGTCAAGAGTTGCGCCATTCATGTGTCAACGAATTGTTGATGTTATTGAAGGCAGAGGAGACATTTCTTCTATAACAGGAGAATAAATTACATTCAGGAACTAAATAACTGATTCAAATGATTTCAAAAGCACCAAATACAATTGATGAGTATATACTGGATTCCCCGGTGGATATTCAACCTCTCCTGAATCAAGTCCGATCAACCATTAAACAGGCCGCACCAGATGCGGAAGAATCGATAAGCTACGGTATACCAGCTTATAAAACTCATGGCAAGCCTTTGGTATACTTTGCTGCATTTAAAAATCACATAGGTTTTTATGCCACTCCAACCGGACATGAAGAGTTTGCAAAAGAACTTTCGAAGTATAAGCAGGGAAAAGGTTCTGTCCAGTTTCCGATTGACCAGCCCATGCCATTAACGCTAATCGCACAGATCGTTGAGTTTAGGGTTATTGAAAACATGGAAAAGGCGAAAGCGAAGAAGAAATAGGTGCAAAGCGAAAAGCTATTGTCATGTTTAACATGGCGGCTTCCCAACCAACAGGACTGCAAAAATCTGAACAGGGCGAGTGGGGGCGGACTTTTCGTTGAGATTCTAATCCTGACAGGTTTTCAAAACCTGTCAGGATTTAAAACCCTAAAATAAAGCTGCTTAACAGAAGTAAACTTCGAAAAAATAGCATATATTTGGTAGTATTTACCAGTTAGGCACAATATGAAAAAACTGTACGCTATAGTTATAGTTCTGATTTTGATTTTGAGCTCGTGTGACTCGAATAAAGGAAAAGGAATTAAGTTCGAGATTAGAAACAATTCTGATCAACAAATTACCAAAGTAAAATTCTACACTTCAGAAAAATTGGCAATTGCAGAAATTGACAAAATTGAAACGAATGAATCTGTATCAGGTTTCTTAACGATGAAAAATAATCAATCTGACGGTGGATACGGTTTGGAATTCACACGTGCTGACGGAAAAAAAGAAATTATTGGTTGTGGATATTATACGAATGGTGCCCCTTTGGAAAACGTAGCTAAATTTGAAATAAAAAGGGACACAACTCTTTCATCGTTCAGTAGATATTAAAAAATACTATGCATATCTCTCCATATGACACGCTACTGAATCAAAAATCCCGAATTTCAAGGTAACCTGAAATTCGGGATTTTTAAATCTGATACTATCGTATGTTAGTTTCTTCTGCGTCTTGGGCGGTCGCTACGGTCGTTAAAACCACCTTCGCGGCTGCGTCCTTCTCTTGGGCGTCCACCACCATATCCACCGCCGCTACCTTCTCTGCGGAACGATCCGCCTTCGCGCGACGATGCTGGCTGTCCTTCGATGGACTGCACTTTGCCAATGTTGATGACGTGGCCTTCAATCACCTGGTTGTTCAGTGCATTAACAAGGTCTTTCTCGAACGCGCTGTCAACCTCGAAGAACGAGAATTTGCGCTGAATGTCGATCTTGCCGATTTCAATGTTCCTGCGGTTCGAATATTCGTTAATCAGGCCAATTAAACCCGAAGCATTCAGGTTTTGTTTCTTTCCGGCGTTAATGAATAATTTGGTGAAACTCATTCGTTCGCTTCCACGATCGCCGCGGTCGTTACGTCCCATTGAATCGCGTCCAGCTTCAACCCTGATATTCAGGTCGCGTGCATTTTTATAATAGTCGAGCAATTCGTTGAATTCGAGCGATACAAAGTGTTTTACGATGTCGCTATGGCTCATGCCCTCAAATTGTTCCAAAATCTGTGGAATGTATTTTTCAACCTGACCACTGCTGATGTCAACGTTTTTTACCCGTTCAATCAGGTGGAACAATTGTTTCTCCACAATTTCTTCGCCACCCGGAACCATTTTGCGTTCAAATTTTTTGCGCGAAAGTTTTTCGATCTGTTTCAAACGACCGGTTTCCTTCATGTTGATGATGGTAACCGAAATTCCGCTTTTGCCGGCTCTGCCGGTACGTCCGCTACGGTGAATATACACTTCCGGATCGTCAGGCATCGAGTAGTTGATCACGTGACTTAATTCAGTTACGTCCAAACCTCGTGCTGCAACGTCGGTGGCAATCAGCATTTGCAGTTGCTTGCTCCGGAAACGTGCCATTACCTGGTCGCGCTGAGCCTGCGAAAGATCTCCGTGCAGAGCGTCTGCATTGTATCCGTCAGCCATAAATTGTTCGGCAACATCGCGGGTTTCCATGCGGGTACGGCAAAATACAATGGCATAACAGTCGGGATAATTATCGGCAATACGTTTCAGCGTTGCATATTTGTCTTTGGCGTGAACCATGTAATAATGATGCTCAACGTTTTCGGCACCGGCATTACGTTTTCCAACCGACATTTCCAGAGCATTATTCAGGTATTTCGATTTGATTTCAGAAATACCTAAAGGCATGGTAGCCGAGAATAGTAAAGTTTGCTTTTCTGCGGGAGTTGTAGCGAGAATGGCATCCAGTTCTTCCTTGAATCCCATGGTCAGCATTTCGTCAGCTTCGTCCAGGATCATCCAACGGATGGCCGAAATGTTGAGTAGTTTCCGGCGAATCAGGTCGTGAACACGTCCGGGAGTTCCCACAACGATTTGTCCGCCCGATTTTAATTCCCTGATTTGTTTGGTAATGTCGGCGCCACCATATACCGGAATGGTTTTAAACCCCGGAATGTAGGCCGAAAACTTGTCGAGGTCGCGGGTGATTTGCAGACACAATTCGCGCGTTGGGCAAAGAATCAGCGACTGCACCTCTTTGATCTGCATCGAGATGTTGTTAATTACTGGTAGCCCGAATGCAGCAGTTTTACCTGTTCCGGTTTGTGCCAAGGCTACTAAATCTTGTGTTGAATTGATCAGGTGCTGAATAGTAACTTCCTGAATAGGCGTAGGGTTTTCGAATCCCATTTCTGCGATCGCCTTCAAAATTTCCGGTTTGAGGCCGGTTTCTTCAAATGTCATAAATTTCCTTTAAAATTGTGAATCAGTAATATACTGATCCTTGCCAATGGAAGGAGACGGGTAGATGCTCCTGCCTTAAACCAGGCAAAAAGGAAATCCGACCCCTAAAATCTGCCGCAAAAGTAGTTTAATTTTTTGAAAGAATGTTGTATGACATTTTTTGCATCTGGAAGATGTTTGGTTTTAACACAAAGAAAATATTGCGAGGACTCTCGAAAGGGCTTATTTTCAGTTAAGCTATTCTTATGCTTTGAAATATTAGGTCAGGGTTGTCTGTTTTAGGTTTATCTTTGAGTCCTGAAAAAAGCATAAATATCATGACAGAAATAAAAGCTTGTAAATTGCTGAGGATTTTACTCCTGGTTGTATTTTTTTCTGGAATATTGTCTTGCGGCAATCGGTCTGCGAGCGAAAAGAATCAGTCGGGCTCTGAAACTTCGGCTGCTTTGCCTGAAGATGTGAACGACGATGACGATGTGCAGGCAGTTGTCGCCTTATTGGTTTCTCCGGAAAATCCACGCCCGGGACAAGTTTTTCGGGTAATGGTCACTGGCAGTAAAAGTATCCTGAAAACAGAAATTAAGGTGAGCAGTCCTTCCGGAGAAATTGATGCGGAGAAAAGCAGAAACGGCGATGGATTGCCATTCTGGAGGATTGATGAATTTAAAGCCGGGGCAGAGGGCAAATATCATGTAGAGGTATCGGAGGGAAGTGCAAATGTCAGCCTCGATTTTTTTGTAACCGAAAAGCCCTCTCAATCTTCTTCGAATTCTGTTTGGAAAACATCACAAGGATGGGATGGCAAAATGGAGGCGCTTTATTCAGCTTGGGTAAATGCCCTGTTTTTTGATGCTGATGAACGTTCGTCATGGACTGCGCTGCACGAAGTTACCCAGAATCAGGAGCTAAATTTTTTGCACAATCATTTGTCGCTGGGAGAAGATGATGCAGCCGGAAAAATCAGGGTATTGATGGAACCCGATTGCGCCGATAATCCATATTACCTTCGGGCTTACTTTGCCTGGAAACTTGGGCTTCCGTTTGGCTACCATGAGTGCAACCGTGGATATTTAGGCAAAGCTCCCCAAACCGGACGATGGATTACAAATGAAACTGTCATCTCGAAAACGAATCCAACTCAGAAATTCAATACTTTCATGCGGATGGTGATGAACGGAGTTCATTCCGGATCGGCCAGGACTGCGCTAAACGACGAAAGTTCCGATTATTACCCGGTTCCGCTTACCCGCGAGGCTTTGCGCCCCGGTGTGGTTTATGCCGATCCTTATGGTCATACCCTCATTCTTGTTCGTCGTGTACAGCAAACCAGCAAAAGTCCGGGTGTGCTTCTTTCGGTTGATGCCCAGCCTGACGGAACGGTCGGAATCAAGCGATTCTGGAAGGGTAATTTTCTATTTAATACGAACGAAACAGAAGTAATTGGAGAACCCGGATTTAAAGCATTTCGCCCGATTGTGGTGAATGATGGCAATATCCGTTTGCTCAAAACGAATCAGATAACTGCCGAAGCTGGACTGATCCCATTTTCGCTTCAGCAAAAAGGATTGGAAAGTAATACCTTCTATCACACGATGGAGCAGATTATTAATTCCAAGCCTCTCGATCCGGAAATGGCGATGCTTGATTTGATAAAGGCTTTGCACGAACAACTTACTGTTAGAGTAAACTCGGTTGCCAATGGAGAAGCGTATATGAAATCTCATCCGGGCACGGTTATTCCAATGCCGGGTGGAACTTCAGGGGTATTTCAGGCAGGTGGCTTATGGGAGGATTTTTCAACTCCGAACCGCGACTTGCGCCTCCTGATTGCGATGGATGCAGTTCTCGATTTTCCGGATAAGATTGTTCGTTCTCCTGATGATTTTAAACTACCCATGCTTCAATCTCCGGAAAAAGTAAAGAAAAATCTGGATGAATTATTGGCAGAGAAGTTGAATGAGCTTTCGATTACCTATACCCGCTCCAATGGGACGGAACAAACCCTTACAATTGCTGAAATTCTGAAACGAAAAGATGCGTTTGAAATGGCTTATAACCCGAACGATGGCGCCGAAATTCGCTGGGGAGCACCCGAAAACAGTGACGAGCGTTCAAGCTGCAAACGCCATGTTCCGGCAGGACAACTGAAAACAATGCAAAAGGTCCGTGTGTGGTTTCAAAAGAGGCTTCATCCGCCAACTTAGAAGTCTGCAGATTTATTCATTATTTATTCAACCATGTTGCCGAAAGTTCTATAATTACTTATGTAATTTTAGATGTAAGATAGATTAATGCAAAATAAATCCTCCAGATATGAGAATTTTATTCATGATCAATTTTTTATGCGTATTTATGTCTTTCGCCAGTTTTGCTCAAAGACCTGCAGAAACAATTCCTGATTTTACATTTTATAAACTTGACAATACTCCTTTCACAAATAAAAATGTACCAGATGGGAAACAAATATTTTTTGTGTTTTTTGATGTGACTTGCGATCATTGTCATCATACAATAAAAGCATTAAGCACTCATATAAATGAATTTGAAGGAATATCCATATATCTGATTACTATGGATAAAAAGGAAAACTTAGACCGTTTTTTTAATGAATATGGCAAGAATCTTGTCACCAAAAAGAATGTTTTGATATTGCAGGATTTAAGAAATCTGTTTATCAAGCAATTTGGCCCCAGTAAATACCCTTCTGTTTTTCTGTATTCTTCTTCAAAAAAACTTATACTTTATAGCGATGAAGATCAGTATCTTGAAAAATTCTTAAAACTAGTTAACGGTACTGATATATAGAAAAAGGAACAATCTTCAGTTGTAATTTCAGGCATTTTATCTAATGTTTGTTAACAAGCTCATTTAAACTGGCCATCTTCTTTTCAGTAGGCACTTTTTTTGGTTTATTTATACTGAATTCATAAACCGGATTAAATTCTATGAGCAAATCGTGTATTCTCTTCTGTAATTGTGGCGGTGGTGTAATTACTCCGGAAAAATTGCAACAAATCAAATCCAGTTTGGACGCGTTTGATGCTGACCTTTATCAGCTCGATGATTTCTGCGGGATTGTTTTGGGCAGAAAGGATTTTATCAGGGCAATTGATCGGCAATACGAGCGAAAAATAATGGTTGCTTGTTATCCGCGGGCAATCAAGAACCTGTTGGCACAAAACGATCTGGAACTTTCGGGATTGGAAGTTTTGAATTTTAGGGAACTTTCTGTTGCTGACATTGAATCGAAACTCCGGAATGATTATTCGTTTACTGAAGGTAAAGCTGCAGAAACTCTAATTGAAAGTGGTCTGGATGTTCCGGCCTGGTATCCGGTGATCGACCAGCCGTTGTGCATCGATTGTGGAAAGTGCTTCAAATTTTGTTTGTTCGGCGTTTATACATTTGGCGACAAACAGTTGAAAGTGGTGAATCCGCTGGCTTGCAAGAATAATTGTCCGGCTTGCGGGCGGAATTGCCCAACTTCGGCCATTATTTTTCCGCGATTGAAAGAAGGTGGAGTTTTAGCTGGTGCAGAACCGGGAACAGAAGTAAAATCCAAAGGCCTGGCGGCTGACATAAATATGATCTCAACACTGAACCAGCGCTCGGCACTGCGCCGGAATATTTTTAGGGCTGGATTGGTTGAGCAGGCCGAAGCAGAACGAAGGAAGGCTCTGGAGGAATTAAAAAATTCAAATAAGGATTAACCAGAAATTTTAGACGCAATATATTGCGTCTCTACAAAAATGGAATAAATGGGTTTATTAAAAAATATACTGATCCGGAGCGACAGGAAATGCCTGTACAAGTTCGTTGTGAACATGGGCATCAAAGGTTCCATGTCGTTTGCTAGGTTTCAGAAAAGGCAAAAGAAAGGCGAATTTTTTCCGGCTTTTAATTTTATTTCGGTTACCGACGACTGCAACCTGAATTGCCAGGGATGTTGGGTAATGGGAAAGGAAAAAAATAGCCGTTTGAAGCCGGACCAAGTTGATCGGATAATTGACGATACGAAAAAGATGGGCTCGTATTTCTTCGGAATTCTGGGTGGTGAACCATTGCTTTACAAACCACTTCCGGAGATCTTCAAAAAACATTCGGATTGCTACTTTCAACTGTTTACCAACGGAACGCTCATTACTCCTGAAGTGGCCGAAACGCTTCGGCAGTGCGCCAATGTGACTCCGCTCATCAGTTTTGAAGGTGATGAACAGGTTGCCGATGTACGCCGTGGAGGGAAAGATGTGTTTCAATCGGCGAATGTTGCTATCGATAATTGCGTCAAAGCCGGTTTGATCACCGGTGTAGCCATCAGCGTTTGCAAGTCGAACCTCGAAATGGCCATGTCGCCCAAGTTTATTCAATCACTGATCGACAAAGGAGTTGCATATTTGTGGTACTACATTTACCGCCCGGTTGGTCCGCATCCAAATTATGAACTGGCGCTCAGTTCCGACGAAATCCGGCAGCTTCGCCAACACATGGTTGATGCGCGCATGGAATACAGCATCGCCATTATCGATACCTATTGGGATGCCGATGGAAATGGCATGTGCCCGGCCGCTGAAGGCTTGAGCCACCACATCAATGCATCAGGATATGTTGAACCATGCCCGATTATTCAGTTTTCAGCCGATCATGTCGACGACAAATCGTTGGATCGTTTATATGCCGAATCCGGATTTCTGAGCGATTTCCGGACGCAGATTCAACAAAAAACCAAAGGTTGTGTTGTGATGGAAGATCCGCACTGGCTGGCCGAATTTGTTAAAAAGCACGATGCAAAAAATACTTCCGGAAGAAAGGATGAACTCTATCGGTTGGCGACTGCTCCTGAGACCACCAGTCACGGTTCGTGCAACGTGATTCCGGAGAAAAGCCGGATTTACCGCTTTGCCAAGAAACGGGCATTCTTTGGGCTGGGAGCTTATGGATGATTAACAATTGAACCCTTTACCATTTGAGGATAAATAAATGGTAAATCGTAAATAGATAAATCGTAAATAATTTGAAGGTAAAAGAAAACATATTGGTTGTTCCGGAGAAAGCGCTGACGCGGAACCGGTTGAGGAAAGCGGCCCGCGAACTGGTTGCCGAACGGGGAATTGTGCCACCGGCAAGCTTCTTGTTTATTCAGCAAATGGCTGATGAGATTATTGCCCAAACCGAAACCGATAATAGTTTTCGTGAATTTGCGATGGTGGTTTGCGGAAATGAAATCTGGCGCCCGGTGGTTGCTGCAACTCCATATAATCGCCGTTTGCTGCTACTACCTCAATGCCTGAAAAACAACAGTTCGTGTCATGCTGAAATTGATGAATTAGGGCTGATTTGTGCCGGGTGTCAAAGCTGCCAGATTGATTCAATTTTGCAAAAGGCAGAGTCGCTTGGTTATTCCACGCTTGTTGCTGAAGGAACTACGGTTGCCATTAGTTTGGTTCAGGAAGGATCGGTTGATGCGGTTGTTGGAGTCACTTGTATGTCTGTGCTTCAGAAATCGTTCGAGACCGTTTCAAAAGCAGCGGTGCCTGTCATAGGCGTTCCGCTTTTGTTCGAAGGTTGTGCAGAAACTGATGTAGACAACCGCTGGCTCGACGATGAACTATCCAATTTCAAGGAAAATGCAGAACTGAAACCAGTATCTGTTTCGGCGCTGAAAGAGCAGGTAAATGGCTTTTTTACTGAAGACAGACTGATCTCAATGATTGGCTCGGCGAACGATCGGACTACGCAATTGGCCATTCAGTCGATGCTTACCGGTGGGCAACGGATTCGCCCGCTGCTGACTGCTTTGGCTTATTCAGCTTATACTTCCGCTGTTTCCGAAGATTTGCTTACGGCGCTTTCTGTGGTCGTGGAATGTTTTCACAAGGCATCACTGATTCACGATGACATAGAAGATAACGACGATTTTCGCTACAATACCGAAACCATTCATAAACAAAATGGCATTCCGGTGGCCATCAATACCGGCGATTTTTTGCTCGGGAAAGGCTACGAATTATTGGGCAAATTGCCACTTGATGCATCAGCAATGGCTGCATGTTATCAGTTGGTTGCCAACGGCCATGTGGGTTTGTCGCTTGGACAAGGAGCTGATTTATTGGCCAGCAAACACCATCAGATTCTTTCGCTCGAACAGCAACTCGAAATATTTGAACGTAAAACCGGTTCGGCCATTCGTGTAGCTTTGCTGCTTGGAGCGGTGGCTGCTGCAGCTTCCGAAGCTGATTTGACTATACTTAAGACTTTCTCGGGTTACTTCGGAATGGCTTACCAGATTAAAGACGATCTGGATGAATATCGCGAGTCGAACGAGCATACCCAAGTTGCAGATTACCCATTGATGCTTTCGTTGCTGGCAGAAAATGCTCCTGAATTGATGAACGAAGACTTGCGCATTGCCTATGCTGAAAATGACAAAATTCAAGTTGCGGAATGGTTCAATTCACATTTCATCGTTCAAAAAGCTGATGAACTCCTTCAGGAATACACCTCGAAAGCTTACAACGAGCTTGACCAACTGGGAAACCTGAAAATGAAGTTAAGCTTGTACACAGTGTTAGGCAAAATATTCTGACATTTAGCCGGTGAGTCAATCCACTTCCCATATTCGCTTTTACCAACAAATAATTGCTTTTCTTCGGGATGCAATCGGTTTACTTGACGATCAGGGATGCGAAGAATTACTGCAATTTATTTTTAGTCAGCAAAATCCGGACGGTGGTTTTCATGATCGTGGAGGTCGGTCGGATTTGTATTATTCACTGTTCGGCGGGCTGATGATAAAAGCAATGGAGTCAGAAGTCCGAATGCCGCTCCCTGAGCGCGAAGCAGTCGAAGGGAGCAACCCACAGGGGGCAATCCTGAAATTAAAACAATTCATTGCTCAACAATCAAATTCCGAAGTGCCCGGATTTATTGAAAGATGTTGTTTGGTGTTGCTTCAGAAGGAATTGAACACTGGACGAAATTCACAAATCAAAGCTCTGATTTCGCTGGGAAAATCGTTTTGGAAAGAACGTCATTCCATTAATTTGTCTTACCGGAGTTTTGTATTGTTCCTGACACTGGATGCCGTTTTGCCCTTTCGCAAAATCCTGAAATTTGGAGCCAAAAAGATGTTGGGCCGAACAACGATTGATCAGCATTCGCCTTGCTCTGAAGTGGCTGCCAAAGTTTTCCTGCAAAAAATGATGAATCTTAATGGATCGGAGGATAAGGAATTGCTGAAGTCGTTTGTCTGCGAAACGGGCGGATTTAAAGCTTTTACGCATCTAAATAATGCAGACATGTTATCGACTGCAGTTGCTCTATTTGCATTTACTAATGCAGGCTACGACTTACGATTACTTAAGCCTGCCTGCCTCGATTTCATCGGCCAAAATTTCTCGAATGGTGCTTTCCTATCCGGTGATGGCGATTTAACTACCGATGTAGAATATACCTTTTATGGGTTGCTGGCACTGGGAGTGTTAGCAGATTAAGTTCTCCGAATGTAATTGATCTATTTATCCTCAGTATTTTGTCTGCTATCCCAAATCGATAATACTATAATTTCTTTAGGGGTAATTTCGTAAATAATCAGATAGGCTTTCAGAATTTTCACTCTCACATTTTCTTTGTTTGTAGGCTTCCCAATAAACGGATGACTGCTTATTAGTTTTAGCGACTTTGTGATCAATTCGTTGAGTTTTCTGCTATAGAATGATGATTTATTGTGTGCATTCCAGAAAGTAAAAATTTCTTTCCGCTCCTTTTGTGCTCTTTCCGTCCAGATTATTTGCCTAACCATTCTTCTATATCTTTGTCGGCTTGTTCCTCTGTTAAAAACTCTCCATTTTTATATTGAAGTTGCCCCTCCTCTACCGCTTTTATCTGTTCCTCAGAAAGCTCATAAATGCTGATGTCCGTTTCCTCATTTGCAATTAACCGGTACATTTCTTCCAACAACTCATTGTTTTCAATTTGGTTGATTTTTCCAATTAATCTCTTCTTTAATTCTGTTACTGTCATGACATTTCGTTTTTACAAACTTACGAAATTAGTTTGTATGAATTTTGAGAGGAATCTTCCTTCTTTTGTATCTTGCATCCTCATACTATAGTCCTCATGAACAATCGCACCCAATCCCAGCTCTCCGAACTTACCACCCTTTTACTGCAAAAGCGCAACGCTGCAGGTTATTGGGAAGGTCGACTTTCGTCAAGTGCGTTAGGTGTGGCAGTGGCCATTACGGCTTTGCATTTTTACGATGCTTCAGCAAATACTTCTGAAATTTCATCAGGCTTAAACTGGTTGGAAACAAACATCAATGATGATTGTGGATTTGGCGATTCGCCCACAAGCCAAAGCAATGTGAGTACCAGTTTGCTGTGTTATTCTGCAGTGAAAGCTTGCAGTGCGGATGGTCGGGACAGTTCGTTGCTCCTGAAAATTGGTGATTACTTGCGCTCGCAAAATATTGATGTTAATTCAGAACAACTCATTCCGGCAATACTCGATTTTTACAAGACCGACCGCACTTTTTCAGTGCCAATCCTGACTATGTGCGCATTGTGCGATGTTCCCGGAAAAGAAGCATTTGATTCTATTCCACAATTACCGTTCGAACTTTCGTTGTTACCGCGCTCATTTTACAGCATGCTAAATCTGAGTGTAGTGAGTTATGCTATACCGGCTTTAATCGCTGTTGGTATTGCCATATTCAGGCATAAACAACGAAAAAATCCGGCAATGAGGATGATTCGGGAAGCCTCAGTAAATAAATCTCTTGCTTTACTTCAGAAAATTCAGCCGGAAAGTGGCGGTTATCTGGAGGCTATTCCGTTGACAGCATTTGTTTGTTTGTGCCTTATTGAATCGGGTTACCGCGATCTGGAAGTGGTTCGCGATGGAATGAATTTTCTGAAACGCACTCAGCGTGAAGACGGCAGCTGGCCGATTGACATTGATCTTTCGACATGGGTAACAACACTAGCAGTAAAATCACTGCGGACTAATTTAGATAAAGTCTTGTCCCAGGCAGAAAAGCAGCAAATTACCAATCATTTGCTGGCGATTCAGAACAAGCAAATTCATCCGTTTAACGGAACGCAACCGGGTGGTTGGGGCTGGACATCGCATTCAGGCTCAGTGCCAGATGGTGATGATACGCCAGGAACGATTCTGGCACTATTAGCGCTGAATCAGCAAAACCCGGAAGTTGTTTATGAGTCCGTTTTATCAGGAATTAATTGGTTAAGTCAATTGCAGAACAGTGATGGAGGATTCCCCACATTTTCACGTGGTTGGGGTAAGTTGCCGTTTGATCAGAGTTGCTCTGATCTGTCGGGGCATGCGATTCTGGCCATGGCAAAAACGGCTCACGCTTATCGAAATATACTCAGCCAAAAACAGCTTTCAGCTATTAAGAAATCGTTTGTTCGCTCGGTTATTTATCTGGAAAAACATCAGAATAAATCGGGTTTCTGGCTGCCATTGTGGTTTGGAAATCAGCTCACTACCGATCATACCAACTCGGTTTATGGTACTGCGCGTGTGACTGCTTACCTGAATGAAACCCTTCAGACACAGCTCGGAAATGAATATTCAGTAATACTGAAACTGATGATAGATCGTGGATGTCATTATTTGACTTCAGTGCAAAATTGGGATGGAAGCTGGGGTGGAGCTAAAAATGTTCCCGGAACTATTGAAGAAACTGCACTTACTGTTACAGCACTTATTTCGAATGGATTTCAGGAAGAATGTACTTCAGGAATGAGCTGGCTGGCCGAAAAAACAAAATCCGACGGGATTGTTGCTTCACCCATCGGATTGTACTTTGCTTCTTTGTGGTATGATGAAGAGTTGTATCCTTTAACTGCGTATGTGGAATGTTTGTCAGTGACGATGGAGACTATTTCGTTACCACCACTGCCGGACTCACTTTAATTTCCATCAAATAACCTTTACAAATACCTTTGATAGTAACTGGGTTGCCGGTTTCAAGCGATTTAATAACCGGCTGATTGGCTGCCGCCCAAACACTATCGAGTTGGCAGCTGATTCCCTGCATTTCGTCTTCTAAAACTAAAAGATCGGTTCCGTTTGGAAGCTTGTTTTTAGTTACCAGTTTTCCGCTGATTTCAAGAACTTTTTCGCTGTATTTTGTCGTTGCCGCATTTTCTTCCTTCTGAAATTCATCCATTAATTGGATAGCCTCCAGTTTGAATTCGGCATCCAACTTATTTACATCAGCATGTGGCTTAAAAAACATTTTCAGGCCAATGCCTGCACCAACAACGAGTACAGCCAGAACCAAGATAATTGCATATTTGATTTTCATTTTTTTGCTTTTATTGCCCGTAAGGCAGATAGGTTGCTTTCACGGTAACTTCCATTTCCTTGCCGATTTTGTCGCGGACAAGCGATGGAATGGTAATGCCAAATTCTTCAGGAGTTACTTTAAACTTTGAGGTTGCAATCATTTTGCCCCCTTCAGTCCCAATTGTTCCGGGAACTGTTATTTTTTTATCGACACCATGCACATTTAATACTCCTGTGATTTTGACGTCGGCAACCGGTGCAGTAAGCATTTCCTTCTTGAATCCTTCGATTGTTCCTTTGAATTTAGCCTTCGGAAACTTGGTGCTTTCCATATAATTTTCGTTGAAATGCTCTTCCATCAAAGCACGTTTGAAATGGAAGGTTGTCATCAATGCCTGAAATACAATTTCTCCATTTGACGAATCAAGAATGGTTACAGCTTCGTTGCTTTCGCCGAGGATATCTTCCATTGGTGTTGAGGAATAGAACGAAATGTAAGCATTTTTGGCAATAAATTTCCCCTGGCTAAATGCGCTAACTGATGTTGCAATCAGAATCAGCACCAAAAATTTCCTTACCATTTTTTATCTTTTTGAAATGAAAAAACTCTTGAAATATTGAATCCGAGGTGGATGCCTCCGTCAAGCCAGTCGCCTGTGGTTTGCGGAATGAATGAACCTTCGCGCATTCCCTGAGAGTTGGTCAGCATAATCTGAAAAACATGTCCGCCGGTTTCGATATCGACTCCCACGGAACAAGCATTGTAATATCTGGTGTCCAGAAATTCCGAGTTCGGATTGTAGGTGTAATAATATTCGGCATTCAGCGAAAGCCGTTTGCTCAGTTTGTACCTTGCGCCTGCGCCCATCGAATAAATGTCGTTCTGGTCGAGTTCCGATTTGACCAGGTTACGGTGAATGAATGTTGGCGATAACTGAAAAGAGAGCTTATCATTAAACTTTCGGGCAATCAGCAATTGATGCACATAGGCAAGCCGTGACGAAAAATAGTTGGACGCTCCTTCAGGTCTTACCGGAAATTTTAGTGTATTTAATTCTACAGATGTGAAATAGCTTAGCGAAACTGGCATCCATTTTTCTCCTGTAGATTGCCTTAGGAGCCGGAATTTGGCAAATGTGTCGTACGTTTTGTTATAACTTCCGCGACCAATGCCAACCATTAACCAATCTTTCAATCCGTATTCAAGGCTGAAATGAATGACTGACTGATCGAGTCCCCATAGGCCATAAGCGCCGCTATTTAATGTTCCAAAACGGTGCGAAATGCGAAAATCCAGTTGTTTCTTCTTCATCTGCTCAATGGAATGGCCATTAATAATGCGGCTGGCTTTAAAGGTTGCAGTGGCGTAGTCCACTGTTGGTTTCGTTTCAGCATTTAACAAGGCATCCAAATCCTGACTATAAACATTTCCGGAGAAAATAAGCAGTATTAACCCGATAAAAATAGATTGTATTTGTTTCATAAATCAGTGCTTTAGTTGTTTAATTTGCCGTTGTCTATCCATTTTTGCAGTTGATTAATCTCGCAATCGGAAAGCTTTCCGCCACCCTGTGGCATCTGTTGATATCCACTGGCATGAGTGATAGTTCCCATTAACTTACCATTGTTTGCGAGTATTACAACATCAGCATAATTTTGAATTTTTACTCCGCCGCCTGAGTTCACCGCATTCGAATTGGAATGGCATGAATGGCACGAAGCCTGCAAAATTGGGGTAACAGTTGCTGCAAATGTGACATTGGAAAGGTCGCAGCCCGTTGAAAGTTGTGGATACAGCGCTTCTTCAGAGTCGTAATAACAACCTGTTAAAGATATGATTAACAGAAGTAGGATGATTTTATGAATTTGTTTCATCGTTGCGATTTTAAAGTTCAGTTTGTTTTGCAGGTTGTCTCTTTGGCTCCCTGCTCAATCCACAGCCTGATGATTGTTCGTTTGCTGGCTGGTAATGCATTGTCGGGCGGCATTAACTGAAAAGTGCTGGTAATGGCCTTATATGCCTCGCTTTTATCTGCATCACCCGGCGTAATTGATTTCATGATGCTGGCATAATCGGTAAAAGTATAGCCGCTTTCTGCCGATTTGGAATCGTGACAACCAGTTGTTCCACAACTATTCTGGAAAATGGGAAGAACTTCTTCTGTAAAACAGACTTGAGGCATTTGATCGGCCGAAATTCCTTCGTGTTTACATGAATTAACCAAAAGGATCAGAGGCGTAATCATAAATGCCACTAAAACTGATAAATAACTTAATCGTTTAAATGTCATACTTCGAATCTTTAGATGCAGAGTTACTGAAGAGTTTTAGATATCTGTTGATTTTACCTAAACAACAATGCACACAATATATTGTTCCGTATTCTTATCGGAAAGGTGTTGGTATTACATATTTAAATTGAATCCCTTCAGATGAAGGATTCGGGAGATTAATAAAACGGAAGCATTTTAATTATTTCGCCTTCGGTGGTCAGGTATTCTTTCATGAGATTGGCGGTCAGGCACGAATGAACAGGAATTATTTCGATCAGGTTACCAGGTTTGAAATAGTGTAAGTCTTGGGGGGTTATCTTCAGGATTCCATGCTCTTGCGAAAGTCCATGAAGGTAGTTTTTCTCATCCAGAAGTATTTTCTTGTCATCTTCTTCGATAATAATTCTTCCGAAGAGAGGTTTCCCATCAATATTAATGATTGAATCTTTGGCAAAATGAATGGCGCCGCCGTAAATAACCACTTCGTTGCGTGAAGGATGTACCGCGATTACCGGGCAAACCATTCTGACTGCAATGTCGGTGAGTTTGCAGACGCCCAGTTTAAATTGCATTAAATCGTAAAAAACAAAGTTGCCAGGCCTTATTTCGTCAACCCCATCGAAATTGTCGCAAATACTGCACGATGGCGTGTCTCCCAAGGAAACGATCAACTCGGGCCATTCGCTTCTGTAGCGAACTTTCAGAGCCTTCATTTTCAGAAGTGCATCAAAGTGTCTGCTAAAAATATCATGTGTTGAGTTGGCGTGGTAGGTATGTCCGGTATGCGACAAAAATCCTTTAAACTGGAGTAATGGTGATTTCTGAATCGTTTCCAACAGCTCATCAATCAATTGAGTCCGGTTGGATTCAATCCCGGTACGATTGTAGCCGGTATCAATTTTAATGAATACACCGGTGTGCCAGGTGATCTTTTCCTGAAGAGCAGCTAGCCCTTCTTTATTCTCAATCAGAAGGTTCAGATTGATTCGGCCTGCGAGTTCATTCATTTCCGGGATTTCCGGAATATTAACAGAAAAAGCAATAGTAATGTCATTCCACCCAAAGTCTGCAAAATAGTTGGCCATGGTTAATGAAGAAACGGTGATGCATTTTACTCCGGCTTCGCGAAACCATTCTCCAATTTCGGCAGATTGATGAGTTTTAAAATGGGGGCGGAAATTTAACCCAAGATCATTTGCTTTACGAACCATATTTTGGATGTTTCGCAATGCAATTTCTTTACTAAGTAGCAGGGTAGGCTTTGTAATTTCCATTTCAGTATGATAAAACTGAATTACAATCGTGTAATTAATGTCCTAAAATAAGCAATACTTTGTGAAATCAAAAGTTTTAAACAAAAGAAAAGGAGCCAGATAAACTGGCTCCCTATGTTTTATTCTCCTAAGAAGATTGTTTGTGCCCTGTTTGGACCAACCGAAGCGATTGAAATCGGCACGCCAACCTGTTCTTCAATGAAATTCATATAGTTATTGAATTCTTCAGGAAATTCATTTTGAGTTGATAGCTGAGTCAAATCGGTTTGCCACCCCGGCAATTCAATATAGACAGGTTTTACGCTATCATTCAGTTCGAATGGGAATTTCTCGGTGACTTCACCATTTATTTCGTAACCTACGCAAATTTTAATGGTTTCAAATTTGTCCATTACATCTGCTTTCATCATAATGAGTTCAGTAACTCCATTCAGCATAATAGAGTATTTCAAGGCTACCAAATCCAACCAACCGCAACGGCGCGGACGGCCTGTGGTTGAGCCATATTCACGACCAACATCGCGCATGTCCTGACCATCCTGATCAAACAATTCTGTTGGAAATGGTCCCATTCCTACGCGGGTGCAGTAGGCTTTGAAAATGCCAAAAACATTACCGATTTTATTTGGCGCAATTCCCAGTCCGGTGCAAGCTCCGGCGCAAATTGTGCTCGATGAAGTTACAAAAGGATAAGATCCAAAATCAATATCCAGCATCGTTCCCTGAGCACCTTCAGCCAAAACCGATTTTCCATCAGCCAGGTTATCATTAATAAGGTGTTCGGTGTCAACAATATTGAAGGTTTTTAGAACCTCGATGGCTTTCATCCATTCCTTTTCGGTTTCAGCAAGTATGGCAGCATAATCGAAGTGGTAATAGTTTTCGAGCAAATCTTTGTGAGCCTGAACTCGTGCTGTGTATTTTTCAGTGAAATTTTCGAAAAGATCACCAACACGTAATCCGTCGCGACCAATTTTGTCGCGGTAAGTTGGCCCAATCCCTTTTAATGTTGAACCAATTTTGGTTGCTCCTTTTGCTTCTTCTGAGGCAGCGTCGAGCAAACGATGTGTAGGCAGAATCAGGTGCGCTTTTTTAGAAATGTAGAGTGTTTTGTGAAGATCGACATTGTGTTTACTGATTGATTCAATTTCTTTTTCAAAAGTGATTGGATCAATTACAACTCCGTTGCCGATTACATTCAACTTGTTTTCGCGAAATATTCCGGAAGGAATAGTGTGTAAAACCTGTTTGAAATTGTTGATTTCCAGTGTATGGCCGGCATTCGGGCCGCCTTGGAATCTGGAAATAATATCATATTTGGGTGTCAAAACATCGACGATTTTTCCCTTTCCTTCATCGCCCCACTGGAGGCCTAGCAAAACATCTACTTTCATTTTATCTAGATTTATTATGATCTGTTTAAACACGATAATCCGCGAAAACTGAATTCTGTAATTTCAATTTTCACGGAAGAAATGGTCTTAATTGAGCGATAAAATTACAAATTATTTACCGAAGTAAGTTTAAAATAAACAGTTAAAAGAAGCCGATTATTAATTTGTTCTTATTCTTTTAATGAACGATCAGGAAGCATTTTTATTACTTACTGGTGAACTGCCCATAAATATAAAGGGTGTGGTGCGATAGTTTAAAATCATTTTTCTGACAGATATCTTCTATGATTTCCTTTAGGCGTGGGTCATAGAATTCAGTCAACGAACCATTCCGGAGGTCGATTAAATGGTCGTGCTGAGGAATTGCATAAGCTTTTTCGAATTGTGCCAGATTTTTTCCAAACTGATGCCTGATGATTAGTTTGCAATCGAGCAGTAAATCCATGGTGTTGTACAAGGTGGCCCTGCTCACCCTATAATTCTTGTTTTTCATCGAAATGTACAACGACTCAATGTCAAAATGCCCTTCTCTTGAATATATTTCTTCCAGAATTGCAAACCGTTCAGGAGTTTTCCGGTGTTCATTTTCTTCAAGATAATCGATAAACATGCGCTTGACCGCTTCTTTTGTTTTTTGGTTATTCATATTTAAACCAATTAAGAATAAGGTTCAAAAATAGCACTTTTTTAAGACTTTAAGCGAAGCTGATTATTTATTGCTGAATTTTTTCAATACGTTCAATGGTGTCCATCCCCTTGATTTTCATTAATCGGGATATCAATTCATTTAAATCCTGAACGCTATGAATATACAAATACAAATCGCCTTCAAAAATGCCATCGTGAGTATCAAAGTGAACTGTGCGCATGTTGATGTCACTTTGCTTTGAAATGATGGTGGTTATTTCGTTAACTACTCCTACGCGGTCGAATCCGCTTAGTTTAATTCGTGACAGGTAAGATAGTCGTTTGAATTTAGTCCATTCGGCAGTGATAATATTATCGCCTTGTTGCGACATAATCTTGAGTGCTTCAGGACAGTTTCTTTTGTGGATAATTATATGCTCCTCGTCGGAAACATATCCAACAACGTCGTCGCCAGGTATTGGATTGCAGCATTTTGCCAGAGTGTAGTTGAGTTCCTCCGGATCTTCTTTCAGTATAAAAGGAGCTTTTTTATTGATTTTGCCTGAAGAAACGGGTTCTTCTTTCTTTTGGGAGAAGGATAATTTCCAGAACTTGGCGAGTTTATTTTCTCGGCGGGTTTGTAACACTTCATCAAGGTTGTCGAGTTCCAGAAAACCCATACCTACCTGGGCATATAACTGTTCTTTATTGGTCAGGCTGTAATAAGCACTTAATTTTTTTAGGGTATCTGATGAAGGTAGAATTTTATATTTGGCGAGTTGATCCTCGATTATTTTTCGACCTTGTTCAATATGCTTTTTCCGGTCGAGTTTGAATGATTGTTTGACTTTTGTTTTAGCCTTGGCGGTAATCAGAAAATTGAGCCAGCTAAGTTGCGGAGTTTGTGTTTTTGACGAAAGTATTTCAACTTGGTCGCCACTTTGAAGGACATGAGAAACAGGCACTAACCTGTGGTTTATTTTAGCTCCGATGCAATGATTCCCCAGTTCTGTATGTATTTCGTAAGCAAAATCGATGATGGTGGCATTTTTTGGTAGATTCACCATTCTGCCTTTTGGTGTGAAGACGATGATTTCGGAAGAGAAAAGATTCATTTTAAACTCATCCAGAAATTCAAGAGCATCCGATTCCGGATTCTGAAGCATATCCTTAATCTTCTGCAACCATCGGTCTAGTTCGTTTTCAACATCATTAATATTTTTGTATTTGTAATGAGCGGCAAAGCCTCTTTCTGCAATTTCGTCCATTCGTTGTGTGCGGATCTGTATTTCAACCCATTTGCCCTGTGGCCCCATAACAGTTACGTGCAAAGCTTCATAACCGTTAGCTTTCGGTATAGTTATCCAATCGCGGATCCGGTCGGGTTTGGGCTTATAAATGTCGGTTACCAGCGACAGAATATCGAAACATTGCCGCTTTTCAGAAACATTGGTCTTTGGGTTAAAGACAATTCGAACAGCCAATAAATCATAAACTTCATCGAACGAAACGCCTTTGGTTTGCATTTTATTCCAGATGGAGTAGGTTGATTTCAGCCGTTCTGTAATGTTAAAGTCAACTCCTTCGCGTTTCAGCTGCTCGTTAATTGGCCTGATAAATTCAGTTACCAGGTAATCTCTTTTTTCACGCTGGTTTTGAAGTCTAAACTGTATTTGGTTGTACGCATCGGGATGTTTGTATTTCAGGCTTAAATCTTCCAGCTCCGATTTGATGGCATATAATCCCAACCGATGGGCGAGGGGAGCAAATATGTAAAGGGTTTCGGCTGCTATTTTGAGCTGCTTGTGTGGAGCCATCGAGTCCAACGTCCGCATGTTGTGAAGCCGGTCTGCAAGTTTGATAAGGATAACCCGAACATCATCAGAAAGGGTCATCAGCATCTTCCTGAAATTATTAGCTTGCTTCGAGTCGTGCTGAGGTGTAAATTCGTCTGTGAGTTTTGTTAGTCCGTCAACGATGGAAGCTACTTTTTCGCCGAACAGATTACTTATGTCTTCAAGCGTATAATCCGTATCTTCAACAACGTCGTGACACAATGCCGAGATAATTGATGTGGCACTTAGCCCGATTTCTTCGATAACTATTTTGGCAACAGCAAGTGGGTGAATGATATATGGCTCACCTGATTTTCGTTTTACGCCGGCATGTGCACTGTTAGCAAATTCAAACGCTTTTTGTATCCGGACCTTTCCTTCGTCCGAAACCTTGCGGTCACATGCCTTCATTAGGTCATCAAAATAATCCTGAATTAGTCGCTCCTCTGCTTTTGTCTGAAGTTTTGTCATTTATCGCTCCCTCTGTGCTCTGTCAAAATTAATGCTGAAAAGTAAAGATATATTTTTTCTGAAAAAAACGATAGATCAGAAACTGTATTCAAGTTGATTAGAACAAAGATTTAAAATATAGGTTGATTTGAAGTGTGGAAGCGCAATGGAAGTTTTTTTAGACAATGGATATTCGGTTTCAATTTAGAGGACGAACTTAGAAGGATGCCATGTAAATCAAAAAGCCATAATTCCGAATTTTTTGTTCCGGAATTATGGCTTGAATATGATTTAGAAATGAATATGTTATTCGAAACGGAGGCTTTCAATCGGATCAAGTTTTGATGCTTTTTGCGCCGGATAATAACCTGAAATTACACCAACCAGGAAGCATAAAATTACACCAACAAAAATCCAGACCCAGGGAATAAAGAATGGCGTTCCGATCATCATGGCGACTCCATTTCCAGCAAGGATTCCAAGGATAATACCAACAATTCCTCCGATCTGTCCGATAACAACTGATTCGATCAGAAATTGCTGTTTCACAATTTTTGACGTTGCTCCAATTGCTTTCCGGATACCAATTTCACGCGTCCGTTCGGTAACCGAAACAAGCATGATATTCATAAGGCCAACTGCCGCGCCGAATAAGGTTATGAGACCGATGATAGTTGCTACAAGTGTAATGTTTTGAATGTTTTTAAGAAGAATATTGACAAGATTATCACTTTTTTCAATGTTAAAATCACTTTCATCAGCTGGGTTAAGGTTTCTGATTACTCTAAAAGTACCTTCAGCTTCGCCAATTGCCGGATCAACCATTTCCGTATTGTTCACCTTAATTTGTACCGAAAAGTTCATTTGCGGGCGTGAGAAATAACTCCTCACATTGGTAAAAGGAAGTAAGCACATCTGATCTCCACCCGATCCGAATCCTTGTCCTTTTGAAGCAAGAACCCCAATAATCCGGTACTTCCCGCCGCCAATGCTTATTGTTTTTTGCAGTGGATTCTCACCTTTTTTGAATATTTTTTTAGTTATACCGTCTCCAATAATCACTACGTTTCTACCTGAATTTATTTCCTCTTCAGTAAAATTACGGCCGATTCTAATTTCGTTTCCCGATGTAAACAAGTAATTTTCATCAACACCCTGGACCGATACGTTGGGATTCGTTTTTTCAGATTCATATTTTACAGTTGCGGTTCCGGTGGCATTGGTCGAAATCGAAACCGACGAAGGGAAAACAAACTTTTCTTTGAATTCTTTAGCCTGATAATAGCTTATGAATGAGTAGTTTCTTGAGCGGTAACGTTTATCTCCAACCTGAATTCGCATTCCACGTGAATTAATCGTAAAAGTATTTGCCCCCATAAATGTGAATTCCTTCGTTATCGAATTTTTTATCGAGTCAATAGCTGTCAAAATTCCAACCAAGGCAGTAATTCCTACGGCGATGATACATACAGTAAGTATTGTACGAAGGAGATTGCTGCGAATGGATTGCAGCGCGATATTCAGGTTTTCAAAAAAAAGTGTTCCGAATCTCATAGCTTTTAAATTATTGGGCTTTTAATAGGTCATACAAGTTTAAAAATAATTACATCAATACTGATCGTGACTAAAAGGTATAATGCAGTTGGGTCGAAAACATTCCAGCTTTATTTGACGACCAATTGTAAAAAATATTCGATTTTTCAAGAAACTGATTTTGTTGAATTTTATGCTGTTTTGTATAACTGTCAGGTGTACAATGTGATATGTGTGGATGAATTTAAATTTAATCTTTTTTAACATTTGACAGCTAACTTTTTAGTCAGGGTATCGGTATAGGAGTTACAATTTGAGCTTAATTTGATTCAAATGTTTAGAATATTCAATCACAAATAATTCCTGATTTATGATTTGTATTTTCGAAATTTCATCTTTAGAGGCTCCTGATTTTAAAAGATTGATTCATGTTGGATCAGGAAATACGTTTGAAGAGCTACACCGGACAATACAAAACACTTCAAATTTCGACCAATCTCAGCTGGCTTCATTTT
This sequence comes from Bacteroidota bacterium, assembly GCA_023251455.1. Classification (GTDB taxonomy): domain Bacteria; phylum Bacteroidota; class Bacteroidia; order Bacteroidales; family Prolixibacteraceae; genus Aquipluma. The sequence continues at coordinate 75,323 of JAHEYT010000034.1, forward strand.
TTATAACTGACGATCATTGGAAAAGACAGATTGAAATCAGTCCTCTCGATTCAGGTAAAAAGAGTACGAAAGTACTTAGTATGCGAAATACAAAATTGGATGAATATATATCGGAAATCGGGCAAAAGTTAGTTTACGTCTTTGATTTCTTTAATGAACGTTTTTTATACATAGAATTAAAGGAGAAACTTATGAAAACTGATTTAAAAGAACCATTTGTTGCTTACGAGAAAGGCAATGCGCCAAGTCAATTTTTAATCAATGATCTGGAAAATCCTGGAGTTGAATTGATGGAGAAGGACGAATCTTATAAAAGTTTCGGAGATCTGGAAGACTATTATGAGATTTTTGGAGAAATGGATGCATAACAAATGGGGACTTTAAAGTCCCCTTCTTTTTTGTATTAATCCTTATCTTTGTCGCTCAACCAATTGATTAGGATGGATACATTAATTATAGTTTTGGGACCTACCGGAGTTGGAAAATCAGATATCAGTATTCAATTAGCCAAACATTATCATACAGAAATTATATCAGCCGATTCCCGCCAGTTTTTTCGGGAACTTTCCATTGGCACAGCGGTTCCTTCTGCCGATGATCTGAGAATGGTGCCCCATCATTTTATCCAGACCAAATCAATTCATGAATATTACAATGTCAGCGAATACGAAACTGAAGCGTTGCAGCTTATTGGTGAGCTTTTCAAGCGAATAAATCCTGTTGTACTTACCGGCGGTTCGATGTTGTATGTCGATACTATTTGCAACGGAATCGATGACATTCCTACTGTTGATCCTGAAATTAGGGGTGAAGTAATCGGTTGGTATGAGAAAAATGGGATAGATGCGCTACGGCAACGACTTTTGGAAGTTGATCCTGAGTACTATCAAATTGTTGATCTGAATAACCCGAAGAGAATGCTCCATGCCATCGAAATTCATCAAATGACAGGTTTACCGATTACTTCTTTTCGAAAAAAAACAATCAAAGAAAGACCATTCCATATTATAAAAGTCGGAATTAATCAGGACCGAAAAATCCTGTACGAACGAATTAATCAGCGTGTTTTAAAGATGATGGATGCCGGTCTTCTGGAAGAAGCAAAGGCTGTTTATCCGCATCGAAAGTTAAACTCACTGAACACTGTTGGATATAAGGAATTGTTCTCATATCTGGATGGTGATTGTACTTTAGAAGAAGCTATTGACCTGATTCAACGGAATACCCGCAGATATGCCCGGAAGCAATTAACCTGGTTTCGGCGCGATCAACAGATCGAGTGGTTTGAACCCAACCAGATTTCAGAAATAGTTGACTTTGTTGACCAAAAGATGAACCATAATGAATGATCAGCTGCCCTCTCAATTTACAATTCGTGTTTATGCACTGATTGTGAATGAACAAAAGGAAGTTCTCGTCACTGACGAATTTCAGCTGGACATAAAAATGACCAAATTCCCCGGTGGAGGAATGCATTTTGGCGAAGGAACAATTGATTGTTTAAAGCGGGAAATGTTGGAGGAATGTAATCAGGAAATTGAAGACATTCAGCATTTTTACACTACTGATTTTTATCAGAAAGCCTTGTTTTGGGAAGGTTATCAGCTGATAAGTATTTATTATCTGGCTAAGATCAAAGATCCTGTAAAGTTTAAATTGTCAGTTAACCCATTTGATTTTCCGGATTTGGTGAATGGAAATCAGTCATTCCGATGGATTTCGGCTGAGAAGATTATTCCTGATGATTTTACTTTCCCAATTGATAAACATGTTGCACATTTGTTAAAAGATTATTTGAAAGGGAAATGTTAAAAACCATCAAAATCATAGGACCTGCCTATCCTTACCGGGGAGGAATTGCCACTACAAATGAACGGTTGGCGCAAGAATTTGCTTCAATGGGTTTTGATGTTGAGATGGAGACTTTTATTATCCAATATCCATCTTTCCTTTTTCCGGGGAAAACTCAATACAACGAGAAACCTGCTCCTGAAAACTTAAATATTAAGCGTACCATAAATTCAATTAATCCTTTAAACTGGCTAAAAGTTGGACGAAGGATTGCCCGTGAAAAACCTGATCTGGTCATTATTCGTTACTGGTTACCTTTTCTGGCTCCATGTTTGGGAACAATTGCCGGTTTAATCCGGAAGAACAAACACTCTGTTGTTATTTGTCTGGCCGATAATGTAATTCCTCACGAACACCGTCCAGGAGATCGTTTGCTTACCAACTATTTCATGCAACGTATTGATGGTTTGATTGCCATGTCGCAAAGTGTATTGAAGGATGGAAATTCTTTCCGGAAAAATTTGCCACAGGGTTTTTGCCCTCATCCAATTTTCGATAACTATGGAAAGAAGTTGTCGTTCGAACTGGCCAAACAAAAACTGAAATTGGATCCAAATATTCGGTATCTGCTTTTCTTTGGATTCATTCGTGATTACAAAGGACTTGATCTGTTAATCAGCGCTTTTGCGGATGAGCGACTGCGCAAATTTCCGGTCAAGCTTTTGGTCGCTGGTGAGTATTATTCGAGTCCGGAGCCGTATCTCAAATTAATTAAGGACAATAATCTGGAAGATTTTATTGAATTGAGAACTGATTTTATTCCGGATGACGAGGTGAACCTTTATTTTAGTGCGGCAGACATGGTTGTTCAGCCCTATAAAAGTGCTACTCAAAGTGGCGTAACTCAAATTGGATATCATTTTAACAAGCCCATGCTGGTAACCAATGTAGGTGGTTTGTCCGAGATTATTCCTGACGGAAAAATTGGATATGTGGTGGAACCAAATAATTTGGAGATCGCCAATGCCTTGGTCGATTTTTATGAAAACGATCGGATTATCAAATTTGAATCAAACATCATAGAAGAGAAAAAGAAATTCTCCTGGGCGAATATGGCAAACACCTTCTTGTCCGTTTACAATAAAATAAAGAATCCGGAATGATAATTAAACGCATCCAACAGTCGATAGAGCTTAAAACTAAAATTCTTTCTGATGGGATTTTGATTGAACGAATTAGGGAAGCATCAGAGTTGATTATTAATGCATACCGATCAGGAAATAAAACACTCTTTTGCGGGAATGGCGGAAGTGCTGCCGATGCACAACATTTGGCAGCCGAATTGTCCGGCAAGTTTTACCTGGACCGGGCACCAATTCATGCCGATGTTTGTCACGGGAACAGCTCGTTTATGACAGCTGTTTCTAATGATTATGGTTTTGAAACCGCATATGCAAGGTATATTCAGGCTGTTGGCAAAATGGGAGATGTATTAGTTGCCATTTCCACCTCAGGAAATTCAGAAAATATCATTCATGCTATTCATGAAGCTCGCAAAATTGGGTTTAAATGTATTTGTTTAACCGGAGCATCTGGAGGCAGAATGTCTGAATTGGCTGATGTGTTGATCAATGTGCCGTCAACTGATACTCCCCGAATCCAGGAAGTCCAAATTTTAATCGGACATATTATTTGCGAACTGGTTGAATCTGAATTGTTCGGCTAAGCCCGTCGTTTTAGTGCATTCAAATCCGTTCGCTAAAGCGAACGGCAAAGGATAATGCATTAAACGAGAGAATATGCTGATTGGAGCGTTATCCTTTGCCGTCACATTCATGTGACGGACATGCAAAATATATTATTTCCGGGCTTTAGCCCAAACAAAAAAGGCAGCTCTTTCGAACTGCCTTTGGTATTTTATCTGAAATTCAGAATTATTTTACTGAATCCATGTGTGCGATCAAATCCAATACTTTGCAAGAATAACCCCATTCGTTATCGTACCAGCTTACAACTTTTACGAAGTTGCCATTCAACGCGATACCTGCATTAGCATCGAATACCGAAGTGCGTGATTCGTGAATGAAGTCAGATGAAACAACTGAATCTTCAGTATAACCAAGAATACCTTTCATGGTAGTTTCAGAAGCTAATTTCATAGCAGCTTTAATTTCGTCGTAAGATGCAGCTTTTTCCAAACGTACAGTTAAGTCAACTACAGAAACGTCAGCAGTTGGTACACGGAAAGCCATACCGGTTAATTTGCCATTCAAAGCAGGAATTACTTTACCTACAGCTTTAGCAGCACCAGTAGATGAAGGAATGATGTTTCCTAAAATTGAACGACCACCACGCCAGTCTTTAGCAGATGGAGCATCAACAGTTTTTTGAGTATTTGTAGCAGCGTGTACAGTTGTCATCAAACCTTCAAGAATTCCGAAGTTGTCGTTGATAACTTTAGCCATTGGAGCTAAACAGTTTGTAGTACAAGAAGCATTAGAAACGATATCCATATCATTTTTATAGGCTTCAAGGTTAACACCGCAAACAAACATAGGAGCGTCGTTCGATGGAGCAGAGATAACAACTTTTTTTGCTCCGCCTTTTAGGTGTAAGCCAGCTTTTTCAATTGTAGTGAAAACACCAGTTGATTCAACAACATAATCAGCACCTGAAGCGCCCCAACCAATGTTAGCTGGATCTTTTTCAGCAAAAAATGCAACTTCAACGCCGTTTACAAATAATTTACCGCCTTTGTTTTCTGCAGTACCCTGGAATCTACCGTGAACTGTATCGTAGTTCAACATGTAAATCAAATAGTCAAGATCTAAGAAAGGGTCGTTAACTGCAACAATTTGAACATCGTTTCTTTCCTGAGCAGCACGGAAAACTAAGCGTCCGATACGACCGAAACCGTTGATACCGATTTTAATTTTTGACATCGTTGATAAATTTAATGAGTGTATAAATGAATAATGTTTGTTTTTTTTTCAGACCTATTTGATTTAGGCCATACAAAATAAATACTTAAATTCAGAAACGTCAAATTTATTTCTGAAGATGACATTTTTTGTTGCAGAGTTTAATTTTTAGTTAATGTAGCGAAAGCTGTAAGGCATGAGAATTTGCTCCTAATCTCGTTTGCAAACTATTGTGTACCCACCTATTCGAAAGTTCGGAGCCTCCGGCTCTCAATGGGCTCGTGGTGATTATTCACATTCACACATAACCATCAAAGGAGGTTGTCTCAAAAGTTAATTTATCCTTTGGAGAATTGAATATTTGAATTCAATCTCGAATAGACATACCAAAAAAGGCTGTCTCTACCTTTGAGACAGCCTTTTTTGCTTGCTGTATTATTCAGTTTTAACAGGGCCTGCTTCTTCTTCCTTGTCTTTTTTGTGGACTAGGCGGGCGTAGGTTTTACGCAGTTCGTCCAGTTGATTAAACAGTGTGATGAGGATATTGGAGGGAGTGTAATTAACTGCTTGTTCCAGGGCAAGGCAAAACTGATCGTAGCTTTTGGCGGTTGCCGATTTCAGGCTACTGGCCGAAGGACCTTCAACGGCTGAAACCTGCTCGTTACGAGTTTGGTACACGACGCTTAATGCGGTATTGGCGGTTTCGAGTCCGGCCATCATGTCAATAATGCCAACGGTTACAGCGTGTGTTTTCAATGTTTCGTTGGCATTGAACTTGACAAACATCTCTTTCATAAGGCTTATCTGCGTGTTCAAAGGCTTTGTGTCGGTGTCCCAATACGGGTTGAGAAAGATTTTCAGCGCATTGGCTGCCGCTTTCTTTTCAGGGTTGCGACCTTGCAGGTGGGTGTTCACATTGCGCTTGATTTCAGCAAACCGGTCATCGCAATCGAGGTCAAGTTCGGTTACTTGTGCGGTCAGTCCGCTCTTCAACACCTTTTTCAGTTGTAGGCCCATGGCATTGTTATCGGTTTCGAGGTGCCCAAGTATTACTTTGGGCAATTCGCCTATGCTTTCCCGAATAGGGCTGGCGCATTCAATGGTCGATTTGCTGAGCGAAAATAAATCATCGATTTTTAATCGAATTGGGTACAAGGCATAAAAACTTTTAGTTTCCATAACGGTTTTTTAAAAAGGGTATATAAAAAAACATTCATTGATAGTTCCAAATTTTGAACAACCTAACCGTTGAAAAATTTCGAAAACACCAACCCGACTCCTTTTAGCCTCCTGAAATTTTTCCGAAACACCAACTGCTCCTATTTTGCCTTCTGAAATTTTACAAAGGCACCAACCCGATCCATTTTAACCTTGTGAAATTTTACAAAGGACTAACCAATTCCATTTGGCCTTTTGAAATTTAATAAAGCCTCCAACTCGATCCATTTTAACCTTATGAAATTTTTCCGAAGTTTCGTAAATGCATTTTTTTCGCCTGTAAAAATTTGTATGCGCTATTTTCAATGCTATTTTCGCCTTGGAACCAAAGTTGAACTAATGCCGATTGTATGTTTCTGATGAATAATAAAAATGACTTGTACCAATTTAACAAATAAATGGCAGAAATAATAATAACTCGGAAAATATTTAGGATTTTTCAATAATTAGGTTGTCTGCTCTATCCCTCGTTTGCAACAAGGGGCAGAATCATTTTACTTTCAGAAGCAAAAATCATCGACAAACTATCCATGCGAAATCAAATATTCGATTCTCAGCGAGGTTAAAATGCTTTACTTTCCTTGATTTTAATGAATTAGAAGAGATTTTGCAGTCTATGAATTTAACTGATCTGGAAAAAATCAGTTAAATTTCTTCATTCTGTAATAAATATTAAGTTATGAAGTAGGGTAAATTTATTTTAGATTGTATTTATACAGATTTTATTGGCTGAAAGTAAAAAAAATCTTAGGAGCTATATAATGACTAATGGAAAAATAACCATTAAAAATTATTTTATTTTAGAGCCATATATCAATAATTAGTGTAATTTTAGACTGCTTTGGTATGCATCGTTTTTCACGATCTTTCCAGACTGTTAAACATTTAAAATTGAGGGTATGAGTTATTTTTGTTTTGACTCAGGATGAGTGAAAACTTCGCAATACGTAGTAAAATAAGTCTGTCTGGCGGATAAAAATTTTATTTTTATCGGTTTATGTTGTTGTACATTGGCGATATTTTTATACGTTTGCATTATAAAGACTGTAATAGAATCACTAAAACAGAATATAAAAATAAAAATGAATTATAAAATTCAATCAATCAATCAATTAAGTTCAATTAAAAAACAAATGCTATGAGAAAATCATTTACACGGCTTTTTGGATTTTTACTATTGAGCGTTATGATGTTGTTCTCTTCAGGGCTTATAGCCCAAGAGGCGCAAAAGACGGTGGAGCTTTATGCTGGTTCCGTAGATGCATGTTATAACGTAAACGATAGTTACACCAGTAAAATTTCCGTCAGGGATTTTATTGGTATTAAGAGCTTTGCGATCCAATTAAAATTCGATCCGACAAAGTTCGTTTACAAGAATTATGCTCTAACTACTGCTGGTGCCTCTCTTGCAGGTACAACTGTTGTCGTTGACAATGTTGGTGGTACTGTTGACTTTGCATGGTCTGGTACCACATCTGTTACTATTGGAGATAATTCAAAAACAGACATTATTAATGTTAATTTTGGTGTCGTTGGCGGTGCAAATGCAACTGCTGATTTATTTGCATCAGCATTAACATGGAATTCTGCCAGCTTTTATTATGCCCCTTTAGATGGAGGTTCTGATAAAATCAGAACTACTAGTCTTTTAGGAGGTACTGCAACTGTAACAGTGGCTTATCCAACTGTTCAATACACGGTTACACCTGCAACTTGTGATGGTGGTCAGGCTAATATTACAGTTACCAGTCCGGTTGGTGCTGGATTGTATTATTATTTTAATGGTTCTACTACTTCTTCTACAACACCTGTTGCAACGTCACAGGCTCCTTCAACTGCCTATGTTCGCGTTGTGGATGCTAGCGGTTGTGCTTCTCATTTAATTACTATTCCAGTTGCTGCTACTTCTCCACTTGTTATTAATAGTGTTACAGTTGAAGATGCCAAATGTAAAGGTGGTAATGGTGAAATTCAAGTTAGCGCTACTGGGGGTACTGGACCATATACCTATTGGGTTGTTCCAACTTTAGAGATGCCTTATTTTACTTCTGTAATCAATAGCAAGGGCAAAAATGCATCTGAATTAACAGGTTATAAATACACTAATTTCCAAATATTAAAACCAGTTGGCAGTTATTATGTAACTGTTGATGGCGCTGGTGGTTGTAATAATTTAATTTTTTCAGGAATTCCTAGTGCAAATCCAGCTTGGCAGACTGCCTTAGTTGGTGAGCCTGCAACTGCTGTTAGTTTTACTGCTTCAGTAACTACTCCTATTACTTGCAATGGTTCTGCTGATGGTGTAATCACGGTATCTGCCCCATCTGGTGGCACTGTCTCATCAACTGCTGGTTATATGATTTCAAAAGATGGTGTTAATTGGGCTGCTGTTAGCACAACAACACCTACTACTTATAGTTCATTAGCTGCCGGAACATATACAATTACTGTAAAAGACGGTAATGGTTGTTCAACTTCTCATGCAGTTGTTGTTAGTCAGCCTGACGCTATTGCATTTACTTTAGCTTATGGTGACGCAACATGTGCTGGTGGCGCTACTGGTTCGGTTACTATTACTTCTGTAACTGGCGGAACAGCTCCTTATGAATTTGCTGTTGCTTTAACAACAGCTGGACAGACAGGCTTAACCTGGAGTTCAACCACAGTTCAGGCTCTTGGCCTTACTGCTAATTATTATAGTGTATGGGTTAAAGATGCCAAAGGTTGTATTAAAGCATTTGCTAATCAGGATGGTAGTGGTAATATTTTACCAATTCAGGCTCCTGGTGCATTGGCTTTCACAACTAGCGCTGATAACGCTGCTGCTTACGAAGTGGCTTGTAATGGTGGTTCTTACACTTTAACTGTTACTGCTACTGGTGGTACTGCTCCATATGCATATTCTTATAATGGTGGTGCAACGACTACTTCAACTACTTATTTTATGTCAGGTCTTGTTGCTGATGGTACAGTTACTGTAACTGTTACTGATGCTAATAACTGTCCTGTAAGTAAATTAGTAACTATCGATGTTCCAGAAGCATTGACTGCTACCGTAACTACTTCTCCAGCTGTTGTAGCTCCTACTTGTCCTGGTGGCAACGATGGTCGCGCAACTGTATTTGCTGAAGGTGGTGTTGCTCCATATATGTATTCAACTGATAATACAATTTGGTTTACTAATCCTTCATTAGCTGTTCCAGAAGGAACTACAACTATTACGGTTAAAGATTATAATGGTTGTACTACTGAAACCAGTGTATTTGTTGATGCTTTAATAGCAAGCACACTTACAGCTACTGTAACTGATATTGATTGTCATGGTGCACAAACAGGAACTATTTCTGTTACTACCACATGGCAAGCTTCACGTACTGTGAAATACTATGTTGCTTCTACTGAAGCTGCTGTATTTACTAGTGGTACCGCATTTACTCCTGTAACGATTAATGGTGGCGCAACTACTACACCAACTTATTTTGTTGCTGGTACTTATTATTTAGGTGCTCGTGATGAAATGGGATGCAAATCAAGTGTAGTAATGGTTACCATTAAGGAAAAAGCTGCTTTGGCTATGACCGCAGCTGTAACCGATGCTACTTGTTTTGGTTTATTTGATGGAACTTTGACTATTAATACAACTGGCGGATTTGGACAACCACAATATGCCATTGCTAATAATGTTGAAGCTTTAAGTAGTTCAACTCTTGTATATCAGAATGTGGGCACTTGGTCTGCAACTACCTCTATTGGTAAACATGTTGTTCAGGTTCAGAGAGGAACTTACTATGTGAAAATTAAAGATGCTTGCTCTAATACTTCTTTAATTGCTGGCCCATTCCTGGTTAACGGTTATAAAGCAATTACATTCACTGGTACTATTGCAAAAACAAACATTACCTGCAATACATTAAACGATGGTAAAATTACAGTTCCTTTAACTGGTGTTAAAGGTGGTAAACCAGAATTTGATGGAACAGGTTTCTATACATTTAAATTGGCAAAACCTGCCGGTGGTACAGTTACCAATACTACTGGTGAATTCACTGGTTTAACCGATGGTACTTATACCATTACTATTAGTGATGCTTCTAGCTGTTCTTCATCTACAGTATTACCTGTTCAGGTTATTACCAGACCTACTGCTGTAACTATTACAGGTGTAGCTGTTACTCATTTTTCTTGCGTGAATTCCAGAGATGGTCGTATTGCTGTAACTGCTACAGGTGGAACACCTGGTTATCAGTTGGCAGTTAATGCTTCAGCCAATGGAGTTATTAATGAAGGTGACTGGTTAAATTTTGGTACTAGTACAACAACAACTACCAAAACTTATATTGCTACTGAAGCTGGTGTATATTATCTTTATGTAAGAGATGCTAATCATTGTGTTGGTAATACTGTATCTGTTACAGTTCTTCAACCTGCTGCTTTAACGTTGACTGGTGTTGTAACTGATGTTACTTGTGCTGGTGCTGGACAGGTTCAACTTACACCTGCTGGTGGTTGGGCTCCTGCTGTTACTCAGTCATATTTGTTCAGCAATGGTACTGCAACTAACACTACAGGTTTGTTTACAAGCTTAAATGCTGGAACTTATACTGCATCAGTTAGTGTTACAGCTGGTTCTACATCTACATCTACTTCTATTGTTACCTATACTTATCCAGTTGTTTCTTGTACTGCCAATTATTCATATTTGGTTAAAGATTTGGTAGCTTACAAGTATATGGCTGTTACAGCTCCTGTAAAATGTAAAGGTGGAAATGACGGTTCATTAACTGTGACTGTATTAGCCGGTACTGCTGCCACTGTTACTACAACAGGCGCTGAGTACTATGTACAATTAACAACAACAGCTAATCCGTCACTTCAAGCTGGAACTTGGACAAGAACAACAAATCAGAAATTTACTTTCACTAATTTGCCACATGCTATTTATAGTGTTTGGATTTCTAATGGTATGCCTACTGCAGCTGGTCAAGGTCCTTGTTTATTACCAACAGGAACTGAGACTCCTACAGACAATGTATATACAAAAGTTGCTTCGTGGGAAGTTAATGAACCTGCAACTGCTTTAGCTGCATCTGTAACCTGGAACAAGGATGTTACATGTTATGGAGGTAATGATGGTAAATTTACAATTGTTGCAAACGGTGGTAGCTTATCTTATACTTATGCTGCTAAATTATCAACTGTATCTACAGGTCATGTTTTCACACCTGAGCCTGCTGCTGCTGATTTCCAATCTTCTGCTGAATTTGTTGTACCAATCGGAACTTACGTGATTTGGGTAAAAGATTCAAACGGTTGTATTGTTGGTGGTGAAGGTGCTGGTATTCCAGTTGATAAATATCGCGTACAGATCAGACAACCAAAACAAGTTAAATTTGCATTAGCTTCAACTGATGCGACTTGCTTCGGTTCTGCAACTGGTAAAGTCACAGTTAATAAACTTGAGACAGAAGCTATTTCTGATGCTGTTGGTGGTTTAGTAACTTATACTATTACTGTTTCAGGTGTTGATGCTTCTGGAGCTGCTGTAAACATTACTGGTACTTCTACAAAAACTACTGGTATTGTAATTTCTGGAGTTCCTGCAAGTATGACTTACGGCTCAACAGTTACTAATACTTATAATGTTACTGTAGCTGATGGTAATGGTTGTAGTAATTCTGCTACAATTACTGTATGGCAGAATAAAGCAATTGATGCTAAATTAGTAAAAGCTGCTGGAGCATTTGTATGTCCTGGAGATGTTACTGGTGTAGTTGAAGCACAAGTTACTGGTGGTACAGGTTCTTATACATATAAATTATGGAGAGATGGTGTAGCATATCAAACTACATTTGATAATGTACCTTCATATATTGTACAGATTGGTCATGCCTGGAAAATTGAAGTAAAAGACGCTGCAGGTTGTAGTGTATTTACCAATGAGGAATTAATTAATGAACCTGTTGGAATTACTGCAACAATGATGGAAACTACTTGCTTTGGCAATCCTACTGCTTCTGTAATTGTTAAGGCAGTTGGCGAAACTGGTCGTACATTCTCTGTACAGTATAAAGCAAATACAGCTGCTGATTATTCAGCATGGCAGAATTTTGATAGCCAAATTGAGTTAACTGGATTTATCTTTGCAAATAGTGTTGTAGAACAAAACTTCTATTACTTTAATGTAAAGGATAATATGGGTTGTACAACTTCTTATACTTATTCATTTGTTGCTACTCAGAATGAGTTGAAAGCTACAGTTGCTGGTGTTGGTGGTACTGCTACTTTGACAATTACTGGAGGTATTTCTCCATATTCTTATCAGGTTGGTACTGCTTCTAAAACTACAATAACTGGTAGTGTAAACGGTGGTAGTTATGCTGTAGCTGGTTTAGTTGATGGAACTAACACAATCACAGTTTATGATGCTCACGGATGTGCTATTGCTAATCCTTTGACTTATACTGCTGATCTTGCTGCTCCGATTGCCGCAACTTATTCACCTAATGGAATAACAACTGCAAATAATCATCCACAATTGGTTATCACATTCAACGAAGATGTTGCTGTTGGAACTGGTAGTGTTAAGATTATGAAAGTGTCGGATAATACACTTGCAATTCCTGCTATTGCAGCCAGTGCAATTACTGCTAGCGGAAAAACTGCTACTGTAACTTTCGCTGGTGGTCTTGACAAAAACACTGATTATTATGTATTAGTTGATGGTGGTGTTGTTAAGGACTTAGCTGGTAATGCTTTTGCTGGTACGACTGCTACTTCTACATGGACATTCAAAACTGGTAATGAATTTGCTACCCCAGTTATTGAGCCTAAAGATAATTCTCTCGAGTTTAAGGTTTATCCAAACCCATTTGTTGATAATGTAACTGTAACTAACGCTTCTGAACTTTCTAAGGTTGTTGTTTCAAACATCGCCGGTCAGGTTGTGAAAGAAGTTGTTAATCCAGAAAGCACTATTCAATTAAACCAATTAGTCAGTGGAGTTTACTTCATCTCTCTTTATCAAGAGAATGTTGTAGTCAAAACTGTTAAGATTGTTAAAAGGTAATGCCGAATTGATTGATTTAAAAAGGGAAGCTTGAGGGCTTCCCTTTTTTATTTATATAAACTCATCATTATGGAACTATTAAAATCGCACCGTACAATAAGGAAGTATAAAGCTGATGATATTGCTGAAAATATTCTTCAGGATATTCTTGAATGCGGTATCCGAGCGTCGAATACCGGGAATATGCAACTTTATAGCATCATAGTTACCCGAAATACTGATAAAAAAGCCGAATTAGCTCCGTTCCATTTTAATCAACCGATGGTGAAGGAAGCTCCTTTGTTATTGACGATTTGTTGCGATTTTAATCGCTTTAAGCTTTGGTGTTCGGCAAATAATGCTAATGTTGATTTCTCAGGCTTATTATGGCTTTTTAATGGCACTATTGATTCTTCAATTCTAGCTCAGAATATATGTGTGGCTGCTGAAAGCTATGGGTTAGGTATTTGTTATCTTGGAACTACGCTTTACAATGCTCCGGAAATAAGTAAAGTGTTGCATTTACCTGTTGGAGTAATCCCCATTACAACTCTAACGATTGGTTATCCTGAAATTATCACTGAACTAACCGACCGATTACCCTTGGATTCAACGGTGCATTTTGAAGAATATCAGAACTATTCGTCTGATAGGATTAAGGAAATGTATTCTTTTAAAGAGAATTTGGATTCGTCGAAGAAATTTATTGAGGAGAATGGGAAGGAGAATTTGGCACAGGTTTACACTGATGTGCGATATAAAAGTACTGATAGTCAGTTTTTCTCCCGGAAATTAATGAAGATGTTTGTAGATCAAGGTTTTGTTTTCGAATAATTTCAGTTTAGGAGTTACATCGAAATATAACTGATTCTGGTGAAGAAATCAGTTCTGTAATTACTTCCAATTGTAAGTTTTATTCCTGGCAACTCAACCATATTTCCTTCAATAGCAATAATCTTCATCCGATTCACAATGTGTGATTTATGTATCCGATAAAAGTCATTTGATGGAAGTAGTTCCTCCATTTTCTTCATTGAGAGGTTTGTGACCAGGTGCGATTTTTCAGTATATATTTTGATATAATCACCTAAACCTTCGATGTATATAATATCACTGAACTTTAACTGGTAAGTTTTTTTATTCGATTTTATAAATAGGGATTCTGGTTTTTCTCCTGTTTTTATCTTTTGTATCAGCTGAAATTGTTGTTCTGCCTTTTGTACTGCTTTTAGAAATCGAGCGAATGAGAAGGGCTTTACCAGGTAATCTAAAACATTCAATTCATATCCTTCCAGAGCATAATTGGTGTATGCTGTGGTCAATATAACCATTGGTGGATTTTTTAATGTTTTCAAAAACTCTATCCCTGAGAGTTTCGGCATGTTTATGTCCAGAAAAATCAAATCGATGTGTTGTTTTTCTATAATTTCCATCGCTTCCAATGCATCCGTGCAAAATCCTATGATTTCAATTGATTTAAAGTCTTCGGCATACTTCCTAAGTACATTCTGAGCCAATGGCTCGTCGTCAATAATGAGTGTTTTTAAGATCATTTTGCTGCTCTTTTCAATCATTGCTTAAGTTGAACTTCAAGTAGAATTGTAAACGTATCCTCTGTCCTGATTACTTCATATTTATATTCATTGGCTGAATATAGAAATTCAAGTCTTCTCTCTATATTTTTTAAGCCAATTCCGGAGCTTTTACTTGTTTTGCCTGGCAATGTGCAATCGAAGTTATTCTCTATCTTAAATTGCAGTATTTCAGGTAGAAAATGGATGAACACATGAATGTAGGGAGAAGGAGCCGGATTTCTTATCCCATGTTTGAAGGCATTGTCAATAAAAGGTTCGAATATTAAGGGAATTACCTTTCTTTCCGGAATGTCACCTTCAATTGAATATTGAAGGTCAATTTGATTGTTTAATCTGATCTTCTGCAATTCAATAAAATTGGTTAGGAAGTTCACCTCGTTTCTTACTGAAATGAAATTTTCTCTTGATTCATATAATACATGGCGCATCAAATCGGATAGTTTAAGGATTATCTCTGGTGTCCGTGGCGAATTTGTCAGGGCCAATGAATAGATATTATTCAGGCTATTGAATAAAAAATGCGGATTCAATTGTGATTTTAAAGTATTCAATTCAGCCTCAAGTTTTTCGCGTTCTATTTGTGTGATTTTTAACTTTATTTCCTGAAGTTGTATCCAGTCTTTCACAAATTTGAAAAGCGAGGTTATTCCGACATAAAATGCTGCAGTAAAGAAATGCGACGAAAACATACTCCTAAATTGATCCTCGAAACTCTTGGTTTTTAGAAAGTAAACGAAAATTAATTGTATCAAAATCGCAGAAATAGCCAGTAAAATTAATAACCAGAATGTATAGAAGATATAGTTTTTGTTCTTGAGAAACTTTGGAATCAGGAGATATAAGTTGAAATAAACCGCTAAAGCAAAGCCAATATTTGGAATAATGGCCCGCAAAACCAGATCGCTGTTCAGGATTAGTTTGTGATCGGATGCTACATAAAAAGCTGAGATTGCAAAAACAATGCTGCAAAACCAGAATAGTAGATGAGTTAATATTTTGAATTTAGCGTAGCTGTTTATCATGAGCAGTTCTAAATCTTATCGAGGCGTTTGACTAGTTTCTGATAATAGTATTTGATTGGATTTGTATATTTTAACTGTTTCCATGGCCTGCTGCTGTGTGGTTTGTGCAATACACTTTCGTTTATAAGCAGGTAGTTGTATAAACCCAATTGTAGTGATTTACGTGATATGGACACATCGTACCAATGTTTTTCTGTCGATAGTGTTTTGAAATCGTACATCTTTAATAATTCATTGGTAATTAAAGTGCAGCAAAAGCTCAGACTGTGCCTGGTTTTAATTATTTCTTTTCTTGTTCGTTTAAAATTCAGGTATGGAAAATTAATTTCCCCTTCAGTATTTCTGGTAATCGATCCAACCATGCCGCATTTGTGAAGTATTTTCGACTGCCTGACTAATTCGCTTAAAGTGTTGTTCTGAACTTCAACATCAGATTCGACAATTATGAGGGGAAGTCCAAGTTTCAATGCCTTTTCCTGAGCCAATTGGAGTACAAGACGATAATTTGGTGATGGGGTATTGGTAATTTCAGCCAGATTAATCAGCTCAAAATTGTACTGAATACTCAGGGATTTGAGAATATTGGTTGTTTCTTCTGTGCTGAAATCATTGAAAATACAATAATGAAAATTGCCTGTTGAGCTTTTGATGGATTGAATGGTTTCTGTCGTTGTCTTCAACGAATCTTTTACCGGAGTAATAACTAATGCTTCGTACATAGAAGTTTTGCCTTTTGATTAAACGTTGTTCTCTGGGTTTTCAATAAAATTCAATCCAAATCGTATTCCTAAATCCTTTAAATCAGCAATGACTTGCTCGTGTAAAGGTATTCCATTTTTCTGACGTTCAGCGGTTAATTCACGTTCTGGATCACCCGGGATAAGAACACGCTCCTGACCAGCTGCAGTTTCAGCATTCCTGAAGGTCTCAATCCAGTTGTCCATGTCTTTTTTAAACTCTTCTGCCGACCTGAAAGCATCAATTCGGATGGCACCCAGAAAATGCCCGATTCCTTTACCCACCTGGTTGGTTGGTGGATCTAGAAAACTTACAAATGGAGGAACCCATGGTCCGTAATTAGCTCCGGATAATACAGCCGAAAATATGTCGACCATGGCACCCAGGCAATAGCCTTTATGTCCGCCATGTTCGCGATCACCTCCAAGCGGAAGCATTGATCCTCCTTTTTTTAGTGAATATGCATCAGTTGTAGGATTGCCATCTTTGTCCTGAGTCCATCCCAGGGGTGCATCCATTCCTTTTCGCTGAAGAACTTCTAATTTACCATTTGCTACTGTGGTTGTGGCCATGTCGATAACAAATGGAGGTTGATTTAAAGCCGGAATGGCCACTGCAATTGGATTGGTGCCGAGGAAGCGACTTTTTGAAAAGGTCGGCGAAACAAGTGGGCTGGCATTGGTCATCGAAATACCGATCATGTCATTTTCAAGAGCCATCATCGCATGGTAACCTGCTATTCCGTAATGATTCGAATTTTGAACTGCGACCCACCCTGTACCTGCCACTTTAGCTTTTTCGATTGCTATTTGCATGGCGTATGGTGCAGTAACCAAACCAAGTCCTAAGTCGCCGTCTAAAACAGCGGTACTTGGAGTTTGGTGTATGATTTTCATTTCAGGAGTTGCATTCAAACGTTTTAGTTCCCATAGGCGAACGTAACCACTTAAGCGGGCAACCCCATGCGAATCTACACCTCGAAGATCAGCCTGATTTAAGCAATCGGCAGCAGTTTTGGCTTGTTCTAGTGGGCATCCCATCTGTAGGAAAACCTGAATCGTATATTCTTTTAAATATTCTGAATTAAAAATAATCATGTATAAATCTTTAGTAATAAAATCTTCAGGGAAATAAATAATGTTTCTGAATACTTCAGTCAATAAACGTTATTCTTCGGTCTGAAATGTGAATTAATTATTTGTTTATTTTCGGTTGAAATCTCTGGCTGATGCCTGATCAATAGGCATAATCAGCAGATCGTCGATGTTTACATGTGCTGGTCTTGATAACACAAATAAAATGGTTTCCGCAATGTCTTTTCCTGAAAGCGGTGTAAATCCTTTGTAAACCTGATTTGCCCTTTCCTGATCGCCTCTGAATCGGACCAGCGAGAATTCAGTATCGACGGCTCCAGGAGCGATAGTTGTCACTTTAATCCCAAAGGGCATAAGTTCGATACGCATTGATTTTGAAATAGCAGCAACGGCATGTTTTGTTCCGCAGTATACCGAACCATTGGGGTACGATTCTTTGCCTGCGATGGATGAAATGTTGATGATATGACCGCTGTGTCTTTCGACCATCCACGGAGAGACAATTCTAGTTGCGTATAGAAGTCCTTTGATGTTTGTATCGATCATTGCTTCCCAATCGTCTACGTCGGCAGTATTAACTGGAGCCAATCCGGCTGCCAGTCCGGCATTATTAAGTAATAAATCAATAGCTCTCCATTCCTCCGGAATACTGTTTAAAGCTGCTTCTGTTTCAGCTTTTATGCGGATATCGAAGTTCAGGGTAAGGATTTTGCATCCAAATTCAGACTCCAACTGGTTTTGAATGGCATCCAACCGCTCTTTTCTTCGTCCGGTGAGTATTAAATTGTAATTATTTTGAGCAAGCAATAAGGCTGTTTCATAGCCGATACCTGCTGTGGCACCGGTGATTAGAGCTATTTTTTGATTCATTGAAGAATTGGGTTTTAATGTGGTCTAAAATTAAAAATTCCATAAAACTTATGGAATAACAAACTACTTAATTATTTTTGTTTCTGCATTTAAAGCTAAAAAGAAACGTCATGATCGAACAAAATAACGAGATTCAGGAATTTACAATCGACCAATTGCCCGAGGAACAAGACATTCAGGATATTGTGTTTAACCTGATGGTTGATCCCAATCTGGCACCGATTAACTATTTCAATGATTTTACCGAAGAAGTAATTGATCTTTCTTCCATGTCAAACGATGAAAATGACGAAACTGGTATGTTTTGTTCTGAAAATGGGCAAACGATGGCTATTTCAACTCATGCTTTGCACCATCATCTCGATGCAGATCCACAACAGGCGACTGAAATCCTTGTATCGCGTGCAGTTCGTAAAATGATTTGTTTTGGAGCTATTCCTGAAGCTATAAGTTCGTTTTTGTATCACATCAATATTGGCGATCCAAATGGACAGTTTATTGCAGCCGGGGCCAAGAAAGGTCTTGAAAATGCCTGCAAGAAATTTAATATTAAGCTTACCGACCGGAAAATCAGATTTGATTATTTTTCTGCTCATGGTCCGGTATATCCTACAATAATCATTAGCATCATGGCTTCAATTCCTGATAAGGATAAGCTCGTCACTCATAGTTTCAAGAAAAAAGGTAATAATCTTTTCATGATCGGAAACTCGTATGATGATGTAAATTCATCAGAATACCTTGAGTTTTACCATGAAATTTCGGATTCGTCACTTCCGGCTTTTGATTTGGACACTGAAGTGAAATTACACGATATAATGAAAATGCTCATTGAAGCAGGTTATTTAACTTCTGCAAATCCTGTAAGCAAAGGTGGTTTGTTTTTTACGCTTTTACGTGCCGGAATGCCCTTGGAACTTGGATTCGATATCACAACCGATGCTGAAGTCCGGAGAGATGCCTTCCTTTTTGGAGAAGCGATGGGCCGTATCGTTGTTGGAGTTGACCCTAAAAAGGTTGATGAATTCGTTGATTTTATGTGTAGCCTGAAAGTTCCATTTTTTGCTTTAGGTCATGTTACCAAAGGCGAAATCAGGATTGATGATGAATCGTACGGATTTATTGATAAAATGACTCCGGCCAATTAAAGTTCCTTCATGCAAGTAACCCCATACAAAGACTCCGACCACCAAAAGAAACAGCAGGTGGAGCAAATGTTCGATAATATTGCTCCGAAGTACGATTTTTTAAATCATTTTCTTTCCCTTGGCATTGATAAGCTTTGGCGAAAAAAGGCGATTCGTATTCTTTCAGCCTATAAATCTGATTCTTTGCTCGACGTGGCTACCGGTACCGGCGATTTTGCCATTGCTGCGGCAAAGCTAAAACCATCGAAAATAATTGGATTCGATCTTTCGGAACAGATGCTCAATGTTGGACGTGTGAAGGTGAAACGTCTGGGTCTTGATCAGGTCATTGAATTTCAGAAAGGAGATTCGGAAGCGATGCCTTTCCCGGATGAGCAATTTGACGCGATAACCGTTGCGTTCGGCGTTCGGAACTTTGAAAATCTTGAAAATGGACTGAAGGAATTTGTTCGGGTTTTAAAGGCCGATGGAGTGGTAATTATCCTCGAATTTTCGAAGCCAAAGTATTTCCCGATGAAACAATTGTATTCTTTTTATTTCTTCGGAATATTGCCATTGATAGGAAGGATGGTTTCGAAAGATAGTTCGGCGTATTCATATTTGCCTGAATCAGTAATGGCTTTTCCTGACGACCAGAAGTTCCTGTCTATTTTGCAGAAGGTTGGTTTTTCAAGAACGAGTCAGAAACGGCTTAGTTTCGGGATTGCCACTATATACATAGCTCAAAAGTAAAACACCGAACAATAATTTAGTAATTTTGTGGTTTCTTTGAATGATAGATAACCGTTTTATTGTGAAGAGATTTTTTTACATCCTGATTTTTATATTGGTGGGATTTACATCGACAGCTCAGAGGCTCTTACTAAAGAACCTGACTACCTTTGATGATAAACGAATTCATTTCGGGTTTACGCTTGGAGTTAATTCTACTGATTTCGGGTTTACGCATTATAATGTCATTGGGGATAATCCAGAATTTGTTGCCGAAAATGTTAATGGCGTTCAAATATCCGGAACCGAAAAAATCAGGGCCGATATTTCAACTCTTACACCGGGATTCACAGTTGGAATAGTAACCAACCTTCGATTGTCGGAAAGTTTTGATCTTCGTTTTTTACCTGGGATGTCGTTTGGCGAACGGAAACTAACTTATAATATTCCGATTCAGGATATTAATGATCTTGGCAACAAAACTTTTTATTCAATTAAATCAACTTTTCTTGATTTCCCGTTGTTGTTGAAATACAAATCAAGAAAGATGAATAACCAAAGACCTTATTTAATAGCTGGTGGAGCTTATCGTATCGATATTTCCAAAAGTGGGCAGGAAGACCTGGTAAGGTTGAAACCATTTAGTGCATATTTGGAAGCTGGTGTCGGCTGGGATTCATATCTTCAGTTTTTCAGGCTTTCAACTGAACTTAAGTTCAGCTTTGGATTAAATAATGTTCTTGATGCCGGTCCGAAGAGTACGCAGGCACAAGTATATTCAAATGCGTTTTCAAAGTTGTCATCCAATATCTTCACACTAAGTTTTCATTTCGAATAAATTTTGAAACAGGAAATCAATATCTCAGTTTCGCCGAAACAGGCTTCTTCCGAAGAGTTTTACAAACCCATTTTAGCCGAAAAACTTCATGTTGACGAAGATCGGATTCATTTGATCAACGTCAAACGGCGGTCGATTGATGCTCGTCAACGTGTAATTCGCATAAATTTGAGTGCAGATGTGTATTTGGATGAACTTCCGGTAGAAGAAAAAATCGAATTCAAATACGACCTGGTTGATCAGAAGCCATCAGTGATCATTGTTGGCGCTGGCCCTGCCGGACTTTTTGCCGCTTTGCGCCTGATTGAACTAGGTTTTAAACCACTTATTTTTGAACGTGGCAAAAACGTCAGCGATCGTAAACGCGACATCGCCAAAATTCATCGCGAACATTTGGTCGATCCCGATTCTAATTACGGATTTGGCGAGGGTGGGGCAGGTACATTTTCTGACGGGAAACTCTATAGCCGTTCCAAAAAACGAGGTAATATTCGCCGTGTTCTTGAGATTTTTTATGCCAATGGCGCTCTTCCACAGATTCTGATTGATGCGCATCCGCACATAGGTACCAACATGCTTCCCGGAATAATCACCAGCATTCGGGAAAAAATTATTGAGGCCGGAGGTGAGATTCATTTCAACAGCCGTGTGGCCGATTTGATTGTTGAAAATGACAGATGTTCTGGGATCATGCTTGCTGATGCGACAATTGTTGAAGCTGAAGCGGTTATTCTCGCTACAGGCCATTCTGCCCGTGAAATTTACGAATTGCTTTACGAAAAAGGCATTTCAATTGAAGCCAAGTCGTTTGCTGTTGGAGTTCGTGCCGAACATCCGCAAACATTAATTGATTCCATTCAATACAATCAGCCTGTTCGCGGACCATATTTGCCACCAGCCACTTATTCATTTGTTGAGCAGGTTGATGGGCGAGGGGTTTATTCGTTTTGTATGTGTCCCGGAGGAATAATGGTTCCCGCCGCAACAGCGCCCGGCGAAATGGTTATTAATGGCATGTCGCCAACGCAACGTAATACACGGTTTGCCAATTCAGGAATGGTTGTTGAAATCAGGCCCGAAGATTTGAACGAATTCAGGCATTTGGGCGTATTTGCCGGCCTGGAGTTTCAGCGTAATATCGAGCGTTTATGCTTTTCGTTGAATGGAAAAACACAGTTTGCACCGGCTCAGCGAATGGCCGATTTTGTTGCCGACCGTTTTTCTCAGGATTTGCCTGAAACATCGTATCATCCTGGTTTGGTTTCAGTTCCATTACACGATAAATTACCTAAAAGAATTCGCACACGGCTTCAGGAAGCATTTAAACTGATTGACAAAAAAGCTCATGGATATTTGACCAACGAAGCGATTATTGTAGGAGTTGAATCGCGTACTTCTTCACCAATCCGGATTCCACGGAAAGAAGACACTTTTGAACATGTTAAAATAGCTGGACTTTATCCGTGTGGCGAAGGTGCAGGTTATGCCGGTGGTATTGTTTCGTCGGCAATGGATGGCGAACGTTGTGCCGAAGCTTTTGCCGAGAATTATAAATCTGGATTGATGTAATCGATTACACGCGTTGTGATTTTCCGTATCCCCTATCCCGTAAAAGTTTTTCTGAAAACTGCGACTGTCCACTGCCAACTTTTTACCTTCTTCTGAATTCAGAACAACAAATCGAAGCAGCAATGGCTACATTTAGTGACTCTGCCTTATTTGGATTGGTCGAGAATGTCGGTATTGCAATTCTTCGGTTGACTAACCTGCCTATCGAATCAGAAATTCCGTTGCCTTCATTTCCTAAAACAACGATTCCATTCTTGGTAAGCGATTCGGTGTAAATGTTATTTCCATTCATAAATGTTCCGTAAACCGGAATCTGGCTTTTTGAAGTCTCTGACAGAAAGTTTTCAAGATTTGTGTATGTTGTTTTTATCCTGAAAATGGCGCCCATGCTCGCTTGCACAACTTTTGGGTTGAACACATCAACCGTATTTTCTGAACAAATTACCGTATCGATCCCAAACCAATCTGCAATTCGGAGAATGGTGCCCAAATTCCCCGGATCCTGAATGAAATCGAGTGCCAGGCAAAGTTCTGTGTTTAAATTAAGTTTAGGTTGCACAATTGTGGGTTGTCTTACGATAGCCATAGCCTCCTGCGGGTTTTGAAGTAAGCTGGCTTTTTGAATAGAATCTCTGTCGGCTTCAACAATCTCTTTTGCTTTCCATCGCATTTCTGGGTGCTGATCAGCAAACTGAGCAGTGCATACCAGCGTCTCTATTTGGTAATCAGAACGAAGTGCTTCTTCTACCATTTTGTTCCCTTCAACTAAAAAAAAACCAGATTCATCTCTGTCTTTCTTCCTGTTTAACGATTGGATCAGTTTAATTTTGTTTTTGCTCAACATATTTTTCGGTTCTTCGTTCTAAAATGTAAAAATAAAAGGTCTGATAGACTTGCGAACCAAAAGGTCTGTTTATTTTTGTAAAAACATAAAATCATGCCGTTTTTTCTTCAGCACAAGTTTTATTCGCTCCGGAAACTTAGTTTCATGGCTGGCATCATCCTGCTTGCGTCATGCAACTCAACCCGGTTTGTGCCTGAAGGTAAATATTTGCTCAATAAAATCTCGGTCAAAGCTGATGATAAGAATTTGAAGCACGAAGAACTTAAAATTCATATCCGGCAAAAAGAGAACCTCCGAATTTTGGGAGTGCTGAAATTCCATTTGGGAGTTTATAATTTGTCTTCAGGGAAAAAGGATAATGACTGGCTTAAACGTGTGGGTGAAGCGCCCGTATTGTACGATGAATTTCAGGCACAAAAAAGTAAGGAACAGTTGCAGATTTTCCTGAAGAACAAGGGTTATTATAATGCGGTGGTTAAGGATTCTATGGTGATCAATCAGGCAAAGAAAAAGCTTAACCTGACCTTCGATATAAAAGCCGGAGAACCATACCGGATTCGCAATTACATGTATTCTGTCAAAGACAAGTCGTTGCAGAGTGTCTTGCTTAAAGATTCAGTCAGCCAACTTCTCAAACCTAATGATATATTTGATCTGGATGTTTTGAATGCTGAAAGGCAGCGGATATCAACATATCTGAAAGATCGAGGATACTTTAAGTTTTCAGAAGAGTTTGTTAGTTTTCAGGCCGACACTAATTTCTATAGCCATCAGGTTGATTTGACGATAAATGTTGATGATGCACTTTTGAATAATGATGAAAATGAGGTTATTCCACATCACAAATATAAAATCAGGAACTACCTCATCAACCCCGGATTTAAGACTGTTGATCTGACTGGTGTTCAACAGGAACAAAAGTTGGATACCCTGATAGATAAGGATTACAGTTTTGTTTACTCCGGACAGATGAAATACCGCCCTATCTTATTCTATAATTTGAACCGGATGAAGGATAGCACCTGGTACAGTTTGCAGAATGCCGAAAAAACGTATCGGGCGCTGAACCGCTTAAAACAATTCAAACTGATCAATATTAGTTTTACCGAAGTTGATGCGCAGTCAAACGATTCAATACCTCTGTTGGAATGCAAGATGCAGCTTTCACCACTTCCGAGGCAAAACTTTTCGGTTGATGTTGAAGGAACAAATTCATCGGGGAACCTTGGTGTGGCTGGTAACCTGAATTATCAGCACCGCAACGTTTTTGGTGGGGCCGAGGTATTTGATTTGCAGCTGAGAGTAGCCCGTGAACGGCAACAAATAAACGACAGTATTTTTAACACTCAAGAGTATGGTTTTGAATCAAGTTTGACAATTCCAAAGTTTTTGAGCTTCATAAAAGCCAAACAACTATTTACATTTCAAATTCCAGAAACGAAATTTACTGTTGGATATAACTATCAAAATCGTCCGGATTATACCCGGACAATTACCACCCTGAAGTTTGGCTATAACTGGAAAACCAGCAATTATAGGTTCCATACGTTGAATTTGATCGATTTGAATTACGTAAACCTTTACAAGTTCAATGAGGCTTTCATTAATTCGATTAGGGATTTGTACATCAAAAGCAGTTTTACCGATCACCTTATTTCTGCGACGAATTACAGCTGGATGTATAATACCCAAAATGTCAACAAGAGAGATGATTATGAATATTTCAGGATCAATGTTGAATCGGCTGGAAGTCTGTTGTCGCTTTATTCACGCCTGATAAATAAAGATAAAGCGGTAGAGACTGATACAATTACCAACATCCGGAGTTCGTATTATGAAATTTTAAATACTCGTTTTGCGCAGTATGTGAAAGGCGATTTTGAGTATCGCTACGGACACATGATCGATAAATCGAGTTCGGTAGTTGGGCGTGCTTTCTTCGGAATTGGGGTTCCGTTTGGCAACTTCAATGTTTTGCCTTTCGAAAAGAAATATTTTACCGGTGGGGCCAATGGTATTCGTGCATGGCAGGTTCGTTCGCTTGGGCCTGGTTCTTACAAAGCTCCTGCGGATATTTATCCAAACCAGTCGTCAGATATTAAGCTTGAAGCGAATCTGGAATATCGCTTTAAAATGTTCTGGAGGATGGAAGGGGCGTTTTTTCTGGATGCAGGTAATATATGGGCGATCAATTACAAAGATAATCGGGAGGGATCGGTATTCAAAGTTAACGAGTTCTACAAGCAAATTGCAGTTGGTTCAGGTTTTGGGGTGAGGTTCGATTTTACCTATTTCCTGTTTCGTCTCGATTTAGGGATGAAAATGCGCGACCCATCCCTAGCTGAAGGCAAACGTTTTATTCCAGGGAATTATCAAGTTTCAAGCGATCAGTTTAATCTTTCATTCGCTATTGGTTATCCGTTCTAGTGATATTTGTTAGATGACAGTCAAGCATTGCATGATGGCAGCTTCGCAATGGCCGAGGACAGTCAAGCATTGAAGTATGACGAGCAAACATTGCATGATAACAGCTTCGCAATGACCGAGGACAAGCAAACATTGCACGATGACGAGCAAACAATGACGGATGATAGCTTCGCAATGGCCGATGACAGGTAAATAAAATAAACTTCAGATCGATGAAAAACCTTACCCTGATACTTCTTTTGACTACTCTGTTTGCATGTGGCGGACAAAGGAATAAGACTGTTGAACCAGAAAGAAAAATAAGTGCTTCGGACTCTAAAAATTCCAACAACACCAGCGCGGCAGACATCGGAATCGTTTATTTTTCGAACGATAATGGTTCGACCTGGACGAATGGCAGTAAAGGACTTCCGGAGAAAATAACTATTGGATTAGGAGGAATAACCGTTTCACCTGCATTGATCGGATTGGCGACAAAAGAAAATGGAGTTTATCTTTTTGATTTCAAAGACAGTCTTTGGACCAGCATTTCTGCATCTCCGCAAATGATTAAAAATAATATAGGTGCGATGACCTTTTATAAAAATGACATCTGGGTTGGAACACAACATGGAGGGGTTTACCTTTCGAATGATAAAGGAAAATCATGGACAGTGAAAAATTCAGGGCTAAAAGATTTAACAATTCGAAGATTTGCAGAGATTGATGACAAACTATTTGTGGCCACAAACAATGGATTATATTCTTACGATGATGCATCAGGTAAATGGGAATTGGAGTACGGACAAATTTCGCTTCAGGTAAATGGCATAACCGAATCGGAAGGAAGTATTTATGTCGCAACCAATCAGGGCGTATTCAAATCAGAAATGAAGGCTAAGAATTGGGTGAAAGTATTTCCGGACCGTTCGGTGCATAATATTAGCTCGGTTGATTATACCATTTATGCCATGGTTTATAACGAACTATTTTCTTCAACCGATAAGGGTGAAAGCTGGCACAATATCCAGAATGGCTTGCCGAAGGATTTATATACTTTTAATGTGATAGAAAGTGAAAATGCTGTTTTTGCCGGACAGTGGGATGGGATTTATGCGAGGACAAATTCAAACGAAAGTTGGAGGCTTTCGAGCAAAGGCTTACCCGCGAATTTTGCAGCAACCAATCTGAAATCGCACAATGGACTTTTAATAATAACTACTTCGGCGCGAAAACTGAGATCAGGAATGACAATCGAAAAATAGTCAGCTACGGACCATTGAAAATAAAAAAGGCAGCCTTGCGACTGCCTTTTTGTATGATTAACCCAATTGAATTAAGCTTTACCAGCTGAACCCAATACGTTTTCGTTTTTGTGTTTGTAAAGTTCTTTCAATGCGTCGCGAGCTGGTCCCAAATATTTCCGTGGATCGAATTCTCCTGGTTTTTCAACAAATACTTTGCGGATAGCAGCAGTCATAGCCAAACGTCCGTCAGAGTCGATGTTGATTTTGCAAACGGCCGATTTTGCAGCTTTGCGAAGTTGTTCTTCAGGAATACCAACTGAATCTTTCAATGCACCGCCAAAGTTGTTGATGGTGTCAACGTCTTCCTGTGGAACGGAAGAAGATCCGTGTAATACAATTGGAAATCCTGGAAGTTTTGCTTCAATTTCTTCCAGAATGTCGAAACGGAGTGGTGGTGGAACCAAAACGCCATCGGCATTACGGGTACACTGGTCAGGAGTAAATTTGTTTGCTCCGTGTGAAGTTCCGATTGAGATAGCCAATGAATCGCAACCAGTTTTTGTTACGAATTCGATAACTTCTTCAGGTTTGGTATAGTGCGATTTTTCAGCAACAACGTCATCTTCAACACCAGCTAAAACACCAAGTTCGCCTTCAACAGTCACGCCATTAGCGTGGGCATATTCAACAACTTTCTTAGTCAAAGCAATGTTGTCTTCAAATGAGTGGTGCGAACCATCAATCATTACTGAAGAGAAACCGCTATCGATACAGTCTTTGCAAAGTTCGAAAGTGTCGCCATGGTCAAGGTGTAATGCGATTGGAACTTCACATCCCAGTTCTTTTGCAAATTCAACAGCGCCTTTAGCCATGTTGCGAAGCAAATTGGCATTGGCGTATTTACGTGCTCCTGAAGATACCTGAAGGATAACAGGCGATTTGGTTTCAACGCAAGCCTGAACAATGGCCTGAAGCTGTTCCAGATTGTTGAAGTTGTAGGCAGGAACTGCATATCCGCCTTCAACTGCTTTTGCAAACATCTCTTTGGTGTTCACAAGTCCTAAGTCTTTATAGCTAGTACTCATTTAGTAATTTATTAATTGATTAAAGATTGTGATTTTTGGGTTTTTTAAAGCAACACAATAGTAAATATTTATCATTGAAAATCGGTCTATCCTGTCGAATTGGTCAGCTGTTTTAAAAAATACTTAACACAGAAAACCACATGAATCAACCTTGACCAATTCATCAGGCGAAACTCATTACAATCCGGGTTTCTGCTCGGTGAATATTAATTTTCAATCCCAGAAATTCAGATACTTGCCCTATATTTTCATTTTCAGTTTGAACAATACTATCTTTGATTAGTTATATTTTGGCTGATAAAGAATTTCAAATTTTACTGAATATTATATTTTAAAAATTATTACAATGACAAAAATTTCAGAAGTTGTAAAACGCGGAGTTGTTTCCGGTGAAGACTTGCAGAAAGTATTCAAAATCGCTAAAGCTGAACATTTTGCACTGCCTGCAGTGAATGTAGTTGGTTCTGATTCGGTTAATGCCGTTTTGGAAGTTGCCAAACTGGTAAATTCACCAATAATCATTCAATTTTCGAATGGTGGAGCGCAGTTTTATGCCGGAAAAGGATTGAAACTTGACGGTCAGCAGGCGCAGATTGCAGGCGCCATTGTTGGAGCAAAAGCAGTACATATTCTTGCTGAATTGTATGGCGTTCATGTAGTTTTGCATACCGACCACGCAGCTAAAAAATTATTGCCTTGGATTGATGGCTTGCTGGATGCCGGCGAAAAGCATTTCGCAACTTACGGAAAGCCATTGTTTAGCTCACATATGTTAGATTTATCTGAAGAACCACTTCTGGAAAATATCGACATTTGCAAAAAATATTTGGCCCGTATGAGTAAAATAGGCATGACTCTTGAAATTGAGTTGGGTTGCACCGGTGGAGAAGAAGATGGCGTTGATAACACAGGAATGGATAACTCATTACTTTATACACAGCCAGCTGATGTTGATTATGCTTATGAAGAACTGAGCAAAATCAGTCCGAATTTCACTATTGCTGCATCATTTGGTAATGTTCACGGAGTTTACAAGCCAGGTAATGTGAAACTTACTCCAAAAATCCTCGATAATTCTCAGAAATTTATTTCCGAAAAGCATGGTTTAGGTGAAAAACCAATTGATTTTGTTTTTCATGGAGGTTCAGGTTCAACACTTGAAGAAATTCGTGAAGCTATCTCCTACGGCGTTGTGAAGATGAATATCGATACTGATACCCAATGGGCTACCTGGGATGGAATTCGCAAATACGAAGCACAGAACAGAGCTTATTTACAAGGTCAGATCGGAAATCCTGATGGCGAAGACAAGCCAAACAAGAAGTATTACGATCCACGTGTTTGGTTGCGCAAAGGTCAGGAAGCTATGATCGAAAGATTAAAAGTTGCCTGCAACGATTTGAATAATATCGACAGAAGCTAATTATTCTCAGCATAAATGTTTAACCCGGAAGTTTCTTCCGGGTTTTTTTTATTGGAAAAAATGAAGTAAATTAGGGTAACTCAATCTGCCCCATGAACTTCAGACAAATTATTCAGGATTATTTTACCTTTAGCCGAAACGAACGCAAAGGAATCATCGTTCTTTTAGTTCTGATTTTTCTGTTGGCGGTTGCCAATAAAGTCATTTTCTATTTTGAAAAGCCTGCCAAAATCGATGCCGTATTACTGGATTCAGCCAGACACAAATTGGGCGCAGTTAACGATTCATTGAATCAAAAAGACGCGTTGAATACGCTTTTCTTTTTCAACCCCAATACAATTGATTCTGTTGCTCTTGACAGTTTGAATATTCCGGAATCAATAAAACTGAATTTGTTGAAATTCCGAAGCAAAGGCGGTAAACTATACACCAAAACTGATTTCAGGAAAATATATGGAGTGACAGATCAGCTGTTCATTCAGGTCTCACCTTTCCTTTTATTTGAAAATGAATCTCCCACACAGAAAATTAGTTCCTCGGGTTCAGAGCTTTTTTTGTTCGATCCCAATAAAACCACTGACAGTGAATTTCTTCGTTTGGGCTTCTCTGGCAAACAGATTGCAACCATCCGAAAATATTTGGATAAAGGTGGTGTTTTTAGGAACAAAACAGATTTTCTTAAAATTCGGGTTATTAGTGAAAATCAGAAAAGAATATTGGCTGACTGGATCGTAATTGAAAACGTCAGCAAAGCATCGACGAAAGAGAATTTTGCCATAAAGACAGGCACAATCGAAATTAATATATCAGATTCCATTCAACTGAAACAATTGCCTGGCATAGGTAGTGTTTTATCAAAACGCATCGTGAAGTACCGCGATTTATTGGGCGGGTTCTATTCTGTAAGTCAGTTAAAGGAAGTTTATGGTTTAAGTGAGCAGGCAATATCACTGATTGATGGAAAAGTGACGGTAGATATTAGCAAAATCAAAAAGCTTGATCTTAATTTTGCCGATATGAATGAACTTTCCCGACATCCTTACCTCAAGAAGAATCTGGCAAGTAGAATTGTGAAGTTCAGAACGAAGAACGGAAGCATTCATAATTTTGCAATTCTTCTCGATAGTATGATCTTAAACATAGACGAATACAATAGGATAAAGCCATATTTTTAGAACAAAATCAGCCTTCATGCGTTCATATTTTAGAACGGTAATTGCGTTGAAACTATTAAAAATTAAATTTTTTGGTATAAATTTGATTAGTAATGTTTAATTCATAAATTTGCGGCTCAAATTTTAACTAGAAAAAATATAATTCCATGATCGTTATTCCAGTAAAAGAAGGCGAAAATATCGAAAGAGCGCTTAAGAGATTTAAAAGAAAGTTCGAGAAAACAGGTGTTGTAAAAGAATTACGTGAAAGACAGGCGTTTTCAAAACCTTCGATTGTTAGAAGGACTGAGATTAAAAAGGCCATCTATATTGAGAATTTACAGCGTCAGGACGACTAGAAATTTCTGGAAGATTCCTGCATTAAGATGAAAATTATTTACTAATGTCCCATCAGGAATCATTTATTAATTACCTGAAATACGAAAAAAGGTATTCGCATTTAACTGCTATAGCCTATAAAAAAGACCTCGATCAGTTTGAAGAGTTTTTTGTCAAAACGATCGGGGATTTTAATGTTGAAGGGATAAATGATATGATAGCCCGAATGTGGGTTGTTGAATTGATGGATAACGGGATTTCAGCCCGTACAGTAAATAAAAAGATCTCAGCATTAAAGTCTTTTTATAAGTACTTATTGAGGTTAGAGGTGGTTAAGGAGAACAACTTGGTTAATGTGATTGTGCCCAAGGTTCGTAAAAAACTACCTCAGTTTGTAGAGGAGAAAAGTTTGAATCATTTGCTTGATGACGGTTTCTTCGGAACCGATTTTGAAGCACTTCGTGACAAACTAATTTTAAGTCTTTTGTATGGTACAGGGGTTCGATTGTCTGAATTGATGCATTTAAAAGATGCTGACATTTATACAACCGAATTTCTGATAAAAGTTTTAGGTAAGCGAAATAAAGAACGAATTATTCCTTATCCACGAAGCTTAAATCTGTTGATAGAACAATACAAGTCTGAACGTACGCAGTTGTTTGGTAGTCCTGCTCAATGTCTTTTGTTGACATCAAAAGGGAAGCCCGTATACGAGAAACTGATATATCGGGTGGTTTGTAAAAATCTAGCTATGGTAACTACAATAGATCAAAAAAGTCCGCACGTGCTCCGACATACTTTTGCTACTCATTTACTTAATCGGGGAGCCGATTTAAATGCTGTAAAGGAATTGCTCGGTCACTCAAATCTTTCTGCTACTCAAATTTACACACATACCTCTCTCGAAAAGATTCAAAAAGTTTACAGACAAGCACATCCACGATCATAAATTTTAGGAGGATAAATTATGAACATTCAGTTAACAACTGTACACTTTACGGCCGATCAGAAATTGATTGATTTTGTAAACAAGAAAGTACCAAAACTTGATACCTATTTTGAAGGTATTATTGGTGCTGAAGTGATTTTAAAGGTTGTGAAACCTGAAACAGCTAATAATAAAGTCGCTGAAATTAAGCTTTCCATTCCTGGAACTGATTATCTTTTTGCTGAAAAACAAGCCGATTCGTTTGAAGAAGCAATTGATTTGGCGATCGAAGCTGTTCGCAAACAATTAACCAAATTCAAAGATAAACTGAAGGACAAATAAATTGAAAAATTTATTTCGTTCTTGTGAATTCCAATAAAATATTTATACATTTGCAAACCTTTTTTGGACAAGTTTCTTAGTTAAGAAATCTTCACGAAAAGAAAGCCCTGTGGACAGGATTTTGATTGTTTATAGGGTCATTGACATGATGTATAAATTTTGCCGAATTAGCTCAGTTGGCCAGAGCACGTGATTTGTAATCTCGGGGTCCACAGTTCGAATCTGTGATTCGGCTCATAAAGAATGAAGTTCTGGAAGTATTGATTGGGGAGATACCAAAGTGGCCAACTGGGTCTGACTGTAACTCAGATGACGTACGTCTTCGTAGGTTCGAATCCTGCTCTCCCCACGAAAAAGTTACAAGTTCAAAGTTTCAAATTCCAAGTTAATTGCTCAACTTGGAAGGTGTACTTGAGATTTGGAATTGAATCGCGGGAGTAGCTCAGCTGATAGAGCATTAGCCTTCCAAGCTAAGGGTCGCGAGTTTGAATCTCGTCTCCCGCTCAAAATTGTATTGATTGCTGATGTAGCTCAGGGGTAGAGCGCTTCCTTGGTAAGGAAGAGGTCGCGAGTTCAATTCTCGCCCTCAGCTCTGATGAAAGTTTAAAAGAAAATTTATAAAAATTACAAATTATGGCTAAAGCAAAATTTAACAGGGACAAAGACCATGTCAATATTGGTACAATTGGCCACGTTGACCATGGCAAGACTACTTTGACTGCCGCTATTACAATGGTATTAGCTAGAAAAGGTTATTGCGAAGTAAAATCATTCGAATCAATCGACAGCGCTCCTGAAGAAAAAGAGCGTGGTATTACAATCAACACTGCACACGTAGAGTACGAAACAGCTACTCGTCACTATGCACACGTTGACTGTCCGGGTCACGCCGACTATGTGAAGAACATGGTTACTGGTGCTGCTCAGATGGACGGTGCTATCATTGTAGTTGCTGCAACTGATGGTCCTATGCCTCAGACTCGTGAACACATCCTTTTAGCTCGTCAGGTAAACGTACCAAAGTTGGTTGTTTTCATGAATAAAGTTGACATGGTTGATGATCCAGAAATTTTAGAACTTGTTGAAATGGAAATCCGTGAACTTTTAAGTTTCTATGGATTCGATGGCGATAATTCACCAGTAATCCAGGGATCAGCTCTTGGTGCAATGAACGGTGAAGCTAAATGGGAAGAAAAAGTATTGGAATTAATGGAAGCTTGTGATACATGGATTCCACTTCCTCCACGTGATATCGACAAACCATTCCTGATGCCAGTTGAAGACGTATTCTCGATCACTGGTCGTGGTACTGTTGCAACAGGTCGTATCGAAACTGGTGTTATTCACACAGGTGATGAACTTCAGTTGATTGGTTTAGGTGCAGAAGGCCGTAAGACTGTATGTACTGGTGTTGAAATGTTCCGTAAGATTTTGGATGATGGACAAGCTGGTGACAACGTAGGTTTGTTGTTGCGTGGTGTTGACAAAAAAGAAATCAAACGTGGACAGATTCTTGCAAAACCAGGTTCAGTTACTCCTCATACAACTTTCAAAGCTGAGGTTTATATCCTGAAAAAAGAAGAAGGTGGACGTCACACTCCATTCCACAACAGATATCGTCCACAATTCTATATCCGCACATTGGATGTAACAGGTGAAATTCACTTGCCAGAAGGACGTGAAATGGTTATGCCAGGTGATAACGTATCAATTGAAGTACAATTGATCTATCCGGTAGCTATTAGTATTGGTCTTCGTTTCGCTATTCGCGAAGGTGGTCGTACCGTAGGTGCTGGTCAGGTTACTGATATTGTATCGTAATTTCCTACCAAAATATTCTGATAAAAAGTCCCGGACTTTATGCCCGGGACTTTTTACGGATGTAACTCGGTCGGGAGTTTTGTTTTTTTAGTTTGAGAAGTAAGTTCGAGTCTTACCATCCGTACAAATTTATTATTTTACAAAATGAAACTTAAAATTTATTTTGAAGAAGCTTATAATGAGCTTGTTCATAAAGTTTCCTGGCCTACATGGAAAGAATTACAAAATAGTGCTTTCATTGTAATGGTTGCTTCCTTTATTATAGCACTGATAGTTTTCGTAATGGATTTCTCTTTTGAAAACATTATGAGCTTTGTGTACAGATTATTTTATTAATTCCTTTTGGAGTACAACATGAGCGAAAACGTAAAAAAATGGTATGTTCTTCGGGCAATTGGAGGAAAAGAAAAAAAAGTCAAAGAATATATTGAAAACGAGATTGCAAATGCTGGTCTCCAGGAGTTTGTTTCACAGGTTTTAATTCCTACAGAAAAAGTATATCAGATACGCAACGGTAAAAAAATCAGCAAAGAGAGAAATTTCTTTCCTGGTTATGTACTTATTGAAGCATGTTTGGTAGGGGAGATTCCACACATTTTGAAAAATATACCCAATGTTATTGGCTTCCTGGGTGATACAAAAAGTGGAGAACCAGTTCCTATGCGCCAGTCTGAAGTTTACCGGATTTTAGGTCGGGTTGATGAAATGGCTGAATCAAGCGAAGAGATGAACATCCCATTTGTGGTTGGAGAAACTGTGAAAGTAATAGACGGGCCGTTCAATGGCTTTAATGGAATCATTGAAAAAATCAATGAGGAAAAGAAAAAGCTTGAAGTAATGGTCAAAATTTTTGGACGGAAAACTCCTTTGGAGCTTAGCTTTATGCAAGTAGAAAAGGAGTAATAAATCATTTATCGATTTTATTATGGCTAAAGAAATTGCTGGATTCATTAAATTGCAAGTTAAGGGGGGTGCTGCTAACCCTTCACCTCCGATAGGCCCAGCATTAGGTTCTAAAGGGGTAAATATCATGCAGTTTTGCAAACAGTTTAACGGCAGAACACAGGACCTTGCAGGTAAAGTGTTGCCAGTTGTTATTACTGTTTATGCAGATAAATCGTTTGATTTTGTAATTAAACAACCCCCAGTAGCTGTGCAACTAATTGAAGCTGCAAAAGTGAAGAAAGGTTCTTCAGAACCACATGTTAACAAAGTTGGTTCTGTTAACTGGGAACAAGTAAAGGCGATTGCTGAAATCAAAATGGAAGACCTTAACTGTTTCACACTAGATGCAGCTATTAGCATGGTAGCTGGTACTGCCAGAAGTATGGGTATCACCGTTGAAGGCGAACGCCCAACAAACTAATTAAAATTACTAAAATGGGCAGAATTACAAAGAATAAAAAGCTTGCTCTGGAAAAACTTGAAAAGGGGAAACTCTATACTCTTAAAGAAGGTTCAGCACTGGTAAAAGAAATTACTTTTACAAAGTTTGATGCTTCTGTAGATATTGATGTTCGTCTGGGAGTAGATCCTAGGAAAGCAAATCAAATGGTTAGGGGCGTTGTTACTTTACCTCATGGTACTGGTAAAGAAGTACGCGTTTTGGCCCTGGTTACTCCTGACAAAGAACAGGAGGCCAAAGATGCTGGAGCTGATTATGTGGGTCTCGACGACTTTGTTGAAAAAATCAAAGGCGGTTGGACCGATGTAGATGTGATTATTACTATGCCACCTGTTATGGGAAAAGTTGGAGCTCTTGGACGTATTTTAGGTCCTCGTGGTTTGATGCCGAATCCTAAAAGTGGTACAGTTACAATGGAAATAGGAAAAGCAGTTGCAGAAGTAAAAGCTGGTAAAATTGACTTCAAGGTTGATAAATTTGGTATTGTTCACACTTCAATTGGCAAAGTTTCATTTGCTCCTGAGAAGTTAGTTGAAAATGCTACTGAATTTGTAAATACTTTGATCAAACTTAAACCATCTGCTGCAAAAGGAACTTATGTTAAAAGTATCTTCCTGTCGAGTACTATGAGTCCTGGTATACAAGTTGAACCAAAGTCTGTCTCTGAAAAGTAAACTATATTGATATGAAAAGATCAGAAAAACAAGAAATCATCAGTAGTCT
Organism: Bacteroidota bacterium; assembly: GCA_023251455.1. Lineage (GTDB taxonomy): Bacteria > Bacteroidota > Bacteroidia > Bacteroidales > Prolixibacteraceae > Aquipluma. The sequence continues at coordinate 111,600 of JAHEYT010000034.1, forward strand.
TACGGAGCAGATTAATTTATCAACACATTTTTATTTGACTGACATTGAAGGTCTTAATGCTGATAAAACCAGTAGTTTAAGACGTTTATGTAACAAACAGCAAGTAGAACTGGTTGTTGTTAAGAATACACTATTGCGTAAAGCATTGGAAGCATCAAATAAGAATGCTGAAGAACTTTACGATGTACTAAAGGGTAATACATCGGTTATGTTTTGCGAGAATGCTAATGTTCCTGCAAAATTGATTAAAGACTTCAAGAAGAAAAACAAGATGCCTATTTTAAAAGGTGCCTATGTTCAGGAGTCTGTTTATGTTGGCGAAAACCAATTGGATGTATTAGTTACTATTAAGTCTAAAAATGAACTTCTTGGTGAAGTTATCGGATTGTTGCAATCTCCAATTAAAAACGTATTGGGTGGTTTACAATCGGGTGGTACTATCATTCATGGAGTATTGAAGACATTAGGAGAAAGAGAATAAAGTTAGTTATAAAATTATATTAAAAATTATTATCGAAATGGCAGATTTAAAAAAGCTTGCGGAAGAGTTAGTAAACTTAACTGTAAAAGAAGTAAATGAATTAGCCGGAATTTTAAAGTCGGAATACGGTATTGAACCTGCTGCTGCTGCTGTTGCTGTTGCTGCTGCTGGCCCTGTTGAAGAGGCTGAAGAAAAAGTTCAAACTGAATTCGATGTTATTCTGAAAGCTGCTGGTCAATCAAAATTGGCAGTTGTAAAATTGGTTAAGGAATTAACAGGTCTTGGTTTGAAAGAGGCTAAAGAAGTAGTTGATGGTGCTCCAAAAGCAATCAAAG
>JAHEYT010000035.1 GCA_023251455.1 Bacteroidota bacterium
GCAAGGATAAATCGTTCTTAGAGGGTGGTCAATTTGATCCGGCGAAACTCAACCATTTTGACCGGCGGAAGGTGGTCAATTTGTTCCGGCGCACACTGGATATTTTATCCGGCGTGTCCATATAATATCAACACTAATTACGATACGATAGAAATACAAACACCTTATTGCAAAGACACTCAATGCATTATTAACACTATATTTCTCTCAAAAATTAAGAGAGGATGTTTTGACGATTCTTTTATTGAAAAAGCTAAATATAAGTTAAGGCTTTACGATCCCTCAAAATTGATTTATCCAATAAATATTAAACCAGACCCTATAAATTGGATACCCTTGGGTATTTCTCAAGAAGATTTCATTCAATTTAAAGACTTGGATGATTTTAAATCAGTATTTATTGACAGGGAGCCAGAATATATCACTCTTGCTGAGTTTGGAGATCAACGAACAGGGCAAAGCTTTGATGACGGCTTAAAAACTTGCTATTTTGAAATTTTTGCCTTTTTAAAAAACAAAGGGTTCGATGATTCCATACTGGATTCTAATTATTACGAAGGAATAGCTCCAAAAATTTATGACGAAAACCTCTTCGCATATGATTTACCTATAGAAGAGTATACGTCGCATAGCTTCCCAATAGAAGAAATTAAACCACTTGTTCAAGTATCCCACAACAATTTTAGAGGAGAATCTGATTTAAAAATCGCCTGTCTTTTATACGATTTTTATGAAGTACTTAGCATTGAAAGAAAAAATCTTTTGGAGATAATGACAAACAATAGTAGCAGCTATCCTCTAAAAGCTGAAAGATGGCAAGATGCTTATACATCCACTGGCAGAAGAAGGTATAAACCAATATCGATGGGTTTTAGCCTTAAAATAGAAAAGAATTTATTAATAAATTATATAGAGAGAAATAATCTGGAATTATGTTATGAAATTAAGCTGAAACGGTCCTGTTCTCGTGGAACACCTGAATCTTACATGAAATGGTATAATCTCAATCGTAGAATTGCTATTACTAATTAATAGTTTGGATTTCCTTTTCTGTGCTTCGGTATTCATAAACTTAAGTACAGCTTCATAATCCTCAAACAAAAAGTTCTAAATTTCTCCGCTTGGGGTCAGAAATTCGGAGCTAGAAAGCATTAATTTAAATATGTTTTCTTCTTAATATCTGGGCACCCAACTCATTCATGTATGGTCAAATTGGAAGAGACTATTTCGATATTCACATGATTAGCAACCAATTCGAACTCCAAAACTTGGCTAATCAATTACTGTTGTTTTATGCATTGCATAGTTTAGCTTCCAATACATCCATATCTTCTGATATCTTTTGATCCAATACTTTTGCATAGATCTGTGTTGTTTTCAAAGATGTATGTCCAAGTAATTTTGAAACAGTTTCTATTGGAACCCCGTTGCTAAGGGTCACCGTTGTGGCGAATGTATGCCTGGCAATATGCATGGTAATATTCTTTTTAATGGCGCAGATATCCCCTAATTCTTTCAAATAGCTGTTCATTTTTTGATTGGCTAATACAGGAAGTAAAAGGCTCTTGCCTGTAGTTTTTGGATAGTCCTCATACCGTTTCAATATTTCTTTTGCTTTGGGTAAAACAGGGATACGGCACCTATTATTCGTTTTTGACCGGTCTATTATAATCCATTCTTTGCCATCCGATTTTTGTTGAAGATGAATGTCGCTAAGTTTTGAAATATCCGCAAAGGAAAGTCCGGTATAACAGGCAAAAACAAATATATCCCGAACAACGGACAAACGTTCAATTTGAATTTGCTTTTCTTCAATCCGTTTCAGCTCTTCCATTGAAAGGATTTCCCGGTGTGTTTCATCCAAACCAACTTTAAATTTTGAATATGGGTTCTTATCAATATAGTCGAATGAAATGGCCAGATTTAAAACCCTTCTCAGATGCTTGTGGTAATTCCATGCTGTATTTTGTACGTTGTTGAAATCCTTTTTAATAAAAACATCGAACGCATCCAGAAATTTGTAGTCGATACACTGAACTGAAATGTCAGGTCTTTTTAAACTTGAATTTATATATTCAGCCAATCGTTTCCGGGAAGATTTATAATGCTTGTAGGTTTCCATGGAATACCCTTTATTTAGCTTAGCAAGGATACTATCCAGGTAATAATCGAATACAGCTAGAATCCCTTTTGACTCCTGGATATTCAAAAGTTTACGCTTAATTGTATTTGCATCAAAATTTTCATTTGTTGACCGAAGTTGGTTAAAAATGTCCTGTATCTCAGTTTTTATACGATCAAGACGTTCATTGTTCACTCTTGCGCCAATGACTTTATCTTTTATCCGTTGTCGGACAATATCCCAATGATCTGTTGATGAATAAATTCCAGTTGAAAGTTCAATACGGTTACCAAGGTAAGTAATTCTTACACAGACAGATGATTTACCATCATCGGCTTTTCTGTTTTTTCTCAATAAAAAATTAGTAATAATTTTCATGGTACGACAATTAACAAAATCAAAAATCTGGTCTCGAAGACGAACTAAAATACCCCATTTTGTACGATAAAAAAAGTGCAAAAATGAGTCAAAAAGAATCAAATAAAATGTTTTGAATCAATTCGTTGCGTGATTTGCCGCGACCAGAAAAAGTGAATTTGAGTTTGGTCTCGATTTTGTCGCTTTTTCTTTGATTTTAAAGGTTTTTTTTTGAAAATTCCCCAAAAGAAAAAGCGCTTAAATCATTGAATTTAAGCGCTTTTGATACATTTTGATACTTCTATCAGTGCCCAGAACAAGACTCGAACTTGCACACCGGAACCGGCACCAGCCCCTCAAGCTGGCGTGTCTACCAATTTCACCATCTGGGCATTTCAATTTTGTGAGTGCAAAACTAAAAAAAATCTTAAAACCTCATCCATATATTAATGAATAATTTCAAACTTATTCTAACTTTGATTTTATCATATATTTTAAGTGCCTGAAATCACTTTCATTCAAAGACCATTTATTATGAAACGCCTGTTTTATTTGTTGATATTGAGTCTGTTCGTTTTAGTTGGTAATTCTCAGGAGAAAATGCAAAATATAACTCACTACCTTTTTCCTGAATTTACAAAAGGAGTTGTCCTGATGAAAACTGGAGTAAAGAATGAGTCTTTATTGAATTTTAATTCGCTGACTGAAGAAATGATCTTTGAAAATAAAGGTATAAAACTGGCCATTGGTAACGTTGAACAGATTGATACTATTTATATCAGTGGCAGGAAATTTTTTCCTTTAAATGGTAAATTTCTTGAGTTGATCCTTCATTCAAAATACGATTTGTACGCCGAACACAAATGTAGAATAAAAGATCCCGGGAAACCTGCAGGTTACGGCGGGTCGTCTCAAACTTCAGCTACAACAACATACTCTACTTTTTTTTCTGGAAGTCAGGTTTACGACATGAAATTACCTGAGAGTTTTGAGACAAAACCTTACTCATTATACTGGCTGAATAAAAATGGTGAATTAATTAAGTTTGTTAGTTTAAGACAGTTGTCTAAGGTTTTTGGAGAGAAGTCCAGTCAATTTAAAAAGTATACAAAGGAGAATGATGTTTCGTATGATGATCCGGAAAGTTTGGTAGGTCTTATTCGGTTTTTAGAGTCGAACTGATGCAGTAATATTTTACTGAAGATACATGTCTGCAAGATCTTCAAAAGCATTTCTATTAGGCCATTTTTGATCCCAAGTGTCACCAGCGATTTTTTCAATCCGTCCCTTAAATTCGGCAAGAATACCTTTTTCTGAAACAAAACGCAGGGTTTCGTCAAACGATTTATACATACTCGTATAAAAAGATTCCTGACGAATGAAATGTTCCCCAGAAAATGTAAGGGCGATCTCGATATTAAAAAACATTACATCAGCCAACAGTGAAGCATCCGCATCAAATAGCATTAGTTTTTTGATCCATTTCTGAGCCACAGACCTTCTCATTTTTGCTTTACGGCTGCCAACCGGATAATATTCCTTGCTGATTTGAAACCGGCACTGTTCAATTAATTCGTTTTCTTTTGGATTGAAAGCAAAATCATAATATTCTTTTACCGGCTTGAATCTTTCGTACAGGTCAATGATTTGATCCTCCAGCTGTACTTTGGTCAGTTCTTTTAAGTATTTCCGGAGTTCTCGTTTGCTCATGAGTAAAGTTTTAAAGTTTCATCCTGATCAGGAAATATAAAAATAAGAAAGTTCGCTGGAAAATTCTGTCTAAAGCCAAAATTCAACCAGCGAACTTCTATTTTATGATATTCAGTCTAAACTGAACTATTGTTTTTCAATTAAGCGATGTTATGAAAGACAGATTGAATATCGTCATCGTCTTCAATTTTATCGATCAATTTTTCGATATCAACCAACTGTTCTTCAGTAAATTCAACCGGAGTGTTCGGAATTCGTTGCAAACTGGCTTTGCTCACCTCTATTTTGAGTGCTTCGAGTGCCTGCGACATTAATCCAAAATTGGTATAATCAGCATTCGCATAAATAACCCCATCAATTTCTTCAATTTCTTCCAATCCGGCATCAATCAATTCCAATTCCAAATCTTCAATATTCATTCCGTCTTTTTTCGGAAATTCGAAAACGGCCTTACGCGAAAACATAAATTCAAGCGAACCTGTTGGAACCATAATGCCACCAGCTTTATTGAAATATGATTTTACATTGGCAACAGTGCGTGTTGGATTGTCAGTAGCACATTCAATAAAAATCAGCACTCCATGAGGCCCTTTGCCTTCATAGTTTATCTCTACAAAATTCTCCGCATCTTTTCCCGAAGCCCTTTTGATAGCTGCTTCAATGTTGTCTTTCGGCATGTTTTGTGCCTTTGCATTTTGAATGGCTGTGCGAAGTTTTGAATTCATTTCCGGATCAGGTACGCCTTCACGAGCTGCTACGGTAATAGCTTTTCCTAATTTCGGAAATGTACGTGACATTTTATCCCAACGTTTTTCTTTGGATGCTCTTCGGTATTCGAACGCTCTTCCCATAACAGTTATTTTTTTAGTTTCAGCTTAAATCACCTTATTTTTTAACGGCACAAAAATACAAATTGCAATTCTTTTTCCCGAATGAATATTTAAAATAATTGCATTAACATCTGTGCACAACTTTTTTGTCCTGAATTGCAGCAATAATCTGGTCAGTAGCAACTGTTCAAAAAATTTGTTGATAAAGTTTTTGTACTTTTGTCAATCTTATCAGAAATGCAAATCATTTTTTTGTATAGCTCCGATTTACAATATCTGTTTTGATGATATAGTCATAACCGGAATTCCAGAATAATGAATGTATTTGCAAATTTGAATAAGAAGTTTGAATGTGAATTAAAATAGATGAATACCAATGAGATTTGATGAACTTGGGTTAAACGATAAAATACTGGAAGCAATTTCATATATGGATTATGAAAAAGCTTCTGAAATACAGGAACTAACAATACCAGCGATACTAGAAGGCAAAGATATTTTGGCATGTGCACAAACCGGAACCGGCAAAACAGCGGCCTTTATGCTGCCGATTCTAAACCATCTTTCGGTTGAAGATAACCATGACTTAAGCACCTTGATAATTGTACCCACTAGGGAACTTGCTATTCAGATTAACCAGCAGATACAGGGATTTTCATATTTCCTGAATATCAATTCGATAACTGTTTATGGTGGGCGCGACGGATCGGATTGGGATGCCGAAAGTAAAGCATTGACCAAAGGCACCAATATTATTGTTGCCACACCCGGAAAATTGATTTCACATTTGAATTTAGGGTATGTTAAGTTTGATAAAATCAAACATTTGGTGTTGGATGAGGCCGACCGTATGTTGGATATTGGCTTTTATGATGATTTGATGCGTATTCTGAGTTATGTTCCTGAAGAAAGACAAACATTAATGTTTTCGGCCACAATGCCTCAGAAGATTAGAGAATTAGCCTCAAAAATTCTGAAAAATCCGGTTGAGTTTAGTACAGCAGTTTCAAAACCTGCTGAAGGTGTATTACAGGCCGCATATGTAGTGCATGAAAACCAAAAGATTCCGGTAATCAATAGTTTGATTTCAAATAAGCCTGACTTAGATAGCATTCTGGTTTTTAGTTCAACTAAACGAAAGGTTACCGAAATTGTTCGGAGCTTGAAAAAGGCTGGAATTATTGCTGAAGGAATTTCATCTGATCTGGAACAAAAAGAACGTGAAGATGTATTGATGCGTTTTCGTTCCAGACGAACCCGTGTTTTGGTTGCAACCGATGTGTTAAGCCGTGGAATTGACATTAAAGATATCAACCTTATTATCAATTTCGATGTTCCCGGATCGGCTGAAGATTACGTGCACCGTGTGGGCAGAACTGCTCGTGCCGATAAAACCGGTATCGCCATTAGCCTGATTAATGAGCACGATATGGATAAGTTTGATAAGATTGAAAAGCTTATCGAAATGGAAGTTCTGAAAATTCCGGTACCGCCCGAATTGGGAGAAGGGCCAGTCTATAAAGTTCGTCCGCCACGAAAAGGAGGCAGTCGCCCTCAAACTAAACGGAAATTCTCTTCCGGAGGAAGACCGGGCAGGGGAGGAGCAAGTCCAAGCTAAATCTGGCTCTGTTTTTTAACGAAATCACTTGTTTTTCACGCAATTTTTGAGCTTTCTGAATTCATTCATTTTTGTGCGAATTCATGGCAAGTTGATATTTTCCACGCGATACGGTTTGTCCATATTTAATCTTTAAGTTCTCAAACAGGCGAAAATGCTATCCCTATTTAAAAATATTGACAACAAAAACCATAAACCAACATTCGGAGCATTAAAAATCCTCAAATATATAGGTCCCGGATTATTGGTTACTGTTGGTTTTATTGATCCCGGCAATTGGGCATCAAACATTGCCGCTGGAGCCAATTTTGGATTTACGCTCTTGTGGATGGTTACAATGTCAACCATAATGCTAATCATTCTTCAGCATAATGTGGCGCATTTAGGTATTGCTACCGGATTGTGTTTGTCCGAAGCAGCCACTCTGCATACTCTACCGTTAGTTTCCAGAACAATTCTTGGTTCTGCAATGGTAGCCTCCGTTTCTACCTCATTGGCTGAGATTTTGGGTGGTGCGATTGCTCTTCAAATGCTTTTTGGAATACCAATTCCAACCGGGGCAATAATCGTGGTTTTATTTGTTGGAGTCATGCTGTTTACCAATTCCTATGCACTCATCGAGAAGATAATCATTGCATTTGTTTCAATCATTGGCCTATCGTTTTTGTATGAATTGAGTTTGGTCAATATTGATTGGGTTCAGGCCGGAATTGCGTGGGTTGTTCCTTCGATTCCTGAAGGATCAATTCTGATTATTATGAGTGTTTTGGGTGCTGTAGTGATGCCTCACAATCTATTTCTTCATTCCGAAATTATTCAGAGCCGTCAATGGAATCTTGAAAATGATGAGGTCATTAAGAAACAGCTTGATTATGAATTTGTTGATACACTGGTTTCTATGCTTATTGGATGGGCGATAAATAGTGCCATGATTATTTTAGCAGCTACAACTTTTTTCACTCATGGGGCGAAGGTTGGCGAACTTCAACAAGCACAGTCGATGCTGGGGCCATTACTCGGAAATAACGCGGGAGTCGTTTTTGCCATTGCCTTACTATTCGCCGGAATAGCCAGTTCTATTACTTCAGGTATGGCAGGTGGAAGTATTTTTGCTGGTTTGTATAGCGAACCTTACGATATTAAAGATAATCATAGCCGATTGGGAATTGCCTTGTCTTTGCTTGTTGCATTAATCTTGATTTTTGTGATCAAAAATCCATTTAATGCGCTCATTATCTCACAAATGATATTGAGTATTCAACTTCCTTTTACAATCTTTTTACAGATTTATCTGACCTCATCTTCAAAGGTGATGGGAAAGTATGTCAATTCAAAATCAACCACCATTTTAATGCTCTTGATTGGTAGCATTGTTACCTTCCTGAATGTTTTGCTTTTCATTAGTTTTTTCTGATTAGAACGATAAGTTGACTTCATTGCATCTTCTGAAAGATGAAAGCCAATCGATTTGGGTATAAATTGGTGCAATAAAAGGGCACTTTTGTGGCAATAATGAACATCTATTTTTGTTAATAACTCTGATAATGGTATGTTTATGAACTATAAAGTCCAACACTGGCGCCTGAAATGTTTCCAATAGGGTTATCAACAAATGTTCATAACAATCAATGATATTCAGTTGGTTATAACCGTTAAAAAAGCTTGACAGATATACTTTTAATGAAGTATCTTTATTACATCAGACGAGCGATAAAAGACTGCTCAGAACGAATGGAGAAGGTAATAGATTTTTAACCGAATTTAAAACCTTATCACCCGGATCTTCGGATCTGCTTTCGGAAAGAGCTGAAGTTGAACCAGAAAGCTTGCTTTCAAAGTTCATCAACAAACGATTTTCCGTCAAAAGTTCATTGTAAAGTTGATTCAGGAAGGTGTAAGATTTGAAAGGACTTCGGTTCTGGATAATTGGCCGAAGTGGAAGACTGTCCTCGGACTATCGGAAACTTTTCATCGAGAGGCTAATCGAAAGATCGGTTCTCAGATGGCTAACCTGAAGCTTCGTCCGTGAAGATCAATTCGAAAGAAAAGGTCGAACGGACAACCGGACGATCTTGCTGTAACAGGCGAAATCAGATGGTTCAAGGCTGGACGAAAAAGCTGAAAAGCCGAATCAAACAGCCAGTCGTAATAACCGTAATCTGGCACTAAGGAGAACCCTCGGGCGATCTAAAAGTGAATGGGAACCATCCTTAACGGATTGTTCCCATTCGTGTTTTTTACCATTTGATAACTTTAATTCATTTCAAAATCTTCGGGCAGCGCGAAATAAAAGGTCGATCCTATATTTGGCTCAGATTCAAGCCAAATTCGTCCGCCAAGTAATTCGGCCAGATTTTTGGTGATTGCAAGACCCAATCCATTACCACCATATTTCCTGGTTTGCGATGCTTCAACTTGTCTGAAACGGTCGAAAATTTTGTCGTGGTAATCCTTCGGAATTCCTATTCCAGTGTCTTTCACATAGAATTGAATGTTGTTCGAAATAACATCTACTCCAATTTCAATGTATCCTGAATCGGTAAACTTTAGTGCATTACCTACGAAATTGATCAAGACCTGTTTAATTCTTGACTCATCACTCATAATGATTAATTCCCGGGTGTCCATCCGAGGTTTTATAATTAATTGGATTCCTTTTGTATTTGCTCTGAATGAATATTCTTTTTGTATTTCAGAGATAAGGTCATAAGCTGAGAACACATTTTTTATCAATGTAATCTGTCCTGCTTCTATTTTTGAAATATCAAGAATGTCGTTGATAATTGTCAGCAGATTGTTGCCGCTTGAGTTAATCAGATTGGCAAAATCTCTTCTTGATTCAGTATTCAGGTCAGGAGCCGTGAGCAGATCGGAAAAGCCAAGAATGCTGTTTAATGGAGTGCGTATCTCGTGTGACATATTTGCAAGAAAGGCTGATTTTAAGCGGTCGCTTTCTTCTGCTTTTTCTTTTGCAGCGATCAGATCTTTCTCCATTTTTTTACGTTCACTAATATTTTCACTCAGAACAACAAAGTTGGTTATTTTGCTTTCCTGATTTTTGATTGGAGAAATTTGAACTGATTCCCAATATATTTCATTGTTTCTTGTTCGGTTTTGGTGTTCTCCCTTCCATGTATTTCCTGCAAGTAGGTTATTCCAGATTTCATTATAAACATCATCGGAAGTGTGTCCTGGTTTTAAAATACGAAGCACCTTTCCAATTAATCGTTGATTTGGATATTCTGAAACCTCTAGAAATTTTTTATTTACATATTCTATAACTCCCTGAGTATCGGTGATTACAACAGAGGCTGGATTTTGCTCGATAGCAACCGAAAGTTTGAGAATTTCCAGATCTGTTTTCTTCCGGTTTGTAATATCTTCTTTAATTGCCATATAATTGACAATCGTTCCTTCTTCGTCACGGATTGGCGATATGACTGCGGTTTCCCAATACAGTTCACCATTCTTTTTTCTGTTTTGAATCTCTGTATGGTATTCGTTGCCCGAAGTAATTGTATCCCAAAGTCTTTCATATTCACTTTCAGAAGTATATCCGGATTGTAAAATTTTAGGGTTTTTCTTCTTTGCTTCATCGAATGTGTAACCGGTAATTTCAGTAAATTTTGAATTTACATATTCAATGTTTCCTGAGGTATCGGTAATAATTATACTCGCCGGACTTTGTTCAATCCCTTTCGATAGCTGAATAATTTTCTGTTCGCTTTGTTTTTGAATGGTAATGTCGTGCCCAACACCAACTAACCCGATTATTTCTCCTGAATCGTTGGTTAATGGCATTTTGCTGGTTAAATAATATCTTTTTGTGCCTTTCCGATCAGTAAAAAATTCGAGCTTATTTAAAATAGGTTGTGCTGTTTTTATAACATGCATGTCGTCGTTGAATGTTTGAGAAGCATCGCCGGGATAGGATGATTCTATGTCTGTTTTTCCAAAAATGCTGCTTTCGCTGGTCGATCCCAACACCTCCAGATCAGCTTTATTTGAGATTAACTTTCGGCCAAGAGTATCTTTTACATAAATCGGATCCGGTATGTTATCGATTAATGTTCGTAAAAGAATACGTTCATCAGCAATTGCCTTTTGAGATTTTCGTCGTTCGGTTATATCGGATAAAACACAATGAGTTTGTTTAAATTGACCTTCATTTGTATGTCCAATGCGACCTTCAAGTTGAATCAAGATTGTTGATCCATCTTTTCTAACCATTTCTAATTCAGACTGAACTTTTCCGGTTGATTTAAAAGCCACGAATCGTTTTTGCACTGGTTCAATATATTCAGGAGCTAGAAAATTACTAAAACGGCATCCAATTACCTCGTTTTTTCGATAGCCCATCATTTCGAGCCATGTTTCATTAACATCGATCAAATTCCCGGTTTCATCAAGCGACTGGTATCCAACTGGTGCCTTTTCATATAACATTTTAAATCGCTCTTCACTTTCCTTGAGAGCTTCTTCGGCCATCTTACGTTCGGTAATATCCCGCATAATTCCTTCATGAAAAAGAACTTCTCCATCGGCATCCAAAGAATACCATCCATGATCTTCGACCCAAATACCCGATCCGTCTTTCTTTTTTAACCTGAAGATTCCCATTTCCTCGAACTTCTCCTGCAAAACAAGACTTTCACGATCTTCTGGCTGAAAATACAATTGCGATTTTATGTCGATCGCTAATAATTCTTCTTTCGAATCATACCCAAGCATTTTGACCATCGCCTCGTTTACTTCAACAAATTGCCCCTGGTGTGTGCTCTTATAAACTCCATCAGGTAAACGCTCAACCAAATTTTTGTATACTTTTTCACTTTCCAGTAAATCAGCTTCAGCCTTCTCCAGTGCACTTAAGTCAGCTACTTTAATCGTTTTTTCTCCCTGGATTGATTCCAAGTTAGTCGTTTCAGGTAAATGAGTGCGATTTGGTTTTAACAAGTTTCTTAATTGGAGGTTAAAACTTAATTCGTTTACCGGATATTGGAAAAAAGCATCAGCTGCTGACTCAATAATCGCATTGGTCAAATACTGCTGAGCCGATTGAGTACCATAAAGAATAACTGGTATTTGATGGCAAAATTGATTGATTTTTAGAGTTCTGCAGATCTCAGCGCCATTCTGATAAGGTAATTCTATATTTATAAGGATGATATCGGGTCTCTCTGAAACAACTAACGGAAGCAAATCGTTTCCGGAAGTTGCATGTCGAATTTCAGAGTCCAATTCCAGTTTCAGGATCAACGATTTTAATACCGAAACACTTTTCTCAGAATCATCCGCAATGATGAATTTACTCATATTTAATTGGTTATCGAATATGAATGTCAATTGATTGGAATATATTTTTCGCTGATTATTTTGAGGTTAACCGGGGAATAATCTATTCAAAGCTTTATTAAACTATAATGAACTTAAAATCGACAAGATAAATAAATAAAACAATTAAAATTGAAATAGAATAGGTGATTTATAGAGATTTGATAAATTTTGATCAGAGGTTAAAAAACATAACTCCGTGTTGGATTTTCGGCTTTTAAGTCGGATGCCGATTCCTGAACATTGATTTTTTGTGGACTAATCAGTTTTAGAGTGGGTTTAGATTTAGTTTCAGATAAGCTAAAATATTCTTACTTTGTAAATTCTTATTGCTTTATTGATGACCGATTTCGATTTTTTGTTTAGTAAGTATCACAGGCGGCTGTTACTTTATACACTGAAATTTGTAGAAAGCGAAGGCGATGCGCTCGATATTGTGCAGAATGTTTTTGTAGCCATATGGGAGAACGGAAAATACAAGCAAAAGGAAGAAATAGTTCAGGCATATCTGTTCAATTCCATCAGAAATGCTTGCCTGAATTACCTGAAACACCAAAAAATTGTACAGAAGTTCGAAAATGAAACTTCGATCCGACTGTTGGAAATGGAAGCTGTTCATTACCAGTCGGGCGAAAAATCACTCATCGAACGAGAAAATCTGAAGCAAATTAACGATGCTATCGATTCATTGCCTGATATTTACAAAGAAATTATTTTGCTTAGCCGGTTTGATGGACTCAAAAATAGTGAAATTGCCGATCAGCTGAATCTCCCGATTCGCACTGTTGAAACCCGGGTATTCAGAGCCCTTTCCGCATTGAAAGAAAAAATATCACGAAAATCATTTTTTACTCTGCTGTTCTTTAGAGGTTTACAATAGAATGTAACTAATTTGTGAAGAAAAGTTAATTTCTCTGACGTAGTGTGACGCGTTCAGTTGTCTTGGTATTATCAAAAAGAAAAGAAACTACTGCTGAATGAAAGATAAAGAATACACCGAAAATCTGATTGCTCGCTATTTGAATGGGAATTGCACGAGGGAGGAACAAGAAGAATTAAAGGTATGGATTGACGAATCGACAGATAAAAAGAACGAATTTCTTTCGATAAAAGATATTTGGGATTCTCTGAACTCGCCCAAAGAACGAACTGCCGAACAACTGGCCCTTTTCTATAAAAATCAATATCAAAAAAGTAAGAAATCGAGAATTGTATTGATCCGATCTTTTTCGGCAATTGCAGCAATTTTAATAATAGGATTGATTTTTTCTGTTTTAGTTCCATTAAATACAGTTAAGCCAACTGAAAATCTCCAGGTTTTTTCAGTGCCGCTTGGATCGCGTTCAAAAGTAATTCTTGCCGACGGAACAGAGGTGAGTCTAAATTCAGGAAGTGAATTGAAATACTCCTCCGGATTTTCATCTGCAAATAGAGTCGTAAGTCTCAGTGGAGAAGGCTTTTTTAATGTAAAATCCGATCCAGAACATCCGTTTACCGTTAAAACATCCGATTTCGATATTAAGGTTACGGGTACAAAATTTAATGTTTGTTCGTATCCCGATAACAAATTTTCGACTACGACATTGGCTGAAGGAAAAATTGGACTTCAAATGAGCGGAAGCTTAAAAGTATTGAATGTTGCACCCGGCGAAAAATTTCAAATCGATCGTGAGACGCAGAAATTTTCATTTTCTGATGCTGATCTTGAAAGTGAAATTGCATGGAAAGATGGTGAATTTATATTCCGGAAAATACCATTTCCGGAGCTGGTTCAGCGGCTTGAACGTTGCTACGACGTAAAACTGAATTGTTCGGGGTCCGAACTTCAGAACTATTCTTTTACAGGCAGGTTTAAAAATCAGGAAACGATTTGGCAGGTATTGGATGCGTTGAAGCTTACATCGCCTATCGATTACCAGAAAACAACCTTTAGAGAATTTACAATAACTTATAAACCATTAAAAGATATGTAATTAACAAAGAAAGCGAATTGTCGCCACAACAATCCGCCTTCCAAAAAACAATCATTTTTACATTAATTGTCTAAACATTTCAAAACTATGAAAAAAAAATGGATTCACCCGAAGGGTAAGTCTTTTATCGACGTCCCTTTAATTGTACGTATTATGAAACTAGTAACGCTTTTTTTGTTTGTTGCAGTGATGCATGTTTCGGCAGCAAGCTATTCACAAACGACCAAACTCAAAATTGTTGGACAAAATCTGACATTGGGCGAAATAATGGAACGGATTGAAAGTCAATCGGAGTTCTCATTTTTCTTTAATGCCAACCAGATTGATTTGACCAAACGAATCAATATTGATGCCGAGAACCAACAGATAAATAAAGTATTGGACGAGATTTTGGCTGGTACCGGATTAACCTACACGGTGAACAACAAGTTGATTGTGATTCACAAACAAGGTGAAGCTGACAATGTTTTTAGCAGCCAGCAAACCACCAAGATTTCAGGTAAAGTTGTTGATTCCGCAGGAGAAGCATTACCCGGAGTGTCAGTAGTAGTGAAAAAAACGACCAATGGAGTGATCACCGACATGGACGGACAATATAACCTGTCGAATGTTCCGGCCGGTTCAATCCTTTCTTTTTCGTTTGTTGGAATGAAGACTCAGGAAATTGCTGTGGGCAATCAGTCCGTCATCAATGTTACTTTGGAAGAAGATGCTATTGGCATTGAAGAAGTAGTTGCTGTTGGATATGGAACTCAAAAGAAACGCGATGTAGTTGGAGCTTCTGCTTCATTCAAAGCCGATAAAATTGATGAACGTCCTTTGGTTCGCATTGACCAGGCTTTGGTTGGTCAAATGGCTGGGGTTCAGGTAAAACAAACTTCAGGAGCACTCGGTAAAGCATTCAGTGTTCAGGTTCGTGGTACGGGTTCTATCTCAGCCGGAAATGAACCATTGTATGTAATCGATGGATTCCCTTTGGCTGCTGCGAATCCAAACAGCTCTGGAAACTACGCCAATGGTAACCCGCTCGATAATATTAACCCAAACGATATTGAATCGATTCAGGTTTTGAAAGATGCTGCTTCGGCTGCAATTTACGGATCGCGTGCTGCAAATGGTGTGGTTTTGATCACAACCAAACACGGAAAAAGCGGCAAACCTCAAATTACACTCAACAGTTACGTTGGGTATAACGAAGCAAATCGCAAACTGGATATGTTAAACGCTGATGAATGGGTTGATCGTGCACAAGAAATGATCAATGCACAATGGGTAGCTTCAGGAACTGGACGTTTGGCTTCGCAATCAACAGCAGAAAGACGCCAGATTTTAGGACTAGCCGGCAATGCTTATAATACCAATTACATGATCGACGATCGTTGGAATTTGCCAGGCCATCCAGGTTTGAATTACATCGATTGGCAAGATGAAGCTTTCCGTAAAGGTATTGTTCAAAATTACCAGGTATCTGCCAATGGTGGAAACGATTTTGTAAAATACTATGTTTCGGTAAATACGGTTGGTCAGGAAGGTATGGTTATCGGAATGAACCACAAAAGCTATTCGGCCAGGGCAAACGTTGAAGTAAAGGCAAACGACAAATTGAAGTTCGGTATCAATCTCACCCCAACTTATTCGGAGACTAACGATCCGGGAGTTGAAGGAAAAGACAATATCCTGCACCAATTGGTCAGCTATTCGCCTGTTCAGGAAGATACCATGAAACTTTACCCGAATGCTTTTAACTACGGTCAATACAAATGGAGTACTTCGGCTAATAGTCCGATTGCAAAACTGGAAAACAAGATTGGATTAACTAAACGCTTTCGTACGTTGACTTCTATTTTTGGCGAATACGAAATCATCAAAAATCTGTTCTTCAAATCTACCCTGAACTTCGACAATACCGACAATACAGCAAAAAGCTATGTGCCATACACCATTGCCAGTTCGCTTTCTGCACGTCTGTCCCAGTTAACAGTTCTTACTTCAGGATCGTTGAACAGCTACAAAAAACAAACTTTTGTGAATGAGAATACACTCTCGTACAGCAAAACGCTGTTTGAAGACCACAACATTAACCTTTTGGCCGGAGCATCATACAACAGCGACAAACTGGAAGTTAGTACCATGAATTCGAATGGTGGGTTTAACAGTTATGTTATTACAACTCTGAATGCTGCAAACGGTATAACCGGTAACTCAACCGAAACTAAAAACGTATTGCTTTCTTATTTCGGGAGGGCGCAGTACAGCTACAAAGACAAATACCTGTTATCTGCCAGTATCCGTCGCGATGGTTCTTCAAGGTTCGGTGCAAACTCGAAATGGGGGGTATTCCCATCGGCGTCTGTCGGTTGGAGAATTTCGGAAGAAAATTTCATGAAAAGCATCAGGATAATTAATGACCTTAAATTGAGAGGAAGCTGGGGTAGATCTGGTAATTACAGTATTGGTGATTACAGCAGTATTCCTGTTTTGGCGAATTACAACTATACTTTTAACTCAGCTCAGGCAACAGGGCAGGCGCCGAGTGCTATAACCAATCCGGATATTACCTGGGAAGAATCGGAAACTTATGATGTTGGATTCGATTTTGGATTGCTTGGTTCACGCATTACAGGTTCGTTCGACTACTACAATAAGCTGAATTATAATCTTTTGCTGAATGTGCCGGTTCCTCAGAGTACTGGTTTCTCAACTTCACTGAACAATGTTGGAAAAGTTAGGAACCAGGGATGGGAAGTTGAACTTACTTCCAGAAATATCACTGGTAAATTTCAGTGGATTACATCCGCCAATTTGAGCCACAACGCCAATAAAGTTGTTGAACTGGCTACAGGTCAAACTCAAATCCTGATTCCTTCGTTGTTTGATATCTCTCATTCAATCCTGAAAGTGGGAGAACAAATGAACAGTATTTATGTAGTGAAACAAATCGGAATTTTAACACAGGCTGATATCGACAATAAAGTGGCGCTTAATGGTACTGAAACTGTTGGTGATCCTAAATACTTTGATGCAAATAACGATGGAAAAATTGACGCTAACGACCGTGTTATCGTTGGACATCCAAATCCAACATACAACTGGGGTGTTACAAATACCTTCAGGTACAAAGGATTCGACTTATCTATTTTGGTTCAGGGTCAAAGTGGTGGATCGATATACTCATTGCTTGGTCGCGCTTTAGGCCGTACCGGTCAGGGAGTGGTCGACAATGCCCTTGGGTTTTATCGCGATCGCTGGCGTTCGGCCGAAGATCCGGGTGCAGGAAGAGTTAGTAAAGCCTATTCAACTTTTGGTCGTATCAAAAATACCGACTGGTTGTATTCATCCGACTACTGGCGTATTCGTAACATCACGCTTGGCTACGATTTAGGTCAGGTACTTCATACTAAATTTCTGAATGGTGCACGTGTTTATGTAACAGCCGAAAACTGGTTTGGAAAAGATAAGTATTACGGAGGTTTTAATCCTGAAGCAACAAATACCGACTTGTCAGGAAACTCTTCATTCCCGGAAGCCGGAGATTACGGCGGTTTACCTCTGGCAAAATCCTTAATCCTCGGGCTTAATTTAACTTTCTAACAGATTAAAATATACGAAAAATGAAAAAGATATTTTATTTCATCATATCATTAACCGCAATTTTTTCTTCCTGCTCCGACGAGTTGAATTTATTGCCGATCTCAAGCGCAACAACCGAAACGTTCTATAAATCGACCAACGATTTTTTACAAGGAGTCAATGCCGTTTATGCTGACTTAAGGGCATATCCCGACCGTCAGTTAAACCTTTCCGAAACAAGATCTGATAATTTGTACGCTGTTTCCGACGGTGGAGTGCGCGATTGGGAGGGAATTAACAGTTTCCATAAAACCATTTCAGCCAATGTTTACATTACTGAAGCATGGCTCACCAACTATAACGGAATTTATCGTGCAAATGTGGTTCTCGACCAGCTTGAGAAAAACGGAAATTTAATAACCGATGCAACGTTGCGCAAAAGGTTGGAAGCTGAAGCCAAATTCCTTCGTGCAACTTATTATTTTGATTTGGTGCGTTGGTTCGGAAAAGTTCCGGTTATCACAGCTCCTGTGAGTGTTGCCGATGCGATCACAATCCCGCGCAGTCCGGTAACCGATGTTTATACTCTTATTATTTCCGATTTGCAATTTGCTACTGAAAATCTGTTGGAAGTAAATGCTGCTGCTGACAAAGGACGTGCAACCAAATACAGTGCAAAAGGTTTGTTGGCTTTGGTTCACATGACACGCTCTGGCCCAACCTATAACATCGAGGGACCGGGATTGGGTTTAAATGAATGGAGTCAGGCAATCACTTTGCTTAATTCTATTATCGACAGCAAAAAATATTCGTTTCTGCCCAAATATGCTGATATTTTCAGCTTTACCAACGAGAACAATGCTGAGGTGGTTTTTGATATCCAGTATATTACAGGTTCAAGTCCTGTGCTGGGATCGACATTTGCATGGCTTTTAGTTCCTGATCCTTATTTTCAATCGAAGGGAAAAGCAATTCAGGGAGGTTTAACTATTCGTCCGGTTGCCGAAACATTGATGAATTCATACGAAACCGGTGATGTCCGTAAAACATTCTCAATTCAACCTGGATATGTTTATAACGGAGTTTCTGAACCTCGTTCGTTCTTTGTAAAGTATGTTGACCTGACTAAAGTACCGACAAACCGTTTAGACTGGCCAATCAACTTTATAGCACAACGTTATACTGATATTTTGATGCTGAAAGCTGAATGTATCCTGCACGGAGCTTCAGGAACACAGGCCGAAGTTGACGCAATTGTGAATCAGGTTCGTACACGCGCCGGTTTAACCACGCCTGTTTCAGGTGTAACACTTCCTCAACTGATGGCTGAACGTCAAAAAGAATTTGTTGCCGAAGGATTACGTTGGCACGATCTGGTTCGTTCGGGTCTAGTTGAAACGGTAATTCCTGCCTGGATTGCTGCGGAAGATTTACAAAAACAAATTCAACCATTCCAGAAAAATTATATTATCTATCCTATTCCTCAATCAGAGATTGATGTAAAAGATGGTCTTTATACTCAAAATGCAGGTTATTAAATTTCAGCCAGATGTTTAAAATCTAGTTGAGTAGCTCATTTTGATAAAAATTGAATATAAAAGGTGGGTGTTTTTGCCCACCTTTTTTAAACCTAAAATTGGCCATTTAAAAGGAAATGGTTCTCCCAAGAACTAGCCATTGCCGAATGAGCAGCCGAAAATCAAGCGTCAAAATTGCCAGATAAGGCAGGATAGTTCCTGAATTTGTTAACTGTATATTTGATCGACCTATTAAACCAACGATAACCCAATGAAACCAATAATCCTGTTTCTAATTTTTACTTTTATTATGGCAACAGCTTCCCGGGCTGATAAGCCACCGGTTGTCGAAACCGGCTCTGTTACACCCATGCCCAGCCAGTGGATTGACAAGGATACCGGGCACAAAATCACTCACCTCACTTTGCGCAAAGGCGAAAATCGCAGCTTTTATTTTCACAACAATCCGTTTCTGCCTTCCGTAAATGGAGTGAATGAGAAAATGATTTTTTCAGGAAAAGTAAACGACGACATGCAGTTGTTTTCGGTTGATTTAAAAACCGGGAATGCAGACCAGATTACCAATAAAAAAGCGATTTCCGGAGAAATTGTTTCGGTAAAAGGGCGTGAGGTTTATTACCAGTGTGGCGACAGCGTTTTTGCAACGAGAGTCGAAAACCACAAAATGCGACTAATTTATGTTTTTCCGGAGAACGCCCGCGGGCATATTACCACTTTAAATGCCGATGAAACTTTGTTGGGCGGAGCGCTAAATTCAGCGGAAGAAGCAGAAATCCTAAAGAATTATCCGGAAAAGAAAGACTTTTTCAACCGTATTTACGATGCGAAACTTCGCCGGACACTTTTTACGATTCCGGCAAAAGGAGGAGCGTTGAAACAAATTTATTCTGAAAATGCCTGGCTCAATCACATTCAATTTTCGCCAACCGAGCCCGATTTGCTGATGTTTTGTCACGAAGGCCCGTGGCACAAGGTCGATCGCATCTGGACAGTAAATGTGAACGGCGGAGAACCGAAACTGATGCACAAAAGAACTGTTGATGGTGAAATTGCAGGGCACGAATTTTTTAGTCCCGATGGAAAACGTATTTGGTTCGACCTGCAAATGCCCCGAAGTGTGACTTTTTTCCTGAGTGGTACTGATTTGGCAACAGGAAATGAAAAAAGATACGAAATGACCCGCAACGAATGGTCGATTCATTTTATCGTTTCGCCCGATCAAAAATTATTTGCCGGCGACGGTGGCGATTCGGGGCAAGTTGCCAAAGCCGAAGATGGTATGTGGATTTACCTTTTCACGCCTGAAGGAGACCGGTTTAAATCGGAACGTCTGGTAAACATGAAACATCACAATTATAAGCTTGAACCCAACGTTCATTTTTTTCCCGATGGGAAATGGATTATCTTTCGTGCTAATTTCGAAGGGCATTCAGATATTTATGCCGTCGAGATTGAGAAATAGGACTATTTATACCAATAATATAAAGCATATGAACACGAATAAAATTCGCAGATATTCACTGATACTGGCGTCTGCACTGATTGTTTTGGTATTTACATTTGGCAGCGCTTCCGGACAAAAAACAGTTCAGCAAGCTGGTTGGCCGCAAATTACCAAAGAAGCAAAACCATGGAGCCGCTGGTGGTGGATGGGTAGCAGCGTTGATCCAGCCAATCTGAAAGCAGCCATGGAGGCCTATTCAAAGGCTGGAATTGGTGGATTGGAAATCACTCCGATTTATGGTGTGCATGGTTACGAAAACCGGTTCGTCGAATTTCTTTCTCCTGAATGGATGAAAAACCTCGAATACACGCTTCAGGAAGGGAAACAACTTGATATGGGCATTGATCTGGCAATGGCTTCGGGCTGGCCTTTCGGAGGATTGTGGGTAACGCCCGAAGACGCCTGCAAATATATGTCTGTGCAATCGTATGCACTGATTAAAGAAGGCGGACAACTTCAGGAAAAAGTTGCCATGGTCCAGGAAACTTTGCTTCGATCGATAAGTCGCCCGAAACTCAATATTTCGCAACTGAAATATCCGGTAAGCGAAAATGCCGACAGTTTGCAAAATTGGGCTATCGATCAGGTGCGCTACCCGGTTACGATGCCTTTGCAGGCTTTGATGGCTTATTCTGATAAGGGCGAAATCCTGAACCTGACCTCGAAAGTTGATCAGGATGGAAAGCTTAACTGGACTGCCCCTGCGGGTCTCTGGAAATTGTTTGCTGTTTTTGAAGGATGGCATGGCAAGATGGTTGAACGCGCCGGTCCTGGCGGAGAAGGCGATGTGATCGACCACTTTTCGGAAAAAGCGATTGATAATTATCTGGAGCATTTCACGATTTCGTTTAACGGACATGATATTAATGGATTACGTGCTTATTTCAATGATTCCTACGAAGTTGATGATGCGCGTGGGGAGGCTAATTTTACACCCCTGATGTTCGATGAATTTCAGAAAAGACGTGGTTACGATCTTCGCGAATACCTTCCGGCCTTATTAGGGCAGGATACTCCTGAATACAATCAGCGCGTTTTATCGGATTACCGCGAAACAATTTCGGATCTGATTCTCGAAAAATATACTCAGCGCTGGCACGACTGGGCTGCTAAAGGTGGAAAAATAATACGCAACCAGGCACACGGCGCACCGGCCAATATTTTGGATTTATATGCTGCTGCCGACATTCCTGAAACCGAAGGCGAAGATATCGTGAAAGTAAAAACCGCATCTTCGGTGGCTCATGTGATGGGCAAAAAACTGGCTTCGTCCGAATCGGCAACCTGGTTGAAAGATCATTTTGAAGCTTCGCTCTCGGATGTGAAACATGCCATTGACTTATTTTTGCTGGCCGGTATCAACCATGTTTTTTACCACGGAACAACCTTCTCGCCGCAAGATGCTTCGTGGCCGGGCTGGATGTTTTATGCCGCAGTGCATTTCGGACCAACCAATTCGTTCTGGAACGATTTTGGAACCTTGAATACTTACATTACCCGTGCGCAGTCGTTTTTGCAGGCCGGAAAACCTGATAATGATATTCTGCTTTATTATCCAATTTCAGACGAATATGCTGTTCGTGGCAAATCGATGTTGTTGCATTTCGACGGCGCTGCCAAAGGTTCATCGGTTCGAAAATCGGCCGAATACCTTTTCGGAAAAGGATATGCTTTCGATTATATTTCAGATCGTCAAATCACCCAACTCCAAACTACATCAGGAAAAATCCAGACGGGTGGGGTAAGCTACCAAACGGTCTTGCTTCCTCCGGTGAAACTGATGCCACTTGAAACATTCGAAAAAGTAATGAATCTGGCTAAAAGCGGAGCAACAATTTTAATGGAAGAACTTCCTCTGGACGTGCCCGGATTAGGAAAACTGGCCGAAAGACAGATCAAATTAAAGGCGTTGAAAAACTCACTGAATCTCGTGAAACAAGCTGGAAGCACCGTTCAAAAAGCCAAAGTTGGCAAAGGGCAGATTTTGGTTGGCAATTTATCCGAATTACTTTCTCAGGCTAAAATCCGACATGAAATTATGGCCGAACGCGGACTACAATGTATTCGTCGGGTTGACGGAGCCAACACAACTTATTTCATTGCCAATCGTGGTGCCGAAACCATCGACGGAATGGTTACTGTTGAAACTAAAATCGGATCGGCAGTTTTGTACAACCCAATGAATGGAACTTTTGGCAAAGCTCTGACCAAATCTGACACTAATTTTGGAGAAGTGTATCTTCAGTTAAAACCGGGCGAAAGTTGTTTGGTGCAGATTTTCCCGGGAAAAGTAAATGTTCCTGGATATGCTTATTGGAAGGCTTCAGGAGATAAAATTGCATTAAATTCTGATTGGACACTGACTTTTGTGAGCGGAGGCCCTGAACTTCCACAGCCGGTAAAACTTTCGAAATTAGGTTCATGGACCGAAATTGAAGGTGCAAGCTACAAAGCGTTTTCTGGAACAGCAGTGTATAAAACCACCTTTTCAAAGCCGTCAGGAATAGCAAAAAATTACCGTCTCGATTTAGGCAAAGTCCTTCACAGTGTGCGAATCAGCTTAAACGGCAAAGAGTTAGTGACTTTGATTAGCGCTCCGTATACGCTTGATATTCCGGCAGCCGATTTGAAAGCTGAAAATACGCTTGAGATTTCGGTGACCAACCTGATGGGCAACCGCATGGCCGATATGGAACGAAAAGGACAACCGTATAAGATTTTCTACAATGTCAATTTCCCGGCATACAAAGCTACTAACAGAGGTGCTGATGGTCTCTTTACCACTTTAGGATGGAAACCTCAGGAATCCGGACTGTTCGGGCCTATTTCTTTAACGCCGATGCAACCTGTGAAATAATATTAACCACATAGACACATAGGACACAATAGAAAATAATTTTCTCAATGAAGCTCTGTGTTCTTTCTGTGTGCTCTGTGGTTAAAAGTGATTTTAAAATTTAATCAATGTGCCCTATGCGCCTATGTGGTTCAAAAACAAAACTTTTTCTGATTGCGTTGGCATTTACAGCTTGCCAATCTACCCTGAAGCCTACTAAAATCGACAGGTTGGCATTGGTTACCCGCAACAATGTAGTGGTCGAACAGCCCGACACCCTGGCTAGTCTTTCGGTTGGAAACGGCGAATTTGCCTTTACCACTGATGTCACCGGACTTCAAACTTTTTACAAAGAGTACGAAAATGGAGTAACGCTCGGAACGCAGTCGAACTGGGGATGGCATACTTTTCCGAATACCGAAAATTATCAGGTGATGGAAAGCGCCAAATACTCCGATTATCGCGGACGAAAAGTTCCTTATCTGGCGCAGTTCTCCGGAGATGGTCGCGATGCCAAAGCTGCCGATTATTTTCGTGAAAACCCACAACGTTTGCAGCTTGGGGTCATCCGTTTACTCCTGAAAAAGGCCGATGGTACCGAAGTGAAACTAGCCGATATTGAAAGTCCGAAACAGTTGTTGAATTTATGGGAAGGCCGTATCAGCAGCGAGTTTTCGGTTGAAGGTCAGCCAGTGAAAGTGGAGGTTTTTTGCCATCAGCAAAAAGATATGGTTTCGGCAAAAATCAGCTCCCCATTGATTGAAAAAGGGCAGCTGAAAGTGGAATGGATTTTCCCTTATGCCGTGCCTGTAAATACCCATTCAGGCTACGATTTTGCTTCGATCGACAAACATGTGTCGAAGCTCGAAAAGCTGGACGACACCTCTGCAAAAATTCTTCGCACCTTAGATAACGATCATTATCAGGTTAAACTCAATTGGGAAGGTCAGGCAGTTTTGGATGAAACCGAAAAACATCATTTCGTGCTTTCGGCCAAGTCTGGTACTATTTCATTCAGTTGTTTATTTTCTCCGGAAGAAAAACCGGAGGCATTGCCAACATTTGCTGAAACTGAGAAGAACAACATAGAAAGCTGGAAGAATTTGTGGGAAACCAGCGGTATGGTCGATTTTTCTGAATGTACCGATCCTCGCGCCAAAGAGTTGGAGCGCCGTTTCGTGTTGTCACAATACCTGACTAAGATTCAAAACTCCGGTTCACTTCCACCACAGGAAACCGGTTTGGTTTACAACAGTTGGTACGGAAAAGCTCACCTCGAAATGCACTGGTGGCACTCGGCCCATTTCGCAAACTGGGGTCATCCAGAAGTGCTCGACAAGCAGTTGGAATGGTATCACATCATCTATCAGAAAGCGCTCGAAACAGCACAATTACAAGGTTTTAAAGGCATTCGCTGGCCAAAAATGGTTGGTCCAGAAGGTCAGAATAGTCCATCGGGTGTAGGCAGTTATTTGATTTGGCAGCAACCACACATTATCTATATGGCAGAGCAGTTGTATCGTAGCAATCCGTCAGCCGAGATACTGAACAAATACAAAGACCTGATTTTTGCCACAGCCGATTTTATGGCCGATTTTGCAGTGCCCGATTCAACCGGAAAAGTTTACAATCTACTTCCTCCACTTATTCCGGCACAGGAACACTGGAAGCGCGAGACGACAATGAATCCACCGTTCGAATTGGCTTATTGGCATTGGGCGCTGGGCGTTGCGCAGGAATGGCACAAACGTTTAAACCAGCCAGTTGATGCGCATTGGAGCGATGTTATGAACGGACTTCCGGCACCTGATCAGGAAAATGGTGTGTACCTTGGAATTGCCAAAGCGTCCGATTCGTACACCAACCCAAAAGCAATAACCGACCATCCGATGGTGACTGGAACAGTTGGGATGCTTCCGATGTGGGATAAAGTTGATCCGGAAGTGATGTGCAATACGTTGAAAAAAGTAATGAGTAACTGGGATTGGCTTACCACTTGGGGCTGGGATTACCCGATGGTTGCCATGTGTGCCACCCGTTTGAACGAGCCTGAAATTGCACTGGAAGCTTTGCTGAAAAACGTTCAGAAAAACACTTACCTGAAAACCGGGCACAATTATCAAAGTCAACGCTTGCGCATCTATTTACCTGGCAACGGCGGTTTCCTGAAAACTATTGCCTTGATGTGTGCCGGATGGGAAGGCTGCTCAGTTGAAAATCCGGGCTTCCCGAAAGACGGTAAATGGAATGTGAAATGGGAAGGATTGACAAAAGACTTTTAGCCGATTATAACCGTCAGCTAAAGCAGACGGCAAAGGATATCGCTCTGATAATGATTGTAAAATATACTTTGCCGTTTGCCTTTAGGCAACGGATGGGAAACAGGAATAGATTAAGGCCTGCCAATGATGTTTGAAACACAAGCGCTGTATGCGCCGCATGGAATTGCCCTTTTAACCTCATGTTGACCAAATGATATTAGGGTAGTAAAGCTTAAAGTCGTCTTTATTTAAAGAACAATCAACTGAATCTGAACTAACCTAATATTCTCTGCAATGAGGGAATTTGAGGACATAAATCTTGAGCTATGAAATTAAATTGTACCATTTTTCTGCTTGTCATTTCCTGTTTTCTATCTTTTGCAGCTCCAACTCAAAAGCAAACTTTGTTCCTCTCCGGAACGGATAATACAAACACCAAAACATGGGAATTTTTTTGCACTTCTGGACGAAACAGCGGAGTTTGGTCAAAGATTGAAGTGCCCTCACACTGGGAGCAACAAGGATTTGGCGAATACGATTATGGTCGCGATTACCGCACCTACGGTAAAAAGTTCAAGTTTGCTGAAGAAAAAGGAATGTACAAATATGCATTTCAGGTTCCTGCTGACTGGAAAAATCGAAAGGTTTTCATAGTCTTTGAAGGTTCGATGACTGACACCGAGGTGAAAATCAATGGCCAATTGGCTGGGGATATTCATCAGGGCGCGTTTTACCAGTTCCGATACGATATTACCGACAAACTGAAATTCGGACAATCGAATTTGCTCGAAACAACCGTGAGCAAGATGTCTGCTGAACCTTCGGTGAACCGTGCCGAACGTTTTGCCGATTACTGGGTGTTTGGCGGTATTTTCCGTCCGGTTTATCTTGAAGCTTTTCCTGAAGAATACATTGAACGGGTTGCCATCAATGCCAACGCAGATGGCTCTTTCGCGATGGATGTTTACCTTCTGAATTTAAAGGAAAGCCGCACTGTTTCTGCCGAAATCATTGATTCAAAAAATAAAGTAGTAGCTACCTGCCATGCCATTGCACCCGGCAAAGATTCGCTGGTGACCTTGAGCTGCAAAGTTGCAAATCACGAATTGTGGACAGCCGAAACGCCTAACCGCTATACCGTTCGCGTTTCGCTAAAAAATGGAAAGACCGAATTGTATTCGACTTCTGAAAAATTTGGTTTCCGTACCATCGAAATCCGTCAGGGCGACGGCATTTACCTGAACGGCACCAAAATCAAGATGAAAGGCATCAACCGTCACGCGTTCTGGCCTGAAACGGGTCGCTGCCTGAACGACCAGATTAACCTCGACGATGTGAAACTGATCAAGTCGATGAACATGAATGCCATTCGCTGTTCGCATTATCCGCCGGATCAGGTTTTTCTGGATTACTGCGATTCGCTGGGTTTGTATGTGCTCGACGAACTGGCGGGCTGGCAAAATGCGTATGCCACAGTTCCGGGAGCTAAGCTGGTTAAAGAAATGGTGGTTCGTGATTTGAATCACCCTTCGATTATTTTCTGGAGCAACGGCAACGAAGGTGGCACCAATAAGGAACTGGACGATGATTTTGCAATTTACGACAAGTCGAATCGGCCGGTCATTCACGCGCATCATCGTCCGGGAAACGATTTTAACGGTATTGACTGCAACCATTACGAGAACTACTACAGTTCACAAAAAATATTTGCTGAAGGCAAAATTTACATGCCCACCGAGTTTCTGCATGCACAGGATGATGGTGGCGGCGCTGCCGGACTCGAAGATTTCTGGGAGTTATTCTGGAAAACTCCGAATTCAGGCGGTGGATTTACATGGGTTCTGGCCGATGAGGGAATTGTCCGCACTGATTTGAATGGTTTTATCGATGCCAACCGGGTTAATGCACCTGATGGTGTGGTTGGACCTCATCGCGAAAAGGAGGGCAGTTATTATGCTTTCCGCGAGATTTATTGCCCAGTCAAAATCAATCCGAAAAAACTTCCGGAGCAGTTCGATGGTAAAATCCCGGTAGAGAATCGCTACCATTTTACCAACCTGAAAGACTGTCGTTTCGAATGGCAGTTGGTGAATTTCAGCACGGTAACTGATCGCCAGGCTGCCCACATCATACAAAAGAGCGGAATTGCTAAAAGTCCCGAAGTCCTCCCCTTGGAATTTGGAACTTTGAACTTGGAACTCCCTTCCGATTTCAAAAAATACGATGCTCTTTACCTGAAAGTATTTGATCGTTCAGGAGAAGAGATATTCTGTTACAGCTGGAAAATTGGTGGCAACCTGCGACAGGTTTCGCAACTGGTAAAAATGGATATAAGCGAGCAGGAAAAGCAGCAGCGCGAAAAACTGAAAGCGGCCGGAATTGAAGCTGACAATATTTTACCCATTGAGCAGCAATCGGCTGATCTATCCAAAGAAAATGGTGTGGCCGAACTGACAGAAAATGATAGCCTTTACACCTTGAAAGCCTCCGGAATTGCAGTGGCTTTCAGTAAAAAAGATGGGAAAATCCGGAGAATTGCCAATGATCTGGGATTGCCCTTGCCCTTCACAAACGGGCCGGTTTTGGTGAGCGGAAATGCCCGACTGGAAAACATCAAACCTGTAAAAACAGACAAGAGTTATTCGCTTGAAATGTCCTATTCCGGCGACCTGAAAAAAGTAACCTGGACTATGTTCAGCAGTGGTTGGTTGGCGATGGATTACGAATATCAGGTGGCAGGCGAGCAGAAATTTAGTGGTATCAGTTTCGATTTTCCGGAGTCGGATGTGATTGGCGCCAAATGGCTGGGCAAAGGGCCTTCGCATGTGTGGAAAAACCGCACGGCTGGTGGGGTACTCGATGTGTATCAACGCATGTACAATAACCGCTTGCCTGCCGATAACTCATGGGGATTGCCACAGTTCAAAGGTTATTTTCCTGAAGTTTCGTGGATGGAATTCAATACGGTTGACGGCAAGTTCACAGTTGTAGCACAGGAAGACGACCTGTTTGTGCGCCTATTCAACTTTTATGGTATTTCAGGACCAAAAAATTATCCGGAATTGCCTGTTGGCGATATTTCGTTTCTGGATGCCATTCCACCAATTGGTACCAAGCTGGCGATGGGCATCAGCAACGATACCTGGAACCTTGGACCAATGGGCGAGTTGAATAAAATGGAAAAACCTGTGAAGCGAACACTGTATTTTTATTTTGGACTATTGTAGTTAATAAATCCCTGACAGGGTTTCAAACCCTGTCAGGGATAAAAAGTGAATCTATGACAACGCGCCGAAAATTCATACAACAATCTCTTTTTGCCGGTACTGCTTTGTTTGCATCTGGCTTGACAAGCTTTGCCGCAATTCCGGATAAAAAATACAGCAAAAAGGATATCTCACGGTTTGCCAAACGCTTGAAACCGCTGGGCCGGATTCTGGAACTGGAAGGATATTACGTTTGGGGAACCAGTCCGATTGTGGCTCCGGACGGAAAAATTCATGTGTTCTTTTCGCGCTGGAACGCAAAAAAGGGAATGGGTGGCTGGATCAACGGTTCGGAGATTGCCCATGGGGTGGCCGATCGGGCTGAAGGACCATATTCCAATATTGAAACCATTTTGGCACCACGGGGCGAAGGTTTTTTCGACGGAACCACCTGCCATAATCCGCATATTCAGTTTGTCGACGGCAAGTACTGTCTGTTTTACATCGGAAATTCGAACAAAAAGACCGATACCAAACGCATTGGCTTGGCAACCGCCGATTCGTTGAATGGTCCATGGAAACGACCTGAAAAACCTTTGCTGGAAGCTGGAGCAACCGGTTCGTGGGACGATCATTGTACATCGAATCCGACATTTCTGAAACATCCGAACGGGCAATACTGGCTGTATTACAAATCGTGGAACACCGAAGAATATGAGCATCCGCTTGATCCTGCCATCCGAGGTAACCGCAAATATGGACTGGCCATTGCCGACCAGCTGGAAGGTCCGTATGTGAAATACTCCGGAAACCCGATTTTGGATTATTCCAAATTAGGAAATAACCGGCAGTTGGAAGACGGAAATGTATTTATGAAAAACGGCCGGTATTACATGCTGGCGCGCGACATGGGACGGTTTGATCATGAGGTTGGAATCATTCTGGAATCAGAAGATGGCATACATTGGTCGGAACCGAAGATCAGTTATTTCGGCTACAACCATTATTTGCAACAACCTCCGGCTCCGTCGCATCTGAAGAAATATGGTCGTTTCGAGCGTCCCCAAATCCTGATGCAAAATGGGCATCTAGCGTATTTGTTTTTGGCCTCGCAGGGCGGAAAATACATGACTTCGTCAGCTTTTGTTTTTGAAGTAAAATGATGATAAGAATGAACCACTTAGACACATAGGTCACATAGAATAATTTTTTCTGTGGAACTCTGTGTTTCCTCCGTGTTCTCTGTGGTAAAATTTATAAAAATGAAACTAAGGACATTACTTGTTATTTTAGGATTAGTATTTAGTCTGAACCTTCAGGCTAAAGACAAGCCAACCGTGTTTACCATTGGCGACTCGACTGTGAAGAATGGTAAAGGTGATGGCGCCGGAGGCCAGTGGGGTTGGGGAGACCTGATATTTCAGTATTTTGACACCACGAAGGTGTTTGTAAAAAATCGTGCATTAGGCGGAACCAGTAGTCGCACTTATCAAACGAAAGGACTTTGGGAAGCTCTTCTTAGAGATCTTAAAAAAGACGATTTTGTATTGATGCAATTTGGACACAACGATGGAGGTGCGATCAATGATACCTTGCGTGCCCGTGGAACCATCAAAGGCGTTGGTGAAGAAATCGAGGAAATCGATAACCTGATTACCAAACAGCAGGAAATAGTTCACAGTTATGGCTGGTATCTCCGGAAAATGGTTCGGGAAGCCAAAGCCAAAGGTGCAACACCAATCATTGTCACTCCTATTCCGCGCAACGACTGGGAAAATGGTAAGATCAAAAGGACTCCAGCGAGTTATCCCGATTGGGCGATGGAAGTGGCCCGTCAGGAGAAAATCAGCTGCATCGATCTGAATAAACGCATGTCGGAATCGCTGGATGGGTTGGGAGAAACGCAGGTTACCGGAATCTATTTTTTTGCTCCCGATCACACGCATACTTCGGTCAAAGGTGCTGCAATGGCTGCATCACTTGTAGTTGACGGAATCAAAGCAAATAAAAAATGCGGACTAAATCATTTCCTGTTGAAAAAGCCCGAGATTAACTTGTCTGTTTTCTCGACGCCGTCGGTATTCCGTTTTGGCTTTGGGACAGAACAATCCGCTCCGGGCTGGACTCCTGTTACAAAAAGCTCTGTTTATTCGGCGCAAAAAGGATTCGGAATCATTCCTTCCGGCGAAATGGGAACAGGCAAAAACTATTTGAGCAGCAAAAAACCGTTTTATTTCGTGGTAGATCTGCCGGAAGGGCATTATGAGTTAATGCTTACATTGGGTGGTTCGGCTGAAGGATCTTCAACAACGCTTAAGGCCGAGTCGCGTCGATTGTTGTTCGAAAATGTAAAGACCGAACCTGGCAAAACCGTTCAGAAAACGGTGGTAGTTGATGTTCGCTATCCGGAAATGAAAAATCAGGATGGCATAAAGCTGAAGGAACGCGAAGTGAATTACCTGAACTGGGACCACAAACTGACGCTCGAATTCAATGGGGAACATCCGTGTGTTGCTGCGATGGAAATTAAAAAAGCCGACCATTTGCCAACTATTTTTCTGGCCGGAAACTCAACGGTTACCGATCAGGAAAACGAGCCCTGGGCTTCTTGGGGACAGATGTTTCCGAACTTCCTGAAGCCGGAAGTAGTGGTTGCCAATTATGCTGAATCGGGCGAAACACTACTGGCTTTTAAACGCGAAAACCGTCTGCAAAAGATATTGAGTCAGATGAAAACAGGCGATTACCTGTTCATGGAATTTGCGCACAACGATCAGAAACCTGGCGGCAACTATCTGGACGCAATGACTACCTATAAAGATGAACTGAAATATTATATTGCTGAAGCGCGTAAAAAAGGCGGAAAGCCAGTTCTGGTGACTTCCACCAATCGCCGCAGGTTTGACGAAAACGGAAAAATCATCAATACGCTGGAAGAGTTTCCGGAGGCCATGCGCCAACTGGCCCAAGAGCAAAATATACCATTGATCGACCTGAACGCGATGAGCAAAACACTGTACGAAACGCTTGGAGTTGAAAACTCGAAAAAGGCGTTTGTGCATTATCCGGCAAACAGTTATCCGGGACAGGACAAACCGCTGGCCGACGATACGCATTTCAATCCTTATGGCGCTTACGAATTGGCGAAATGCGTGACGCAATCCGTTCTGCAAAGCATTCCCGATTTGGCCAAATATGTTCGCGACGACTGGAAAACTTTCGATCCGGCCACGCCCGATCCGGTAGCTCAGTTCCGTTGGTACGACAGCCCGGCAGTGAATTTGATTAAACCGGATGGGAATTAAGCTTTACATACTCAGCAGGTGACTTCAAGTCACCTGCTGAGTAGTTCAACAGACAAAACATTAATATTAAATATTAGCACAATGAGACAAAAAGCAATTCTTATTTTAATGGCATTTCTGATTGGAGCAGGAAGCCTTCAAGCCCAAAAACTTCCGGCGAAGAAAGAAATCATGGATAAAATGGTGCTTACCAACGCCTATTTTATGCAGAAATGGCCCGATACCGGAAAAACCATCATCACCAACAAAGAGCGTCAGAGCAATATCTGGACCCGCGCGGTGTATTACGAAGGACTGATGGCGCTGTATTCTGTCAATCCGGATAAAACGTATTACGATTATGCGATGTCGTGGGGCGAAGCTCACAGATGGGGATTGAACGGGGGCGTGAAAACACGCAATGCAGACAACCATTGTTGCGGTCAGACTTACCTCGATTTGTACGAGAAGGAGAAAAAGCCGGAAATGATTAAAGACCTGAAGGAATCGATTGACCTGATGATTGCTTCGGACAAAATTGATGACTGGACATGGATTGATGCCCTGCAAATGGCTATGCCGGTTTATGCCAAACTTGGAGTGATTACCGGTGACCAGAGATATTCGGACCGGATGTACCAGATGTACATGGATTCGAAAGTTCGTCAGGGTTTTTATAATACCGCCGATGGTTTATGGTGGCGCGATAAGGATTTCCGCCCTCCGTATAAAGAACCGAATGGCGAAGATTGCTACTGGTCACGCGGAAACGGTTGGGTGGTTGCCGCATTGGTGCGGGTAATGGAAATTTCACCTAATGATCCGCATTACAAGGAATACAAAAAGACCTACCTTGAAATGATGAAGGCTTTGTTGCCTATTCAGCGGGCGGATGGTTTTTGGAATGCCAGTTTGCACGATTCAACTAATTTCGGAGGAAAAGAAACTTCGGGAACTGCTTTGTTTGTGTATGGAATGGCCTGGGGAATAAATAATGGATTGCTGAAAGAGAAAAAATATTTGCCGGCCATTACCAAAGCCTGGAATGCGATGGCCACAGAAGCTGTTCATGCCGATGGCTATATGGGTTATTTGCAGGGAACGGGCAAACAACCTTCGGATGGACAGCCTGTAACTTACGATAGCAAACCTGATTTTGAAGATTACGGTTTGGGCTGTTTCCTTCTTGCCGGAAGCGAAGTGTGGAAAATGGCGAAGTAAATTTTGGCTTGAAAAGTTAAATTCTCTCCAATGAATTCTTTTGTTCATTGGAGAGAATTTTTTTTACTTGTATTTTCATAAATGACTTACTTTTGAACAAACTAAATCATTAAATCATGAGACTTAAAAACCTAAGAATTTTCCTGTTGCTTGGCTGTATGTTGAGCGCCTTTATCTTATCAGGCCAACCCGTCGAAAAACTCGTTAAAATTGTGGTTGCTCCCGATCATGCCAACTGGGTGTATAGTCCCGGCGAAAAAGCCAGTTTTCAGGTAACTGTAATGAAAAACAGCGAACCTATTCAGAATGTGAAAATCAAGTATGAATTTGGCCCCGAAATGATGACCCCGGTGAAACGCGATTCCGCAGTTCTGAAAGATGGCCAATTCCGGATTGAAGGTGGCACCCTGAAAGAAGCCGGTTTCCTTCGCTGTAAAGTTTCGGCTGTGGTCGACGGCGTTCGCTACGAGAATCTGGCAACTGCCGCGTATTCACCAGAAAAGGTTAAACCGACGACTGAATTGCCTGCCGATTTTGTGCAGTTTTGGGACAACGCAAAAGCCGAGGCCTCTAAAATTCCAATGGACGCGAAACTGACTTTACTGCCTGATCGTTGTACCGAAAAGGTGAATGTTTATCAGGCTAATATTCAGAATTATCGCGTAGGAACCCGTTTGTACGGCATTTTGTGTGTGCCGAAAAAAGCTGGCAAATACCCGGCTGTGCTGAAAGTTCCCGGAGCAGGAGTTCGTCCGTATGGAGGCGATATTGCAATGGCCGAAGCCGGAATAATCACTTTCGAAATCGGCATTCACGGAATTCCTGTAACGATGGATCCTTCGGTATACTCTGATATGGGTCGGTCGGTTCTCGACGGGTATCCTTTTTATAACCTCGACGATCGAGATCGCTATTATTACAAGCGCGTTTATCTGGGATGCGTTCGCGCGATTGACTTCATTTATTCTATGCCTGAATTCGATGGATCAACCCTGGCAGTTACCGGAGGTAGTCAGGGCGGCGCGTTGTCGATTGTAACCGCTGGTCTGGATTCGCGCATTAAATATCTTGCGGCACTTTATCCGGCACTTTGCGACGTGACTGGTTATTTGTATGGAAGGGCAGGAGGGTGGCCTCACATGTTTAACGATGCGAATAAAGCTTTCAATGCGAAAAAAGACAAAATCGAAACTTCGAAATACTACGATGTGGTCAATTTTGCCCGAATGGTAAAGGCTCCGGGCTATTATTCTTGGGGTTACAACGATGTGACTTGCCCACCAACTTCGATGTATTCGGCCTATAACGTGATTCAGGCACCCAAAAGCCTGGTTATTTTTGAAGAAACCGGACACTGGACTTATCCGGAAGAAACCGAAAAACTCCGGAACTGGTTGGTTGAAAAATTGACAGGAAAATAAGGAGAACGGAAACAGTAAAAGAAACTCAATAAACAACAAATCCGGCCAAATCAGCCGGGTTTGTTGTTTAATAGAATATGGAAATCTTATTTTCCATCCACGATAATCGGACTTCCCTTTTTACTATCCATGATGATCAGTTTGGCATTGGGCGATGTAGCGATGGCTTTAATCATCTCGTATTGCAACTGCTTGTCGCTAAGTCCGGTACTTAGAATTTTCTGATAATCGGCAATACCCTGAGCTTCCACTCGTTTACGCTCGGCTTCCTGCTTTTCTTTCTGGAGTACAAAAGTCATTTTCTGAGCCTCCTGTTCTGCATTAATTTTCGATTCGATGGCAGCTTTTACCGATTCAGGCAAAGTAATATTCCGTACTAAAAGTTGTTCAAGTATTAAGCCCCTGCTTTTAAAATCATCTTCAATGGTTTTAAAAATGCGAGACTGGAATTCGTCGCGTTTGGTCGAATACAAGGCAACGGCGTCGTAATACACAGCATTGTCCCTGATCTTGGTACGACAAATCGGTCGAACTATGGTGTTGCGGTAATCGGTACCAATTTCTTTCAGGATACGTGGTGCCTGGTTCGGAATGACTTTGTACAAGACTGTAAGGTCGATGATTACTTCAAGTCCGTCGGCTGATAATACACGAATGGCATCATCGCCAGATTTATCGCCTTCATCGTGTACTCCCGACATGGTGTAATTCTGTGTGCGAACATCAAAAGTAACTACCTCAACCAACGGATTGATTACATTTAGTCCACTTTCGAGAATAGTATTGTTTACTTTTCCGAAAAGTTTCTGAACTCCTACATCGCCGGGTTCAATTTGTTTAACCGAGGAGTATAAAGCACCAACCAGTATGATCAAAATTCCAACGAGTTTGGTGGTGCTTCCAAAGGGTTTTACAGGTGATTCGTTTTTCGAAATCACAAATCCAATTGCAATAACTACGATACCAATAAAGATGATAAACATTTTTTAGTTTTTTAGATTTTAAATACATGTGATTATGTCATGTAAATATACAAGATAAACAGACCATTTGTTTTTTGCTTACCGTTTAAATATGAAAAATAGACGGCAGACAGGTAGAATTTAGCGGTGAATTTGTGAAATATTGGATTGTGCCAATCAGTGCATTAGTCTATGATGAAGACCTTTAAATTTGAAAAACGTTCTTATTTTAATCCATTAGCTTTCTATATCTGCTTATTTGGCTTTAGGAATGATATAAATCGAACCGTATACAGTCAATTTGTAAACTTATTTTCTTCCAAATCATTAATGTATTTTAGAAACAATAATTCAAATTCATTCAATTGATTGGGATTGAAAGTACGATCCGGTTTATACCACGACATCGCCGCGAAATAGTTTTGTAATTCAAGATCCTTAAAAATATACCCATGTCTGGCGAAAACTTCATTTCTCATCAACCTGAGCATTTGCTTGCTAAAATCCTGAGATTTAAATCGATTGTTTGGAAATGGATACTCAGTTAAACCCTTCTGTAGTTCTCCATAAGGACATTTCCAAAAACAGAGCAAATTTACCTTTAATGATTCGTTCCATTTTGGTAAGTAATTGTTGTAAGAAAAGACAGTGCTGTCGTTATAAATGTTCCGTTCAAGCCCCTTTGGTAGGGTTCTGTCTGAATAAAAAGTAGTATCCACAAATGCTTTTGATGCTATTTTTGAATAGTCGAAAATAACCTTTCCATTGGCAATTGTACTGCTCCAGGTTTGTGCTGTTCCAATCAAATAGCTGAAGCTGCAGGTCCCGTCAGCCGAACCTCCCAGATCTCCATTGTAGTTGTTTTCAACCAAAACGGTTTCTCCCGGCTTGAATTGCACATTCCAGCAAACCCATTTTTCGTAGCGTTTTAAATTTGGGATATTCTCAACCTCAGTTGTTTGAGTTCGTTTATCAAATTCGGTATTCATTCCGTTTACAGCGCAGGTAAAACCTCTGAGTGGTTTCGAGCCTTGCGATATATCCTCAAAATAGTCGGGAAAGCCCATGAATACATTTTCAGCTTTGGTTCCCAAATTTTTGAACCAAAACTTGCAATAAACTCTACAGCTATCATTTTCCATTACAACCTTTATTTCTTCCTTAACCATGCGAATGCTTTCATTTCTGATTATAGGAAATACGTTTCCGCCTCTTGATCCCAGAAATGCATCGTTCGCTTTGATCGATACGATGGAGAATACTAACAGTAAACCGAATATAAGATGCTTCATTTTTACATTTATTTCTGAAATTTTACTTCCGTCTTCATTCCTGAAAAATGCCCGAAAGATTCGACAGCTTTTTCAATTAACCCAATTTCCTTTTTATTGTGTGGCCTGAAGTGGTCAAGTTCAATAATCACCGTATTTTTTTTGATTGTTCTTTTCCACAATCCTGAAATTTGCCCGTTTACAACGATTATAGGCCTGAAAATACCATTGTTCGAAATGGCTTTGGTGTGATGATCGGCTGTAATTGCGGCACTTCGGTTTTTATAACTGATGAGGTATTCGTCAAAGGCAGGCAACAAATAAACTGAGTTGGGTGGGGAAGTAGGTAGGTTTATTGAATCGGAAAGCCAATACGTATCGGCGCCAATAGTTTCTGAAACCAAGTTCGCTTGGTTCATTTCCAGTGCTTTTCGGGCATCCGAAACAGCTAAGCCCGACCACCATACAAAGTCGACAAGAGTTGCCGGGCCGTGGCTGGTAAAGTACTTTTTAGCCAGCAAAGCCAACGCTTCTTCTTTCGTAAAAGTTTTCTTTTCCGGAACCCGCTCTGCAAGTAAAGTATAGGTTTGCTTTTTCCCTGAAATAGCTCCGCTGCAAATGATCCCATTAATTTCAGCATCCATCAGGATGTGTGGTAATCGTTGTTCGAAGGTGTTTATTCCGGCCCGATTGAGTTGGTCGCCTAATTCTTCACGGGTCAATGACCGATTTCCTTCGAGCGATTTTACGAGGACTTCCTTACTTTTTTTTAACTCATTTTCCGTAAGCCCCAAATCACGGTGTCTCGATTTAGTTGTCGATTTAATTTGTTTTGCGGTGAGTTCCAATAACCAGTAAATGTCGTCGGCCGAAACAAAATGCCAGGTGGGACGCATCAAATGGGTGCGAAGGATTTCACCCTGATTAAAAGCCGATTCAATCTGTGCTTCGGTTAAGTGCGGCAACCGAGCGCCAATAGCCCATTTAGCCTGATTGTAATCCTGAGCCTGCATGGCGCCCATCCAGCCTAAAAGTTCTTTTGCTGTCTTAAAATTGGTTGATACAATTTGTTGATTGTGAAGTCGGAGTGTGGAAATGTAGGATAGGTTCATGTAGTTTTATTATAACAATAGCAGAAGTAAAAATAGTTAATGTATTTCACATATCGTTTAAGTTGACTTTGTTCTTTAAAGTGTGTAAATAACACCTATTTTATTATTTTTGAAGTATCTGATTTTTCTGTAAAAACCGATACCTAAAATCCATATTATGAAACTGCTCCAAACCACACTTTCACTAATACTCCTGACCGCTTCGTTCATTTTTCCGGCACATAGTCAAACTGCCAACGATTATCCCATCCGCCCGGTTCCTTTCACCTCAGTAAAGGTGACGGATGAATTTTGGGCTCCACGCATCAAGTTGAACCATGATGTGACCATTCCAATTGCGCTGAAACAGTGTTACATTACCGGACGTGTAGATAATTTCAAAGTTGCGGGTAAATTGCAGGAAGGTAAATTCTGCACCGAATATCCGTTTGACGACACCGACATTTACAAAATTTTAGAAGGCGCCAGCTATTCGCTTCAAACAACTCCCGATCCGCAGCTCGAAGCCCGCATGGACACGCTGATTTATTACGTGGGAAAGGCCCAGGAACCCGATGGATACCTTTATACTACGAGAACCATCGATCCGGCTCATCCTCACGAATGGTCGGGCAAGGAGCGCTGGGAAATGGAGTCGGATCTGAGTCACGAATTGTACAACAGCGGACATTTGTTCGAAGCTGCGGTGGCACATTTTCAGGCAACAGGTAAACGGACATTTTTGGATATTGCCATTAAAAACGCCGATTTGCTGGTGAAAACTTTTGGTCCCGGAAAATTGATGCGCTCGCCCGGACACCAGATTGTTGAAATGGGTTTGGTGAAGATGTTCCGTACTACTGGCAAAAAAGAATACCTCGATCTTGCAAAGTTTTTCCTCGATAGTCGTGGCAAGAATTCACCCCATTCGAGAGGCGAATATTCACAGGATCAGGTTCCGGTTGTTGATCAGACTGAAGCTGTAGGCCATTCTGTGCGGGCAACTTACATGTATTCAGGAATGGCTGATGTTGCTGCGATTACGGGAGATATGAACTACCTGAAAGCCATTGACAAAATTTGGGACGATATTGTGAATTACAAATTATACATCACCGGAGGAATTGGAGCAGCTGCCGGTCACGAAGGTTTTGGACCTAAATACGAACTTCCAAATATGTCGGCCTACAACGAAACATGTGCTTCCATTGGTAATATTTATTGGAACTATCGCTTGTTTCTGTTGCACGGCGACTCAAAATATTACGACGTGCTCGAACAGATCCTTTACAACGGAATGATTTCAGGTGTTTCGCAAAGTGGCGATCATTTTTTCTATCCCAATCCGCTCGAATCGATGGGCCAACATTCGCGCTCTGAGTGGTTTGGGTGTGCCTGCTGCCCCAGCAATGTGTGTCGGTTTATCCCTTCCATTCCGGGTTATATGTATGGACAAACCGATTCGCGTCTGTATGTGAACCTGTTTATCCAGAGCAAAGCCAATGTCTCAATCGGCGGCGAAAAGCTGGAAATAGAGCAAACAACTCAATATCCATGGGATGGCGAAGTTAAATTCAGCATTAATCCTGAAAAAGCGAAGTCATTTGAATTGGCGCTGCGTATTCCCGGTTGGTTATCCGAAAAACCGCTCCCCGGAAGTTTATACGCGTTTGCTTCGGCCCCAGAAAAGAAATTTGTTTTGAAAGTAAATGGAAAACTCGCTGAATATAAAGCCGAAAATGGTTATGCCATCATCAGCAATCATTGGAAGAAAGGCGATGTGGTGACACTTTCGTTGCCAATGGAAATCCGTCGTGTAGTGGCCAACGAAAAGCTGGAGGCCGACAACAATAAAGTTGCCCTGATGCGTGGACCAATGGTGTATTGTGCCGAATGGCCCGATTTTCAGGACAAACATGTGCTGAACCTGATTCTGCCTGATGCATCTTCGCTTACATCCGAATTTCATCCTGAAATGTTGGGTGGCGCGGTAATCCTGAAAGGCGAGGCTCAAAGTGCTGTTCGCATAAATGATTCGGCGACCAAAGAAACGAATGTTGCGTTTACGGCTATTCCGTATTATTCATGGGCGAACCGTGGACCTGGCGAAATGGAAGTTTGGTTTGCCACCAAAGCCAGTGCCTCGAAACCTTTGCCAGCTCCGACTATTGCATCGAAAAGCAAAATAACGGCAGAGGACAAATTAAAGCCTCTCGTTGCATTGAACGACCAGATTCTGCCAAAGAATTCCAACGATAGGGAAGCTATTTATTGCCATTGGTGGCCACTTAAAAATG
This sequence comes from Bacteroidota bacterium, assembly GCA_023251455.1. GTDB lineage: Bacteria > Bacteroidota > Bacteroidia > Bacteroidales > Prolixibacteraceae > Aquipluma. The sequence continues at coordinate 40,407 of JAHEYT010000035.1, forward strand.
CCAGCCGATGGATTCAATACACTTTCGAAAAGCCTGAAAAAGTATCGGTGGCCAAAGTTTATTGGTTCGACGATAGTCCGTGGGGTGGCTGCCGCGTTCCGGCATCATGGAAAATCCTTTACCAGACAGCTTCCGGAGAATGGAAAGCTGTTGAAAATACTTCACCTTACGGAAATGAAAAGGACAAACTGAATGAGGTGCATTTTAAGCAAATAGAAACTTCGGCACTCAAACTCGAAGTTCAGCTTCCGGCAGAAAATTCTTCGGGAGTGTATGAATGGGTTGTGCAGTAAGTAGTTTCATGTGATGAAGATTATTTAACCTGAATTATTTGTTCTCACTGGTCAGTTTGTTGGTATGATATAAAAGTTTATTTTTGCTTCAAATTGTCATTTGTACAATAATGTTATTTTTGATTGTTTAAATTGCCTTTTCCGATTCAACTAAAACCGATATATCATGAAGCGAATTTTATATTTTACCGTTGCAGCCCTCTTTTTGTCAGCCTGTACGCAGCAGGTTTGGGAGAAAACTCCGAAAGGAGTGCTCATTCATCCCAAATCGAAAACCGAAAACGGAGTTCGTTCGCTTAGCCTTGATGTAGTAAACGATGAAATTATCCATGTTTTAGCATCCCCAACCGATCAGTTCACGACAGCAAAAAGTTTGTGTGTGGTCGATCAGCCTGAAAATCAAATTCCATTTGACGTTTCGGAACAGAACGATAGCCTGATTTTATCGACTACAAAAGTAAAAGCTGCAGTTTCGCTTTCATCTGGTGCAGTCGTTTTTTACGACGAAAATGGCCGGAAACTTCTTCAGGAAAGAGCAACCGGAGGAAAAACATTTTCACCGATAACTGTTGAAGGCACCAATGGATACCGCTTTTCACAGATTTTTGAATCTCCGGATGATGAAGCTTTTTATGGATTGGGTCAACATCAGTCGGACGAGTTTAACTACAAAGGGCGTAATGAAATTTTATATCAGTACAACACAAAAGTTTCGGTGCCGTTCGTGGTTTCGAATAAAAACTACGGACTTTTGTGGGACAATTATTCGGTAACCAAATTTGGCGATCCACGCGATTATTCTGATATGGATCTGTTCAAACTCTACAATGCGAAAGGCGAGGAGGGTGGTTTATCCGGAGTTTATTATACCAATTCAGATACGAATAAGGTCTTTGTCAACCGCAACGAAACGGCCATCGATTACGAAAATCTGACGACCATCAAAAAGTTTCCTGAAGGATTTCAGTTCAATAATTCGACCATTGTTTGGAAAGGTCAGATTGAGCCCAAGGAATCAGGCGAATTTCATTTCAAACTGTATTATGCCGGATACACCAAAGTTTATATCGATAATGAATTGGTTGTTCCTGAACGTTGGCGCACAGCCTGGAATCCGAATACCTACAAATTCACAAAGAATCTGGAACAGGGCAAAAAATATTCGATCAGGCTGGAATGGAAACCCGACGGAGGCGTTTCATACATTAGCCTGAAAGCATTGAGTCCACGCCCAAAAGCCGACCAGAATGCTTTGTCGCTTTCGTCCGAGATAGGCGATCAGATCGACTATTATTTTATCCGTGGAAATAATCTGGATGAGGTAATCAGCGGATACCGCACAGTGACTGGCAAAGCGCAGATCATGCCGAAATGGGCGATGGGTTACTGGCAGAGCCGTGAACGCTACAAAACGGCTGATGAACTAACAACAGTTGTTCAGGAATACCGCAAACACCAGATTCCGCTCGATAATATAGTCCTCGACTGGAGCTACTGGCATATGACTGAATGGGGTTCGCACGAATTTGATGCTGCCCGTTTCCCTGATCCTACCGCAATGGTCCAGAAAGTTCACGATTTGAATGCGCACATCATGATTTCGGTATGGCCAAAATTTTACTACAACACCGATCATTACAAGGAATTCGACAGCAAGGGCTGGATGTACCAACGTGCTGTAAAAGATAGCATTCGCGACTGGATTGGCAAAGGTTACATTGGTTCGTTTTACGATGCTTACAATCCAGATGCCCGCAAATTGTTCTGGAACCAAATGAAAGAACACATTTACAGCAAAGGCTTTGATGCCTGGTGGATGGATGCTTCGGAGCCGGATATTCTCTCGAATGCCAGCATCGAATACCGCAAAGAGCTGATGACTCCAACCGCGCTCGGACCATCGACTAAATATTTCAACGCTTATGCGCTGATGAATGCCGAAGCCATTTACGACGGACAGCGAGGAGAAGATCCCAACAAACGGGTATTCCTACTGACACGCTCCGGATTTGCAGGGTTGCAACGTTATTCAACAGCTACCTGGAGTGGCGATATTGGTACGCGTTGGGAAGACATGAAAGCTCAAATTTCAGCAGGATTAAATTATGCTATCTCCGGAATTCCTTATTGGACGATGGATATCGGCGGTTTTTGTGTTGAGAAACGTTACGAACAGGCTAAAGAAGGATCAGCTGATCTGGATGAATGGCGCGAATTGAATTCCCGTTGGTACCAGTTTGGTGCGTTTTGTCCACTTTTCCGTAGTCATGGACAGTTCCCTTACCGCGAAATTTACAACATGGCTCCTGAAACTCATCCTGCTTACAAAAGCATGGTTTATGTGAATAAACTTCGCTACCGTTTGATGCCCTACATTTATTCGCTTGCCGGGAAAACGCATTTTGAAGATTACACCATCATGCGAGCATTGGTGATGGATTTCAACGGTGATAAACAGGTTGAGAATGTTGGCGATCAATACATGTTTGGTCCATCGCTGATGGTTGCTCCGGTTTACCAATACAAAGCCCGCAACCGCGAAGTTTATTTCCCTGCCGCAAATGGCTGGTACGATTTGTACTCCGGAAAATATACGGAAGGTGGACAAAAACTTACGATTGACGCACCTTACGAACGGATGCCATTGTTTGTGAAAGAGGGTTCGATTGTTCCTTTCGGTCCTGAAATTCAGTACACCGGAGAGAAACAAGCTGATGTAATTACCTTGTATGTTTACACCGGGAAAAATGCCGAATTTACTTTGTATGAAGACGAAGGCGTAAATTACAATTACGAAAAGGGCGCTTTCAGTACCATCCAGTTTAAATACGACGAACAGGCCGGGAAACTGATTATTGGTGATGCAACCGGCTCGTTTGACGGTATGTTAAAATCGCGTAAATTCAATATCGTTTGGGTTGGAAAAGATAAACCTGTTGCTTTCGATTTAAGCCGAAAGGCTGATGATACAGTGACTTATGAAGGTAAAATGGTGGAAGTGATAAGGAAATAATATCAGGAAAAAGTCATTTGTCATTTGAAAATATTCCGCATAAACTTTTCCCAATGACTATTGACTTTTTTCAATAAAAGAAGAAGGCAGCTCCAATCGGGCTGCCTTCTCTACTTTTTATAGGCGGAGTGACTTCAAATCACCCCGTCAGTAAGAGTATCGCATAAATTATGCAAGGATTTCCTTTACCTGGTTGTAAACATTCACGGCTGTAAAACCAAGTTTTTCGTCCAGAACGGTATAAGGGGCAGAGAATCCAAATGATTCCAATCCGAATACTTTTCCGTCGGCGCCAACCAATCCTTCAAGGTTAACAGGCAAACCGGCAGTCATACCGAATTTTTTTATTCCGGCTGGCAAAACACTTTGCTGGTATTCTTTGCTTTGGCTACGGAATAAACCTTCGGAAGGAACAGAAACGATGCGGCATTTAATACCTTCTTTTTCCAATAATGCCTGTCCTTCAACCAAAGTAGCCACTTCAGAACCACTGGCCAAAAGGATCACATCTGGTGTGCCTTCTGAATCGGTAACAATATATGCGCCTTTAGCAGCTTGTTGCGCTTCAGCATAACGGTCGCCTTTCGAAGGAAGATTTTTGATGTTCTGGCGCGATAAAATCAGCGCAGTTGGCGTATCAATATTTTCAAGGGCAAGTTTCCATGCAACGGTTGCTTCTTCTGCATCGGCAGGACGAAGCACCAAGGTTGAATTTTTGCCGTGGTGGTTTTTCAGTTTTTCCATCAGGCGGATTTGTGCTTCCTGCTCAACTGGCTGGTGAGTTGGTCCGTCTTCACCAACGCGGAAAGCATCGTGAGTCCAAACATATTTCACAGGCAACTGCATCAGGGCAGCCATACGAACTGCAGGTTTCATGTAATCGGAGAACACGAAGAATGTTCCGCAAACCGGAATAATACCGCCATGCAGGGCCATACCGTTCATGATACAAGCCATTGTTAATTCGCAAACGCCAGCCTGGAAGAATGAACCAGAGAAATCACCTTTAGTGAATGCTTTGGTTTTTTTCAGGAAGCCGTCGGTTTTATCCGAATTTGAAAGGTCGGCAGAAGAAACAACCATGTTTTCAACTTCACCGGCGAAAGCAGCCAAAACAGTACTTCCGGCAGCGCGTGTAGCCGAACCAGCTTTTTGAACAATTTTGCTGAAATCAAATTCCGGAGCTGATTTGCTGAAGAATTTAGTCAGTTTGGCAGCCAGTTCAGGATTAGCTTTTTCCCAGACTTGCTGAGCGGCTTTTTTCTGAGAAGCTGCTGCAATCAGTTCAGCTTTACGTGCATCAAACAGTGTTTGAACATCGTCAAAAATAACGAATGGGTTCTTAGGATCACCGCCCAGGTTCAGGATTGATTTTTCGTAAGAAGCACCAGCTTCGCCTAACGGCATTCCGTGAGTTTCGCAACGGCGTTCGTAGCTCGATCCGTCTTCTTTCAAAGCGCCTTTTCCCATGATGGTTTTACCAATGATCAGGGTTGGCTTTTCTTTTTCAGACTGAGCTTCTTTCAATGCAGCACGGATGGCGTCAGCGTTGTTGCCATCGATGGTAACAACTTTCCATCCCCATGCTTCGTATTTTTTTGCAGTATCTTCGGTAGTAACATCTTTAGTTTCAGTCGAAAGCTGAATGTCATTCGAATCGTAGAACATGATCAGGTTGTTCAGTCCGAGGAACCCGGCAATACGTCCGCCACCTTGCGAAATTTCTTCCTGAACACCACCGTCGGAAATAAATGTATACGTTTTATGAGCCATCCATTCGCCAAAACGCTCAACCATAAATCGTTCTGAAATAGCTGCACCAATTGCCATTACATGTCCTTGCCCGAGTGGACCTGATGTGTTTTCAACACCGCGTGCAGGTTCAACTTCAGGGTGACCAGGTGTTGGGCTTCCCCACTGACGGAAGTTTGAAAGTTCTTCCATGGTGTAATTTCCGGTCATCGACAGGATTGAATACAACATTGGAGACATATGCCCCGGATCGAGGAAAAACCGGTCGCGGTTGATCCATGTCATATCACTGGGGTCGTAATTCAGGAATTCTGAATACAATACAGTTACAAAGTCAGCACCACCCATTGCACCACCAGGATGACCAGATTTGGCCTTTTCAACCATTGAAGCCGAAAGGATTCTCACATTATCGGCAGCTTTTGTTACAAGATTTTTTTCCATTTTTATTATTTAGACGAATAAATATTTTAGTTAGCCTTAATCAAATGCTTGTGCCAGAAAAGACAACGAGCAACTTGTATATACAAGATAATACCCGGCAAATATAGTAATTACACTAACTTTACCGGGTATTTCTACGATAATTGGTTGAAAATTTAATATTATTTTGGAGGAAGTATCCGAACCATAATAACACCTTCGATGGCAGAGATCATATCCTTAACCGCAGCAGGAACCGATCCGTCGATATCGATGATGTTGTAGGCAATTTCATCTTTGTTCCGGTTCAGCATATTCGAAATATTCAGTCCTTCGTGAGCAAGTAAAGCTGAAATCTGGCTTACCATTTTAGGAATATTTTTGTTGGCAACCACAATGCGTGTTCCGCCATTACGCTCCATTTCGGTGGTCGGGAAATTCACTGAATTTACAATGTTCCCGTTTTCAAGATAATCGATGATTTGATTCACCGCCATGATGGCGCAATTGGTTTCCGATTCTTCAGTTGATGCACCAAGATGAGGAATTGCGATGATATTCTTTACATTGATCAGCTCATCTTCAGGGAAGTCAGTCACATACTTGCCAACTTTTCCTGATTCGATAGCCGCCATAATGTCTGCATTATTTACGAGGCCGCCACGAGCAAAATTTAAAATCTTCACGCCGGGTTTCATCATTTTCAGCTTGTCGCTGTTGATGAATCCTTTAGTTTCGGGTAACTGTGGAATATGGAGGGTCACAAAATCGGCATTAGCAAGCAAGGATTCCATTCCTTCAGCTTTTTTTACATTCCGGCTAAGTTTCCATGCATAATTTACTGAGATGTAAGGATCGTAACCCAAAACGTTCATTCCCAAAGCCTGAGCGGCATTGGCAACTAAAACGCCGATAGCACCTAATCCAATAACAGCAAGGGTTTTTCCTCGTATTTCAGTTCCACCAAAATTCGATTTTCCTTTTTCAACAAGTCCGGGAACCTCGGCTCCTTTTCCTTTTAATCCTTTGGCCCACTCGATTGATCCTGCGATATCGCGCGAGGCAAGAAGCATGGCAGCCAAAACGATTTCTTTTACTGCATGTGCGTTTGCTCCGGGAGTATTGTAAACTACGATTCCTTTTTCGGTGCATTTCTCAATTGGAATATTATTTACGCCGGCACCGGCACGCGCAATGGCTAACAAACTTGATGGTAATTCCAGGTCGTGCATAGCCTGACTGCGAACAATTATGGCATCAGGAGCCGAAAATTCGCTGGCAATTTCATATTGGTCAAGTGGAAATATTTTCAATCCTTCAGGATCGATCTTATTCAAAGTCTGAATTTTATACATACGATTAAGATTTTAAGGATATAACTGTTTTTGGTCTTTTATGACGTTAAAGTATGACAAATATCACAATTATATTTAAGATTTGAAGGCAATTGCCTGAAAAAAATGTCAGAATGAAACTGAAAAACAACTAATCCTGAGATATTCAAAGTAGTGTCTCCGAACCTGATTTGTATTGGGTTGAATGATGCTGTACATCTGTTAATTTGAATGTTATCATCTCAATCTGTAAACTCTGATTCATGTTTAACTGTTTTAAAATTTCTGAATGATGATTCGTTTAAAATATCAGTTCCTGACAGGATTGACATTTTTTGTTACAAAATTCATTTCCTTTGACAACTAATTTTGTGAAGATGTATTTGAACCAAGTTATTCCCCGGGTCTCGAAACAATATTTGCTTTTGATTGCTGCGTTAGTTTGGACTTTTGCCGGAGGAATGTTGTTGTACCGTGGATTTACGATTAACCATCCGTTACCATCGCATTGGAAAATTGAATTTTTCGGGTGTGCAATTGCGGGATTGCTATTTTTTGTGCTTTTATTCAACCAGATTTCAGCAAAACATGTGCTTCGGATTAAAAATTTACCCAACGAACGGCTAGTAATTTTTTCCTTTTTTAACCTGAAAAGTTACCTGATGATGTTTGGAATGATTTCAATGGGAATAATGCTTCGTAAAACGGAAGTGGTTTCACCCGAGTACCTTTCTTTCATGTATGTTACCATGGGAATTCCGCTGTTGATGTCTTCCTTCCGGTTTTATCATACTTTTTTCAATTCCTGAAATTTGATACTAAGTAATTAGAATAATATAATGTTGTAGTGAATTTTTGTCACCCCTAAATCCCCTAGAGGGGACTTTGCTCATTCCTAATCGGTTCCGTTATTCACAGCCAGAGCCCCTTCTGGGGTTTGGGGTAAAAAATGCGACTCCAAATAGTTTACAGTACTTATTTGTCTTTCAGACAAGTTAAAACCAATGGCAAGCTCGTTGCTTTTAGAGGTTCTCGATTAAAACTGCCGAAGAATTCAATGGATGTGAATCCAGCTTCTTCCAATAATTCCTGAAGTTTATTTTGCCTGATGGCATAGAGTTTAGTGGAGTTTTTAATTTCCTGACCAGTTGATTTGACTATCAGTTTTGTATTGAAATCAATCAATCCTGATTCATCGCCAAACTCATAATTTCGTTCAAAACGGATGTGCTCGTTGTCAATTAATGGAAGCGTTTTTACCTGATTTTCGTGAATATACAGATAATTCAAAATTTGGATGGTAAGTTTTCCTTCAGGGGATAGAACCTTGAAGGCGGCTTGAATAAATTTCCGAATATCCTCGTCGTTCAGTAAATGAACCAGCGTGTTTCCGAAGCAGATAACTGTATCGAAATAGGCTTCCGGAAATCGTTCGTTGATTTGGCGCATATCCAATTGTTCAAATACCGGAAACATAGACTCTTCCTGTTTGGTTTTCTGCGCAATCTGAATCATTTGAGGATCAAAATCGAATGCCCAGGTTGGAAAACCGAAATGGGTGAGGGCAAACGCCAACTCACCTGTGGCGCAGCCAACATCCAATACCCGTGCTCCATTGTAAGGAAGAACATGCCTCAGAAATTCGATTTGTGCCGGGTTGAACGGAAAAATATGTTGATAGTGTGGGGCAATGCTGGTGTAAAATTGTGAAGACATAAAATATCTGTAAATGGTTATTATTTAGAGATTAGCCTTATCAGCTATAGCTGCTATGAAGAAAGCCAATCCGTTTCTTAAGGAATGAATTAATGTAGTTGACCAAAATGCTATTTTGGGTGTTTTGCTGTAGAAAAAATAGGTATATCCCAGGATTAATCCTACAGAAAATGCAAAAATCATATATTGTAAGCTATAAGTATGACATAGTCCAAACACGATTGCTGAAGTAAAAATATAAAGCCCATATTTGTTTCTTGTCAAATTCCATTTTTGTATAAGCCAAAAGGGTAAGTATTGATTCATTAAGGTTTCAAGGATAGGCACCAAAACAATAATTAAAAACCATGAACTGACATCTGGCCCATTGGTGCTATCTGACGGTTTGTCGGCCCAAAATAAAAGAGGTAAAACACAAAGGACAATCAGAAATGAAGAAATATAAAACGCAACGATCTGGACCCAATATGGTTTTCGCTTTAGTTTTAATGTCATTCTCCAAACCATAGATTTCATTCTTTTATTCTATTTGAGGTAATCAATTTAGAAATGATTGAGTCGAAGTTATTTTGGATACTCAATTCGTACATGATAAATACTGACCAGTTTATCGAGCAAGGTGCTTTTCAGGATTGTAATATCACGCAAAGTCAGATCGGCATCGATCAGCTGGTTCGATTTGATTTTTTGTTCAACCAAATTTTCTATCATTTCACTAAATGTGGCTGCCGATTTTTCCTTTAGACTGTGCGCCGTGGCTTCAACTCCATCGACAAGCATCAATACAGCCATTTCTTTGCTATGTGGCAATGGCCCGGGATACGAGAAAAGGGTGGTGTCAACCTCCATTCCCGGATTTTCTATCTGATACTTCTTGTAAAAATAATTGGATTGCGTTGTTCCGTGATGTGTTGTGATGAACGAAATCAGAACTTCAGGCAATTTGTATTTTCGGGCAAGCTGGACTCCGTATGTTACGTGATCAATAATGATGACAGCGCTCTTCAGATAATCCAAACTATCATGCGGATTCATGCCAGCTACCTGGTTTTCGATAAAATAATCCGATTTGTAGGTTTTTCCAATGTCGTGGTACAATGCTCCTGCATATACTAAATATGGGTTCCCCCCAATGCGTTGAATAACTGCTTCAGCCAGGTTTGCAACCTGAAGTGAATGTTGAAAGGTTCCCGGAGCTTCCTCGGCGAGCTTGCGTAACAATGGCTGATTGGTGTTCGATAGTTCTATAAGTGTAACGTCAGACACAAATCCGAATATTTTTTCAAATATATAAATGAGCGGATATGTGATGAAAATGAAAAAGCTGCTGAAACCAAACCATTTGAGGGTAGTCCAGTTAATGGTTTTTAAACTGCCCTCCTGAACCAAAGCCAGGGCAACATATACAATTGAATACGCCAGAAATACCCAAAACCCAGAAAGTACAATGTGCGATCGTTTATGCAGTTTGTTCAGGCTGAAAACAGCAATAATACCGGCGATCATCTGCAAAATAATAAATTCATAGCTGTTTGGAGCAAAATAACCAATAAGTAAGGTGGTGATCATCAAGGAGAAAATGGCAGTTCGCGAATCGAAAAATATCCGAACCAAAATTGGCAGTATAGCCATGGGAACTATGTAGATGCTGATTGTCTCTATTTTGGTTGCAATAGCGGCCATGAAAACCATGATCACAATCATCAGGATGATAAAGGTCAGTTTTCGTTTATGGTCGAATAATTCGCGGCGATAAAAAATTAAATACAGGAACATCAGGGCAATTAGTGCGGAAATGATAACAATGCGGCCTGCTAAAACCAGAAAATATTCGATGTTGTCGCCACGTTTAGTCTCGTAAGTTTTTTTCAGCGATTCGAGAATGATATATTTTTCGGCACCCACTAAATCGCCCTGAAAGATGATTCGTTCGCCTGCCTGAATCATTCCTTTGGTTGAAGAAAGTTCATCGAGCAGCTGTTTACGTTCATTTTGATTAAGCTTTTCATCAAAACTCAGATTTTCGGTTATATAATCGCTTAAATTTAGTTTTTGAATCAGATCCGGATAATATTTGCCAGTCAGTTTTCGAATGGTGTCATTCAATTCCAGATAGGCCGTTTTGATGGAATGTAGCTTTTCTAGAGGAATCTTGATGGCTTTATTTCCCCTGATTTGCCTGATTTCCGACTTCCCGTTCAATTCCGGATAAGAGCTGATGGATTGAGACAGAATTCCCGAATCGTACATATTTTGCAGGATTTCAGGAAAAGTTGAAATCGATTTTATTGTTTTAAGTTCTGGATGGGTATCAGTCAATTTGGATAAGCTGGCAGAAAATTCTTTGATTTTGGTCGTTTCAACTAAAGTGTCTAATGTGAAGTATGGGAGGTAAGTAGTTAGTAACGAGTCGTTTTCTAGTTTTATTTCAGCATCAGTTTTCAGAATTGCAAAGTTGAACGGAGCAATCAGGGTTTCATGCCTCCATGGACTTCCCTTCTGAAATTCGTATTTGAAGCGGCTTTCACCCGGAAATACAAAAAAGATCAAGCCAATACCGGCAACAAATACCATTAATAGATAAAAAAGATGGTATGAATGGTTCAGTTGGGTTAATAACTTTTTCATAAGTTCTGGATTTTGAAAACCGCTGCAATTTAGAAAGTAACTGTTAAGTTTTATCTTTGATAAACTAAAATTAATAAAATCTTCGAAGTTTCGGGCAATCGGAGTATTTTGCATCGGTTTTGTGAATTCGCCAGATTGAACGCTCCAATAATATTTTACACTATGAATTACGGCATTTCAGGTTTGAGTATTATTCCTGTTCGCAGGGAACCATCGGAACAAAGCGAAATGATAACCCAGATTTTATATGGCGAGCATTTCATCGTCAACGAAATTATGCTTGGTTGGGCCCATGTGAAACTGGCTTTTGATGGTTGCGATGGTTGGGTCGATATGAAAATGATCACACCGCTTCCTGAAAAGTCGTATCAGAAAATTGACCACGCTCCATTTGCCGTTAGTACCGATATTTTCAATATTATTCCGGTTAACGCAGAACAGACAATGATGATTGTTGCCGGAAGTACACTGCCTTGCTGGCGCCCTTATCTGAAAGAGTTCTCAATTCAGTATGAAGTTTTTCAATACAGCGGCAATTTCACTTACCGCAAGCCGCCTAATGTGAGGAAAGTGATGATCGATCAGGCATTAAAATATTTCAATGCACCGTATTTATGGGGTGGTCGTTCGCCTTTGGGAATTGATTGCTCAGGACTTACTCAGATTATCTACAAAATGGCAGGATATGCTATCCCACGCGATGCCAGTCAACAGGTTCACTGCGGAAAAGCGCTCAGTTTTGTTGAGGAAACTAAGCCTGGAGATCTCGCTTTTTTTGATGACGACGAAGGCCGGATTGTCCATGTAGGCATTATCTGGGAAAAGAATAAAATTATTCATGCTTCGGGACAGGTGCGAATCGATAATGTTGATCAGTTTGGAATTTTTAATGTTGATACCAAACGATACACGCATCAAATGCGCGTGATGAAACGGATTATTAAGGATTAGATGATTTGAAAATTTGAAGATTTGCAAATGAGACTTGCGGGTTAAATTGCTAAATGGTTAGCATGGTTAGTTAACAATTCAGCAATTAAACAATTTAACCGTTTTTCAACTCCGAACTTTAGGCACTTCGAATTCCGAACTCATAATTTATAACTCATAAATGTTCACCTATTCTTATCCCCGTCCGGCAGTTACTGTTGATGCCATTTTAGTCAGTCCTCAGAATTCAGTTTTGTTGATTGAACGAGGTCGTGAACCTTTCAAAGGTAAATGGGCGCTTCCGGGTGGATTCATCGACATGGATGAAGAGCTTGAAACTGCCTGCCAACGTGAGTTGGAAGAAGAAACTGGTCTAAAGATGGGGGAGTTGAAGCAATTTCGTGCCTATGGCGGAGTAAATCGTGATCCGCGTCACCGCACTATTTCAGTGCTTTTTTATGCTTTTACTGAAGACGAATTAGCTGCTTGTGCAGGCGATGATGCAGCCAATGCACGATGGTTTCCGCTCAATCAACTTCCAGAGCTGGCTTTCGACCATCGTCAGATTCTGGAGGAATTTAAAGCAGGGGTATTGAAATAAATATCCGATACAACATAAAAAAGACTGTCAGCACATTGCCGACAGTCTTTTACTATTTTCGATTGACTAATTTCTAATGACTATTCGAAGCTTTGCACTCCTGCAACTTCAGCAGTTTTGTCAACTTTCTTAATTAATCCCTGAAGTACTTTTCCAGGACCAATTTCGGTAAATAAAGTAGCGCCGCCTTCAATCATGTTTTTTGCAGTCTGTGTCCATCTTACTGGAGCAGTTAACTGAGAAATCAGGTTCTTTTTAATCACTTCCGGATCGCTTGTAGGAGACGCATTTACATTCTGGTAAATCGGGCAAACAGGAGTTGAAAATGGTGTTGCTTCAATAGCAGCAGCCAATTCTTCTCGTGCAGGTTCCATCAGTGGTGAGTGGAAAGCACCGCCAACAGCCAATTTCAAAGCACGTTTGGCGCCACGGGCAGTCATAGCTTCGCAGGCTTTGTCGATACCGGCAAACGAACCTGAAATAACCAATTGTCCTGGACAGTTGTAGTTTGCAGGTACAACCACATCATCGATCGAAGCACAAACTTCTTCAACAATCTCGTCATCCAGTCCAACGATAGCAGCCATGGTTGATGGTTCAGCTTCGCAAGCTTTCTGCATGGCTTGTGCACGCTTTGAAACCAGACGAAGGCCATCTTCAAAACTCAAAGCACCGTTTGCAACCAAGGCCGAGAATTCTCCCAAGGAGTGACCGGCAACCATTTCAGGTTGAAAGTTTTCCAACGTTTTTGCCAGTAAAACTGAGTGCAAAAAGATAGCTGGTTGTGTTACTTTGGTTTGTTTTAAATCTTCGTCAGTTCCATCGAACATGATGTCCGTAATCCGGAAACCTAAAATTTCATTGGCTTTTTCGAAAAGTTCTTTGGCCAAAGGCGATTTTTCGTACAGGTCTTTACCCATTCCAGGGTATTGTGCACCCTGTCCTGGAAATACATATGCTTTCATCTGTTATGTTTTAAATTTACAGGCGGCAAATATACAACTTTATTCAATTACGCCCTCTTCCCTGCAAATATCAAGAATCGAATTCAGGCTGTTCGAAATGTCATTATCGAGGCCGACTGAGAAGCGAACCAAACCTTGTGATAGTCCCATTTGTTGCTGAACTGAATCAGGAATTTCAGAAGAAGTGCTTTTTCCGGAGCAACTGAAAAGCGTTTTGAAATAGCCCAGACTAACCGCCAGATAACCAACATCGGCCTGTTGCATCTTTTGCATCACTTGGTTGGCTTTGGCAACAGTACCAAAATCGATAGCAAGCATTCCGCCGAAACCATATTCTTCGTTCATCAGTGATTTATGCAATTCGTGCTGTGGGTGATTTTCAAGTCCCGGATACGAAAGCTTCAGGCCAGCCTGTGATAATTCACGAGCCAGAAACATGGCATTCTTGCTGTGCTGACGAATGCGCAAATGCAAGGTATGAAGGTTTTTGTGGATTGACGCCGTACGCATAGGATCCAGAACCGGTCCTAAAAGCATGGCTGTTCCGTTGTTTACATTCGACAGATCATCAACAAATTGTTTCGTTCCGCAAATGGCTCCGGCCACACAATCATTTTTACCATTGATGAACTTGGTCATGCTGTAAACCACAATGTCAGCCCCAAGTCGGGCAGGCGACATGATCATGGGTGTGAACGTATTGTCGACCATCAAAAGTGCATTGTTTTGATGTGCAATTTTCGCCAGTTCGGGAATATCAGAGACCTGCAACAGGGGATTGGTCACACTTTCAGTATAAATTAGCTTTGTATTAGGCCTGATGGCGGCTTCAACCTGGTCAAGCCGGGTGACGTCGACAAAACTGACGTCGATGTTGAACTTGGGAAGGTAGTTTTTCAGGAAAGCATACGTTCCGCCATAAGTGGTTACCGAAGTAATAATGTGGTCGCCTGCGCTGCAGATTTGGAGTAGTGAACAGGTGATCGCAGCCATTCCGGATGCGGTAATCCACGCCGATTCGGTATCTTCCATTGCAGCCATTGCTTCTGCAAGGTATTTATTGGTTGGATTCCAGTGTCTTGAGTAAAGAAAGCAACCCTCGGTGTGTCCCAGAAAAGTTTCTTCCATGTCATCGGCATGGAGAAATGTAAAGGTCGATGAATCGGTGATGGACGGATTTACACCGCCAAATTCGCCAAATTGTTTGAGATGCTGAATGTTTGAAGCCGGATCGAATTTCATAAGTATCATGTTTTAGTTTCCCTATAAAGTTAGGCTTCAGGAAACTGGCACGACATGATTTTATTCAAGTATAACAGCTATTGTATAACATCAGGGGAGGTAAATCACTCCTCCGGAATGGTCATGATCGGCTCCGGTGACAGATTTCAGGCAATTCGCTTCCTCCCGGAGACGGAGAACTCCCAGAAAAGCGAAAATGATGGCCTCTTTGAAATCAATAATCTGCGACGAAGGCACAATGGTTTTATGCTTTGTTTTTTCGCTGAATAATTCAATGAGGAAAACATTGTGGGCGCCACCGCCGGTAATCAGCATTCTTCCTTTGGGATATTGGTCAACGGCAAGACTTAGTTGGTCCGAAACGTGTTCGTAAAGCGTCCGGAGTGCGTCAACTGGCGACAATTGAAATGAATTAATCAGGGGAAGGAATTCTTCTTCGAACCATTCGCGGCCTAGTGATTTGGGCCCTTTGTGCTGATAAAATTCAAGGTCGTTCAATAAACGGAGTAATTCTTCCTGAACCCGTCCGGTACGTCCGTAATTGCCATCGAGATCGTATTCGTAACCTAATTCTTTGATAAATTGGTTAAACGCCATGTTGGCCGGACAAATGTCAAATGCCCGCCGTTCGCCATCTTCGCGAAACGAAATATTGGCAATTCCACCCAGGTTCAGGCAAAAATCATAATCGCCAAAAAGCAGTTCATCGCCAATTGGAACCAGGGGAGCGCCCTGACCTTTCAACGCTACATCCAGTGTCCTGAAATCACAAGCGGTTGGCAGTCCCGAATAGGCAGCAATTGATGCGCCGTTACCGATTTGCACAGTTAATTTATTTAGGGGCTGATGAAAAATGGTGTGGCCGTGCGACGAAACCAAATTGGGTTTTCGAGGAAGGTCAGTACAAAATTCGGTTACTTGTTTCCCGATAAATTTCCCGAAATCATTGTTCAGAAAGGCGAAGTCAAGAGCATTTAATTCAGTAGCAGTTGAGAGTTTGGTAACCCATTTATGCGAATATGGAATAGTCAGTGCTTTAATAATCTCATAATTCCACGATTGGTCGAAAGTAAAACGACAAGCAACCAGATCCAAACCATCAAGCGAGGTTCCCGACATTACTCCGATGCTGACATAGCTTTGCATTATTTATTAAAATTAGTCTTATAAGTACTTGTGTTGCCTTTATAATCAGTAACTTCCAATTTTAACTCGTGGTTTTCACCGAACTTCATTCGTGTTTTATCAAACGTATAAGATAGCAAATTGTTTTTCAGGTCGTATTCAAACAAAACCCAATTTCCGTCAATTGTTCCGCGGAAAGTTTCAATGCCCGAAAGGTTGTCAGTAATTTTGAATTTAAGCCTGCTGGTATCCTTTTTCCCATTTTTGTCGGCAACATTCAACGAAATAATTTTTGGCGCTTCAGTATCAACAGCTAAAGCGTAACTCCCCAATGTTCGGATATTTCCTTCTACCCAGCCGTCGTCAAATTTGCCAGTAGCCGAATAAATCCTTCCGGTAGAAGGATCAATTTGTGCCAACATGACTTTGCTATGAAGATTTTCAGGTAAGTTGACTGCTTTAATTCGCAACGGACAGGCAAAATGCAGTGCAACCGATGAATTGTGCAGCTGGTAAACCGGAGAGTAAAATTTCGGAAGCGCTGTTTTTCTTTTATACTGAAAATCGACATCGCTGTAAAGAGCGCCTTCCGGAACTGAAAATTTAATTCCGTCATCCTTGATTTCGTTGTGGTGTTTGTATTTAAATAATTCGCCTTTGGCAGGTAGCGGATTAACCTTAATTTCTTTGGATTGAATTTTAAAAGTTAAACTCGTTGTATTGCCATAAACGTCAGCAATTTCGTACTTCACCTGATGCAGCTTTCCATCGGTAGCATCAAAGATTCCTCGTTTTTCAACCGTATTATAAATATTTAGTTTGTTTCCCGGTTCAAGCCAGGTTCGGTAAATCCGTTGTCCCGATCGTACGGCCAGCGCGTAATCCATGTGCGAATTAATGTATTTCGATTCGTTGATTACCACATCATCCATGGTAAATGAATAAATTAATTGGTCATCAACACTAAGTTTTATTGAGTAGATTCCACATTTGTTAGGACTGCCATCCAATAAATCGACCGATTGCACACCAAACCCGACGTTACCATAAACCGAAATTGGTTGATTCAGTTTTAATTGATAACCGTTTGGTGACTTAATGATTTCAAATTTCTGAGGAGTTTGTTTTTCTGAAACACTGGCATCGTCCGATAATGGATAAACCATTAAAGCTTGCACTGAGGGTTTAATTTTATCTTTAACGGGCATGTTAAACATCAATGGATTCAGCATCATTTCTTCTTTCGTTCTCCTGATTTCGAAATGAAGGTGAGGCCCACCTGAGCTTCCTGCATTTCCGCTTTTGGCAACCTGTTCGCCTTTTTTTACCGTTAATAACCCGGGCGGAACAGTTTGATCGATCGAGAATGTTTCCTTTTCGTATTGAATATTCCGGATGTACTCGTCAATCGCAGGCGCGAAACTTTCAAGATGTCCGTAAACCGTGGTTGTTCCATTTGGATGATCGATGTACAATGCCCGTCCATAGCCTGTTGGCGAAATTACAATTCTTGAAACATATCCATCGGCAGCTGCATCTACCTCAAGCCCGGTCCTTCCCTGAGTCTTAATATCAATGCCTCCATGAAAATGATTGGGTCGCAACTCGGCAAAATTTCCCGCCAGAAAAACCGGAATCTTTACGGGGACTGCATAATAATTCGAGTCAATTTTGTCTAGCGGTTGTGAAAATGTGGCTAACCCAATGACTATAAATAGGAGCGTATTCAGAAGTCGTTTCATTGTAACTTATTTGGATTGCGAAAATATAAAACTTATCAAAGCCAGAAACAGATTGTCCCGATTGGATTCTAACGAAATAAAAGGCCTCCAGATTTCATGTATTGGGCAAAAATGTTAATTTTGTCGATGAAAGTATAATGAAATGACTGATCAGGAGAAAAATTTGCTGATAAATTTCGAGTATAAGGTTAAGCAGATCATTGCTAAACACGAGGCATTGAAGCAGGAGAAGCAACAACTTCTGGCGAAAACCGAAGACTTGGAAGAATCAATAAATCAACTTCGAAGGGAAAATCAAGTCCTTGAACAGAAATACGAGAATTTGAAGCTTGCAAAGATGTTGATTGCATCGGATGAAGAAAATAAGGATGCGAAAAACAGAATACAAAAATTAGTGCGGGAAATTGATAAATGTATTGCTCTATTAAACCAGTAATACAAAGATAAATGACAGAGAAGCTTTCTATAAATATTAAGATCGACGGACGGACTTATCCGTTGAAGGTCGAAAAGGAGAATGAAGAAAAATTTCGGAAAGCTGCTAAAATAATAAACGATATCGTTCTTCAGTACCGTCAAAAGTACGTCAATAGTGATTCACAGGATTTTATAGCGATGGCCGCTTTTCAATTTGTAGTGAAAAATATTGATCTGGAAGAAAAAGTTGATCAGTCGCCTTTATTCGATGGGTTGAAGAAACTCGACGAAGATCTGGGTGATTATTTGTCATTGAGGGAATAAATTTTATCATATAATCGAAAACCCGCATTTTTTATTTAAATTCCGGAATTCTAATGAATCCGTGGATTTGAATTAAAAATGCGGGTTATTAGTGTTAACAAGTTTAATTTAAATAACAAATGGAGATAATATATGCCATATCTGGCTTGCTGGGTGGTGGAGTGCTTTCCTATTTTATGTGGGACAAAGCCCTGAAAAGTAAAAAAACGAAGATCGTTAGCGAAGCTGTTGCTGAAGGCGAGGTCATAAAGAAAGACAAAATCTTACAGGCCAAAGAGAAGTTTCTTCAGTTAAAATCTGAACACGAAGAGTATATCAACGAAAAAAGCAGCAAGGTTAACAATTTTGAAGCGAAACTAAAACAGCGCGAATCATCAATTAATCAGCGTAGAGATGAACTTAGCCGCGAGATTAAAGATTTTGAAACATCAAAACACGAAGTTGAAGTTATTCGCGAAAACCTGACTAATCAACTTGAACTTCTGGAAAAGAAGGAACATGAAGTTGAAAGCCTTCATCGTCAGCATCTGGAAAAACTGGAAACTCTTTCCGGATTATCTGCAGAAGAAGCAAAAGCTCAGTTGGTTGAATCGTTGAAAAACGAGGCCAAAACTGAAGCGATGTCGTACATCAACGAAATAATGGAAGAAGCTAAGCTTTCGGCCAACAAAGAAGCCAAGAAAGTTGTAGTTAAGACCATTCAGCGTGTTGCTACCGAAACTGCAATCGAAAATTCGGTGACTATTTTCCACATTGAAAGTGATGAGATTAAAGGCCGCATCATTGGTCGTGAAGGACGTAATATCCGTGCACTGGAAGCTGCTACAGGAATTGAAATTATAGTTGACGATACTCCGGAAGCAATTGTCCTTTCAGGATTCGATCCGGTACGCCGCGAAATCGCACGTTTGGCTCTACATCAGTTGGTTACTGACGGTCGTATTCACCCTGCCCGTATTGAGGAAGTGGTTGAAAAAGTTCGTAAACAGGTGGAAGAAGAAATTATCGAAACCGGTAAACGTACAACCATCGATTTGGGTATTCATGGATTACATCCTGAACTGATTCGCCTGATTGGTAAAATGAAATATCGTTCATCATACGGACAGAACCTGTTGCAGCACTCACGCGAGGTTGCCAACTTATGTGCTATTATGGCTACTGAACTTGGATTGAATGCCAAAGCTGCCAAACGCGCCGGTCTGTTGCACGATATTGGTAAAGTGCCCGATGATGAGCCGGAATTACCGCACGCAGTGTTGGGTATGAAGCTGGCCGAACGTTTCAAGGAAAAGCCAGATATTTGCAACGCTATTGGCGCTCACCACGACGAAGTGGAAATGACCACTTTACTTGCACCGATTGTACAGGTTTGTGACGCCATTTCTGGTGCCCGTCCAGGAGCACGTCGCGAAGTGGTTGAATCGTACATCAAACGTCTGAAAACATTGGAAGAACTGGCTCTTTCGTATCCGGGAGTGCTGAAAACCTACGCTATTCAGGCCGGACGCGAATTGCGTGTAATTGTTGGAAGCGATAAAATAGGAGATAAAGAATCAGAACAATTGTCGTTCGATATTGCAAAACGTATACAGGACGAAATGACTTATCCGGGTCAGATTAAGATTACGGTTATCCGCGAAATGCGAGCAATCAGCTATGCCAAATAGAAACTGATAATATAAATTTTAGAAGATAGTCTCAAGCTTAAACTTGAGGCTATTTTTTTTGACCAATACTGAGGTAATTGTTATTTTAGCTGAAGATGATAAGCTCCGTCTGATTTTGTATAGAAATTGATAGGAAGGTCTTGGTTTGCTTTTGAGTAAGGACTTCCGGTGGAGATATTGATGTTCCTATTTTGTGCCTGAAGAGATAAAATATCAGTATTTTGAAATTTTGATACTTTATTAAATTTGATCGAGCAATTCATAAATTGAAGTGAGCTGCCTTCCAGAATTAAATTGCCGGCTTTGAAGTTGCTGATTTTGCTTTTGTCCAAAATAATTGGGCTGTTTAGTTTGAGATGATCCATTACTTTTCGGGTCATTTTAAACTCATTTTCAGGAATAATTGAATCGTTTGTTACCAGATAGTTGTTACGTCCGTCAATCAAATGAATCAAGGTATTTCGTGTGTTGTACACAAAAACGAGTTTCTGGTTTAGAAGCTTATAATTGTTTGCCAATACAGAACATTGCAGCATTGGAATGAGGAAAAGTCCGTAAAATAACCATTGTTTCTTTTTCGAAAATAGATAAACCAGTATTGCCGAAATGATACCATAAAGAATCCAAACTTGTCCAGTTGTTAAAACAATACCTTTTGAAACGGCTATTGGTTGTGCATCCATTACTTTCAAAGTCCAAAGCATTACAAATGTTAGCTTTTGGATAATCATCCCAACAAACATGGCCAGACCATGAAATGGACTGAAAATGAAAAATGCAATACCAAACCACATGATAAAAGTTGTAATCGGAACGACCACAAAATTGCTCAGCCAAAACAGGTTTGGAAATTGATTGAAGTAGAATAATCCCAGCGGAAAAGTCATTAGTTGGGCTGCTACTGAAACGGTAAATAAACTCCAGCTCCATTTCAAAATAGGGTTGGTGAGTTCGAAAATGTTGTTCAATGCTGGTTGAATAAGTACAATTCCAAATATGGCGAGGTATGAAAGTTGAAATCCAACATCGAAAAGGACATTAGGATTCAGTAAAATCAGGAATAGGGCAGAGGCAGTAAGCGAATTGTAAATGTTTACAGGTCTTCGGATTCCATTTCCGATAATCACAAAAGTGAACATTACCGTTGCTCGCTGAACTGGTGGCGAAAACCCTGAAATAAAAGCATAAATCCACAGAAACGAAATCATAACCACAGAGAATATGACCGGTCCAATTTTTCCACGCTTTAGGAATGATAAGAGGAAACCCAAAATCATATAGATCAAAGCCACATGTAATCCTGAAACCGACAGTACATGCATAGCGCCAGTTGATGCGAAATAATCGAGTGTATCCTGATCAATTTCAGTGCGGTATCCCAACGTTAGTGCCGAAACCACAGATCGCTCTTCTTTTTCTGGCAAAGCTTCAGCCAACATCGCAACAAGCCGGTCCCGAACCTTTTCAGCCAAATTACTGATATGACTGACCTGTTGGCCTGTCTTTAAATATGTCCCTTCAGTTAAATAAACGGAAAACCATATATTTCGCTGGTGCATCAGCGATTGATAATCGAACTCAAACGGATTGCCTGCATTCTTGATTTTCTGTGGTTTGGCAAGGATAATCAACCGATCTCCGGTGGTTATGGTCGAATCAAATCCGACTTTACTGAAATAAGCAACAATCTTTTCCGGTTCGGTAAGTTTGTCGTTCTGAATCAGGAGAATGGTTTGAAAAGTCTTGGCTTTTTCTCCTGGTTTCTGGCAAACTTCAGCCAAATAATAATCTTTCCGGCTGAAATCACGATCTCTTTTTTCAATGGTTCGGTTTGGATAAAAAACACCCAGGAATACGATGGCAGCCGAAAGTATTGAATTTTGAATCTGAATGGAAACGAAGTTGCTGTTGTGCCAGAATAAAATTAGAGTTGAAATCAACATCACCAGAATGATGGCAATCAGACGAGTATCCGGTACAAAATAATGATTAATCAGAATGCCAATCAGGAAAAGACTGGTAATCCGGATAAAAGGAATTTTCTGGAAAAAGCTTCTTGCAACTGGCATTTAGGGTTTTCTGCCAGTTACGCTTTAAACTTATGTTTGGTTTGTTCTAAAAGGCCTAATTTTTTGAAGTGTCCGATTTTTTACACGAATGGTCAATTTTGACCAATGAAACGATTATTTTTATTTCCCCGGAACTTTAATCCGATACTTTGGAATTACCTTTCCTTTGGAGATAGCTGATAATTTGCTTTTCAAAATCCTTTTTCTCAGTGGATTTAGGTAATCAACAAACATGACACCTTCCAGATGGTCGTATTCATGTTGAATGACCCGTGAGGTAAAACCGCTGTATGATTCAATGTGTTCGTTGAATTCTTCATCAACGTACTTGATTTTAATGGTTTCAGGGCGTAGAACATCTTCCCTGATTTCAGGCAAACTCAGGCAACCTTCGTTCATTACCCATTCGTCACCCGATTTTTCAATGATTTCAGGATTAATAAATGCTTTTTTTATGCCGGGGAGTTCGTCTTCATCATCAATCATTGAGTCGATTACAAAAATACGTATCGCTTTTCCAACCTGTGGAGCAGCCAAACCAACACCATCTGAGTTATACATGGTATCAAACATGTTCTCAATAAACCCTTTTAAATCCTGAAAATCGCTTGTAACGGGTTCTGCTTTTTTTCTGAGTATTGGATCGCCAAATACGGTAACCGGATAAATCATCGAATGTAATTTTTTTGTTCTAAATAGCTTTGTAAAATAATGGTGGCGCTAACCCCATCAATCGTTCCTTTGTTTTGCCTGTCTTTTTTCTTTAGCCCGGCATCAATCATTGTTTGAAATGCCATTTTGGATGTAAACCGCTCGTCAACCTGTTCCAAAGGCATATCGGGATAATCCTTCTGAAATTTCTTCAAAAACGGATTGATATACAGAACGGCTTCAGAGGGCTGATTGTTCATTTGCATCGGATATCCTACAATTACTTTTTCAACATTTTCCTTTGCAAAGTAATCTTTCAGGAAAGTCCAGATTTCCGGACTCGAAACGGTTGTCAGCCGTGTGGCAATCATCTGAAGTGGATCAGTAACTGCGATTCCAATGCGTTTTTTTCCGTAATCGATGGCTAATATTCTTCCCACAAGGTTCAATTTTGTCGCAAAAATAGCAATATTTAGGCTATAATTTGACTGGTTCTTAAATGTTAGAATTTTAAAAGGACTATCGTGCTGTTTTTTAGTCTGATGGCTTAATTTCCGGATGGATAATCGCTCTTAGAGATAACCAACTTGTTTAATCTATATCGTTCTATTATCGATCTGAAATTGTAAATTCGTTGTTTCATGGTTCTTTAAAATTTTATCAAATGATTTTATTCCGACAATGCGAAATATTTGCTCCTGAAAACCTTGGTACTTGCGATGTTTTAGTTGCTGGTCAACAAGTGGTGGCCATTGCCGGTTG
Source organism: Bacteroidota bacterium (assembly GCA_023251455.1). GTDB lineage: Bacteria > Bacteroidota > Bacteroidia > Bacteroidales > Prolixibacteraceae > Aquipluma. Next base: position 64,064 of record JAHEYT010000035.1, read on the forward strand.
TCTTGAAATCCCATCGGGATTTGGTGTTGAGGTAATCGATTGTTCCGGGTTGCGAATGATTCCCGGATTGATTGATGCTCACGTACACATTGCCGGAGCAGGTGGAGAAGGTGGTCCGGCAACACGAACACCGGAGATTCAGTTGAGTCGATTGCTCGAAGCCGGAGTAACCACAGTTGTTGGATGTTTGGGAACCGATGGATTAACCAGAAGCGTTGAATCGGTTCTGATGAAAGCCAAAGGCCTCAGGCAGGATGGCATAAGCGCCTGGATTTATACTGGTTCATACCAGGTTCCCGTGACTACCATTCTGTGCGATATTGGAAAAGATATTGCCATGATCGATGAAGTGATTGGTACCGGCGAGATTGCCATCTCCGATCACCGATCTTCAGTCCCATCGGTTAATGAACTTATTCGAATTGCTGCCCATTCGCGTGTTGGCGGAATGCTTGGCGGAAAAGCTGGAATCGTGAATATACACATGGGTGATGCTGAAAATCCTTTTCAACCCATTTATGATGCGGTGGCACAGAGTGAACTGAGTTTTAAACAGTTTTTGCCAACCCATTGCAACCGAAATCATTACATTTTTGAAGAAGCAAAAGAATACGGAAAAAAGGGATATGTTGACATCACCGCCAGTTCGTATCCGTTTTTTCCACAATACGAAATAAAACCTGCAAAAGCCATTCTGGAACTTATTCAGGCAGGTGTTCCAATCGAGCATATTACCATGAGCAGCGATGGGTGTGGGTCGTTGCCAAGTTTTAATGAAAATGGCGACATCGAAAGGCTTGAAATGGGATATCCAATGTCGGTTTATACTGAACTGGCAGATATGGTCAACGAGGAAAGCATACCATTAGAGCAGGCGGTGAAAGTTCTGACTTCGAATATTGCAGATATATTGAAACTTCGGCAAAAAGGCCGGATTCAGATTGGAAAGGATGCTGACCTGGTTATTATCGATGCGAATTTCACCATTCAACATGTTGTTGCTATGGGAAAACTCATGGTAAAAGGCGGTAACCTGTTGAAAAAGGGGAACTACGAAAAATAAGTCAATGAAGCAGTTTATCGTATTTCTCCTGATCATTTTTCTGGCCTCAAACATGTATCAATTGTCCGCCAGTGATCGAGTTCCAAAAGGAAAGCTTTTTATTATTGGAGGCGGCAGCCGATCGGATGCGATGGTGAATCGCATGATAGATGAGGCTTCGTTAAGGGAGAAAGGATATGTTTTCATTCTGCCGATGGCGAGCGAAGCTCCTGATTCTGCCACAATTTGGTCAGGTGAGCAATTTATCCGGAATGGAATTAAAAATGTAACCGGTTTTAATTTTCAGGCTGGGAAAATATCAGATAAACAATTGCTCGATTCGCTTCAAAACGCTTCGCTCATATACATCTGCGGTGGCGATCAGGCGCGTTTCATGAAATCAGTTTCCGGATCGCCGGTGTTTGATGCTATTCATACTGCCTTCAGGAATGGGGCTGTAATTGCTGGAACAAGTGCAGGCGCTGCTGTTATGAGTAAACGGATGATTACCGGTAACGAATTGCGATACCCGCAATACAATGAGACTTTTAAATGCATCGAAGGCGAAAATATTGAATATGCCGATGGACTTGGATTACTCAAAACTGCAATTATCGATCAGCATTTTGTGAAAAGAAGCCGTTACAACAGGTTGATTACGTCGGTGCTTGAAAATCCTGATCTTCCCGGAATTGGCATTGATGAATCTACGGCAATTCTCGTCAAAGGCAATACTGCCGAAGTTGTAGGAGAATCCCAGGTAATTGTATTCAGAAATAAAAGCAAATCGACTAAACGACAAGCAAATAAAATAGGAGCTAATAACATTCAGCTCGAAATATACCTTCCTGGCGAAAAATTTTCAATTTCAAAATCCAACTAACTCAACATGACAAAGAAATTTCCTCATACCTATGTGATCGTTTTTACTATTATTATTTTGGCGGCAATTACCACCTGGCTGGTGCCTGCCGGGGAGTTTAACCGACAAATTCTGGAAACTAACGGAAATAAACGTGAAGTTATACAAACAGACTCTTATCATCAGGTAGAACAGCAGCCCCAGACCTGGCAAATATTCTCGGCTTTTTACAAAGGATTTGTGAGGTCACCAAAAATTATTGTTTTTATTCTGATTCTGGGTGGTGCATTCTGGATTTTAAATGAAAGCAAGGCTATTGATGCTGGTGTTGACTCGTTTCTGAAGAAAAGTCAGAAGCTCGAAAAATTCTGGGTGTTTAATAAGCTTGGCGTCAACAATATAATTATCACTTTGATGATGCTCATGTTTAGTTTTTTTGGAGCAGTATTTGGCATGAGCGAGGAAACCATAGCCTTTGTTATCATCTTTGTTCCTCTTGCCGTTTCGATGGGTTACGATTCAATTGTGGGAGTTTGTATGTGTTTTATAGGTGCAGGAATTGGCTTTGCAGGATGTATGCTCAATCCATTTACGCTCGGAATTGCCCAGGAAATTGCTGGCTTGCCCTTGTTCTCAGGAATTGAATACCGGGTGATAATCTGGATCGTAGTGAATATTGTTGGTATTGGTTATGTGTTGCGTTATGCGGCCAAAATCAAGAAAAATCCCAAGAAATCAATAGTTTATGCAGAAGACGAATATTGGCGGAATCATCATAGTCAGGCAAATACTGATTTGCGGCAATCTTCATTAACCAAAACTTGGATCGCTTATGTTTTGGTTTTTGCGGCAACACTAATCTATGCAGTGATGATGCCGATGAACAGCATTAAAGTGGGTCAATCGGCATTTGTAATCCCTTTATTGCCCGTTTTAAGTATTTTGTTTGCTGTATTCGGATACATTTCAGCACGAAAATCAATGCAATATTTCGTCCTGAATCTCTTGATGTTTACCATTGCCTATCTGATGGCCGGGGTGATGGGTTTCGACTGGAGTTTGATGGAAATTGCCGCATTATTCTTTACCATGGCTCTTGTTGCCGGCCTGGCTATGGGAAAAGGGCCCAACGACATTACCAAATTATTTGTTGCGGGTGCAAAAGACATCATGTCGGCAGCTTTGGTGGTTGGTTTGGCCGGAGGAATTATCGTTATTCTTGAAGATGGAAAAGTGATAGATACCATTTTGCATGGAATTTCGAAATCGATGATTGGAATGGGTAAAGTGGCAACGCTTTCAGTAATGTATGCTTTTCAGTCGGCTTTAAATATGGTTATCACTTCAGGAACGGCAAAAGCTGCCCTGATTATGCCTATTTTAAGGGATATTTCTGAAATGATAGGTTTGTCAAAACAGGCAACTGTAACTGCATTTCACATTGGTGATGGATTTACAAACCTGATAACCCCAACTTCCGGAGTGCTGATTGGTGTACTCGAAATTGCCCGTGTTCCTTTCAATAAATGGTTTAAATGGGCATGGCCTCTTATTTTAATTCTTACAATTGTTGGCTTTTTGTTATTGATTCCAACGGTAACAATGAAGTTAAATGGCTTCTGAAAATATTGTTCGTGTCTCTTTATTAAACAGTGTTCGGTTTAGGCACTATAACTTGTCTCAGACGATCAAAAATGGAACGCAATTCTCTTTAATGGAGTTCCGTTCCATTTTTGTAAATAACGAGTATGTATAAAGTGCACGTTATTAATGTGATATGTTTTCTTTCGAATTTCTTTCCGGTTTGGCACAAGCTTTGTTTTATCCAGATCAGTTACCGGTAAAATACAAACAATTATTATTCACCTTAAAAACTGAAGGCCATGAAAACAATTGATCATTTAAGGAAATATCTTCCGGTTGTAATTTTCTCCACAATACTGATCGCTTCAACAGTTGAAGTAAATGCTCAGAATTACCGGAAGGAAGGGAAGAAAGAAAACGGACGCGAACGGAAAGAATATAGGGAATCGGATCGCGATGATAACAGAACTGCGAATAATTACTGGAGAGACGACCGCGATCGCAATTACGAGCACAAGAGTTGGAACGATCGTGAATATCGTCCGAAGTATTCGAAGAAAAATAAATATCAGAAATCAGACTATTTTGATCATCCGAGATACGGACGAGTTTATCAGCGATTTGACCGCAATCCGGTTGTATTTCATCACGATAGAGACAATTATTACTATTACGGTGATCGTTTTTACAGCTATCGCAGAGGAGTTGGTTATTGTGTAGTTGAACCTCCGCGCAACGTGTATTTCAGGCAGCTTCCTGTTCATTGCGAAAGGGTTTATGTAAATGGAAATGTACTTTTCAGAAATGGAGACTTGTTCTTTAAGCTTTCAAACAGAGGTTATGCTTTGGTTAACTTACCAGGAATCAGCATCTCTGCAAGGTTTTAATTCAAACTAAAAATCAATTGTTCGGTGTTCTATATTATTGAAATGGCTGCCTTAGTTTTTTAAGGCAGCCATCTTTTTTTTAGAGGTTATTCAGGAAATTCCTGACGTTGTGATCGATTCGTCCCTGAATGTCGGACAAATCTGATTTCACAAACTTATCTCCGGTAATGTTCTCGTAAAGTTCGATGTACCGTTCCGAAACCGACAATACAAAGGCTTCGTCCATTTCAGGAATTACCTGCCCTTCTTTGCCTTGAAAGCCATTTTCGATCAGCCACTGGCGTACAAATTCTTTCGAAAGTTGTTTCTGGTTTTCACCTTTGGCCAAACGTTCTTCGTAACCTTCAGCATAAAAATAACGCGACGAGTCCGGAGTGTGAATTTCATCAATCAGGTAGATTTTGCCATCCTTTTTACCAAATTCATATTTGGTATCCACCAAAATCAGGCCCATTTCGGCAGCAATCACAGTACCACGGCGAAATACCTCGCGGGTGTATTTTTCAAGCATTTCATAATCATCCTTGTCAACTATTCCCTGTGCAATAATTTCTTCTCTTGAAATATCTTCGTCGTGTCCTTCCGAAGCTTTGGTGGTAGGAGTAAGGATGGGTTCCGGAAATTTCTGGTTTTCAACCATACCTTCGGGAAGTTCTACTCCGCAAAGCATCCGTTTTCCACTTTTGTATTCGCGCCAGGCGTGACCGGTAAGGTAACCACGAATCACCATTTCCACTTTAAATGGTTCGCAATGGTGTCCAACCGTTACATTTGGATCGGGAGTTGCCACTTTCCAGTTAGGAACAATGTCGCTGGTAGCATCCAGAAATTTTGCAGCTATCTGGTTCAATACCTGTCCTTTGTAAGGTATTCCTTTGGGCAATACCACGTCAAAGGCCGAAATACGGTCGCTGACCACCATCACCAGATATTCATCGTCGATGTTATACACATCTCTCACTTTTCCGTGATAAACACTTTTCTGTCCTGGAAAATCAAAATCGGTTCGTGTTAATGCTTTGCTCATTTTTCTTCGGTTTTATCTGTTTTTGAATTTTCTTTATTCTTTTCTTTCCCGCTAAGTTCGTGTGCATGATGTTTTTCGTAGGCCAGCACAATGTCGCGCACCAGCCTGTGACGGACGATGTCTTTTACATCAAACTGAACAAAGGAAATGTCTTTAATGTTCTTCAATATCTTTTTAGCCAGAATTAATCCCGAAGGGCTCTGGAAAGGCAAATCAATTTGTGTTTCGTCGCCGGTAACCACGAATTTGGTATTAAGGCCCATGCGGGTCAGAAACATTTTTAGCTGCAGGACGGTGGCGTTTTGAGCTTCGTCCAGGATCACAAAGGCATTACTCAGTGTCCGGCCTCGCATAAATGCCAATGGTGCAATCTGAATGGTGCCGTCTTTCATGAATTCATCCAGTTTTTTCGCTGGAATCATATCAAGCAAAGCATCGTACAATGGCTGCAAATACGGATCAATTTTTTCCTTCAAATCTCCCGGAAGAAATCCCAGTCTTTCACCGGCTTCAACAGCAGGGCGGCTCAAAATAATCCGTTTTATTTCCCTGTTCTTTAAAGCCCTGACGGCCAGTGCTATGGCAGTGTATGTTTTCCCTGTACCTGCCGGACCCATAGCAAATATGAGGTCAGAGTTTTTACTTGCTTCAACCAAGAGCCGCTGATTAGGTGTGCGGGCGCGAATAGCTTTGCCATTTATCCCGAAAAGCAATACATCCTTATCTTCATCGAGAGTTTCTGAAACCCCTTCCGATTCATTCAGAAAAACCTGATTAATTACGTCGTCAGGCAATACATTGAACTGGTTGTAATGGTCGGTAATCAGATGAAACTTGGATTCGAATCGTAGAATTTCTTCATCGTCTCCTTTAATGATCACATCATTACCACGATATACAATAATTAATTTTGGGAAAAAGGATTTGATCAGGTTCATTTTGGCATTATTCACGCCGAAAAATTCCAGTGGATCAATTCCTTCAAGATGAATTAGCTTTTCAAACATAAATGATCGCAGCTTTGTGTGTGGTGCAAAAATAAGCACTTTTAAGCGATTTTCAGTGCGAATTCATGGTTTCGGCAGAAGAATTGTTAACAATCAATTTTAATGGTGATTTGTGGTTTATGGTTTTGTTATTCAGTTATTTATTGATTGTTTGAATTCTAGATTCCGGCATTTTATGAACTTCCGGAGGAATCTGCATGAAATGGAAATTATTCTTCCATTCTTTTATATAACTTTGTCGCCGAATAGGTTTCTCATTGAGAATTAAAAGGGAAACAGGTGAGTCCGATTGTCGGTAATTCCTGTACAGTTCCCGCTGCTGTAATTCCTGAATAACCTTTTAACAGTGAACCACTGTTCCGGTAAATTCGGAACGGGAAGGTGTTAAAAGGGGGATAAGTCAGAAGACCTGCCTGTGCAAATCTGGATTTTGAAGCTTTCGGCGAAAAAGCAAAAAACCGTGTATACTTTTCATTTTTCATTTCTGAAAAGCTGCAAAATCCAAAATATTAATCAGATTTTACAGCTAATGTTTCAATTTAAGCACATAAGTAAGTTGTTATTCATCAGTGCGATGATGGTTTTGTTCGGACGGGCAGAGGCTCAGTTTGTTTCCAACGTTTTGGAATATTTGCCGGCTCCGGGTCAACACACCAATTCCGATTTTATTGGTACGCCATCGGCGGCAAGTTCGCTGGTCGGAACCAATAAGGGCATGGTGAGTCTGGGTGCGTTTGGCGGATCGATCACCGTTTACTTCCAGCAGGGTATTCAGAACGATCCTACAAATCCTTATGGCGTTGATTTTACCATTTATGGAAATCCAACCATGACCTGGTCGGAGTCGGGAGTAATTCAGGTGATGAAAGACGAAAATCATAATGGTATTCCGGACGAAACCTGGTACGAGATAGCCGGAAGCGAGCATTTCTGGAATACAACAACCTCTTCCTACGAAGTTACTTACCAGAATAATGGACAAACGTTAGCCAGCGATATTCCTTGGACAGACAATCAGGGTAGTTCCGGAATTATTCCTGAAAACAGTTTTCACCAGCAACCTTATTATCCCAAAGCTGATTTGTTCCCGAATATTGCCACAGACAAATACAGCTTGAAAGGTACTCGATTGAATGCGCCAATTGACCTGTCGAATCCCGGCTCGGTTAATTCATTTCACAAAACGTTTGGTTACGCTGATAATACTCCGGTTCTATCGTCAACAGAGAAGTTGCCCGATAATCCATATACTTCTACCATAGAAGGAAGTGGGGGTGATGCGATCAACATCAACTGGGCCGTTGATCAGGACAAAAAGTACGTGAAATTAGATGAAATTCACTTTATCCGGATTTATACAGGCATGAATGCCCTCGCCGGCTGGTTGGGCGAAATATCGACCGAAATTACTGGGATACGCGACGTGGAGCCTGCTGTAGTTGCCGGAATTCAATCGGTGATAGTAATTAAGGATTTGCCACAAAAAATTGGGGTTGGACAAAGTCTCGATTTGAATGCCATTCTCTTTGAAAGCGGGATCAGGCAATCAAATGCAGAGATCGCCTGGAGTACCGGTGATTTGAAATTGGCTGCAATATCAAATGGAAAATTGGTTGCTAAAAGCGCTGGAAAGATTCAGTTGCGAGCTACATCAGTAACAAATCCTGATCTTTATTCAGAAAAAGAACTCGAAATATTTTCAGTCGGAACGGTGAAGATTACCATTCAGTCAACTAGTTTAAAAGTGAATGATAGACTGGAACTTACCGGAAAATTAACTTACCAAAATGGTGCTGTTTTGACCGGAATTAATACTTCATGGCGAATTGATGACGATCAAATTGCGGAGATTGTCAATTCAGACGGAAAATATTACCTGAAAGGAAAACAGGTTGGGAAATGCTGGTTGCATCTGGAGGTTCCTGAAAATCATTTGATTCGTGACTCTGTGTTAATGGAGGTTGTTCCGGAATCGGCACTAAAAAAAGTATTCATTTCGCTGAAGACAAGCGAAAAAACCATCATTCCGCGGCAATCGGTTTGGGTTGAACAGGTTGATCTGACGGCGAAAGTCGATCGAAATCAGAAGTTATACGGATTGAAAGAGATCAACTTTGTTTCGCTTGCACATGCCATTGCAGCGGTGTTTAAAACTGCCGGATTCGACAGCGACTGGGCTTTCCGCGACGATGCTGAAGGCGCCTCCGCACTTTATTTATGGAAAGTTCCTTCAGTTGAAGATGGTTCAACGATATATACGTTTGGATATGGCGGCTCCCGAACTTCCGAAGCTTTTCGTAAAACCTGGGTGGTGATGCTCAACCAACAGCCAGTTGTTTCAGGGTTCGACAAAATCAAAATCAATAACAACGACGAGATATTAATCTACCACATTATTGACAACAATTTGCCGTGGTCGGTAACGAATTTAACTTCAAGTGTCGATACAGCTAAGATTAATCAAAGTATTGAAATACAGCTAAAAAAATATTTTTGCGGAATGGGCGCTGACCGGAATGTGGCAGTAAGTTCTTCTGAAGTAATTGCCAGTCAATCTATTCAGGTTGAGCCGAAAAATCAGGTCAATAGCAAAGTCTTTTTTACAAGCGATGAGCTTGGAAAAGCTTTGTTTACGCCAAAACAGTCAGCAGAATATCTGATCAGCTCGGGAATCGACGTTGCAAAACTAATGGTAGAATCAGTCACTGGTAACAAGCAGTTATTAAAGAACTTATTGCAATGCACGATTTATCCAAATCCTTTTTCGGAATCCATTAAAATCGAATGTTCTTCAAGTATAGAATCTGTTGAGGTTTTTAATGTCGAAAGTCAATTGCTTTTTCTTCAGTTAAATCCAGTGCCCGAAATTGATTTAAAAACGCTTCGTTCAGGTGTTTATATTCTTCGGCTAAAGTCTGGAAATCAAGTGTTTCATCAGAAAATTGTAAAAAAGTAGGCTGGTGAGCGCAAAAACAAAAAATCTCATCCGGATAAACTCCAAAGCCCTGCTTTTCGGGCTATTCCTATTTCATTTTTCAGGAGAGATAGTTGCCCAGAAACTTACGGACACCATTCGCATTCAGGAAGTTCAGGTTTTTAGCAAACGAAAGATTGAGGAAGCTGGTTTGATGGTTACCCACATTGATACTTTGGCGCTCCAAATGATGAAAACACAAACGATCTCGGAATTATTGTCGTCGTATTCACCTGTTTTTATGAAATCATACGGGCGAGGATCAACGGCCACAGCTTCTTTTCGCGGAACAGCGCCTTCGCATACTCAGGTTTTTTGGAACGGCATCAAACTCAATTCTCCTATGCGTGGAGATGTTGACTTTTCATTGTTTCCGGTTTATTTTTTGGATGATGTGAGTCTTTTGCACGGTGGGAGTTCATTGCAGTCGGGCTCAGGAGCTTTGGGCGGCAGCGTTTTAATCAACAGCAAGCCTGATTGGACCGACCGGTTGAGTGTTCGCTATGTCCAAACATTGGAAAGTTTCTCGACCACAAAAGAATATCTGAATATTGGCTTTGGAAATGGCCGTATTCAACTTAAAACGCGTTTGTTTTCCGATCAGAGCAAGAACGATTTTCCGTATTTCAACTATGGCGTTTTACCCATGCACGAGTCGGTTCAGAAAAATGCCGGATATGAAAAGCTAGGTCTGCTTCAGGAAATCTATTACCGATTGGCGAAGCATACTTTTTCGGCCAAATTATGGGCTTACCAAAGCGACCGTGATTTGCCCCAATTGATGTCGTTTGAAGGCGATGTGCGGAAAGAAACGCAGAATGACCGGAATATTAGGGCAGTTGGTTCATGGAAATACCTGACTGAAAAAAGTAAACTGGAACTTGTTGTGGGTTTGAATTCCAATAAATTAAACTATTTCAGGTCGAGTACTGAAGCCAATTTTGTGAATTTTGATAGCCGCAGTAAGGAACAGAGCTATACTGGTAATCTAAGTTTTGACTGGAACCCACAGGAAAATCTGAGCCTGGATTGGTCGCTAAGTTCAGGGTATCACCAGGTTTCGGTTTTCGATCGGGCACAGAAAGTTGGATATCATCAGGATCGACTTGAGTTTTCGTTGTTGAATGCCATTCATTTTCAGCCTGCACCTAAAGTATCACTTTCGCTTCTGTTTAGAAGTGAATTGTATGACAGTCGGTTGATTGAATTTATTCCATCGTTTGGCGCTGAATATCTCATGGATAAAAAGCAGGAAGTTGCACTCAAATTAAACGTTTCGCGCAACTATCATCAACCCGGATTGAATGATTTGTATTGGTTTCCGGGCGGAAATCCAAATCTGAAGCCGGAAGATGGTTATTCCGGTGATCTGGCTTTGTCTTTTTCAAAAAGGAATGACAAAACCACTTTTTCAGGGCAAATAACCGGATTTGCCTCAATAATCGACAATTGGATTGTGTGGCAACCATCTGCAAATGGTGCATCGTATTGGGAAGCAAACAATCTTCGCAAAGTGTTCGCCCGTGGTGCCGAAATTCAGGTTTCGTTGCATTCACAAATTGCGCATGCCGTATCTTTCGATTTGAAGGGTAATTATTCGCATTCGGCAACATCCAATATTGATGCTGTTCCATCGGTTGACGGATCGAGAGGTAAACAGTTGATTTACATACCAAAAGATAAGGCGAATCTGTTCGTTGAATTCGATTATCAGAAATATTTTCTGAAACTGAATGCGCCTTTTACAGGTAAACGCTATACTTCGAGCAATAATGTGGAATCTGACTATGAAAAGGTGCTGAATCCTTATTGGTTGCTTGATTTGAGCGTTGGTCGCCGGATCGATTTTAAACCATTTCTGATGGATGTGTTAGTCAATATTGAAAACCTTACCAATTCGGACTATATGGCTATTTTGTGGCGTCCAATGCCTGGACGTTATTATTCTTTAACCGTTCAAATCAGCTATAAGAAGTGAAAAGAGTTCAAGGAAAAGGGAAAAAGGAAGACGGGAGACCGAAGACGGGAGACCGAAGGCGAAGGGCATGGAGCGAAGGGCACAGGGCAGAGGGCATGGGGCAGAGGGAGAATGGAGACCGAAGACCGGAGACCGGAGACTGCTCCCTGAGCCGCGCAGCGTGTCGAAGGGAGCTTAAAGTACAGGGGATATGGTTTATTATTTTTATAGCCTTGGCACTTTTCTCCTGTTCTAAAGATCCGTTGGATACCGTGTTTTTTGACTTTTCTGGTAACCGGGGCGTTTACATCGTTAATGAGGGAAATTTCATGTATGGAAACTCGTCGTTGTCCTTTTATGATCCAGAAGCAAAAAGGGTTTATAACGACGTATTTCAGGCCAGAAACAGTGCTCCTTTGGGCGATGTGGCTCAGTCGATAAATATTTGGAACAATATGGCTTTTGTTGTTGTAAACAATTCAGGCAAAATATATGTGGTTGATAGCCGTACTGCCGAGTTCAAAGGAAGTATTTCGGGTTTAAGCTCACCAAGGTATGTGCACATTGTTGATTCACAGAAAGCCTATGCAACTGATCTTTATTCTCGAAAGATTACCATTTTTAATCCACAAACTTTCCAGATAACTGGTAGAATTCCGGTAAATAATTCGAAATCAGAGTTTAGTCAACACTCAACCGAGCAGATGTTGCAATATAAAAATCTGGTTTTTGTCAACTGTTGGTCATATGACAACAAAATATTGGTAATTGATTCTAATACAGATCAATTAGTTGATTCAATTGAAGTGTTTAAACAGCCAAATAGTATGGTAATCGATAAGTACAATAAGATTTGGCTATTGACTGATGGCGGCTTTGAAGGTAGTCCATATGGCTACGAGCAGCCTGGTTTGTTGAAAATTGATGCCGAAACCCGTGAAATTGAACGATCGTTTAGTTTTATACTTGGCGAGCATCCGCTAAAGCTTTGTATCAATCCGACTAACGACACAATTTTCTATTTAAACCGGCACGTCTGGAGAATGCCTGTTACCGACAAGCGAATTCCAGAGCAACCGTTTATCACTTCAGAAAATACGAGTTTATATGGTGGATTTTACAGTCTGGGAATTGATCCGATAAGTTCTGAAATTTATGTTGGTGATGCCATCGATCACAGACAGAACGGAATCGTTCACCGGTATGCTCCATCCGGAAAACTGATCGACGAATTTAAAGTAGGGATTTCGCCCGGAAATTTTGGTTTTAAAACCGAATAGCAGTTGGCTAAAAGATAGGGACTTCGCGTTTAAAGGTTTCGTCGAGCGAAATGAACGTTTCGGTGCTGGCAACGCCACCAATTTTCTGAATTTTATCGCTCAAAATATCTCTCAGGTGTTCGTTGTCTTTGGCGTAAACCTTTACGAATATGGCATATTGGCCGGTGGTGTAGTGGCATTCAACAATTTCCGGAATTTGCTTAAGCAATTCGGCTACCGTAGAATACAAGCTTCCTTTTTCGAGAAAAACACCGATATACGTACATGTTTTGTAATCAATTTTCTTGGGGTCGATGTGATAGCCGGAACCAGTGATCACATTCAGATCAATCATTCGGTTAACCCGCTGATGCACCGCAGCTCTCGATACGCCAACCTCTGCAGCTACATCTTTAAACGGAATACGGGCATTTTTTGAAATAATGTCCAGAATATTCAGGTCTATCTCGTCCAGTTGATTTCGTAAAGTCATGGCAGTATTTTGTGAGCATTAATTATATTGTTTCAAAAATAGCTAAAAATTGATTATTTTGGTAATAAACGTGGCAAATTAATTCAAAATGTCAGATTATAGTCAAAATACATACGATAAAATAGAAAATTGTTAAAAAAGAAAGGGTGCCATTGCTGAATGACACCCTTTTCTTAAAGTACATGTACTTTGTTATTTTATTGGAACCTGACGTTTAAACTCCATTTCGAGTGAAATGAAAGTTTCAGTACTGGCAATTCCTTCAATTTCCTGCAAATCTTCATCAATTAATTTTTTCAGGTGCTTATTCGTTTTCGTCTGAACTTTAATGAAAATAGCATAAGTTCCTGTTACGTAATGACATTCAACAACTTCTGGAATTTTTGTCAGTTCGAGAACCACTTGCTTGTGGAACTTGGCTTTTTCGAGATGGATACCCATATAAGCGCAAGTAAAATATCCCATTTTTTGTGGATTGACGATAAATTCACTTCCGGAAACCACGCCTAAATTTAGCAAACGTTGTACCCTTTGATGAATAGCAGCGCCAGAAACTCCACATTCGCGAGCTACCTCCAAAAATGGAATACGGGCATTCTTTGTAATCAGTTTTAGGATCTTTTCATCCAATTCGTCTATATTCGGAAGTGGTTCAATATGCAGATCATTCATAATTTATAGTTATAACTGTCGTTTAAAAATTGAAACTCAAAAGTACAAAAAAATGATAAATTTCAATTATTCTTGTTTAAAAACATCATGATTGTAATGAACTGAAAGTAAAATTACCAAATTCAGTATTGAGTTCGAAAAATCGATTGGCAAATGTAGGTGATTTTTTCATTCAAAAATCTGGTATTTGTTATCCTTATCACTTAATTAATTCGATTTGCAAGCTTTTCAGATAAATCATTAATGTCGCTGCCCGATGGAGCCTGAAATACCCGAAGTTCAAATTCAGGAATAACTGCCAAAACATGATCAAAAATGTCGGCCTGAATCCCTTCGTACTCGTTTAATTGTTTTTCTTTGCTGAATACATAAATTTCGATTGGAATTCCAGCTTCAGTTGGTTGCAAATGCCTGACTAAAAAAGTCATGTCGTTGTTAATGTATGGATTACTTTTTAAATACTCTTCCAGATATTTCCTGAAAATACCCAGATTGGTTTGACGGCGGCCATTGGGAATCGAATCATCTACGATGCCCAGATTTTTATTGTGTTCGGCTATTTCATTCTGTTTTTCAATCACATAGTTCTTAATGAGCCTGAACTGTTGGAATTTATCGAGCATCTTTTCATCACAAAACCGGACACTTTTCATGTCGATGTTAATGAATCGTTTAATTCGGCGTCCGTCTGATTCTTCCATTCCCGACCAATTCATGAAAGAGTCGGTAACCAACGAATAGGTGGGGATCGTGGAAATTGTTTTATCCCCGTTTTGAACCTTTACAGTTGTCAGCGAAATATCGACAACTGTTCCGTTTGCGCTATGCTTGGGTACCTCAATCCAATCGCCGGGCTTAAGCATATTGTTGGCCGAAAGCTGGATACTGGCAACTAACCCAAGAATAGGGTCTTTAAAAACCAGCAAAAGTACAGCTGCAAATGCAGTAAGCCCAGTCAGCAGTCCAAGAGGCGATTTTTTAAAGATAAATGCTACTATGAAAATGATAGCAATAAAGTAAACCAGAATCATGATCAGCTGAATGTATCCTTTGATGGAACGACTTGCAGCATAGGGCGTTGTGAGGTAAATATCGTTTGAAGCCTTTAGGGTTCCGGAAACTACTTTTACAAAAATAATTACAAAGTATATGTTCGTAAATGTGGTTAAAAGGCTGGTTACTTCCAGTATTTGGGAAAAATTGACCGAATAATAAAAGACCAAAGCAGAGGCCAAATGCGATAAGGATTGAAATACTTTATGTTTTAACAGGTAATCGTCCCAGTCGGTTTTTGACTTTTCAACTAACCGGTGAATGATTTTTATAGTCAGAACTTTTGTTATCCAGTGAACGATCATTGCCACAATAAAGAGTGCAACTATCGATAGCAATAGAGCAGTAAGTTTAGCGTACAATTCCAGAAAGTTCAGGTCACGGAATATGTCGTTTAATAATAAATAAAGTGATCTCATTGATTATAAGTGAAATGTGAATTTTAAAGATAAGGATTTAGCATGCAAAAATACAAAAACTTTCAGTCTGTCAGGACAACCTCAATTACTCAAAATCGGGAACTTAGCTTCTATATCCATACACTGAATCATGAATATGAGCTTTTATTTTTTCAAAATCGGAAGTCTCCATTTTCTTTGGATAACTCATTAACTGCATTTTAACACTCGATTTTCCGATAGAGTAGGGAGGTTGGAAGTAGCTACCGGTATTCAGTGAAAAGTTTAACCGTTCATAAAATGATATCCGTTTTCGTGCTTTTTCGGTAAAAGGTTCTTCAACTTCAAGTATGACAGGTCTTGAACTCATTAAAAGTACTCGATTTAATGCTTGTGTCCCATAACCCTTTCCCTGTTCCGTGTCAGTAATAGCAAAGTGTTCAATGAAGCTGAATTCCATCAGATCCCAAACAGAAATGAATCCTATAAATTTCTCCTGAATGTAAATTTCATACAAATTGAATTGTTTATTGTGAAGTAAATCAAGCAACTGACTCCATTCTCTTCGCTCATCTTCAGGAAACGATGATTCGTAAATTTGCTTGAATTCGAAATTTAGTTTATCCGGATTTGTTACCGAAACTAATTGTATCATAAATGTTTATGCTGAAAGATTAATTTGCGGATGCCAGCGTAGAATTAGTCGTCGAATTTCTGACGATTTTGCTTTATTTCCGCTTTAATTCGCTTTGTTGTCAATCGTCTTTCAACAGAGCCTTTGGTTGGTCGGGTATTTTTTCTGGGTTTAACCGGTTTTAGTGCCTTCTCAATGAGCAAATATAGTTTTTCGATTGTGTCTTCCTTATTGACTAGTTGGGATCGGTCGCGCTGTGAAACAACGCTTAATATTCCTTCCGAAGTAATTTTTGTAGCGAGTTTTTTTAGAAGTATATCCTTTTGATCATCAGACAACAAGCTGGAGTTTTGAACGTCGAAACGAAGTTCAACTTTCGAATTCACCTTGTTTACATTCTGACCACCCGGGCCGCTGCTACGAGATGTAAGAAATTGAAATTCAGATGATAGATCTGGAATATTTATTCTGAATTCAGACATTTATTATTCATTTTCTATTTGCGGATTCAACTTTTTCTTCGGTTTTCGAATCGGTTTGTTCGAATAATAATAGGCAACCCGTTCAATGGCTTTCCGGATGCTGACGTTAATAGGATTGTAATCATTAGCCATCTGAGGATCAATGAAATAGATTCGATAATAAAAATCAGTTACCAATGGTATATTCATTCCTTTGGTATTGATGAGTTCAGATGCTCTCTTAAATTCTTCAGGATATTCATGCTTGATATGGGCGCAGGTGTAAACCGATAATTTAGCATTTTTATCCTGAACAGCTGAGAAACCAAAAAGCCGGCAAATCAGTCCGCGTTGTTCATATGCGCCACATCCTGCCGTTTGCCCAAGCGCCGGATTCTTTGCCAGGTTGATGCAATGCTCGGGTTCGGTATCTAAAAGATCGAGGGCCGCGTCGTGTAAATTATTCTGAACCAAGTGATAGGCAAGTGGTAAAAATTCAAGAACGTTGGCCTCCAATCCCTTTTTTAAGCAGCACAAGTTGCAGTTTGCCAGGCATTTAAGATTTGATTGTTTCCCAAATTTTTGGGTTTCCTTGTCCAATTGTTTAAAAACCCGCTCAACTTTTCTGATCTTTTCAAGCATAAATGTACCTCGTGTAAAAGTGCCTCAAATTTAGCTGAATTGTTGATTAATTATTCCGGTAAATGAAAAGATTCATCAGTATTAACGGTCGTTACGGAAATAAATAGTAATCCACTGATTTTGATTAGATTTTGGGAAATAGAAGATCAGTTTACTGTTCCCAGGGAGATTTATGGCTCGAAATACTAACCCTTGTTTCGACTTTGAAATTTTTGGAAACCTTGTATTGCATAAACATGGAGGCACCCTTTGTACTCATGTCGTTAATTGAGGAATTCATTCTTGGCTTATCAAAAACTGATTGAGCCCCGAAACTGTTTCCGCCAACAGAAAATTTATCACTCAGTTGGTAAGTTGATTGGTTAAAGACCATTCCGTTGGTATAAAATGGAGAAACGATATATCCGACAGTTGAAAACGACCCGGTTGATGATTTGGAGAAATTAAGATACTTTTTCAAATCCAGATTTTTACTGTAATCGGGGAGAAGCGGTTGGTTAAACATAGCTTCATCAAACAGATTGATTTCATCCATCGAAAAAGAACTCTCAAAACGCAAAGGTTTCTCTATATTGAGAACTTTGGTTTGGTTTTCTATCTGAATTTTTGGAATGCTATCAAAATAAATTTCCTCTTGTGCATAGGCAAAAAGCACAGCATAAGAGGAAATCACGAATAATATAAACCGCTTCATACGGTAAAAATAGTTTATTGATTCTAAAATAACTTCATACCCAGACTGACAACAAACGTACCCTTTTTGGTGTCAAAATCAAAGTTCGGTGTATCGTATAGATTATTGCTGAACGACTCCTTTCTGATATCCAATGACAAGAAAAGGAAATCGACTCCCACACCATACTGCCATCCAAAGAAGCTGTTTTTCAGATTATCTTCGGTAAGTTGGCCTTTGACACTCTCATCAGTTACAAATGAGAATGTTGGACCAGCCAAAACACGAAGATTCAACGCTTTCTGATCTATAATTTTAAGACCAAGTAGAACCGGAACATCAACGGTTTTTAGATTAAACGAGTTAACAGTTGAAATACCAAGATTATCCAATTTAATCACTTTTCCTTTTTTTGAATTTGAATAGGCTTCAGGCTGAATATATAACCGTCCAAGGTTAATACGAGCAAAAGCACCAAACTGGTAACTGCTAACTGTTTCTGGATTATAATCAGCCATATGTGTCGAAATTTTAGAAGTATTCATTCCGACCTTTGGACCTAAATCAAAAAAGTCCTGGGCATTACCTGTAGCGGCAACTATTGCCAACAGGATAAGAATTGCAAGTTTTTTCATAGCTGTTTTTATTTAATAAATAAACGTTTATACTGAATTTATATTGTTGTTTGATGAAAACCACCTATCAAATTTCCGATTCTGAATCAGTATTTTTAAGTGTTTTTATCAGTATAAAGATAGCTTGAAAGATTGCCGGGGATGTTACAATATTTTCAGAGAAATTTGTATTATTCACACCTTTTGGTACAGCTATCTTTGGGTTTTCAGGGCATAAATCGCTGCAATTTTTACGAATAAAAAAGAAAATCAGCGACTTGCCTATAGGTCTGATTTCATTTTGGCAAACAGAAGAAAAAAATGTCTGTATATGTCCTCGATTGTAGTTTCAGATAGCTTCCTTCAAATCCAAGTAAATTTCTACAATGAACCCCGGATGATTAATTGTGTAGGCATCACTTCATTTATTTTCTCTTTGTTGACAATAAAATTGGCACAATCTTTTCCCATCCGCACAAAATCGGTCGAAATAACTGTAATTCCGGAGCCAACAATTTCTTTCATCGGGGTGTCGTTGTACGAAATGATCCCGACATCGCTTCCGATTTTATAAGCATTTTTCTTACAGTCCTTTACAATTTTCACCAGATCCGAATCTTTAATGACCAGGTAGGCTTGTCCGGGCTGAACCTCGCGGTCGTCAATGTTTTCGAGAACGGCATTTTTCAATTGATGGTCGGAGCAAAAACGATTAAAAGCACCAATAGTTTCGTCGGGATGTGGCGTATTCGTTGGAAAAACAAGTATAAATTCCTGATATTTCTGAATGAGTTCCAGGCCTGAACTCAAACAATCGTACACGGCCTGATTAAAATCCTGGGTGAGGCTGGAAACTTCATTTTTCGGATCAAATCCCATATCTAGGATCAAAAGCTTTTTGGGATCAATCTTGCGAACGACATCCTCCATGCTTTTGTTGTTGATGTTCATCACAATGTACATGCTGTAACGACCGAGGCTGTTCAAAATTAACTGATCGAAAACCTCAGGATTGTAGTGATGAAATAGCAAATCAACAGAATAATTATCAGGAAGATTTGCCCGGAATGATTTATACAGTTGCTCTTTGAATGCGCTGAAATCGTCGAGTAAAACGAATATCCGGTACGATTCGGATGCCACAAAATATCCTTTGGTTGGCGTTGACGAAATGATGCTTCGCTGTTTCAATGTGGAGTAGGCCTTGAAAATAGTGTCGCGCGAAATTCCACTTTCCTTATTCATTTGGTTTACGGATGGTAAAAAATCGCCTTCTTTTAAAATTCCAAGGTTAATCGCTTCACTTACAGCATGAATCAGTTGTTGTAGCTTGGTTTGTGAAGAGCTTTCGTCGAATTTAAATGTAAATTTTTCCATCCTGAATTTTTTTGAAAAAGCCTGAATTGCAAGTACAATTCAGGCTTTTAATCTATATCAGTTGCGAAGATAGCAATTTTTAAATTTCAGGAACTTTTATACTATTTGTATAATGGTCCATAAGTAGCGCAGGCGCGGTAATCGGCACCTTCTTTATCGGTTCCGAATGCCGACCATGCACTTGGCCTGAAAATCTGGTCTTCGCTTACATTGTGCATGTTTACCGGAATGCGAAGAATTGAAGCCAGAGTAATCAGGTCGGCGCCAATGTGACCGTACGAAATTGCTCCGTGGTTTGCACCCCAGTTTGCCATTACGCTGTATACATCTTTAAATGCATCGTTATCAGCCAGGCGTGGGACAAACCAGGTGGTTGGCCATGTTGGGTTGGTGCGTTTGTCCAGTATTTCATGAACATCATCAGGCAGTTCAACGGTCCAGCCTTCGGCAATCTGTAAAACCGGTCCAATTCCTTTAACCAGGTTTAAACGCGACATGGTAACCGGCATTTCACCTGCAGTTTTAAACAGCGAAGAATAGCCGCCTCCGCGGAAGTATCCCAAATCGGCAGGGCACCAACTGGTGTTTTCGAGGCAAGAAGCTGCTTCGTCTTCCGTGATTTCCCAGAAAGGTTTCATTGCCGGATTTCCGTTGGCATCTTTCTGACGTGCAGTTGCATCGAGAGTTGTTGAGCCTGAGTTGATCAGGTGAATGATACCTCCGCTGGCTTTTCCGGTTAATTCTTTACCTGTTACACGT
This sequence comes from Bacteroidota bacterium, assembly GCA_023251455.1. GTDB lineage: Bacteria > Bacteroidota > Bacteroidia > Bacteroidales > Prolixibacteraceae > Aquipluma. Next base: position 84,439 of record JAHEYT010000035.1, read on the forward strand.
TTCACTGCATCCGGGCTCCAGAAAGTACGCACGTCGGAGAAAATTTGTGCTGTATTAGTCAGCAAATGTCCGAACAGCATTGAAACACCATTCAGACTATCGTTTTCAGTTGCGAACACAAAGGCTTCGCGAATTCCATTCCAGTCGAACGACGAATTCATGATGGCTTCGGTAAAGTCGGCATTTGGATAGTAGTCGGTCCATTGACGTTGTCCCTGGAATCCACCCAGAATAGCATTGCGGCCTTTCGATTCTTCGCCAAACCCCATTGCTTTCAACTTCGGATTTCCAACCATCAAATCGCGGGCAATCAAAGTCATTTTTACCACTGTTTCCCATTCCCAATCTTTACGTTCGCGTGATGATTGTTTTTCAGGGCGGTTTGTATCCTCTCCTTCAGCGCAGTTGGCTTTAGTCCAGACCATTGCTTTGGCATATTCTTCCTGATCAAAAATTCCTTTCTCCATCCGGCGAATAAACTCAACCGATTCAACAAATTCAGTTCTAATTCCAAGGTATTCCTGGAAGAAATCAGGATCGACCATTGAACCGGCGATACCCATTGAAGAGTAACCGATTGACAAATACGACTTTCCTTTCATTTGGGCTGAAGCCAGTGCTGCTTTTGTAAAGCGCAACAGTTTTTCCTGAACATCGGCTGGAATGCTGGTGTCGCCGGCATCCTGAACATCGCGGCCATAAATTCCGAAAGCCGGAAGTCCTTTTTGTGAATATCCAGCCAATGCTGCTGCCAGGTAAACAGCGCCCGGACGTTCGGTTCCGTTGAAACCCCATACTGCTTTTGGCATTGATGGGTGGGTGTCCATCACTTCGGTTCCGTAGCACCAACAAGGAGTTACGGTCAGCGAAACGCCAACGCCTTCTTTTTCGAATTTATCGGCACAAAAAGCTGCATCGGCCACACCACCAATAGTAGTATCGGCAATTACACATTCTACTTTTTCGCCGCTTGGGAAACGAAGGTTTGCTTCAATAAATTGAGCGGCTGCTTTGGCCATGTTCATGGTTTGCACTTCGAGCGATTCGCGCACGCCCATTTCTCTTCCATCAATCACCGGGCGGATGCCAACTTTGGGCAAACGACCAATCAATCTGCTGTTTTGAGTCATTTTAGAGTAATTTTTTAGTTTTAAATTTATTTAGATTTTGTGTTGTCCTGTACTGTGCTGCTAAGTAAATACTTTTTTTGAAAATCGGAAGTGTTGAGGAACACATTTAAAGAAATTTAAGAATGGAATCAAGATGACAGAAACTAGAATTCGAGAATCTCTTTGGTAATCTTTTTTCGTTCAAAAAACGGTTGAAGGGATTTCTGTCTGATTATTGAACTAAATTTGCGCAGATCGAAAATCAGAGTGACTTCAAGATGAATAAATTCAGACAATATCAAAAATCAGTGGTGGTTATTTTTCTTATGTTTTTATTCGCAACGACTGCTTTCCCGCAAAATGATCCAACATTATATATAGACAAACAAGGTCAGCTTAATTTTTCATCGCTCGACTTTTGGTATTCACGTAAAGTAAAGGAATCCATCTTGCTGAGTGGTAAAACGATTGATTTGTTTGGGGTTGGCAAGGTTGATCCCGGAGCGGATTTTTATGACATCAAGTTGAAAGACCCAAAATCTCCCTGGGGAACTTCCAATATTTATTCGAAAATGGTACTTGATTTAGGAAACACGAGAGCTTATCCTGAAAAAAGAGGCTCTGGCTATTGCTGCCGGTTGGAAACTGCTATACGAAAAGACAATATTGCCGGGCTTAAGGTTGAAGTTCTGATTGCCGGAACTTTATTTGTTGGCGAACTGATTGAGCCGGTAAGGGGTTTGAAAGATCCGCTGAAAAATGTCAGTCAGGGAATTTCGTTTACTAAAAAACCAAAGGCTGTAAAATTCGACTACAAATATCGCATTGGAAATCAAAGGGTAAAAGCAATATATAGTGTTGATCCGGCAGAAGGAACCGACAAGGCCGAGTTTTGTGTTATTCTTCAGAAACGGTGGGAAGATCAGAGCGGGAATGTATTTGCAACCCGGATTGGTGGCGCCCGTCAGTTTTTTACCGGAACTGCCAGTCAATGGATTAATGGCGCCACATTCCCGGTAAGCTATGGCGATGTCACCCATTTGCCCGAATACGATGCAAAAACGATGGGCTTAATTCCAGGAGTAGGCGAAGTGTATGTCAAAAATTCGCAAAACAAAATGGTTTCACTGGTCGAAACGAATTGGGGAAAACCGGACGACGTGCCGACACACCTGATTTTCTATTTTACCTCAAGTTACCAGGGAATTCTTTACCAAGGCTCGCCCGAATCTGTTTTCTGGGTCGATAATATTGAGTTTGTGTATTGATCAGGAATTAAAAATGGCTGTGAATGGTGTCTGTGGTGTATAAATAAGCCCGAAAAGTATATCAAATATTCTTCTGATTATTCGTATATTTAATTGATCCTAATTGTTTTAGGTAACTGAAACTTCCCTATTTGTGATTTTCTTATTTGCTTTGGGCTATATCAGTTTATCAAAGAATAATTCAGAGTTACGGAAAACAAAAATCTAAACTTTTATAATCATGAAAAGTCATTTCATTTCCCTTTTCGATTCCTCTCATCGCTGGATAACAATGTCATATTTCATTGCCTCTATCATCCTGATCACTCTTTCCCAAATAATTGGTACTACTGACAACATACCCGGTTTATTAGCCCTTTTTGTGGGGATGATTTTACTCTTTTTTGCCTTCGTACATCCATGGAGGAATAGACGGAATTATATCGTCATGGCAAGTTTGTTTTCCGGGTTTCTTGTTTTACTTTTCTTAATCATGGTTGTTCTTGCTGAAACAGGTAATGCTAAATATATAGATCAATATCTGGGTGAGGCAGCGGGTATTATCATCACCTTTCTGATTTGTATACCAGGTATAACCGTTGGCATTTTGGGGAATATTTATCTGAAGCGAATGAATAAATCTCATTAGATCTATTAAAATAAACATAGAAGGGGCAGATGCAGTAAACTAAATTCCCAGACATAAAGAACAAAAGGCCGGATTTCTCCGGCCTTTTGTTCTTTATGTCTGGTTTATCTTACCTCGCTCATTGGGACATCTCTTAAAAAGTGCAGTTGCTAGTGCTGATTTGTATGCTCACGCTGGCGTTGATTTGTAATCAGGCTTAGTGCTTGAATGTTGAAATAATGTAAACTATTGTGCTGTGAATGTGTTTAAAACGAGAAATTATTTAAACACATCAAACCAAAAAACTATGTTTACAATAGAACAAATTAAGGCTGCTCATTCGAAAGTAAAGTCAGGCGCCGATTTTCCAAACTATGTACAAGACCTTATTCAATTAGGCGTCACATTTTATGAAACCTATGTTTCGGACGGACATACTGACTATTTAGGAACGGATGATTATAAAACATCATCTGAATCGAAGTATTCGCGACTTATTATTGCTGAACAGGCTGATGCAGAACAATTCCGGCTTAACCTAAAAGCCCATCAACAGGGCAAAACTGATTATGCTACTTTTTGCATTGATTGTGCAAAATCGGGTGTTGAAAAATGGGCGGTTCGTATGGATATGATGACTTGCGCTTATTACGACAAAGCAGGAAACGAACTTTTGGTGGAAGCCATACCACAATAAAGATGGGGTAGGGAGTTGAGAAATAGAAAGGCCGGATTTCTCCTGCCTTTAATGTTATATCTGATTGATCTTACTCAGCAAATAATGGTCGGCCAGCACAATGGCAGCCATCGATTCAACAATTGGGACTGCGCGGGGCAGTACACAAGGATCGTGGCGACCTTTGGGATTAATGGTCACTTCATTTTCGGTACGATCTACCGTATTTTGTTCTTTCAGCAAGGTGGCAATTGGTTTAAATGCCACATTGAAATAGATGTCTTCGCCATTCGAGATTCCGCCTTGAATTCCGCCCGAATGATTGGTTTTGGTTCGCACTCCGGTTTCAGTCTTAATAAAAACATCGTTGTGTTCCGAGCCTGATAAACGGGTTCCATCGAAACCTGAACCGTATTCAAAACCTTTTACGGCGTTGATTCCGAGCATAGCAAAACCTAAATCGGCATGTAGTTTATTGAAAACAGGTTCACCCCAACCCGCCGGAACGCCTTGTATAACACCGGTTACAACACCACCAACGGTATCGTGATCGCGGCCTGCTTCTTCAATCCGGGCAATCATTCGCTCAGCAGTTTCAGTATCCGGACAACGTACAATGTTCGATTCGGTCTGGCTTAAATCAAGCTCGGTATACGATTTATTGAGTTGAATTTCGCCAACTCGCGAAACGTACGCTTGTATAGAAACTCCCACTTTTTTCAGGAGTAATTTTGCTACTGCTCCGGCAACAACGCGGGCAATGGTTTCGCGTGCCGACGAACGGCCACCCCCTCGATGGTCGCGGGTTCCGTATTTCTGGATATATGTATAATCGGCGTGCGATGGACGAAAAACATCTTTCAGGTCGTTGTAATCCGACGAATGCTGATCTTTGTTCCGTATTTGAAAGGCAATCGGAGTTCCCTGTGTTATTCCTTCAAATATTCCGGATAAAAATTCAACCTGATCGCTTTCGTCACGTTGAGTGGTAATCTTTGACTGACCCGGTTTGCGTCGGTTTAACTCATTCTGGATAAAATCCAGATCGATTTCCAAACCGGCGGGGCAGCCGTCAATAATTCCACCAATGGCTTTTCCGTGCGATTCGCCAAAAGATGTTAACCTGAAAATTTGTCCAAAGCTGTTCATAATACCAATAGTAAAAAGTAAAAAGTCATTAGAAAAGGAAAGTCATGATGATTGGCCATTTAATAAAGACCATTTCTATTGACTAAAACAAAAAATGTTGTCCCAAAATACGAAATTTTGAAACAACATCTTGAAATTATCTGATAGAGCTGATTAACAGCCGCATCCGCAACCACCTTGTTTGCCTTCGGTACTGCATGCACCTTCAGCGCAACCTTCTTCATCGTCGCAACCACAGTCGCCACTTCCGCAACCGCCGCCGCTTCCGCAACCACAACCACCGCTAACTAAAGCAGCAAGTTCGTCGTCAGTTGCTTCTCTAACTTCAGTAATCTGACCTTTAAAGAATAGGTTTTCGCCTGCCAATGGATGATTGAAATCCATTTTTACAACATCGTCGGTAATTTCCAGAACCAAACCATTCAAACGCTGGCCGCTTGTGCTCATCATTGGAACAGATGCTCCAACCGACACGATTTCTTCGTCAAATTCGCCATCGATAAAGAACAGGTGTTTTGGAAGGTCAACAATCGCATTTTCGTCCAGTTCGCCGTAAGCGTCAACATCAGCCAAACTAATTTCAAACGGATTTCCTACTTCGAAACCTTCCAAAGATGATTCGAATTTTGGAAGCATCAAACCTGCGCCAAACACAAAACTCAATGGTTTCTCACTTGTTGCCTGCTCAATTAATTCCCCTTCTGCATCATCGTAATGTAAATCGTATGTCAGGGAAACCATTTTGTTTTTTCCTATTTTCATAGCCTTTTATTTAAATTTTTAATAATGGTACAAAGAAATAAAATAAGTGGATAATACAAAAAGTATCCGGCTTTTCATTTCACTTAGTTAAAGATAACATCAGAAACGGGCTTTGGTTTAGTTCTCCGGAAGAGATTTTTCCATTCCTGATGTGTCCATGTACTTGCTTCCGGCTATTTTTTGATCAGTTTTGTCGTGAACTGGTTCTTGCCCTCTTCAATTTTCAGGAAATATACTCCTGAAGTTAATTTATCGAGATTTGTAATCGACTGATTGTTTGATATATTGATGTGTTCGACCACTTTTCGGCCTGATATATCGGAGATTGAAACCTTAGCAGTTCCGTTTATTCCTGAAATTACAATTTGATCAACGAACGGATTTGGGAACACGGCGGCCTGAATTTGCTGCAATTCGGACGTTGAAGTCACAATTTCGTGATTTAAATTGTCGATGCAGAAATATCCGGGAGTATTCATTCCCCAGTTACCATTGTCGGTTGAGCGTAATGAGAATTCAAGTTTCGAAATGCGACCCAACTTTTGGAGGTTTACCCATTTCCAGGTATTCAGAATGTAGTCGTTAGTGCTGTTGCTGTAAGCAAAATCAGCCAGATTGACTTCGACTTTTCCGGTTGAAATACCTGCGGAGTTAAATCCTTCGATAGCCAAAAGCAACCAGTCAGGATCGTTTCCGCTTTCACCACCAAATTTCTTCGCATAGGCATCACCGTTTTTCATTGAAAGGTACGCGTAAGTGCTGTTGGTCACGTATAGGCCAGAAATGATTGTATCTTTAAAGGCAATAGTTGAAACCGGATTTGGATAAGCAACGGCATATCCGACTGAACCGGCAACGCCTTTCCCGGTAATGGCGCTGTACTGATTGGCATATCCGGGGGTAGTTGCATCCGTTTTTATTGAAGCTGCAAAGCCAGACCAGCTATCCCAGTCAGCTGTATAATCGGTATAAAACCTGAAGTTACCGCTGGCAAATCCACCTTTTCCATCGCTGCCATTGTAAAAACCTGATGTTCCAAGGTTCATATTTTCGAAGCTAGCAAAAGTGACCGGTTGATAGTTGTAAGGTTTTTCACCATTCAAATCATCCATGCAGAAATATCCGGGTGTATTCATAAATCCGTAGCTGTTATCGCTCGAACTCAGGCTGAAACGCAGTTTATTGGCTTTTTTCAGTTCGCTTAAATCAACCCAGGTCCATTTATTCAGGATGAAATCTTTTGTGTTGTCGGTTGAACGGAAGTCGGCCAGGTAAAAATTAAGTGTGTCAACAGGCTTACCTTCAGCATCCAAAGCTTCAATCATCAGTTTAAAATAGTCGGGATCGTTACCACTTTCGCCTCCAAATTTTTTGGCAAAGGCATCCCCGTTTTTCATCGAAAGATAGGCATAGGTTGAGTTTGTAACGTAAAATCCGGTGGTCTGAGTTGCTGCGCCGAATCCAAGTTCAGCTGAAGGCGATGGATAACAGACAGCGTAATTCGCGCTTCCTTCGTAGCCTTTCCCGGTTATTGCACTGTACTGATTTTCGTAACCGGCGGTTGTAATGTCGGTCATGTTCGAGTAGGCAAAACCGCTCCAGCTTTGCCAATTGGTATTGTACGAGTTGTAGAAAGTGGTATTGCCACTTTTAAAACTTCCGGAGGAATCGGATCCGTTCCAGAATTTAGCAGGAGCCAAGGTTAGATCGTCGAATTTGGCAACCGATTGAGCCGCAGCATTAATTACTAAAAAAGTGGCAAGAATTGCCGTCATGTAGATGTGTTTCATTATGTAATAATTTTGAATGGTTTCAAAATAATTACAATACGCAAAACTGCTGAAATAACCTGATAATTAAAGAATTTGGTTACTCCAAGCTTTTTCTCCCGAAAGCTTTGAATATTGTAGCACAAATGGCAGGTCTTCTGGCTTACTCCATTTTTGCGGCCTTCCCATCCTTCAGCTGACGGACAGTGGCAAGAAGTGCAAAAATTATTCAGAGTTTACAGCTGCGGGTACAGCTCCGGCATTGAACCGGATTCCCTCTTGATGCCCATAAAAAGCATCACCATTTTCGGCAGCTAAGATAGAGCAAAATTAAATTCAGGAGCAAGCTTTCAGGTTAAATAATCCTGAAAATTTATTGATTTTAGAGTGAGTGAAAATTACAAAGTAGCCAGATTTGTAGTCTTAAAAGTAAAGAATTTCTGAGCAAAGTAGCTGTAAATTACAACAATGCCTGTTGTAATTACTTTCGCAAGGGTTGGCCATAACCCACCAAATTCAACCAAAACTTTAAGGAAAAAGTAATTGAGAAAAATGGAACCCGAAACTGAAATCATGTAACGAATCAGTTGTACCCGGCCCCGAATTGGAGAATTGGTAAAGGTGATGAATTTGGCAAAAAGAAAACCGGTGAAAAATGTAACCGGAAATACAATCAGGAAAGCAGCAATGTGCGGACTGATAGAAACAATTTGCAAGTCAATAACTCGCTTGTCGACTACAAAGTTGTAACAGATAAAATAAAGGGTAATGTCGAGAACCGTATTAAAACCACCGGTTGCAGCATATCTGAAGGTTTCCAAAGGAATGAACTTTTGGAAAGGAGCGTAGAAATAATCAATTACCTGAATGATTATCAGTCGAATATGCTTTGCCAGACTTACCATGGGGGAAACAGATTCTTTTTTACAAATTAAAGAGAAAAGTTTGAAATAATGCCGATCTAAGTGGAAATACAGTGTTTTTTGTCTAGACAACCGATAATTGATAGTGTAAATTGAGTTTTTAAGGTCTTATCAAGCTTTCGGGTTTGCCTGAAACGGCATCCTGGCCATCTTTTCCACTTCGAGGCTCGGAAACCCAAATTCTTCAACTACTTTGCCAAGCATCAGGTAGACGCCATCACCGCGGAACGGATAATTCTTTAGCGATGGAGGAAAATGCACGGTATCAAATAATTCAGCTTCAGCATCGGTAAAGGTTCCAAAGTGCATGATCTCATTTCTTGAGGTATGGACGTATTTGATGGCTACCAAACGGCCTAACATCCGCACGACACGGCCAACGTGATTCATCATATTTTTAGCTGTTATTTCTCCCCGGAACTTAGTTTCGAGCATGTCGAAAACAGTCATCGAAACCGGAAAACCCAGCAATTCAATTTCGTCCCAGGCATCGCCCAAAACTGATTGCTCCAACTTCGGAAGGCTGAATTCACGGGGTTTTGCTTCGAACAGTGCTTTGGTTTTGGCAACCGGAACGGCTTTGTTTAGCAACATGTGCGCTTTCCACAACAATTCGGCTTTGGATATTCCGGTGAAACGAAGAGCGCCCAAACGGATCAGGATAATCAATTGTTCTTTGGTGATGGCTGTTCGTTCAATAAAATCGGAAAGAGAGCGGAATTCACCATTTTGCTGCCGTTCGGTTACAATTTCTGAAATGGCCGACTGTTCGAGGTTTTGAACATGCACAAAGCCTGTGTAAATGGTTTTGCCGATAATCCGGGTTTCGTTACGGCTTCTGTTTACACAGGGCAATTCGATTTTAGCACCGCAACGTTGCGCTTCGTTGAAATACACCCAAGTGCGGTAAAATCCACCAAAATTATTGATCACGGCCACCATAAATTCGAGCGGATAATGCGCTTTCAGGAATAAACTTTGGAAACTTTCGACTGCATACGAAGCCGAATGTGCCTTGGAAAACGAATACCCGGCAAACGACTCAATCTGGCGCCAAACTTCGCGGGTGATTTCTTCCGAATAGCCCCGTTCGCGACAATTGCTGAAATACTTGGCCACAATGAGTTGAAACTCTTGTTTTGATCGGGATTTGCCGCTCATGGCACGGCGCAGCACATCGGCTTCGGCTAAGTCGAGCCCCGCAAAATGGTGGGCAACTTTGATAACATCCTCCTGATAAACCATCACGCCAAAAGTTTCTTCAAGCTGCTCCTTCATTATCGGGTGCAAATAAGGAATTGAATGTTGGTTGTGAAACCGTTGAATGTACTGCTTCATCATGCCCGATTTAGCCACGCCGGGCCGGATAATGGAACTGGCAGCTACCAGCGAAAGGTAATTGTCGCAATGCAATTTCGTGAGCAAACCGCGCATAGCCGGACTTTCAATGTAAAAACAGCCGTTCGTTTCAGCCGTTCGCAATTGCAATTTGACCTGTTCATCCTGAAAAAAACGCTCAACCTGATGGATATCAACTTCCTCATTCCGATTCTCATGAATAATTTCGACGGCTTCTTTGATGTGCCCGATGCCGCGCTGGCTCAGGATATCCAGTTTCTCGAAACCCAGATCTTCGGCCATGTGCATGTCCCATTGCGTGGTTGGGAACCCTTTGGGTGGCAAATCGAGCGCGGTGTAGTAGGTGAGTGGTTCTTCCGAAATCAGGATTCCACCGGCATGAATACTCCGGAGATTGGGGAAATCAACCATTTGGTCGGACATGGTTTTAATCAAACGGGTGATCTCGTTCGAATACCGTTCGTCGTTTGGATTATCAACCAGCATATCAATTTCCTCTTTCGGAAGTCCGAACACCTTACCCAGCTCGCGGGATATGGAGCGGTCTTTAAACGTTGAAGTAGCGCCCAGTAAGGCCACATGGTCACGTCCGTAGCGTTTAAAAATATAATCCTGAATTTGTTCCCGGTCGCGCCACGAATAATCGATGTCGAAATCGGGCGGAACGCTACGCTTTGGGTTCAGGAAACGCTCAAAATAAAGATTTAACTTAATCGGATCAACATCGGTTATTTTCAGGCAGTAAGCCACGATGCTGTTGGCGCCGCTGCCACGCCCAACGTGGTAAAACCCGCACGATATGCCGTAGCGGACAATGTCCCAGGCGATCAAAAAATACGACGAAAACCCAAGTTTATCAATGATTTCGAGCTCGTGTGCAATTCGCTTTTTTGCTTCCAGATTGTTCTTTCCGTAGCGGTAAACCATGCCGTCGAACGCGAGCTTTTCGAGCAAAACTTTGTCTTCTGAAGCTGACTGAGTAAATAGTTTTTTATTCTTGTTTATCTTGAAATCGAAGTTGATGCTGCAGGCATTCAACAGTTTTTCGGTATTCAGGATAATCTCCGGATGATCCTGAAACTGATACATTAAATCTTTATAATCAATGGTTTCCGGCTGACTGGCAAACTGATTCTCCTGAAGTTTGCTGATCAGCACATTGTGATCGATGGCTCGAAGTGCTTTGTGCAGAAACTGCCCTTCTTTATTTTTAAAGGTAACCGGCTGCCAAACAACCAGTTTCTCCGGATATTTGCGGTATTCAGAGGTCAGTAGTTTATTGAGCTGTCTGGACTTGATCCCTGTAAATTCGTTTTCGCGCAGTTCTCCGGGAGATTTTTTCCCGAAGGGATAAATCACAAATACATGCTTAAATTCCGGAGCATCTGTCGGATAGGATTTTTTCTCCAAATTGTGTTCGGTTTGCCAGTCATTCAGCTCTTTCAGTCCTTCGCGGTTTTTGGCCAGACCGATGAAAAGCAGATCATCTTCGTTCCGAAACTCGCATCCGGCAATAGATTTTATGCCTTTTTGCTCTGCTTCTTTCACGAATTCCGGAATACCCATGGTGGTATTAATGTCGGTTAAGGCAATCGTGCTGACAGCGTTCAGGATAGCCAGATCGAGCAACTCGCCGATACTGAGCGTGCCGTAGTGCAAACTGTAATATGAATGGCAGTTTAAGTACATAGAAGAGTTTCAAGTTTTAGGTTCAAAGTTCAAAGTTCCAAGTTGTGGTTTGCGAAGGTTTATTCATTGAATTGTATGATACACCTCCGGGTTTCTGGCACACATTTCAGGACTAAAGTTCTGGTTTATGTTGTTTAATGTCCGTCACATCAATGTGATGGCAAAGGATACTGCTCTGATGATTGTTGTGGAATATCCTTTGCCGTTGGCTTTAGCCAACGGACATGAAGTTCCTCATTCTGTTGGGGCTTTAGCCCTTTTAATCTTATCGCTTTTCTCCACTCCCGAAGCGCGGTGGATGGCATTGGAGCCAAAACGCATCCTGATTTGATCCATCGACAGGTAAAGTTTGATTATTTTGTCATTGTTGTCGAACAAATCGAGTTGCTGAACTCCGCCAATCAATCCGCCCAGTTTAACGCCAATCAGACGGATCAACATACGCCGTTCGTACAATCGCCGGAACAATTCGAGCGCGGTACTCATCAGTGTATGGTCGAATGATGTATAGGCAATTTTCTTCTGCAGCGTGTGCGTGTCGTAATTGGAATAGCGGATTTTTACAGTAATTACGGAAGCCAGTTTCTGCTTTTTACGCATCTTAAAAGCAATTTTTTCGGTCATGTGAATCAGTAATCGTTCGAGCATCTGAACGTCAATGGTATCGGTTTCAAAAGTTCGCTCGGTACTGATTGACTTTTCTTCCGAATAGCGAACTACCGGCGACAGATCAATACCGTTTGCTTTTTTCCAGATGTCAATTCCTGATTTCCCGAGCACATGTTGTATCATTTCAGGAGGAATGTCACTCAGAGTTTGAATGGTGTACACGCCCATCGAATGAAGCAGTTGGCGGGTTCTGTCACCCACACCGGGAATTTTCCTGATCGGAAGCGGATTGAGAAACGGTTGTACCAAATCGCGCGGCACTTCTTTTTCTCCATTTGGTTTGGCTTCTCCGGTGGCAATTTTCGATACGGTTTTATTCACCGACAATCCGAATGAAATGGGTAATCCGGTTTCGCTGATGATGCGGTTTCGCAATTCGTGTGTCCATTTATACGAACCAATAAAACGGTCCATTCCTGAAATGTCGAGGTAATGCTCGTCAATCGAAGCTTTTTCGTACACAGGGGCGTAAGCGGCAATCACGTCGGTTACCAGCCGGGATTTTCTGCTGTACTCGTCCATATCGCCGCGAATTACAATTGCGTCACCACAAAGATTCAATGCCATTCGCATGGGCATAGCCGAATGAACGCCAAATCGTCGCGCTTCGTAGCTACAACTGGCTACCACACCGCGGTCGGACAGTCCGCCAATAATAACGGGTTTGCCAATTAAAGCTGAATTCATCAGCCGCTCTACCGATACAAAAAATGTATCGAGATCGAGATGTACTATGGTGTTATTTTGAAAGTTCATTGTGTTTATTTTTATCCATCATAGGACTCTGTTTCACTGCGTCCTATGCTTTTACATATCGGGGCTTTGCCCCTTTACCAGTAATAGAAGTTCTGAAAGGACGACCTGTAATAGCACAGGGTGATTAATCCTGTGAATCAAATTTCAGCATCAAAAAAAATGCTCAATTTTTTGTCATTCAGAACCAAATTTGTATTTTTGATTGTTTTTTAATCAAATATTACGATTGTAATTTAATCAATTACTTTTAAACTTCCAAGCATGTATTTCGATTCGAACATTAAATTTTTGCGAACCCGGAAGAAACTGACGCAGGATCAGCTTTCCGTCGCATTGGATATTAAACGATCAACCCTGAATAATTACGAGAATGGAATTTCAGGGCCAAGTATTCAGTCACTGGTTATTTTGTCTGATTATTTTCATGTGGCTATTGACACGCTATTGCGGGTTGATTTGGCCAAACTTCAGGAACGTCAGCTCTACGAACTCGAACACGGTCAGGATGTTTTCGTGAAAGGCAGCAATCTGCGCGTGATGGCCACCACAGTTGACCGGATGAACCGTGATAACATCGAATTGGTTTCGGAAAAAGCCAAGGCTGGATATACCAATGGGTTTTCCGATCCGGAGTATATTTCGGAATTGCCGGTTTTTCAGCTTCCGTTTTTGTCGTCGGAACGAAAATACCGGACTTTCCAGATCAGTGGCGACTCGATGCTGCCCATTCCGGATGGCGCTTGGATTACTGGCGAATTTGTTCAGGACTGGAGCGAAATCAAAACCGGAGAAATGTATGTGGTGCTGACTTTAAACGAAGGTCTGGTTTTCAAGCAACTGAAAAATGAATTGGCCGAACGTGGCTGTTTTCAACTGATTTCGCTCAATACAGCTTACCAACCGTACGAATTGGCAGCAACCGAAATTCGCGAAGTTTGGAAATTTGTGCATTATATCAGCAGGGAAGTAACTGAATCGCAATTGACTGATAGTCAAATAGCTCTTCAGTTAAAAATATTGACCGAAGAAATTAGTCAGTTGAAACAACGTATTGAAAGTCATTAATAACTTGTGCTTTATGTTCTACGTATAGTGATTTACACCGTTTGGGATAATTAATGATTCCAAATCGAAACCATTGTGAAAGTAATCATCGCGTTATTGCTTTTTTTTCTTCTTTGGGCACCAAGAATATTATGTGTCTTTTTTAGTGGTTTAGTTCTACTTCTGGGAGATTTTGCACCCGCATTATTAGTTATTGTTTTACTAGTCCTCTCATGGAGGTGGTCGTTCATTGGTGGCATCATATTTTTAGTAGCAGAAATAGCATATATGGTGAGTACAGATCATTGGGATGCTATGATTTATATTCCGTTATTTTTGATAAGTGTTCTTTTTCTTCTAAGTTGGCTTTTCAGGGACAAGATAAGAAACGCTCAGGAATTCTTTTGGTGGGGAGAGAATAAAGAATAATCAGGCATTGTCTTTACGAAGATAAATCGATACGTTATGAATCCATTTACAAAAATTGCATCAGTTTTTTTTCGGGATAATAGCCTTGCTCCATCTTTTGCGGCTGACATTCTTTCATTTGGAGGTAGTAGTTGGTGGTTATCAAGTACCTTTATGGATAAGCATAGTTGGATTTGTTATTACTGCTGTTCTTTGTATTGGGTTATGGAAAGAGGCCAATAGGAGGTTATAGAAATTTTATTGGAATCACATTTGTTGCAATAATTCATTCCGGAAATTCATTTTTGCATAACTATGAATGTTTCTGGAGATTCTTCTTGTTGTGTAATCCATTGTTTTAGCCGCCATCATTCATACCTTTGCATTTTAAAATCTGATTGTTATGCCATTCATTAAACTCGAAAAATGCACCCGTTGCCTGAAGTGTGTCAAGGATTGTCCGGCCCAAGCCATTACCATCGAAACCGGAGAAATTGCCGACACTTGTATTCATTGCGGGCATTGTGTGGCTATTTGTCCTGAAATGGCTGTGCGTCCCGATTTTGGTGATGTATTTCTGTTACAACCTCATACGGTGACTCCCAAGGATTTCAGGAATTTAACTTCTGAAATACGGTCGTGCCGGAGCTATTTGCCGAAAGATGTTCCTGATGCTGTTTTGCTTCAACTGGTTGATAATATGAAACATTATCCCTCGGCAAACAATGCCCGGTCTTTGCAGATCTCTGTTGTTCGTTCGAAAGAAAAAGTCAAACTTTTAAATGACCTGACCGAAGAAGCTTTGATTAAGATGTTCAGCTTTATTACTTCACCCTGGGTTAGTCCGTTTATCCGGATTTTTGCCCCATCGATAAATATCAGCAAGCTTAAACGATACAAAGCTTCTTTTATTGAAAAGCAAAAAACAAATGATTCGCAGATTTGCCATCACGCTCCGGCTGTTCTGCTGTTTCATGGCGAAGTTTCGAACAGTGAAATGGCCGAAGCTGATGCCAATATTTGGGCAACTTATACCTCTATTTATGCCAATACTTTAGGTCTGAATACTTGTTTCAATGGGTTTATTGTGAAGGCGATGGGAAAAAAGAGTAAACTGAATTCCCACTTTAAAGTGCCATCAAATCACAAAGTCTATGCTTCACTATTGGTTGGTTATCCAAAAGTGAAATACAGGAATGAGGCTTCAAGACAAAGCCCAATTGTGGTTTTGCTTTAAAATTAAGCGATGTTGAACTCCAGTGGAAATTTGGACTTGCCACCTTTCAGTTACATTTGCTAAGGTGATGATTTTCATTGTGAAAATGATTAATTTGTATTTGCAATGACCACACTATTTGATTTTGGAATCTCGCAGGAAGATCCGCAGTCGGAACTGCTGGTGTTGGATATTCACGCAAACGATCGGATTCTTTCACTGGCCAGTGCCGGTGAAGTGCCACTGGCATTGTTGGCGCTTCGGGATGGCATCTCGGTGAAAGCTGTTGATATTTCGGAGTCGCAGGTAAAACTTTGCCGGTTAAAAATTGCGACTGCCTTGCATCTTGAATTTCCTCTGAACGGACAATTTTTGGGTTATGCCACATTGGATAAAAAGAAAAGAAATGGAATCTACCATCAGCTTATCAGGCCAAAGCTGAGTTCTGAAGATGCCTTATTTTGGGACCTTAACATTCGGTTCGTTGAAAGGGGAATTATCAATGCCGGTCGTTTTGAGCAGTATATCAGTAAAATGAGATTTGTTGCCAATTTGATTATTGGCCGGAATAATCTACACAAACTCATTGAATGCAAAACGCTGGACGAGCAAATCCATGTTTTCAATACGAATATTTCAACACGAAAAAGCTTGCGGTTGTTGTTTAAAATTGCATTTCATCCTTCGGTGTATAAAAAACATGGACTTCAGGAACAGGCTTTAATTCATGCCGGAAAAACTACCGGAGAGCGCTTTTATAGCCGGTTTCAGGACTTTTGCACTTCGGGTTTAGCATCGCATAATTATTTCCTGCAATATTTTCTAACCGGAAGTTGCATCAAAAGCGAAGCTTTTCCTGAGTATCTGCAGCCTGAAAATAAAAGGAGGCTAGTCAGCAACCTGGAGCGATTCGAACTGGAACCAATTTCAATTCAGAATGCCATTCGTGAAAAAGGGGAGGGTTACTACAATAAATTTCATCTTTCGAACATTGGCGACTGGCTAAGCGAAGAACAATTTCTTGAATTGAGAGCCCTGCTGAAAGCAAAATGCATCTCCGATACCCGAATATGTTATCGTTTTCTACAGAAAAACCATTTTTCCGGATTAGCAGATGACGTTTTTAAGATTGATCAGTCTTTTTCAGATTTGGTTATGAATAACGACCGTTTTCCTTTTTATACTATCCTTGCGATATCCCTTCGGTGATAAAGATGTGAGAGCGTTTATCCACAGTCTTTTTATGGAGATTGATTCTGATTTATAACCTTAATATTGAATCATTTACCCAATAATAATCGTAAAGCACACAGGGTTGTTCTTGATGTATATTCTTGCATTTCGAGCCTTGTTGAAGGTTAATTCTTTCTCATTGAGATTTTTTTTAACTTAAACCTTTCCATCCATGAATAAATCAACTAATCTTATTCCATTAGGAAAAGGGCTTTCCCATATTCTATTAATCTTAATCTTTTTGGGACTTCAGGTTGGATGTTTCCAATACCATTATCAGGTAAAAGAAAAATCAACCTTGACTACTGAAGAACTAGATCATTTGAAAAATGAAAAAAGATATTTTATTTTTCATAATGGTTCAACTCTCTTGCATCTGATTAATCCTACGATTGTAAGTGGAAATCTAAATGGAGAGTTTGTACTTCTGCCTTATGAAAAAAGCAGGGAACAGCTATTACTAAATGGATATTCATACTCAAAGCGATATTATAAAAATAAGAAAAAGGATAATTCGGACATTGTTAATGATGTTCATATTTATACTGAAAATCCTCTTGCATTAATGGATAGTTCATCTATTCCTCTCAATAAAATTAAAAGAATTGAAATTTATGATAAAAATAAGGCTGCAACTACAGCGTCATGGATTCTAGGGACCGTTGGTGTAACAAGTGCTGCTGTGATTCTGGTTGCTGTATTAAGTGTAAATAATGAACCTTCGCCTTCCCCCCCACCTCCCGGCGGATCTTCTTGTCCCTTTGTTTTTACTTTTGATGGATCTCAGTATTCCTTTGCCGGTGAGATTTACAGCGGGGCAGTATATCCGGCCATGGAACGTCATGATTATTTGTCATTACCAAATCTGCTGCCTGTTGAGAACACGTATCATTTATACCTTAAAAATCAGCTGCGGGAAATTCAATTTACGAATCTGACTGAACTTTTGGTATTTGATCATCCTGAAAATTCAAATCTCTACATCGACAAATATGGGAACCCGTTTTTATCGTCAGAAATAGCTAAGCCAACTGTTGCAATTGATTCTGAGGGAAGATCTTATTTGGATGTTCTCAGCGAATCTGATGATCACACCTACCAGTCACTTCCGGCAAAAAAGGATGAGCAATTGAAAGATGAACTGATTTTAACTTTCAATGTTCCTGAGGGTTGTAAAACGGCGAAACTTGTTTTGCGGGCAAGGAACTCTATTCTGGTCGATTATTCCTATGGAAAGTACCTTTCGATGTTTGGCGATAAACTGGCAAAACGACAGGATGTGATCAATAAAAAGCCGGTTGAAGAATTGCAAAAATGGACACTGGATCAAAATATTCCATTATCGGTTTATTTAGAGGAAGGTAGCTCATGGAAATTTGTGGACTATTTTAATCCTCCAGGCCCAATGGTTTTCAGGGACGACATCATGAAAATCGAGCTGTCGGGAAAAAGTCAGGAAATAAAAGTAAAACTCGAAACCGGGAAATTATTTTGGGAAATTGATCAGGTTGGAATGGATTTCTCGACGGATTATACGGTAAGTTATACGATGGTGAAGCCTTATCAGGCGACAGATCAGGATTCTGTAAATGTATTACGTCAAATTCTTTTTGATGATGAAAAGGATTTGGTTCAGCCAAATATTGGTGATGAAACTGAATTGTTATTTCATGTTCCCAGTCAACAAGAAGGGTTACACAGATCGGTATTTCTTCACAGCAAGGGGCATTATTCCATTCAGGGAACTGATGAACCCGGAAAATCGTTGGTTTACATGTATAGATATACAAAACCGCAAAGTTTTACCCGTTTTGTTCAGGAGAATTATTTCGAAATCACGAAAGCTTATCAGTAATTGTTTTATCACATTTACATGATGACTGACTTTAAACGATTTGTATTATTGTTCCTGGGTGTTTTAAATATCTTTTTTGTTGCATTAAAGAAATACGGGAATATCCTGAAAGCTTATAAAAGCTGTTTGGGAATATTCGAGTCCAGAAAAAAGACTTTTGCATTTAAAAGTTTACCCAAATATTATTGGGCAAACGGTCGGTTTTTTATAAGTCCAAATATGCCTGGGTTTCCTTCAAAATCCTTTGATCAATTTATCGACAGTCAGTTAAATTTATCGATGCCTTCAGCCAAAGGCAGAATCGTATTACAGACCGTTATTTTTTCAATAACTTCCAGATGTCCTTTGCGTTGTTTGCATTGTTTCGAGTGGGAACGCCTGAACGGGCACGAATATTTATCACTTACAGAATTGCTTCAGATACAGAAAAAGATCGAAAATTATGGCGTTACCCAAATACAATATACCGGTGGTGAGCCTATGGCGCGAATCGATGATTTGATAGAATTAATAAAAGCAACTTCATCAAAAAGAGATACCTGGATTTTTTCATCGGGTTATAATTTTTCTCTGGAAAATGCACTTCTTTTAAAGAAGTCAGGTTTAACCGGGCTGACTCTGAGTCTGGATCACTGGTCACCCGAAGGACATAACTATTTCAGACAATCGGAAGATGCATTTGACTGGGTGAGCACTGCAGCCCGGAATGCGTTTCAGGTTGATCTTGCTTTGAGCCTTTCCATTTGTCCGACTAAAGAGTTTGTTTCGAGGGATAATCTTTTCAAATACCTGGATTTGGCGCATCAATTACATGTTGGTTTCATTCAGATTCTGGAACCAAGAAGGGTGGGACGTTTTATTGATCAGGAAGTTGAGCTGGATGATGAGCATGTCAGGGTAATTACAGAATTTATGCTGGAGGTGAACAACAGCAAAAAATATAAAAACAGTCCAACCATTATTTTTCAGGGCTACCATCAGCGAAAAGTGGGATGCTACGGGGCAGGTAACCTGTTTTTATATATCGACTCAAAAGGGAATGCCCATGCTTGTCCGTTTTGCCAGCGTTCGGTGGGTAACTGCCTCAATGAAGATTTTTCAATCCTTATCAAAAAGCTGAAAGGCACAGGCTGTCAGAAATTTCAGTTACTAAATTGACCGTAATCACTGAATCTCAAAGAAGGGCGATGTCAACGTATGGCAATTGGGGTTGGTAATTAAATCGATCAGTATCGAGACTTGTAAAAATGATGTGCGACCGAATTTCTTTGTACCAGAAACCTTTAGCTGCCTGCAAAAGATGATCGCTTGCACAGCTGCCTATATTCATAAAATGATATTTGCGATTTAGATTTCGATAGTAAATTTCACTCAACAGGGCATGCATGATTGTCGCATTTCTTTCAGCAACAGCACAATCGGTTATGGTTAGTTCGCTGAAACATTCTTCGTTTCGTGGGAAGGGCGCCATCGGGAAAATCTTTTCGAGCAACTTATAACCATATAATGCCGGATAAAAATTAGAGGAATATTTAATCACTTTGGTTCGACGAAAAGAAGTGCAATCCCATGCCAGGCAAACGCCGACTAATGAGCCTTTTGAATTTACGGCAATATAATAATTTTCAATTGCCAAACCTCTGTTCTTTAATGATATTGAAAAGGTATCTTCCTGAAAAACTGGTCCGAAATCTCTTTTCTGATATTCTGTATTAAGCAATCTGACCATGTCGGGAATGTCTTCTGATCTGGCATTTCTGATTGAATAGCTTGTTGTGTTTTTACGAGGCAACGAAAAAAGAATGGTCTTCACAACCAAATCATCAATAATTCGAGATGGAGGCATCCCTTTTACTATTCGATTCCCGACGTACGATTCTATGGGGCGGTTTCCTTTTAAAGTAATGGCATATCCAAAATTGGCATTTTCTTTTGCTTTTGTGAAGAAAGTATTCATTGCTCTTTCAACAAATCTTCTTCCTCTTGCTTCTGGTTTCAGGTAAAAATTATACAAGGAGAAAAGTTGCTGAAGTTTTCCTTCGATTGTGCCGGGAAAGTATCCAAGTGATGCAAAACCAACCAATTCATCGTCCTTGAAAAAGCCCAAATGTTCACTTTTCGTGTATTTAAGCCTTGAAACTTCAAAAATGTCAGGCGACTTATCAAATAGCAACATTAACCCACTTGCTTCAATTGGCGCTGCATTAGTAATTTGAAGCATCTGATTATTAAAAGATTTGTCAATATTCAGAATTTGAAACATATAAGCTAACGTATTGGCTGGAAATGTTTTTTAATAAAACCGAAGTTTTACTTAAAATTACTGATTCTGAAGGTAATTCAATTGTTTTATTGTCAAAATAAACGGAAGCTAAGATATCTTTGAACTGGGAATAAAGGTTTTTAATTTAATGTCATTGCAATTGAAACACCAATAAAGGTGCCGATTACATATCCAAGTATTCCTACTAAAATTCCGGGAGTAATCAATTTTTTCTGTCCGAGTGAAGCTGCCATTGGTGCTGCAACCGATGGCCCCATGATATTGGCTGCCGATGAAATAATAACCTCATACACATCGAATTTGAAAAGTTTGGACAGCGAAACCAGAAATATAAAATGGAAGAACATGATGATCAGGTAAAAGCCCAGAACTGCTGGACCAACATGCAACATATCTGCCAGATTGGTTGAGGCGCCAATGGCTGCCAGAAAAACATACATCATCCACAAGCCAATAGCAAATGCAGTGCCTTCCAGCTTTTTTAAGCTTTTCGGAAAAAGGTTAGCCAGTAATACGGCTAGTAAAGTAATCATCAGAATACTCATGCTCATTCGGGTGGCATATACTTTTTGGATAAGATCGGATAGCAGACTTCCGGTACCGGCAACTACAGCTGCAATAAGGACTGAAATTGCAATTCGCTCCATGGTAATCGGGTAAGTTTCGTCATTTGGATTCTTTTCTGCCGCTTCAAGGTTTTCTGCTTTTGGTTTTACAAAGAAACGGGCCAGAAATTTCATGGAAGGAACTGCAAACATTAGTAAAATATAGGCATTTGCAGCGAAATTGTCGACCGCGATTGTTGCCGAAAACAATGGATGTGTGCTGAAATTCATGATTTCGCCGGTAGCAATAAAATTCATGCTTCCGCCAATGAGTGTTGCAGAAATCACTCCTGCTACATTTCCAGAATCTGGTCCTAAATCAATAATGTAAAATGCCAGAAAACTTCCCAATATCACGCCCAGTGCACCAATCAGGAAAGCTACAAGCAACTTTCCTCCTTCGCGAACGATTCTGGTAATGTTTGAGCCCATTAACATCAACGGGATTGATAAGGGAATAAAATAGCTGAATATCAATTCGTAAACTTCGACCTTCAGTTTTGGATTTGAAGCCACAGGAACCACTCCTGACATGGATAAGATGGACATTAGAATCATGGTGACCAAAATTCCGGATACCTGACCGAGCCACTTTTTGTGTTCCGACCAAATTCCGAGAGCTGCCGCACCAACAATTACAGCAAAAAGTACCAGATGATTTTCAGGAGTTATTAACGACATAGTCCGGATTTTTCTTTTGCGAATATACTTCTAAATGAAAACATAACAAGCTGCATGAAGAATCGGTTGTCGATGGGAGATTAATTCAAAAATGGAAATTCTCTGATGAAATTAAGTTAACGCACAAATGTGCGAAATTTTGCATTGGATTTTAATAAGTTATAAGCTGTTTGAGAGGTTGTTTAAACTTTATAATTTTTTAAATCTATACAAGTGTGTGTATTTCAGTATTTTATGTATTGTATTGTTGAGTTGTTTGTTTGTTGAAAATTTTTGGTATGCAGTTTGCAAAAATTCAGAATGTACAATTGATGAAGCTTACAGTTTGAGAAAATAATATTGGAACAATTGATCAGATTCTGCGATGATGATTAATGTTGTAGGTATATTAAAAATCTGGCTTTCAGTGTTTTGTTGGTTTTTATTCATGATTTTAATGAATAATTGTGTGTGGAAGATTTGAAATAGAGAGGGATTTTATTCAGTAATTATTAATTTAAACACAGAAAAAATGGAACGATTTTATCAGAAAAATAAAAGGAAATCTTTAGTTGCTTTTCTTTTATTTTTTACTGCGTTAAGCTTTGCAGGAAGCAATCAACTGTCAGCTGCCAATCACTTTATTACCGTTTGGCAAGGTCAAAATGGACAGAATCATATGAATTTTATGGTCGTTTCAGCCATATTAGAAAAACTGCCACTTTCTGTTGACGATGAATTGGCTGTTTTTAGCGGTACAAAATGTGTTGGTGCAGCGAAATTGACAAAAGCGATTAATCCTGCTGACAAATCAACATTTCTTAACTTTTCTGCATCTCAGGATGACGGCTCAGGCAATGGTTTTACCGAAAATGATATCATTATCTTCAAGATCTGGGATAATAAGAACCAGAAAGAGATAGTGGCTAAATCAGTTGTTTACAGGAACGATATTTCCTCGTGGCTTGCCAGCGGGAAGTTTAGTGCAAGTGCAACCTCTGTTGTTGAAATTACTCATAATACTGAGTTGTCTCAAACTATAAAATTCGTTAAAGGGAATAACCTTTTTTCGACTTATCTGATTCCAACGAATCCAGATGTAAGTGTTGTTTTTAAATCACTTTGCGATAGCAAATTGCTAGTCAAATTGCAGGATGAAGTTGGAAATACACTTTCATATTCAAGTACTACCGGATGGATTAATAAGATTGGATCTGTTCAAAAGACGGAAGGCTATTTAGTTAATGTAAGCGCTGCTTGTACGTTGCAGGTTAATGGTCAAATGATAAGCCTTCCGCTTGATATTCCATTAAAAGCCGGTTGGAATTTTATTTCATTTCCAAGCACTACTGCGGTTAATGCGATGACTGTTGTTCAATCGTTAATTGATCAAAATAAGCTGGTTAAGGTTCAGGATGAACTTGGAAATTCAATTGAAAATCTGAAAAGATACGGCGGCTGGAAGAATAGTATTGGAAATTTTAACCCCGGAAAAGCTTATAAGATTAGTGTAAGTTCATCTTGTGTTTTAACTATCAAATAAAGTTGAATGGCTTAAAGATCGACAAAAATATTAGGATTGGATTTGGATAAATGACGTGATTTGAATATTAAAGCTCTGAGATCTCTCGATTCTTGGAGCTTTTTTTTAATGTGAGTTTATTTCTTTGCATTGGGCGAAACGGAAATGAAATGTGAATTTTTTTTGTAGATTTCATGCAGATAATCTCCACGTACTTTTACCATTTTTTTTCAAAAAAAAATAAAATCCATTATAAATACTTGATTTACAATGGATTTATTTTTATTTTGTCGGGGTGACAAGATTTGAACTTGCGACCCCCCGCCCCCCAGACGGATACGCTACCAGGCTGCGCTACACCCCGCCGACATTAGTGATTGCAAAAATAGCTATCTTCTTTTCTTATGCAAAAAAATGATTGATTTTTCCTTCCGAAGTCACCGCTGATCGATGCTGCAACAATCATAGTGTTGATTTTTAAGGAGCTAGCTTTGGTTTGACCTGAAGAAAACTGACTTTAATCCAATGACACTGGCAACGTTTTTTGAGCTATATTTACCTGGTCAGCAACTTGATTAGTTGTAAGTTGTTGGAATACTATTTATTGTCTAGGAATTTAGAATGAAAAAAAAGTAATATAAACATGCTGAGATTCATATAGTCCTAAAACAATATCCAAACTTCACCACCTTTTATATTTTGTGGAAATCCCAAGCCAAACAGAAGTACATACATTATTTTTTTTTATTTAATGTGTACTATTATTCCTTCATTTCCAAAGCTTTGATTACCATGAATTCATTAAAAACCATTTAATTTCTGTTCCCGCTGGAAACAAAATATTAAACAGTTTTTAAACTAAATAGGGTTGATTGTCTTGTCGTTGTGATGAAAAAGGTGGTTTCAGATTAAAACGTATCTGACATTTGCCAATCTACAATAAAAGGACATTCTTTCTTTTTACTGTCTTTGTCTGAATCAAGTGAGTAACGGTTATAGTCATCCTTTAAAATGCTTAAACGGTCATTTCTTACAGATTTTCTTTTTGCAGCAATGGATTGGTCATCAGTCCGATCATCACTAAAAAACCACAAATTTTCATTAGGCGAAGTAATCCTCGATTGCCTTCTAATATCCAATATCCGTTTTCTCGCTTTCATGTTTTTTAGTATTACGTCAATTCTTTATACCATCAAAATATGATTAAAGTTACCTTCTCGATGTTAAAATCGGATGCTAATTTTAATTAAAAAATGTTAATAAATAATTAATAATTAATATGTTGTGTGTTTTTAAGTTCATTTGTAATCCTATTTTGTCGGTTCGATTAATGTTAAAATTACATTGGGTTTGTTCTTGTATAAACAGAACGAAACTTGTTATTTAAAAGTATGTTTGGTTTTGTCTATGAGTGTATAATAATTATTGATTGTGCTTCTGTTGTACTTACTTCCGTGTTTTATACCTTTGGAAAAAAAAGAACGATATGTTTAAAGCAATGAATTTAGACGATAGCACAAGTAAAAGTGCAAATCAGGTTACAGAAACTGAAAAGGTAAAATGTTTGATTATTGGATCTGGTCCTGCCGGATATACAGCAGCTATTTATGCCGCTCGCGCTAATCTCAGTCCGGTTATGTATGAAGGTCTTCAACCAGGAGGACAATTAACAACGACTACTGAAGTTGAAAATTTTCCTGGTTATCCTGAAGGAATTACAGGCCCGGTTATGATGGAAGATTTAAAAGCACAGGCTGTTCGTTTCGGAACCGATGTCCGTTGGGGATTGGCAACCAAAGTTGATTTTTCAGGTCCGGTACATAAAGTATGTATCGATGATAATAAAATTATTGAATCAGAGGTTGTTATAATTGCAACGGGTGCAACTGCGAAATACCTGGGGCTCGATGATGAGAAAAAATATGCTGGCAGTGGAGTTTCGGCTTGTGCAACCTGCGATGGTTTCTTTTATCGCGGACGAGATATCGCTGTTGTTGGCGGTGGCGATACGGCAGCCGAAGAAGCCATTTATCTGGCAGGTTTGGTCAACAAAGTTTATTTGATTGTCAGACGGCATGAACTTCGCGCTTCTAAAGTGATGCAGGATAGAGTGTTCCGGACAAAGAATATTGAAGTTCTATGGGAACATCAAACAAAGGGTTTGATTGGCGATGGAGTAGTGGAAGGCGCAATTCTTTGGAAAAAGAAAGGCACTCCGGATGAAGAGGAAGTCACAATTAAAATTGACGGATTCTTTTTGGCGATCGGACACCAACCAAATTCTGATTTTGTTAAAGAATATATTGAAACCGATGAAGTTGGATATATAAAAACGATTCCGGGCAGTTCAAAAACCAATGTCCCAGGCGTTTTTGCCTGTGGCGATGTTCAGGATTCAATTTATCGTCAGGCTGTAACTGCTGCTGGTTCAGGTTGTATGGCTGCCATTGATGCAGAACGGTATCTTTCGGAAAAACACGGATAAACAAAATTTTTCTATAATAGGATCCCGGGATGGTATGACAATACTCAATCCCGGGATTTTTGTTTATTTTTGATCATAGAAACAACAAACCATCGATTATGAAACGAATCATTCAAACAAGTAATGCCCCGGCAGCAATTGGACCATACAGTCAGGCTGTTGAAATTGGAGGAACTTTATACATTTCCGGTCAGATTCCTCTTGATCCTGTTACTATGAAGATTGTTGAAGGAGGAATTCAGGAACAGACTAACCAGATATTAAAGAATATTGGAGCTATTTTGACCGAAGCCGGGTACGATTTCAAGGATGTTGTAAAATCGACCTGTTTACTAAGCGATATGGCAAATTTTAAGGCAATGAATGAGATTTATGGAAAATACTATTCGGAAAATGCTCCGGCAAGAGCGGCTTTTGCGGTAAAGGAATTGCCATTGGGTGTTCTCATCGAGATTGAGACAATTGCGGCTAAATAGATTGTTTGCATTTGACACAAAAAAGCCAAAGTGATTATCGCTTTGGCTTTTTTGTTTTGGTTCACGGTCAATTTATTATGAATTGATTTTCAATAGTTTCCTTAAGTATTTTGAAATCCTTTTCATCAAAACCGATTGAGCTAAAAAGTATTTTTCCTTCCGGAGAAATCAGAAAATTTCGTGGAATATATTGTCCTGCAAACTTCGAATATATTTTACGGTCTGGATCGGGATAAAAAGGCATCGAAAATTTATTGGCTTCTTTAAATTTAGTGACTTCATCCCAGCTATGTTCGCGACCAAAAATAAGTATTTCGAAGTTCGGATTCTTTCTGAATTTGTTGAATATATCTGACTGGATAAAAGGTAGTTCTTTTCGGCATGGTCCGCACCAGGTTGCAAAAAAAGTGATCAATACAGTCTTTCCTTTCAGTTCCGAGATGTTCATCGTTTTTCCCGGACTTTTCTCAAATATAAATTCAGGAACAGGCTCCGAAAGTTTTGCAAATGTTGTTTCTTCCTGCGCAACACTCAAAAATGAAGAACAAATCAAAAAGATTAGCATTGAGTTTACGATTCTGAATTTCATTGCATTAGTGTTTTATGTTTGTTGTTATTTCCAAAGGTACTCAAAACCGCAATTATTCTTTTTATCCTGAAACTTTTATTTTATCTGGCTTGTTAAGAACTTGAATAGATTGCGATAGAATGATTCAATGCTTTTGAATGATTCTGAATCGTGGGTATGATTAGCACGGATCACTAAAATTATTAACTATGACAAATCGAAGAGATTTTTTAAGGACGACAGCGACTTTTACAGCAGCGACTATGATTTCATCAACTTTTGCCTTTACCGGGGAGAAGAAAATTATTGGGTTGCAGTTGTACACAGTACGCGATAAAATTAAGCTGGATTTAAAATCTACCCTTGAACGAGTGGCTAATGTTGGGTATAATTCCGCTGAGGCTGCAGGATATAATGTTACGGATGGAACTTTCTACGGAATGGCGCCAAAAGCTT
>JAHEYT010000080.1 GCA_023251455.1 Bacteroidota bacterium
CACGAAGGTTTCTTTATCGGGTGTTTAAAAAACTGCCAGCTTGTGCTAAAGTCGTCTACATCGGATCCACATCCGCATAAATAATCAACTGACTGTTGTTGGGCTGCGATTTAGCGTGATTGATGATTTCCATGATTTTGGTTTTGGCTTCCTGAATTTTGCCGTCACGGGGTAATTTAATCAGTATTTCTTTCTGAAACCACATCTGAATTCGTCCGACAACCGGATATTCGGGCCCCAACACATTTTTGTTGAAGATACTTCGGAAAGACGTTGCCAGGTTCATGGCGGCTAAATCGAGCCGATCCTTGTTCTGATGTTTCACTACAATTTTAATGAGCCGGTAATACGGCGGATACCGGAACATTTTCCGCTCGGCCATTTGCCTGCTGAAAAGTCTGTAATAATCGTTCGCAATCACATCCTGAATCACCGGATGATTGGGCTGCGTGGTCTGTACAATCACCCGACCCTGTTTATTTTTACGGCCGGCTCGCCCACTCACCTGCATAATCAACTGATAACTTCGCTCGTACGAACGGAAATCGGGATAATTCAACAAATTATCTGCATTCAAAACTCCAACTACGCGAACGTGATCAAAATCCAATCCTTTAGTTACCATTTGTGTCCCAACCAAAATATCAATCTTTCCGGTTTCGAATTGCCAGATCAGTTGTTCGTATGCTCGTTTGGCCCGCGTGGTATCCAGATCCATCCGTGCAACTCTTGCTTCAGGAAACAAAAGTTTGATTTCGTCTTCAATTTTTTCGGTTCCAAAACCGCGCGATTTAATATCGTCGGAACCACATTCTTCGCATTTGGAAACCAGCGAAGTGGTATGGCCGCAATAATGACAAATCAGGCTCGAACGGTTTTTATGGTAAGTTTTGCTGACATCGCAATATTTGCATTTCGGAATCCAGCCGCAACTGCCACACTGCACAAATGGCGCGAACCCTCTCCTATTCTGGAAAAGAATAACCTGCTCCTTATTTGCCAATGCCGAAGTTATCTCGTTGTAAAGTTCAGGAGTAAAAACCGAGCGCATTTGCTTGCGTTTGTACGCTTCCTGAGTATTGGCAGGAATAAGCTCAGGCATTTCAATTCCCTGAAATCGCTCAGTCAGGTTAACCAGTCCATATTTGTTGCTGCGTGCATTGTAATACGTTTCATACGATGGCGTAGCTGAACCCAACAGCACTTTGGCGCCATGGATATTCCCCATCAGAATGGCCATATCGCGGGCATTGTAGCGTGGCGCCGGATCGTATTGTTTGTACGAATTTTCGTGTTCTTCGTCAACAATGATCAATCCCAGATTTTTGAATGGCAGAAAAATAGATGAACGTGCTCCCAGTATGACCTTGTACTGCGGACCTGTTTGTGCCGATTTTTCATTCAGCACATTAAACCAGATTTCGACCCGTTCGGCATCGTTAAATTTCGAATGATAAATCCCTGCCTGATCGCCAAAGGCAGTTTTCAGGCGGGTGATGATTTGCGTGGTCAGTCCAATTTCAGGAACGAGATACAAAACCTGCTTTCCTTGCTTGAGTTGTTCTTCAATCAGGCGGATATAAATTTCGGTTTTGCCGCTCGAAGTCACGCCATTGAGCAAGACGGTTTGCTGAGTTTCAAACTGAGCCAATATTTCGTCATGGGCAATTTGTTGTGGCTCCGAAAGTTCTTTGATCAGCAATTCTGCATTGTGAACCCGATCTATACGCCCAATTTCTTTCTGAAACACTTCCAGCACTTGTTTTTCTTCCAAACCTTTCAATGCGGCATCCGAAGTATCGGCTATTTCAAGCAGGTCTTTTTTAGCGATCTCAGTCAGGCGATTCTCACCATATAATGTTTCAGCAAGGAAAACCTTTAATAGCTGCTCTTGCTTTTTAGCTTTTCGCGATAGCAGATCAAGCATTATATTCAGCTTTTCTTCCGAGCCAAATTCAGGATTTAACCTGACCATGGAAACCACCTTGGGTTTGTAGCTTTCGCGCAACTGCTCTTCAACGATCACAGCATTTTTTTCGAGTAATAGTTTCAGAACTGCAAACGAGGACTGTTGCCCCAAAAATTGGTTCAAATCCTGAATGCTAGCCGTTTTACGACTTTCGAGCAACAGCACAACCGCATTTTCTTTATCAGTTAAACTTTCAGTAATAATGGCATCAGGATTCAGGCTGATCTTGGTCTGGCTTTCTAATTTCAGGCCTGAAGGCAGGGCAGCTTTAAAAACTTCGCCAAGGGTGCAGCAATAATAGTTGGCAATCCATTCCCATATCTGCAATTGCTTTTCGCCAATGATCGGTTCATCGTCCAGAATAGCGTCAATATCTTTGACTTCAAACTCGCCGGTTGGTTCGTTTTTGTGAAGTTTATAAACCAGTGCCGAGAAAAACTTCCGCTTACCGAATTGCACAATAACCCGGACTCCGGTTTTTATGCGAAACTGGAATGCCGCGGGCACCCGATAAGTAAATTGATAATCAAGTGGTAAAGGCAAAATAACATCGGCAAAAAGCGGATCGTCGATCATAGGTGCAAAATACCGAAAAAGATTTTTCATTTGAAGAAGAGTTTCAGGATTGTTAATAAAAAACGATATATACGAACGAGACCTTGTAAAATGGATTTGTTTTGTTTAATTCAAGGCGTGTAAACCTAAACCAATAATGAAAACAAGCTTTTTAGCTCTTCTTTTACTTTCAACCGGATTTTTAGCAAAAGGACAGGCTGATTCAACAACAGTTATTTCAATTCAGGAGGTAGTTGTAACCAGCCAGCGCAACCCGCAGGAATCAATCAATATCCCATATAGTGTCAGCTTCCTGAACCGAAAGTCGTTGGATAATTTTAGTCCGCGCACAACTCCTGAGGCATTGATGAATATGAATGGTTTGTTCGTGCAAAAAACAAACCACGGTGGCGGTTCTCCTTTTATCAGAGGATTAACCGGAAACCAAACCCTGATTTTAATTGACGGCATCCGCTTGAATAATTCGATTTACCGCTATGGCCCCAATCAATATCTGAATACTATCGATGCTTTTGCGGTTGACCGCATTGAAGTTGCCAAAGGTACGGGGTCAGTACAATACGGAACCGACGCAATGGGCGGCGCACTGCAAATATTTACAAAATCACCTGTTTTTAATCTTGAAAAATCAACATTTAGAGGCAGAGTATTTGGCAAATACATGTCGGGAAATATGGAAAAGACAGGCCACAGCGAATTGGAATATAGTTCGAAGAAGTATGCCGCACTGATTGGAGCCACCTACCGTGACTTTGGCGATATTATTGGAGGAAAGGCTACTGGCAAACAAAGTCCATCGGGCTACAATGAATATGCTTTTGATGCAAAAATTACTACGGCGCTAAAAGACAACATTCAGTTAACTCTTGCCAATCAGTTCAACAGGCAGTTACATGTTCCGTTGTACCATAAAGTGATGCTCGAAAACTATCTGTTAAATGAATTTGATCCTCAGCAGCGCATGTTAACCTATGCAAGGTTAAACATTCAGCAAAACGAGAAGCTTTTCAACCAGCTCCGGGTTATTGCTTCGTGGCAAAACAACATCGAAGGTAGAGTAAGTCAGAAAAATGGCAGTAGCCTGATGATTCGCGAAAGAGACAGGGTAAATACATTTGGTTTTACATTTGATTTCGATTCTGAATTGAGCTCTGTCTGGACAGCCAATTCAGGGATCGAGATTTATCACGATCAGGTTGGCAGTTCGCGTACCGAAATAAATACATTTGGCACTGGGTTGGCCGTAAATAAACGAGGCTTATACCCTGATAATTCGAAATACGGTAATTATTCCATATTCACCCTTCACCATCTCGATTTTGGGAAATGGGTTCTGGATGGAGGAATCAGGTTCAATTCATTCAGCATAAATATAACCGACAATACGTTGGGCAAGGTAAGTCTTTCGCCCGAAGCGCTTGTTTTTAACACAGCCCTGATGTACAATATTAATAGGAAACATCATGTTTACGGCACTTTCAGCAGTGGTTTCCGCGCTCCAAACATCGACGACCTTGGTACACTTGGGATTGTTGATTTCAGGTACGAAGTCCCCACATCTGATTTAAGTCCGGAGAAATCGCAAAATTATGAGTTGGGATAC
This sequence comes from Bacteroidota bacterium, assembly GCA_023251455.1. Classification (GTDB taxonomy): domain Bacteria; phylum Bacteroidota; class Bacteroidia; order Bacteroidales; family Prolixibacteraceae; genus Aquipluma. The sequence continues at coordinate 4,149 of JAHEYT010000080.1, forward strand.
AAACTGAATTTGCATAAACTTTCAGGAACAGTAGCTTTTTATCGCATGAACCTTAGCGACTTAATCACTAGAATAAAAGAAGATGGTCGGTTCATTGACGGATACCAGGTCTATAAAAAAGAAAATACCGAAGAGGCGTTTATTCAGGGTTTTGAAGCCTCATTTTACTGGAAAGCACTGGATCAGTTAGAAATAAACAGTGGCATTTCTTACACTTACGGACAGAACATAACCAAAAATGAACCATTAAGACGGATTCCTCCCTTCAATGGACGATTGGCTTGTACATACAGATTCAGACAACTATTTGCTTCAGCTGAATTTTTGTTTGCATCCAAACAAGACCGGCTTGCATCGGGCGACATTAGCGACAACCGAATTCCACAAGGCGGAACGCCAGGCTGGCAAGTGATCAATCTTTTTGCCGGATACCAGTTTGCTTCAGTCAAGTTAAATGCCGGAATTCAGAATATTTTTAACGAAGATTACCGCACTCATGGGTCAGGAATAAATAATGTTGGACGAAGTGCCTTTTTGTCAATTGATTATTCGTTTTAATTACTGATCAGAAATATTTTCTGAAATTAAATTAATAATTATACCTTAGTCAAACTTCATGATATGTTATGATGAAGAACCCACATTGAGCTGTCAATACAATCTTAATTTCCAAAATTATGAGCCGGGGAAGATTTAATTTGAAACTGAAACTGAATGTTTATATCCTCAGTGCAGCAACTATAATATACAGTATAACAATTGGCTACATAAGTTATCGGTTAAAAGAAATTACCTATCGTAACTCCGTAGAGATCGTAAAAAGTTCGACACGTGAATATCAAAACAAGATTTCGGAAGAATTAACTGTAATGATGGAGTCGGCACGAACTCTGAAAAACACTTTTGAGAATTATAAAAAGCTGAAACCGGAAAATCGCGACGAATTTTATGATCATCTTTTATCAAGCAATTTTGCAAAACATCCGGAATATTTATCGATTGGAGTTTATTGGGAGTTAAAAGCACTCGACAAAACATACAAAAAGAAAAATGGTCGTTATTGGAATGGCTTTTTTCGCGAAGGAGGTCAGATTGTCAATCAGAAAGCGATAGAAGATACCACCAACCAGGAACTGACCAGCACTTATTATCAGGTTCGCAGATTGAATAAGGAAACAATTATCAACCCTTATTACGATCAGGCGACCAAAGAAATGAAGGGAATTCTGATGACTAGCCTGCTAACTCCAATTCAGAATAAAGCCGGACAATTTGAAGGGATGGTCGGAATTGACATCTCTCTTTCGCACATGAACCAACTTATCGCCAGCGTCAAGCCCTACAAAGAAGCCGTATCATATATGATTTCTGAGAACAGTATAATTGTTGCACACACCAATACATTACTCACCGGTAAAAATTTTATTAGTTCATTAGCTGCTGACTCAACGGTATTTAAAAGTAAAGCTTTAGAAAATAACCTTTTAGATAAATCATTTACTTACGAGAACTCAACCACCGGCGAGGAATATTTTGTTTCTTTTGAACCGATCATGATTGGCAATATGAATACCAATTGGATCATTGGCATAGAGGTACCAACTAAAGTTATTCTGAGTGAAGCTCGTGAAGTATTGACTAAAACAATTATTGCCGGCGTTCTGGGGCTATTTTTTTTATATCTCATCATTTATTTCATTGCTGTAAAAATTAGCGATCCGATTGTAAAAGGTGTTGAATTTGCAAAATCAATTTCTTCGGGTAACCTGAATGCTCAACTTACCATTGACCAAAACGATGAAATTGGCGATTTGGCCGAGTCATTATCAATTATGGCTGCCAAGCTTACCAAGATTATAAGTGAAGTTATACAAAGCTCCGATGCCATTGCTGAAAGCAGTATGGATCTGCTTAATTCATCAGTGAAACTTGCTGATGGTGCAAACAATCAGGCAGCTTCGGCTGAAGAAATTTCTACTTCGATGGAACTTGTGTTGAGCCGGATTCAGCAAAACACCCAAAATGCACAGGAAACAGAAAAAATCGCCTTGCAGGCAGCAAAGGGAATTCAGGTTGGAAATGAATCAACAAGAGCTTTAATACAGTCGATGAACGACATTGTGCAAAAGATTTCGATTGTTGGTGAAATTGCCAAACAAACGAACCTACTGGCAATCAATGCGTCCATTGAAGCCTCACGATACGGTATGCAGGGAAAAGGGTTTGCGGTGGTTGCTGCCGAAATCAAAAAACTGGCTGAAAAATCTCAGCTGGCCGCAAAAGAAATCGATGAGCTATCCAATCAGGGATTGTTTCATGCCCGGGAAACTGGTAATATATTAGTTGATATCATTCCAGATATTGAGCAAACAGCCATATTGGTCAAGCAAATCGCGGCTTCAAGTCTCGAACAAAAAATAAGCTCCGAAGAAATAAATGCAGGAATTCAGCAACTAAACAAGGTGACCCAACAAAATGCCGGATCGTCGTTTGAAATGTCCATTAACTCAAACACGATTTCAAAACAAGCTGAAAACCTGAAACAGCTGATTACCTACTTCAAAATTGAAGGAATAAATTGAGTGCCTAAAGTACGTAGAGTTCGAAGTGCCTAAAGTTATAGCCTTTTATCATTTTTTAGGCACTCCGAACTTTAGGCACTTATGTGTTAAGAAGTTTCTGGATATCCAGCAAATTGGTATCAATGCTGTGATTTAATTTTACTGCTTTATTGAATGGTACATGCACAATCTTTTCATTATCAAGTCCAATCATAATACTTTTCTGATCGTCGAGTAATGCATCGATAGCAGCTACACCCATTTTGGTGGCATTTACTCTATCCTTGGCAGTTGGACTTCCCCCGCGTTGAATATGCCCTAAAATGGACACCCGCACATCCAAATCCGGATGCTCTTTGCGAACCTGTTCTGCGATTTTAATTGCACCTCCAGCTTCTTCACCTTCTGCTACCATGATGATCCCACTGGTTTCCTTATTTTTATATCCTTTCTCCAGAAATTTCTGTAACTGATCGTGATTGCCTTTGGCTTCCGGAATTAAAATAACTTCAGCACCACAGGCAATACCACTGTTCAATGCCAGCAATCCGGCCTCTCGACCCATCACTTCAACAAAGAAAATCCGACCATGAGAACGTGCAGTATCCTTAATCTTATCAACTGCCTGAACTACTGTATTCAAAGCGGTATCGTAACCAATGGTATAGTCAGTACCATAAATATCATTATCTATTGTGCCAGGAATTCCAATAAATGGGAAATCATATTCCTGAGAAAGCACCAATGCACCTGTAAACGAACCATCTCCGCCGATCACCACAACCGCGTCAATTTCCGCTTTTTTCAATTGCTGATACGCTTTTTCACGACCTTCCGGAGTTCTGAACTCGGCGCTACGGGCTGTTTTTAGCATGGTACCTCCCAATTGCAGAATACCACTGACATCGGATGATTTCAAATTAATAAAATCACCTTCAATCATTCCCTGATATCCCCGGCGGATACCTACCACTTTTAATTTATTAGCTAATGCCGCACGTGTTACTGCACGAACAGCCGCATTCATACCCGGTGCATCACCTCCTGAGGTAAAAACGCCTATCTTTTGTAGTTTTTTTCTTTTTTGAGTTGGTTCTAAGCTACTATCGTTTATTGTCATAATCATATCATTTAGCTGATGAAAAAATCAGACTAAAGGTAAATGAAGTAATCGGAATAAATGCTGAAGTAAGTTAAATAGTAGACTAAGGTTAATGAAGACTTAAAACTGTTTGATCTTTTCAGCCACCTTTTCCATTAGCCATTGAGGCGTTGATGTTGCGCCGCAAACGCCCACGGTATTCACTTTTGAGAACCAATCGGCTTGTAAATCATCAGGAGACGAAACAAAATAACTGCGGTTGTTTTGCTTTTTACAAACATCGAAAAGCACCTGGGCATTCGAGCTGTATCGTCCGCCAACAAATATAACAAGCTCGTATCTGACAGCAAAAATCCGCAAATGCGGAACGCGGTTCGAAACCTGGCGGCAAATGGTATCGTGAACCTCTACCCTATTGGTTTGGGCTTGGCCTTTAATATTTTCAGTCAGTTGCCTGAAATCATCGACCGATTTGGTCGTCTGCGAAAAAACCACCATCGGACGCGATAAATCTAAGTTTCTGTAATCTTCCGGATTGTCGATAATGACCGCCTGATCGTTGGTTTGCCCAACTAAGCCGGTAACTTCAGCGTGTCCCAGATGACCAAAAATCACGACCTGACCATTTTCATTTCGCATGGTTTCGTCCGCCTTTTTTACCCTTTGCTGAAGTTTTAAAACGACTGGGCAGGTTGCATCAATTAAAGTAATGTTGTTTTTCCGTGCATATTCGTAGGTCGATGGCGGCTCACCGTGAGCACGGATTAACACCTTACAACCTTTGAGCTGAAAGAATTCGTCGTGATTGATCGTTTTTAAGCCCATCTCCTGAAGCCGTTTCACTTCCAGTTCATTGTGAACAATGTGACCTAGAGAATATAGCGTATCTTCTGTATTCAGCGTATCTTCTGCTTTTTCGATGGCATTTCGTACACCGAAACAAAATCCCGATTTTTGGTCAATTTCGACGATCACAATCTTATAATTTTAGAATTCATGTCCGTTGGCTAAAGCCAAACGATAAAGGATATTTTGCTTTTTCCGATTACTTGGAATCTGGAACATGGAACTTTAAACTTTCCTCAACCTTTCCGATTACCCAAACCAGTTGTTCTTCGCGGGTCATGTTGCTGTTGTCTAATATCAGCGCATCATCTGCTTTTCGCAGCGGACTGGCTTCGCGGGTAGAGTCGATGCGGTCGCGTTCCTGTACATTTTGCAAAATTTCGGCATACGAAACCGGTTCGCCTTTGGCTGTCAGCTCATCAAAACGTCGCTGGGCACGTATTTCAGCCGATGCTGTAACAAACAGTTTCAATTCAGCTTTTGGAAAAACTACGGTTCCAATATCACGACCGTCCATCACAATTCCTTTGTTTTTACCCATTTCCTGCTGTAAACGAACCATGGCGGCACGCACTTCAGCAATGGTAGCCACCGGGCTTACATTTTGTGAAACGGGCAATTGTCTGATTTCATCTTCAACATTTTCGCCATTCAGGTAAGTATCGCTCTTTTGTTTTTCCGGATTGTAACGAAATTCGATCTGGATTTCAGGAAGAAAACCGATAAGCATCTGCTCGTTTACGGTGCCTTCTGAAATTAATTGATGACGAAGGGCAAACAGGGTAACTGCCCGGTACATGGCTCCACTATCGATAAAAGCATATCCGAACCTGGCAGCTACCGCTTTGGCAATCGTACTTTTTCCACACGATGAATGCCCGTCGATGGCAACAATTATTTTGTGATTGGTCATTTATTTCAAAGTTTGTGGCAAATATAAATGGATTTAACCACAAAGAACACGAAGAAATCGCCAAGTTTAATGAATCTTAGAAATTGTCTGCTTAATATATCTGTATTTTCTCATATCTGTTTCATCTCCATTTGTGTAATTTCGAGCGCATCATTGCAACATATTCACACAGAAACAATTTATACTAAAACAAGATAATATGCTAAGAAATTCATTCAAAGTACTGGCGTTTGTATTAATGGGGTTCTGTTTTGTTCAGAAAACCAATGCGCAAAACGATGCCCGGTTGATGCGTTATCCCGATATCAATAAAAACCTGATTGCTTTTGTATATGCTGGCGATATCTGGTCGGTTGATGCCAATGGTGGCGAAGCACGCCGGCTGACATCACATGCAGGACTGGAAATTTTTCCGAAGATTTCGCCTGATGGAAATTGGATCGCCTTTTCGGGTGAATACTCCGGAAGCCGCCAGATTTATGTGATGCCCTCTGACGGAGGGACACCGCGACAACTAACTTTCTACAATTCGGTGGGTGTAATGCCTCCGCGTGGAGGTTTTGATGATGCGGTGCTCGACTGGACTTCGGACAGTAAAAACATCCTGATCCGCGCCAACCGAACACCTTTTGGCGACCGAAACGGAAAATATTTTCTGGTTAGCCTCGAGGGAGGCCTTGAAAAGCCATTACCAATTGTGAATGGCGGTTTTGCTGCTTTGTCACCCGATGATAAAAAAATCTGTTTTACCCCGATCGATCGTGAGTTTCGCACCTGGAAACGTTACAAAGGTGGCCGTGCTTCCGATTTGTGGATTTACGACCTGGAAAACAATACTTCGGAACAAATGACCAACTTTAATGGAACCGACCAGCTTCCAACCTGGTTTGGCGATAACGTTTATTTTGCTTCCGACCGCGACCTGAAACTGAATATTTACCAATACAATACCGCAACAAAGGCGTTGAAACAGTTGACTTCACACACCGATTTCGATTGCATGTGGCCTTCAGGTGAAAACGGACAAATGGTTTATGAAAACGGCGGATTCCTTTACAAACTGAACCTGCAAACCGGGAAGGAAGAAAAAGTGACTGTCAATATTCATTTCGACAACCCGAATATTCTGCCGTATTACAAGAATGTAAAGGATTTTGTACAGAGTTTCGAAGTTTCGCCAACTGCCAAGCGGGCGCTGATTTCGGCTCGTGGTGATATTTTCTCAGTTCCGGCTGAAAATGGTCCGACTTACAACCTGACCAACACACAGGGTGTTCGCGAAATTTATCCACGCTGGTCGCCCGACGGAAAATACATTTCGTATTATTCTGATGCTTCGGGCGAATACGAAATTTACCTGCTCGAAAACAAAAAAGGGGCTACTCCACGTCAGTTGACCAGCGGTTCTTCGGCCTGGAAATACGATTCGGAATGGTCGCCAAACAGCAAATACCTGTTGTATTTCGACCGCACGCTCCAGTTAAAACTGGTTGATGTGGAAACTGGAAAAACAACAATAGTAAGCCATGCCGACCGTTCTGAAATTCGTTCATACTCATTTTCTTTCGATTCACAATGGATTACCTACGACAAAGAAGGCTTAAACGGATTGGGCGCTGTTTGGGTTTATAACATTGAAAAAGCAGAAAACAAGCAGCTAACCGACGATCGTTTCAACGATGGGTCTCCGGCTTTCTCAACCGATGGCAAATACATTTGGTTTGTTTCCGACCGCGATTTCAACCTCGATTTCAGCAGCTTCGAGTTTAACTACGTATACAACAAATCGGCAAAAATTTATGGAGTTGCTCTGTGCTCCGATTGCCCGAAACTGTTCAAAGACAAAAACGATGTTGAACCGGTAAAAGAAGCTGAAAAGCCAGCCGAAGAACCGAAAAAAGATAAAAAAGCAAAAGTGGAAGAAAAGCCTGCTGTTGCTTTGCCTAAAACCGTTCAAATCGATTTTGAAGGAATCAATTCCAGGATTACCGCTTTTCCTTTAAAATCGGGCGAATACCGGAATTTAATTGCTGTCGACGGTGGAATTTTTTACATCAGCGAAGGGTCGTTACATAAATATACCATCGAGGATAAAAAAGACGAGGAAGTGATGGGTACTGTTAGTCAGGCAGTGGTGAGCGCCGATGGAAAAATGATGATTTACCGCTCCGGAAAAGACTTTGGCATTACCAAACTAACGACCGGACAAAAATCGGGTGCAGGTAAACTGAACCTCGACGATATGGAAATGAAAATTGATCCGAAGAAAGAATGGGCACAGATTTATGCCGATGGATGGCGCATTTTCCGCGACTATTTCTACGTGAGCAACCTGCATGGTGTCGATTGGAAAAGCGTCATGGAGCGTTACAGTCCGCTGGTTGAATATGTGAGTCACCGCGCCGATTTGGATTATATTCTGGGCGAAATTGTTTCGGAAACCAATACAGGCCATACTTATGTGGATTGGGGCGATTTTGAACAGGTAAAACGCGTTGATACCGGCCTGTTGGGCGCTGAGCTAAAAGCTGATGCAGCTTCGGGCAAATACAGGATTACCAAAATTTATGCCGGTGAAAACTGGAACGAAGCCCGCCGGTCGCCACTTACTGAGCAAGGTGTAAATGTGAAAGAAGGCGATTACCTTTTATCCATTAACGGAACAGAGCTGAATTTGAACATGAATCCTTACGAATTGCTCGAAAATACGGTAGGCAAAACCATTGAAATCACCGTCAATTCGATACCTGAGCCTGCTGGAGCCAGAACATCGACCATTAAACCAATCAAGAGCGAATTGGAATTGCTCAACCTCAATTGGGTAAACGAACGCCGCGCTATGGTTGACAAGCTTTCCGGAGGTAAAATCGGATACATTTATGTTCCGAATACCTCGACAGATGGCAACCGCGAATTATTCCGCGGCATGTACGCTTACAACGAAAAAGACGCTCTGATCATCGACGACCGATACAATGGTGGTGGTTTTATTCCTGATGTGATGACCGACCTGCTTAACCGAAAAACACTCAGCTATTGGCAGCGCAATGGTTTAGCGCCGATGAAAACTCCGGGGGTGGCTCACAACGGACCGAAAGTGATGCTCACCAATGGTTATTCGTCGTCAGGCGGAGATGCTTTCCCATATTATTTCCGCAAAAAAGGATTGGGTACATTGATCGGAACCCGCACCTGGGGCGGATTAGTTGGGATGTCGGGGAATGCCGGGCTGGTTGATGGTGGTTACATTTCTATTCCTCAGTTTGGTATTTACGACGAAAACGAACAATGGATCATTGAAGGCGTGGGTGTTTCGCCCGACATTGAAGTGGTTGACCGCCCAGAACAACTGGCCAAAGGTATTGATCCTTGCATCGAAAAAGCGGTTGAAGTGCTGCTGAAACAATTGCAGGAAAATCCGGTCAAAAAAGTGAATGCCCCTGCTCTACCCGATCGTTCAGGATGGAATGAGCAGATGAAATAGAAACTTTGGTTCTTGATCAATGCTCCGCTCCCTGAGTCTGTTGAAAGGAGCTAAATAAAAACCCAGGTAACGCAATGCATTACCTGGGTTTTTTGTATAGAACATTGGCATTATGTCCGAAGGACTTTAATATCTACTATCGTAAGTGAAACGTATTTTAGAACCGAATCAAAAAAGACTACAAGTTACATCATTGATTCAGCAGAACAAATGTCGTTACTGATGAAAGTGCGCTCAATAAACGAAAGTTCTAATACTTTATTCGTTCTTTTTGCTCTTCAAAAGTGCTTCATTGGCGGCTTTCAGTTCGAATTCCAATTTTTTAGAGGTTGTAATATCATTAAATGTGATAACCAATCCATCAATGCGGTCGTCAATTGTACGGTAAGGCATTATCCTGACAGTAAACCACCGTCCATCATTTGTTGCAATTGATGTTTCGCGCGATGTCAGGGTTTTAATAACCTGCCTCGCGTGGGTTTCAATTTCAGGATATTGCAAATCGGTAACCAGGTCAGTAAATGGCCGGCCAATGTCAGCATGACGCAGTTTAAATATTTTAGTAATCAGGTCGGTAAATCTGCGGATATTCAATTCTCTGTCGAGGAACAGGGTAGCAATTTCGGTGCTGTTAAGCAAATTTTTCATGTCATCGTTTGCCTGTTCATAATCGCCTACCTTGCTTTGCAATTCCAGGTTAACGGTTTGCAGTTCTTCGTTCAGGCTCTGCATTTCTTCTTTCGAAGTGGTGAGTTCTTCGTTGGTCGATTGCAGTTCTTCGTTGGTTGATTGCAGTTCTTCGTTGGTCGATTTCAGTTCTTCCTGAGAGGTTTGCATTTCTTCGCGGGCAACCTGAAGCTCTTCAAACCTCCGTTGCAATTCAAGTTCCAATTCCTTTAGCCGCCCAACAGAACCACGTTTTGTTGTATACGATTTCATATTATCGTAGGTAATTTCATCAGGTAAATCTGTAAAAACGATCATGATCATTCCCTGGAGCTGGTCAGGTTTTTCGATGCGCTGAATTGTCACATCAACAAGCACTATTTTCCCGTTATTTTCAATTTTAATCTTATGCAATTCAACCGGGTCGTAGTTTTGCGTCGCTTTACGGATAGCTACAGGTAACTCCTGGCGTAAATGCTCGCGGGCCATTGCATAAATATTCCAATTTGCTTTACCGGCAGCAGGTTCAAGGTATTTCCCGGTACGTCCGGTGATGTAAACGATATCGCCCTGGTCGTTTATCATTACACTGGCTGGGGCAAACCGTTGCAGTATAACCTGATCAGCAAGTGACTGTATGTTTTCAATAGGTTTTTGTGGCATTCTTTTCTCGGTTATAATGGTTTTACTTCGGTGAAATGAACTTGGGAAATCGATGAGTTCGGGCAACCGGAATGTTGCTGAACGCCGGTATATTTTCAATTTGGTATCAATATCTTTAAATCCCTCATTGTCGGTGCCCAGAGTTTCGGCTGTTCCAAGCAACATAACCCCGTTATTATTTAGACTATAGCAAAATAAGGCTATTAATTTCTTCTGTAATTCGGGCTCAAAATAAATGAGCATATTTCGGCACGAAAGAAAATCGAGTTTGGTGAACGGTGGGTCTTTAATTACATTCTGAGGTGCAAACACAACCATTTCGCGAATGTTTGTGTTTATGCGGTAACTTTCGGCTTCAACCGTAAAATATCGGCTAATACGCTCGGGCGAAACATCGTTAATAATATTTCTGGAAAAAATTCCTTTTCGGGCAATTTCTATGGCGTCGCTGTCGAGATCGGTGGCAAATATCTGTAAAGAAACGTTTTTGCGTGGACTAAACTTTTCCAATGCCTCTCTGAAAATAATGGCCAGGGTGTAAGCTTCTTCGCCTGTGGAGCAACCGGTAACCCAGGCGCGCATAACGTGGCCCTCGGGGAATTCTTTAATCAGCAAGGGAAGCACTTTGTCCCGGAGTGATTCCCATACGGCGGCATCGCGAAAAAAACTGGTTACACCAATAAGCAACTCTTTGAAAAGAATTACTACTTCATTTGGATTTTCCTGCAAAAAGCGAACGTAACTTTGTATTTTGTCGATTTGATGGACACCCTTCCTTCTTTCGATACGGCGAAACAGGGTGTTTTTTTTATACAATGAAAAGTCGTGTCCGGTTTGCTCACGCAGAAGAATGATTATTTTATCGAGGTTACTTACGATTTTAGTATCTTTTTCACCATCAGGTTTTTTATCCAGACTATATTTAAGGTAAGCAATTAATTTGGCGGGCAATTCGTTCGAAGGGGCAATAATGTCGGCTATTACAGCTGTGGTTGCGCTGAGGGGCATTCCGTCAAATTTGGCTGAAGCCGGTTCCTGTACCAGTACGATGCCATTCTTTTCTTTAATGGCTTTAATGCCCAGGCTGCCATCCGACCCCATTCCCGAAAGAATTATGCCGATGCTTTTATCCTGTTTGTCATCGGCCAGCGAACGAAAGAATATATCTATCGGAAGCCGCAGCCCGTGTGTCTGAACCTGCTCGAATAAGTGCAACACACCGTTCAAAATCGACATGCTTTTGTTGGGTGGTATAACATATACATGATTTGGCCTCACTCTCAGCCTGTCGGTAACCTGCAACACCTTCATGGTAGTAATTCGTTGCAGCAGTTCGGGCATAATGCCAATATGCTTCGGATCGAGATGCTGGATTACAACAAAGGCCATCCCACAATCGTTAGGCATATTCCCGAAAAACTGTTCCAACGCTTCCAAGCCACCAGCCGAGGCGCCAATACCAATTATTGGAAAATCGTTGATTTTGTTTCCTGCCAAAATTCCTGAATTTACAGCTTCAATTTCAGGTGAATCCACAGGAATTAATTGATCGGTTTTTTTTGATATTACCATTTGAAAATTATGAATTTTGGTGCATTTTGACCTTAAAAGTCAATAATCACACATCAATTAACAACATACCCTGAATACAAATATGAAATCAAATTTAAGAATTTAATTTCGTATCGAACTTTAACAGATGCAACTCTTTTAAATGGCAAATAACAGAAACAAATTGGGGTAGTATTTATTAAAAGCTATCCTTCGGCAATCATCTCCAAACCCTTTTCAAAATTACGTTTGCCTTTCTGGGCATTCAGGTGACTTACTGGTCCGGCAATGCAACCGCCTTCGCAGGCCATTACCTCGATGAACTGAGCAGGCGCTTTTCCTTTCGAAAATGCCTTCAGCAAATTGATCGATTTTTTATTCAGGCCATCAACCGACAAGGTTTTGATGTCGATCTTCAGACTCTGTGCTTTTATAGCTGCGATCACTCCACCTGAAAGTGCGAAACCACGGGCTTCGCCATCAATATTTTCAAGCACAATTTCCTCGCAATCAGCAGGCTTAATTTCCATTGCTTCAAGTATTGTATCAAGTTCTGAAAAACTCAACACAAAATCCACAAATTCATTGTCAATTCCCTCTTTTCGCTTGGCAATACATGGCCCGACAAAGACCGTTTTGGCTTCCGGATTTTGCTTTTTCACCATTTCGGCAGTATAATGCATAGGCGATCCGGTATCTGAAACAAAGGGTTTCAATCCTTCGATATGCTTGCGCGTTAGTTCAACATACGACGGACAACATGAGGTTGTCATGAACGGAGCGCCTTCACCTAAGCGGTGAACCAGTTCTTCAGCTTCATTTCGGGTCGTAATTTCGGCACCCCGGGCTACTTCAACCACTTTAGTAAAGCCAATTTTTTCGATGGCTTTCATCACTTTGGCCGGATGAACGTCGTACTGGCCAAACAGTGCCGGAGCAACAAGGGCAATCGTTTCCTGTTTTTGCTGAATACTTTTCAGCACGTCAACCAGGTTTGAAATCTCGTAGATGGAACCGAACGGGCAGGCATTCTGGCAACGTCCGCAGTAAATACATTTACTTTCGTCGATGTATTCAACTCCTTGTTCATTCTTCGAAATGGCATTCACGGGGCAAACTTCCTCGCACGGAACCGGTACATAAACAATGGCATGGTATGGACAGGCTTCCTTGCAGAGGCCACAGTTCACACATTTATCCGATTTAATCTGGGCAGCGCCCGAATCATTAAAGCGTATGGCATTTTTGGGGCAGTTCATGATACACGGGCTGGCAACACAACCCCTGCAAATATTGGTTACGATATAGCTTACTTTCACACACGAAGTACAGGCTTCATCAACCACGGTCAACACCTTTTTCGAAGGTTCTTTCCGTTCAATTGCCATCCGTGCAAACTCCGACAATGGAGTTAGTTCGTCCAGCTCCTCTTCAATGCCAAGCCCCAGTATGGGCATCAGTTTGTACCTTACCACAGCGCGTTCTTTATAAATACAGCAGCGACGCTGTGCCGAAATTTCGCGTGGCGACATCTCCAAAGGAATGCGGTCGATGCCTTCAATCAGTTTTCCTTCATTAAAAAGCCGGACAACTTTTCGAACCAGTTGCCGGCGAATGATCATGGTATTATTTAAATAAGCCATTCGTATTTTTTAGTACGGCGGCAAAGATAGACAGGCATTTTAAGTTAACAGAATGCTTAACTTAGATTTCAGGAAAACTTAATTTTCTGGTGAATTTGGCTTCACACTGATCCTTTTTGATCATTTCTTTTGAAATGGATTAAAGATTTTCAAAGTTGGTAATGAGGCGAGCAAAATGAATCCGATCAGAAACCAAACACTGTAATTGACTAGCTGGGGATAAGTCTGACCAAGAAAATAACCCAGTGGAGTAAGAAGTCCGATCCATACCACAGCGCCCAGAATATTCAGATAGCTAAACCGGATTAATGAAAATCCGGAAGCTCCGGCCAATATGGGAATCATAGTACGGATAACAGGTAAAAACCTACCGGTTACAAAAGCAAGCACTCCATATTTCTCGTAAAAAGCACGCGATTTGATCAGGTACGACTGTTTGAAAAAACGGGCATCAGGTTTGTCAAATAGTTTCGGGCCCAGCCATTTTCCTTTGGCATAACCTGTAAAATCGCCCAAAATGGCTGCTAAAGTCATAACTACCATCAAAACAGGTAACGACATATCAAGGTAATGAGTTCCGCAAAGCAAACCGGCAGTAAAAATGAGATAATCGCCACCAGGCAGCACTAGACCCAAAAAGAAACCGGTTTCAAGGTAAATGATTGTTAGAAGAAGAAAAATTCCGCCGTATTGGATTAAATGTACCGGATCAGCAAAAAACTGGAATGATGTGTTCAATATAAATACATCCATAATTTAAAAAGATAAACCCAATTAACAGACAAACGAAACAAAAGGTTTATCCAGTCAGAATTCGCTGTAAGCATTGTAATTATTCGCGCAAGCCTGATACTTTTATTATGAAACAACTAAATATTCAGAAAACAATGAAAAACCTTTTGATCATACTTCTAGCCGTTTTAATTTTTGCGTTCACCATGAAAGAAGAACCTGTGAGCGAATGGCGTGGTCCCAACCGAAGCGGTGTTTATGCTGAAACCGGTTTACTCACCCAGTGGCCTGCCGAAGGCCCCAAGTTGCTCTGGGCAATTGACTCAACCGGACGCGGTTATGGCTCGCCTGTTATTGCCGGAGACCAGCTTTTTATTACCGGAGAAACCGACAGCACCAGCTTTTTATATGCTTATAACCTGAACGGCAAACAGCTATGGAAAGTGACTTGTGGCCAGGAGTGGGTAAAAAACTTTCCAGGATCGCGCGCTACTCCTACCGTGGTTGGAGATTTAATTTATGTTTGCTCCGGAAAAGGCGACATTGGTTGTTTCAACAAAAACGACGGATCGAAAAAGTGGTCGCTGAATATGATTTCGGATTTGCAGGGAACAATCAACATGTTTGGCTATTCGCAGTCGCTGCTGGTAAACGGCGATTTGGTGTATTGCCAGCCGGGCGGTCCGGAAAACAACGTGGTGGCCTTAAACCGGTTTTCCGGACAAAAAGTATGGTCGCAAAAAGCCAAAGGTGAAGTTGAAGCCTATGGTTCGCCAATTGTGGTAAAAAGAGGTAATCGCGACTTGCTCCTGACATTTTCGGAAATGGCATTTCTGGGGCTGGATGGAAAATCGGGAGAACTGCTGTTTACACACAAGATGGACACGGCCGGAAACCTGCACGGAAATATCCCGGTAATCGATGGCGATGATTTGATTTATACCGAAGGCGATGGAAACCGCACCGTTAAACTGAAACTCGCTGAAGATGGAAGTGCAGTTTCTGAAGTTTGGCGAAATAAATCGTTCGACAACATCATGGGCGGAGTGGTTCGATTGGGCGATAAAATCTACGGAACAGCCCACCGGCAAATGTACCTGAAATGCCTCGATATGAAAACCGGACAAGTGACCGATTCGGTGAAGATGTTCAGGGGAAGCACCATTGCAGCCGATGGAATGCTCTATGTATATACCGAAAAGGGAGTGGTCAATCTGGTTAATCCAAAGCATAATGGTTTGGAAATCGTGAGTTCATTTAAAGTGACCAAAGGAACTAAAGAGTTTTTTACCCATCCTGTCATTCACGATGGTGTGCTGTATATCAGGCATGGCGAGGCTTTGATGGCGTATTCGATCAGGAAAGACAGTTAGAAATCCAATACAGCAAACTACCAACATTAAAAACAACTTGATGGGCACAATAAAAATAACACTATTATCTGCATTTCTGCTTTTTGTCATTTCAGCGTATAGTCAGGAAAGAGAGAAATTTGTGATTACCGGAAAAGTAACCGATTTCAACGGACAACCAATAGACAGCGCTACGATTCGGTTGAAAAACAGGGTTTTTGAAGATATTTATGAAACGTTATCTGATCTTAATGGAAACTACTCACTGGAAGTAAAGAAGGGAGATTATTATTGCCTGTATGCCATAAAATTATCGGAGTACCGGGTAAACCGACTTGAATATTGGGCATGGAATGTTCCCGTTTATGAAGATTTGGTAATTAATCCTCAATATGACAAAATGGAAATCTATGGGATCAATGTTTTTGAACCGCAGGTTACTCCACACGAAACATATATGTTGTATTTCAGGCCAATGAGTTTGAGCAAAACTTTAAAAATTGCAGCAAAACAAGAGGTCAACAACAAAGCATTTCAGAAAGCCGAACGAGCAGAAGATCTTTTGGACAAGTCAGATAAATTAATCGATGTATCGCCCGATACCATAACGCCCGACGAACTAACCATTGAAATAAACGGAGTAAAAGCAAAAATTGTTGGAATAAACAAAACAACCGAATATGCAAGGGGCATTTTAATGTACGGATACCAGGTGCAAGTATTAAAACCCAAGAATAATAAGGAACAACCGGAATTGAAATACGATAAAATTTCAATTACCCTATGTTCTTCAGAAACAAGTGAAATTGGAAAGGGAGAGGCATTTGTAAAGAGGCAATGAAAAATATGAATTAAAACTAATCACACTGAGAGTGTTCAACAAATAACCTTAAACAAAGCAAAAATCCTCCGTAGTTGCAGAAACGCTGGAGGATTTTAAATTAAAAACAGATTTGTTTTTGGAACTATCGGTTATCTGTTACTCTATCAATAGCAACGGCATTTATGCCGTTGGAAAGATTGATTTCTGACGCGGGCTTTAGCCCCAAATATTAATCAATTAGGCTAAAGCCAAATATTGTTTTCACTTTTCACCGCAGACTTCGGCGTGAGCTCAGTCGAACGCCTAAAGGCTACGGCTATTGAGAAAGAATAAATAACCCGATAAATCAATTTGTTTAACAGAAGGGAATGATGGGGAAAAGTGGTAAGTTTAACCTAGGTTTTATTATCCTTCCAATGATGATTCGGCTATGAAAGCAATATTATTTCTAATCATTATTATTTTGGCGTTTTCGTGCCAAATCAACCATTATGGTGGCAATGCAATAAAAGGCAGTCCACTTCACACTACCCTAATCATAAAAGACACGATCAGGATATTGATTGCCGAAAAGAACAACCGAATCATTGACCCTATCTTTCAGGAAAGCTGCATAAAAGGCTTACGGTTTAATATTGAATTGCAAACGAATATAAAAATAGCTGACAACATCGTTTTGAATGCAGGCCCCTCCACCACAATTCTAAAGGAATTAAAAACAAAATATCAGGTCAACGGATTGCTTCTGCTAGCTAAACTGAAAACACAAAAGCAAGCATACGATGTTGAAAGCAAAAAGCTTTATCCGATTCCTGAAAGCCACGGCGCATATGCTCATCCGGCCTATTGGGGTACAATCTCGTGGACGAATTTATATGTTCAAATAACCAGCAAATGGGTATATTTCGACCTGGATTCAGGGAGACACTATGACTTCGAGGTAAAAAACAAAAAGGTTGTTGAGTTTGGGAAATACGTGTCAGATGAGGAAAGTCTTCTGGATGGAAATATTGATATGCTTGACGCTTTGTTTTACCAAAATGGAAAAATGACGGCAGAAAAACTTTTAAACAAACAGGCGAAGCCAGTTTAGTTGAAAACTGACATCTCACCTGTAAAGAAGCAATTTAGATAAAAAAAACATTTCATTTAAAATATTCTTTAGCCTCATTCGTCAACCTCATTATAAGCTGCACAATTGGGTTTCGATGAAACAGCCGGTCGGTATACAGATCAGACTTTTCGGATCAGACTCAACTGTCGTTCAACCAAAACAATATGAGTGGAATTGAGGTTTTAGAGCTGTCGCCTGATGTACAGTCGGTCGCGCTGATAAAAACTACTGTGAAGGAAAAACAACATATATCTGACATCATCAAAAACTATGGCGCCCGTTTGCAGGGTTTTATCCGAAAACGTGTGCAAAATAGCGAAGATGCCGATGATATTCTTCAGGAAGTTTATTATCAACTGGCCGACGCCGACCGGCTGTTAAAACCCATCGATCAAATGGCTGCATGGCTGTTCACCGTGGCCCGCAACCGGATTACCGACCTCTACCGCAAAAAGAAGACAGAGTCGATGCCGGAGTTTTTCGCCGAAACCGAAGATGAAGGCTCATTCAGGGAATTGCGAAATCTGATGTTCGACAATGGAAGTACACCCGAAGACGATTATTTGCGGTCGCTGGTTTGGATTGAACTGGAAAAGGCATTGGACGAGCTTCCGGAGGAACAACGGCTGGTGTTTGAATTGACTGAACTGAAAGGCCTTTCGTTCAAGGAAATTTCGGAACAGACCGGCGTAACGGTGAATACGCTAATTTCCAGAAAACGATATGCAGTTTTGGTTTTGCGCGAACGGCTTCAGCTTATTTACGACGAATTAATAAACTTTTAAAAGGTTAGATATGATATCGACTTCAATAAAACACATGCGTTTACTAAAGAATATTTCATATTCAACCTGACTCACCCCCTTCGCACCTTTGGTGCTCTGCCCCTCTCTACTTGTAGAGAGGGGGGAAGACAGATTTATCTGGCTTCGGGGTGAGTAAACAAATACAAGAATTAATAAACTTTTAAAAAATAAAGACATGAAAACAATGTTCAAAAAAAGATGGTATCTGTTTATTCCCCTGATCCTGGCTGCCTTTGTGGCTTTCGGGTTTATAACCATGTACTTGTGGAACTGGTTGATGCCGCTGTTGTTTCACTTGCCTGAAATTACCTTCTGGCAGACCATTGGGTTGCTGATTTTGTCGCGCCTACTTTTGGGAGGTTTCAAAGGGCATCATGGACGTGGCCACGGTCATTGCAGGCGGCAAATGCACGAAAAATGGGAAAACATGACTCCCGAAGAACGCGAACAGTTTCGCGAGCACATCCACTCGCACCGCCCATCATGGATTAATCGCTGCTGTAAAGAAGAGGATAAGGAAAAGTAAGACTAAGATAAAAGCTGAATCCATTTTTGCCACGAAAGAGCAAGGACAAAGACGTCATTGCGAACAAAGTGAAGCAATCTTTTATTCAAAGGATTGCTTCATTCGCTTCGCTACTTCGCAATGACGGGTTAAAAATGTTGCATTCGTTTAACCTTAGTGGCATCTTTCTTTCAATTAATATAAACTTTTAGGCTCTTTTAGAGTTTCTTTGTAGATCGAATTTTTCAAGCATAATCCTGGAATGAGCAAGTCGAAACAACCGGTAACCGGTAAAAAGGAATCAAAACCAAACGTATTTAGTTTACTGAAACCATATCGGGGAATGGTCGCGTTTCTCGTAATATTTGCCTTGCTCAGTAACGGGGTCAATTTGCTGCTGCCCAAAATTATATCAAGGGCAATTGATGCCTTTACTGCTGGCAGTTTCAATTTCAGGACAGTCGTTCTGGAGTTTTTGGTGGCTGCATTTATCATCTTTGTCTTCACCTATTTGCAAAGCATTATACAAACCTTTGCTTCTGAAAAGGTTGCCCGCGACCTGCGTACCCGCTTGTCCGACAAAATTTCGAGGCAGAGCTACGCGTACATTCTTAAAACCAATCCTTCGAAGCTTTTAACCAACCTGACTTCCGATATCGATTCGATTAAGATGTTTGTGTCGATGGCAGTGGTCACTATTTTTTCGTCGATTTTCATGATTATCGGTACCTGCGTGCTCCTGATCATGATCAACTACAAACTGGCGGTTCCCATCATTGCCATTATCCCGATTATTGGGGTCACCTTTTTTATGGTTATCCGGAAAGCGAAGGTTTTATTCAAGCGAAGCCGCGAAATTATCGACTGGCTCAACAAGGTCATTAACGAAAGTATCATGGGTTCGGCCATCATACGGGTGCTCAACTCGCAGCAATCTGAGTACCATAAATTTCTGGCAGCCAATACCGATTCGCGTGATGTGGGACTTGGAATCCTTCGCCTGTTTGCAGCGCTCATTCCAATTATCACCTTTGTATCGAATTTGGGAATGCTAACCATCCTGATGCTTGGAGGTCATTTTGTGATTACCGGAAGCATGTCGCTGGGCGATTTTGCGGCATTCAACAGCTACCTGGCCCTGCTCATTTTCCCGATAATCATGATCGGTTTCATGAGTAACATCATGGCACAGGCATCGGCTTCTTATGCACGAATCAACGAGGTTTTGGAATCTCCGGAGCCAGCCGAAAAAGGAACTATAAAAGAAACACTTCGGGGAAACATTGAATTGGCGAATGTTTCGCTCTCGTATGATACGAAACCCATTTTGAAAGATATTTCCTTCATGGTTAAAGGTGGAACACAGCTGGCCATTATTGGCCCGACTGCTGCCGGGAAAAGTCAATTGCTCAACCTTTTGACCGATCTGGTTAAACCTGATTCAGGCACTATTTTGTTTGATGGACGGAGCATTGAAAGCTACGACAAAGAATCATTTCACGGCCAAATTGGATTTGTGCTTCAGGACAGTGTTATTTTTAACATGAGCCTGCGCGAAAACATTGCGTTCAGCGACCTGGTTACCGACGAGTCGCTTGAAAAAGCCATAGCCACAGCCGAACTCCACGACTTTATCGACTCGCTGCCCGACAAACTCAACACCATTGTTTCTGAACGTGGAACCAGTCTTTCAGGAGGGCAAAAGCAGCGAATTATGCTGGCCAGAGCGTTGGCAATTAATCCGAAAATTCTTTTGCTCGACGATTTTACTGCCCGAGTTGACCGAAAAACAGAAAAGAAAATTCTGGCCAATCTCGAACTCAATTATCCGGATCTGACTTTGCTGTCGATTACCCAGAAAGTGGCTTCAGTCAGGCATTTTGAACAAATTGTTTTGCTGATGGAAGGCGAAGTGATTGCCAAAGGAACGCACAAAGAACTGATGGAAACGTGCACCGAGTATGTTCAGATCGAAAATTCACAACGAAGCACCAGCCATTATGAACTATAACCTCAATCAGGCTGCCAGCACAACGGAGCAGAAAAAATCGTCGCTGGCAGCGCTAAAAAAACTGCTTGGTCTGATCAGGGAAGAAAGGCGGACGATTATCCTGGCCATGATCATCATTTTCATCAATGCTGGTCTGAGTTTGATCGGGCCATTTTTGATTGGCCACACCATCGACACCTATATTCAATCGAAACAATTTCACGGAGTAATCCTGTTCTCCGGAATTTTGCTTTGCATTTACATGGTTGGATTTGTAACGAATTACCTTCAAATGACCATGATGGGTGGTGTTGCTATCCGGATGCTGTATAGTTTGCGTAATGCGGTATTTAATAAACTGGAGGAGTTGCCGGTCGATTTTTTCAACCAAAACAAGGCTGGCGATCTGATTTCGCGGATCAACAACGATACCGACAAGCTCAATCAGTTTTTCTCGCAATCGCTCATGCAGTTTATCAGCAGCATTTTCACGATGCTTGGCGCCGGTATTTTTCTGTTGAGTATTAATCTTGAACTTGGCGCGGCCGCACTTATTCCGGCCTTGGTTATCTGGATATTTACCAAAGCAATTTCGCCCTGGGTCAAACGAAAAAACGCAGCCAACTTAAAAAGCCTGGGCGGCCTGAGTTCCGAAATTCAGGAAAGCCTAAACAACTTCAAGGTTATCATCGCTTTTAACCGCCGCGATTATTTCCGGAAACGTTTCAACGAAGCCAACCAGAAGAATTATTCAACGGCCGTTAGCGCCGGGTTGGCCAACAATATTTTCACCCCGGTTTATGGGCTTTCGTCGAACATCGGGCAACTTATTGTGCTGGCTTTTGGAATTTACCTCATCATGAACGGAAATTTTTCCATCGGGCTTCTCATCGGATTTCTGGCTTATGTGAACAGTTTTTATCACCCACTGAGGCAAATGGCCGGACTGTGGGCAAGCTTCCAGACCGCAATGGCTGGCTGGGACCGCATTTCGCAGATTCTTTCGCTAAACACTAATCTTGAAGTCATAGAAGATACGAAGAAGGTGTTGTCTTCGTCGTATCTTTCATTCCGGAATGTTTCATTTACCTATCCGAACGGAAAAGAAGTTTTGCATCACGTCAGCTTTGATCTGGAACGAGGAAAAACTTATGCTTTTGTAGGACCAACAGGAGGCGGAAAAACCACCACAGCCTCGTTGATTGCCCGTTTGTACGATGCCACAAAAGGATTAATTTTGCTTGATGGAAAAGATATCAGGACTTACAAACCTGAAGAACGAACCAGTAAAATTGGGTTTATCCTCCAGGAACCATTTCTGTTTACCGGAACTGTGCGCGAAAATATTCTATACGGAAATCCGGAATACCTGAATTTATCGAACGATGATCTGACCCTTGTTATCGA
>JAHEYT010000036.1:0-4494 GCA_023251455.1 Bacteroidota bacterium
AGGATAAATCGTTCTTAGAGGGTGGTCAATTTGATCCGGCGAAACTCAACCATTTTGACCGGCGGAAGGTGGTCAATTTGTTCCGGCGCACACTGGATATTTTATCCGGCGTGTCCAGTATTCTTTGCATAATTGTATGCATTGTCAGGAGTATTCACTGCTCCTCCGTCTGATATGCTGGAGTGATTGTGCAGATGTCCATAGTAAACATTAAAACCACCAATAGATGGCTGCTGTGCGTACGACGAAATAACATACAATAAAAACCATCCAAAGATCGGAAGTTTAATAAAAGTTTTCATGATTTAAGTTATTGGTTTGCAATACTAAATTTAAAATTTATTTACCACAAATCATAATTAATCACGAAAATTATCAGGCAAGAACTTTCAATGGCATAATTATCTAAGTCAATTTTCGAAATGGCAGTTATCCTGAGTGTAAAAGCAAAAAAGGTCCGGAGTTGATTTCTCCGAACCTTTTGCCTATTTGTTTTTCTTGTGTTTTTTCTGCTGCCCTGGTGCATAATGCTTTGCACTCTTTGCTCCGGTTGCTTTTTTCATTTGTCCCGGAGGGATTCTGCCATTGGGGTTGGTATGAATAATTACCGTTCTTGAGGGACGATGGTATCCTGGACGGACTATTGTGCAGCTAGATCCTAAAATCAGGAACGCCGAGATAAGAAAAAGGATAAGGATTTGATTTTTTGTCTTCATGGTTGAATCTTACGTTGTTTTTGCTAAAGGTAGCAATTTTCAGTTAAACGAAAATGCGGATTCCTTATTTTGCGGAACGTGAAAAACAAAAGAGTACAGAACTTTCATCCTGCGCTTTTTGGTTTTTTCTGGTTAATACCCTTTCTTTATTGTTTTGACTTTTTCCGGTTATCGTAAAAATTCAGAAGTACGATAGAATCATTCTTTCGGATGTAAAATACAGTGACCTGTTTGATTAGAACGAAACCCCGAATTTGCTTTTCCACATTTTCCATGGATCCAATTTCTGGAAATTCGGCCAATAAATCCAAAAAATCATAGGTTCTGCGAACAAAAGCACGGGTAACATTCGCGCCCCATTCTGACTGAAGATATTCCAGAATTTGGTCAAAGCTCTGATCAGCATATTTTGACCATTTTACCTTCAAAGCCATTTCTGATGCTTATTTTGCATTTGTTGGTTCGAAATCAAATTGCAATCAGACTGAACTTCTCCTTCAATCTTTAATAATTCTTTTTGCTCATCTTCCGTTAATCTGCTCCACAATTGGCCATCGGCGGTTATGCTTGCTTGCTCCATAATATGATAGAGTTTGATCAACAATTGCTCATTATTGATCTGATCAATCAACTGATGAAAATTGGTTCTAATTTCTAATGCATTCATATTGGTTGCTTTTCCACAAATGTAACCAAAAAACTACAGATTTATAAAACTAAAAAGCGCAGAACTCTCATCCCGCGCTTCTGGTGTAAGCGAATACCTGGCTTACCTTATTTTTTCTTCTTTTTCGATTTTGGCTTTTGCTCTTCCTCACGCATCAGGGCTTTCCAGTCGTTGGGATTGTCGAGCGACAAATCGACCGTTGCCGTGTATTCTTCCTTGTCGATAATTAAAACACTGACCTTTTGTCCCAGAAAGGTTTCGATTTCGTC
Source organism: Bacteroidota bacterium (assembly GCA_023251455.1). Lineage (GTDB taxonomy): Bacteria > Bacteroidota > Bacteroidia > Bacteroidales > Prolixibacteraceae > Aquipluma. The sequence continues at coordinate 1,653 of JAHEYT010000036.1, forward strand.
GAGCACCGGTTTTTCTTCCGGACTACAAAACGAAACGGCCAATCCTTTTTTCACCCCACGACCGGTGCGTCCCACGCGGTGAACGTAGTTTTCGGCCACATCGGGCAAATCATAATTGATCACATAATCAACGTCCGGAATGTCAATACCACGCGCGCTAACGTCGGTGGCAATTAAAACCTTTACTTCGCCCGACTTAAAAACGTTCATCACATCCAGACGGTCTTTTTGTTCTTTATCGCCGTGAATGGTCACTGTTTTAATGTCAACACGCTCCATCGCTTTAAACACGCGCTCAGCCCGAACTTTGGTACGAACAAAAACTAATATCTTTGATTCAGGATGCTCTTTGATCAGCCGCTCCAAAAAAAAGCGTTTGTCGTCCATGTCGATCATAGCAACGGAATGGGTGACATTTTTTGCCACCGGATCTTTCGGCGATATTTCAATACGGATGGGGTTGGTAACAAGTGAATAGGCAAGTTCCTTAATTTCAGGATTGATTGTTGCCGAAAAGAATAACGTTTGGCGGTATTTCGGCAAATAGTGAATCAGTTGCCTGATATCCTTAATGAACCCCAATGCCAACATATGGTCGGCCTCGTCGAGAACAAGTATCTGTATCTTGTCGAGCAGAATGTGTCCCTGGCTGACCAGATCGAACATGCGTCCGGGCGTGGCCACCAGAATATCAATACCACTTTTCAGTTTCGAAATCTGTGGCTCCTGATCAACGCCTCCAAACACACAGGCTGTTTTTACCAAGGTGTGTTTGCCAATTGTTTGAAAAACCTCGGTGATTTGCAAAGCCAGTTCACGGGTAGGTACCATCACCAGGCAACAAAGAAACTCGCTTCGGCTGCTGCTTTTCTGCTGATGCACCATATTGATAATTGGAATCGCAAAAGCCGCCGTTTTTCCGGTACCAGTCTGGGCAATGGCTAAAACGTCATCACCTTTCAGGATAGGAGTAATGGCTTTATACTGAATGTCAGTAGGTCGTCGGAATCCAAGTGTTTCAAGGTTTCTCTTAATATCAGGGGATATGCGGTAATCATCAAATTTCATGGCAATTCTGTTTAATACGGATACAAAGAAACGCATTTTTTGCTGAAACACAGATTACGAGAATAGATACGGATTTACAGGGAGAGAAAGATAGGTTCCATTAAAAGTGAAAGCCAGTTAAAACCGGCTCTTTTTGATGCGGAGAGAGCGGCTCTTTCTCTTGAACCTTCATTAAGTATTACAGAAGTTTAAATAGCTATAAATAAGAGCATTAAATTATTTTTAGTATAAATAAAATATCTCTAAATATCTTCACATTTATTCAAAATTGGGTGTATATTTGGGTGTGAAAATAATTACACCCACTCATGAATACAAAACGGAACATCATCTTCACACTCGAAAGAAGGAAGAAAAATAATGTATTGGTTACCGACAATATACCCATTCGAATGCGGGTTATCTATGGCGGAAACCGGATCGAATTTAGCACCGGATACCGGATAGATGAATCCAAATGGGACGCAGACAAGCAACGAATAAAGAACGGATGCACGAACAAACTTAAGCAAAGCTCGTCTGAAATCAATGGTGATTTATTAAAATATTACACCAACATTCAAGATATCTTCAAGGAGTTTGAAGTAAAGGATATTTCCCCCACCCCGGAACAACTCAAAACGGCATTTGCTAAGAGGAATAAAGCACATAATTCTGAAGAAACAGAATCAGAAAAGTCCGCGGCTACTTTCATGAACGTCTTCGATGAATTCTTAAAAGAATGTGGAAAACAAAATAACTGGACAGATTCTACATACGAGAAATTTGCAGCTGTAAAAACTCATTTAACCAACTTCAATTCCAACCTAACATTCGAAGTGCTGGACGACTCTGGCTTAACTGAATACGTGGAGTATTTACGGGATAAAAAGAATTTACGAAACAGTACGATTGGTAAACAGATAGGATTTCTCAAATGGTTTCTTCGCTGGGCATTCAAAAAGGGACATCACAACAATAATGCCTTTGAGTCATTTAAACCAAAACTGAAAACCACTCAAAAGAAAGTTATTTTCCTGACATGGGATGAATTGAATAAGCTACGCGATTATAAGATTCCTGAAACAAAACAATATTTGGAGCGGGTTCGGGACGTGTTTTTGTTTACCTGTTTCACCGGATTAAGGTATTCTGATGTATATAACCTAAAAACGAGCGATATTAAAGATAATCACATAGAAATAACTACTGTCAAAACAGCTGATAGCCTTATTATTGAACTGAACAACCACAGTAGGTCCATATTACAAAAGTACAAAGATGTTCATTTTGAGAACAATAAAGTGCTGCCAGTAATCACCAACCAAAGAATGAACGAATACCTGAAAGAGTTGGCTGAACTGGCGAAGATAAATGAGCTTATACGGGAAACCTATTACAAGGGTAATCAGCGAATAGATGAAGTTACGCCCAAGCATGATTTACTGGGTACTCATGCCGGACGAAGGACATTTATTTGTAATGCTTTATCTTTGGGCATTCAGCCGCAGGTAGTTATGAAGTGGACGGGACACAGCGATTATAAGGCCATGAAACCATACATAGATATTGCTGACGAAATAAAAGTCAGCGCTATGGAAAAGTTTAACCAACTGTAATTAAGTAGAAATTCATAACATCTTATCAAATCCAATTATCTTTGAAGCATAATATAAATAAGTAGTCATGTTAACAGCAGCAGAAATTATGTCCCTAGCGAAAAGCGGAGAGGGATACAACGTTGATTTCAAACTAAAAGTACCGAGCAAAGTTCGGGAACTTACTGAAGAAGTCT
>JAHEYT010000036.1:4504-111843 GCA_023251455.1 Bacteroidota bacterium
AGTCTGCGCATTTGCCAATAGCGAAGGAGGATTCCTGTTATTGGGCATTGACGATAAGGGGCAGATTATTGGAACTGAAATTGACAATCCGAAACGTTCTGCCATTCAGGACTCCATAAGAGACATATCCCCAGCTATCCATGTGGATATTTATTCTGTAGATGTTGATGGTAAAAACGTATGGGTGATTGAAGTCCCATCAGGAAAAGATAAACCTTATGTTCTTTCCGGGGCAATCTATTTACGGGAAAGTGCTAATTCTCAAAAACTGACAACTGCCGAAGAAATCCGAAGTTTCTTTCAGAGCAGCAATCGCATTTATTTCGATGCTGTTCCTTGCCTTAAATTTGATTTTGAAAGTGAGCTGGATAATGATATGTTTAATCTGTTCCGTGCCGAATCGGGCATTTCCGGGAACATATCCACCCAGCAGATATTAAATAATTTGCAGGTGTTAGATGAATCGGGTGTAATTAAAAATGGTGGAGTATTGTTCTTTAGCAAGCAACCTGAAATTTCATTTCATCAGGCTGTTACCCGTTGTGTAAGGTTTAAAGGGAAAACCAAGGTACATATCATTGATGACAAAACATACGGAGGCCCATTGTATCAACAGTACCAACAGGCTGAAAAATGGATTAAGGATAAACTTGAAGTAGCCTATATCATAGAGGGTATGGGGCCTCGTAAAGAAGTCTGGGAAATTCCTCTTACCGTTTTTAAAGAATCGATTATTAACGCTCTTTCACACCGGGATTATTACGAACAAGGTGCCATTACAATGGTGGAAGTCTATGATGACCGGGTAGAGATTTCCAATCCGGGAGGGTTACTTATTGGTGTACAAAAGGATTTCGGCAAGAAAAGTATGACCAGGAATCCTCTTATTTTTGGTTTATTTACCCGTATGAGTTTAGTGGAACAGGTTGCATCCGGCATTCCACGTATGCGCAAAGCAATGAAAGAAGCAGGTCTGCCGGAACCCACATTTACAACTGATGGAGGTTTCTTTACCGTCGAATTTAAACGTCCCCAAAAGAATGACACTACAAATGACACTGCAAATTTAACAAGTGGCACTATAAATGGCACTTTAAATGGCACTATAAATCGGGAAAGTCCAATTGAAGAAATCGTATTAAAACTAATAGCCGAGCAGGAGGGATTGTCAGCCATAAAAATATCAAAACTAGTAAACAAGAGTTTGAGATCAACCATGCGATATCTGGATAATCTTAAAAAATCAGACAAAATTGAATTTAGGGGAGCATTGAAAAACGGAGGTTATTACTTAAAATAATTGTAAAGAATGGAACAACTTCAAAACATTCAATCCGTTATCGAGTATTTCTCAGATATATATTCGTCCTGGCAAGAGGTTAACCGTCAGTTCTCAAATAAGATTCAGAATCCTGATTCAGGCGATCTGTCTTCTCAAAAGTTCCTATACAAGTTCTACAATAAAAACAAAGAGTCCAATGTCTTCCAAACTAATCTTTTAAACCTTATTCTGGCCAGTTCAGCAGAAAAAGCTGGAGTTGTTACAACTCCTTTACTTGTGTTGTTAAGGGAGAATATCTCTCTTTTTGAGAATAATAAAACAATCCTGGAAAATCTGAATGCTCTCAAGATTATCGAGCAATCTTTGCTGTATTATCAAGACAAAAGAGTTTCACTGGGAGAAGATCTGAAACTGATAAAAACGTATCCTTATCCTTCGGAAGTAGAAAGGCAGATGCTGATTGATGAGACGCGAAAGGAATTAAACGAATTATCCGGTGAAGAAGAAATAGAAAGGAACCGGATTACTCCATTTTGTGAAAACTTTTTCCCTGACATTTACCAACTAGGTAAAGAACTTGTAGCATTCATTATTGCTTATATTCCTGTAAAGGATGTGATTGCTGAGAGTAAGGTAAAATCATTCAGACAAAATATTTCTAATGGCATTTTAGTTAAGAATGACCAGACAGATAAAGTGGATGAACCAGATGCGATTTTCAGGACAAGAATGTTTGAGAAGTTCCTGATACTGGAAAGAAGGCTCTTCACTGATAAATATCTGAAGGAAGAAAACCAGAATAAAGAACTGCGTTGGATTTCCACCCACGAAAACGGGAAACCGGATATAAAAAGCTTGGTTACGTTTTTGGCCGGAATGCTCGATAATAACTATTTTCTCCCCAACAAAGACCCCAAAATAAAAGCGTTTTTTGAATCCCGATATCATATCACCATTGGGCAAAACTTTGAAAGGAAAAGACGTGTGCCGCTTCTAAATGAATACAAAATAGTATTTCATAACTATCCATTTTAATGAACCGGCAGCGGTCGTAATACGAAATTACATCACCTATATTTTTTATATATCAATGACTATCAACCACTAACACTCCCTAAAACTACGATTCCCTGATACTCAAGGAAACTCAAATTAATATTGCGGTATGATTGATAGACCGGCCGGCTATCGTTATGTATCACGTAAAATTAATTTGATATGAACATTAAAGATTTAAAAGAAAAGCCTATCTGGCAAATGACAGGGGAAGAGTTCTTGTTCCTTCAGCAAAATTCGGAATCCAAGCAGGTACAATCGGCAGCAACTTCAGTTACCAACCCACAAAAGAAGTACGTCTATGGCATTGCAGGTATTGCCCGGTTATTTGGATGCAGTACTCCAACAGCAAACCGGATCAAACAAAGCGGTAAGATCGATAAAGCCATTACCCAAATAGGTAGAAAAATTATTGTCGATGCAGAATTAGCGCTGGAACTTGCCGGGCGCAAATCCGGTGGAAGGAAGTAGGCAATGACAAAGTCGAAACAACCGGAATCAGGCACAGTGATCGACTTTACCGAGCTTTGGCAAAAATCCCGGCTTTTAATAACGGATGAGTTTGTTTCTCCGCCTGTAATTGTGAAGGTGGACGATTCAATCATTTGTACTTTGGGAAATTTCAGTGCATCTACTGGCAAAGCCAAGAGCAAAAAAACATTCAATGTCTGTGCTATTGTTGCGGCGGCTTTATCCAACAGTACGGTGTTGAATTATTCAGCCTCTCTGCCAGAAGGTAAACGCAAAATTCTGTATGCCGACACTGAACAAAGCGCTTTTCATTGCCTGCGAACATTGAAACGAATCCTGAAACTGGCCGATCTTCCTTTAGACCAGCAACCTGAATCTTTGGAGTTCCTTTCCCTTCGAAAGTATTCCCCGAAAATACGGCTGGCCATCATCGAAGAGGCAATCTGCCATACGGAAGGTTTAGGGCTTGTGATCATTGACGGAATTCGTGACCTGGCTTACGATATTAATAGTCCGGGCGAATCAACCGATTTGATTACTAAACTGATGCAATGGACAGATGAAAGGTTGGTACATATCCACACGGTTTTACACCTAAATAAAGGTGATGACAATACACGCGGGCATCTGGGAACAGAACTGAACAACAAAGCTGAAACCGTTTTGCAGGTAACCAAAGACGAGCTTGACAAAGACATCAGTTCGGTATCATCCATGTACATCCGGGATATAGATTTTAACCCGTTTGCCTTCCGTATCAACAGCATTGGATTACCTGAACCTGTGGAAGATTATCATCCCAAACAAGCCGCTTCTCAAAAAGGCTTCGATTATCTCGAAGTACCGGAAGTCAGGCACCAAGAAGCGTTGGAAAACCTATTTGCTGATGCTGAACTGATCTCGTACAGCAGCCTGATCGATAAGTTACAGAAAAGTTATGCCCTGGTCGGTTATTCTTTCGGAGTAAACAAAGCCAAATTATTGAAAGTATTCCTTGAAAATAAACGGATGATTCTCAAAGACGATAAATCGTACCGGTTTAACCCGGATTTTCACTATTAGACCGGTTTAGTTTAGTCTGGGTGTATATATAATAAACCATACTAAACCAGTTTAAGCAGTTTAAACCGGTTTATCGTGCCAGGGTATCGGCTTGGTTTAGGTTAAACCGCTAAACTAAACTTCATTCCGGGTTTACCAAATAATCAGGCTGGCCAAAAGAAAAAGATACGGATAAAAATACAATGGTGTGTATGGCCATTGGTATGTTGGTGCATAGGCACATCAGTACGTTGGTACAACAATACAACAATGTATTAATACCTCTATACAACAATCATTCATTCAATTAATCAAACATTCAACTTTAAAAACATGAATATCAGTGAAGCAAAAAACATAGTCCTGGCAGATTACCTGCAATCCATCGGGATAACTCCCTGCAAAAAGCAAGGGAACAGCCTTTGGTACTATTCTCCTTTCAGAAATGAAACCGAACCCTCATTCAAGTTAAACCTTGCCTTAAACCAATGGTATGATTTCGGACTGGGTAAAGGCGGTAATATTATCAGCTTTATCCTGGAGCAACATCAAACCGACAATGTTTCGCAAGCCCTTCAAATTCTGTCCGGTAAAACTTTGGATGTTAAGCCCCATTCATTTTCTTTTCGCCAGCAGGAAAATTTACCTTGCTTTGACGATATAAGGGTTAAACCGCTTGAAAACCCCGCTCTAATTCAATACCTGAAAGATCGGCATGTTCATGTTGCTTGTGCCATGAATACGTGTAAAGAGGTGCATTTCAAAACCAGGGACAAAGCTTATTTTGCCATAGGATTTGAAAATAACCTGGGCGGATTTGAATTGAGAAACAAGTACTTTAAGGGTACTCTGTCCCCAAAAGGAATTACCAACATTCCAAATGGGAAAGCTACCTGCTGCATTTTTGAGGGATTTATGGACTACCTTTCATTTCTTACCATTGCACAGAAACAATCTCCTGGTCCAGGCAGCATAAGTAAACAGGATTACATTATCCTAAATTCCGTAGCTAACGTTTCCAAAGCAATAAGTGTTATCGAAAATTATAAAGAGAAGTATTGCTATTTAGACAATGACAAGGCCGGAGTTTCGGCTTTCCGTGAGATCCAGAAGAAATGCGGCCAAAATGTAAAAGATATGTCTGCCACATACCGGGAACACAATGACCTGAACGATTACCTCTGCCAGAAGAAAAAGACCTTGGACTTACCTCAAAAATTAAAACAACCGAGATTAAAACGGTAAAACGTAATCGGCGGGCAATCTTTGGTTTTATCGGGGAGTAAGTTGGTGTTGTGCCCAGACCTGTGACCCTGTAGCAGAATAGCGAATTATGAATAATTCTGAACTGAAATAAATAAGAATGAATGGAAATAAACATTTTCGAATAGAATCAGATAATTTATTCATTATTAGTCCTATTCATGCAGAACTATCCCGTCTGAGTGGGGAGCAAGTTTGTGTATCGGTCTGCCCGATACCTTGCTCTGCGAGGCTAAAAACATCCCGTCGGTCTAAACGGAACAATTAAATCACAAATCATGAGAACGCTCAAAAACAGAAATATCGGTGGCAGACCACCCAAAGCACCTGCCGAAAAAAAGGGTTATAAAATCACGATCAAAATGGACACAGAAGAATACTATACCTTAAAAGCCAAAGCACGAGATGCTGGGATTAACCGTAGCGAATTTATTCGCCTTTGTATTCGTTCCAGCGTGGTTAAGCAACACCTCACATCGGAGCAGATGGGACATATACGGCAACTCAGCGGCATGGCCAACAACGTTAACCAGGTTGCACATCGGGCAAACGCTGCCGGTTATTCGGATGTACACAGGCAATGCCTTTCTATGAATGAACGGTTGGATAACGTAATCAAAAAGATTGAAGATGATTGCTAAAATTGTACAAGGCCGTGGGTTTCGCGGCGTGGTAAACTATGTTCTGGATAAAGACCATTCTCATTTGCTTTATGCTGACGGAGTAAGGTTGAAAGACAAAGAATCCATTATTAAAAGTTTTGTTGTCCAGCAAAAACTGAACCCGAAAATAGCAAAACCAGTGGCGCATATTTCGCTGGACTTTTCTGTCCAGGATAAAAACAGGCTTTCCGATCAATTTATGGCTGGTATGGCACTGGAGTACATGGAAAGGATGGGATACCGGGATACACAGTACATCATTACACGCCACCATGACACAGACCATCCACATATCCATATCGTGATCAACCGGATTGATAATAATGGGAAGCGGATCTCCGACCAGAATGAAAAGTTGCGCAATACCAAGATTTGTATGGAGCTAACCAAAAAGTACGGCTTGTATATTGCTTCAGGCAAAGAGAACGTAAAAGAGCATCGGTTAAAAGAACCCGATAAAACCAAATACGAAATTTATCATGCACTCCAATCAGCTATATATAAATGTCGGAACTGGCAGGAATTAAAAGCAGAGTTACTCAAATCAGGGATTAAAACCGAATTCCAAAATAACGGAGCTACAGACAAAATACAAGGAGTACGGTTTGGAAAGAATGGGTATGAATTCAACGGTTCCAAAATTGACAGGACCTGCAGTTATTCCAAAATCAATTACCGGTTGCAGCAAAACGAGAGATTACAACAGGCTCAAAAACACCAAGCGGAACAACCTGCATGGGAGGATGACATGGAATTTTCCTCGACCATGAAAAGCATAACTTCCTCATTGGGGGGGCTATTCGATATACTACAACCTTCACCCGTCTATGATGAAAATCAGGCAGAAGTTTTTAGAAAGGAAGCAAAAAAGCGAAGGAAGAAGAAAGCAAACCAATACAGACAACGATTGTGATTTATTTAAAAATCAATACTTATGGGTACAAGCAAAATGGATTCTTCGGCAGTTTATACACTGTTCGAAGAATTAAAACAAAAGATAGATGAATTGAGCAAAAAGTCAATTCCAGATAACCAGGCTAATTCAACTTTTGATACAGAGGAACTAATATCGCTTATCGAAGATTTACAAATCAGGATTAACCAACAGCAGTTTACACCGGAACAAATAAAAAACTTGGGACAGATTTCGGCCTATTCGGTAAACAAGGTAAGTGAGAATCTCAATAAAGTATTTACTGAAATTAAAGCGGTAATTACTCCTATCGATGAAAAGGTCTCCCTGCTGAGGTTCCCTCAAAATATAGCTATCCGCAATGATCATTTTTTTAGTGTGGATTTTCGAAATAGCAAGGCTGCTATAACAATGATCTCAATGGCTTTAATCATTTTGCTTTCTTTTGGCGGCAATATCTGGCAATTAAACAGGAATAGCCAACTAAAAGATAATGATCTGAAATACCGCTATATTAAATCGACGAATGGGATTGATCCGGAGAACTTGTACAAACTTGAAGACATTTTTCAATATAATCGGGATAAGAAACTGATCAAAGAGATTCGCGGAAACGTGGAGGAATATGAAAGGAATGTAAAGGAGGTTGCGGAGAAGATTGAACGTGAAAGACTTAAGAATGACAACACAAAATAATAATAACAATTTGGGGTAATCAGAAAAGGAAAAGTCAGTAGTCATTGCAAAACGTTCCGAATGACTTCTGACTTTTTTCTGACTGAAAAACTTAATTTTGAAACCGGTATTCATTGGGCGTAAAGCCTGTTACGTTTTTAAACAGTCTGGTAAAGTGCTGAGGATATTTGAACCCCAATTCGTAAGCAATTTCATTTACACTTTTATTGCTGTCAAAGGTTTTGTTCTTGGCAATGTCAATAATTTTGTTCTGAATGTATTCCTTGGCTGATTTTCCGGTTTCTTTTTTAATCAAATCGCCAAAGTAATTGGCTGACAAATGAAGCTCTTCTGCGAAATAAGCGACAGAAGGTAATCCCATATTTCGAGGTTTGTCTGACGAAAAATAGCCATTCAGCAGTTCTTCAAATTTTTCTAAAATGCCTTTATTGAGATTGTCTCTCGTAATGAATTGGCGGTCGTAGAAACGGTCGCAGTAATTCAGGAACAATTCGATATTTGAGGCAATCAATTTTCTGCTGTGTTTGTCGATGTTTTGCTGCAATTCAAAGTCTATTTTTGAAAAACAATCAAGCACAATCTGCCTTTCACGTTCTGACAGGTGCAACGCTTCGTTAGCGTTGTAGCTGAAGAAGTTATACTCATGGATGATCCTGCCCAGAGACGTCCCGCGGATCAGGTCGGGATGGAATACAAGGGCGTATCCTTTGGGCTGATACACCTGTCCGTCGGTTTCAATCACCATCAGTTGCCCTGGTGCAGCAAAAACCAGGGTGCCTTCCTGATAGTCGTAGTAATTTTGGCCATATCTTATATCGCAGCCTTTTACATCCTTCAAAAAGATACAATACAGGCCGTAATTTATCCGAACACTCTTTTCTCCATCCCACGACCTTGGATTCGCTTTGGAAAAATCGATTACGCTAACCAAAGGGTGCAAGGTTTCTTGATTATTCAGGGCATTGTATTCAGTTACCGTATCAAATTTGAAAATCCGTTCCATATCTTTTTTTGTTTTTCTGAAGCAAATTTAATCATTCCAACCTAGCCGCAATCATTCAGGATATCCAATCAGTAAAAATGGTAGAAGATACAGTAATTTGTACACCAATTCCTGATTGGCAAGTCCTTACATTTGTTGTATCAAAAAAACAGTAAAATGAAAAATGAGAATTTTAATCAAAAATCTGTGCGTTTCATTGGCATTCGTGTAGGTTGTACAAAGCATTCAAATTGGGTAAATATCCTCTTGGTATTTCTGGTTTTCATCAGTCTGACTTCTTTTTCCCAAACCAAACAGAAGCCATTGATGATCCAGGAACAAGGTAGCTTTGCTGTTGGAGGAACTGTGGTTACCAATCCGGGTACTTTCAATCCGTATAATCAAACTCCGGAAGGACAAACCTTTCATGGCGACCATGCCTATATTTTTTATCAGGTTCCGGTGAAAGCCCGTAAATATCCGTTGGTGATGTGGCACGGAATTGGTCAGTTCTCGAAAACATGGGAAACTACACCCGACGGGCGCGAAGGTTATCAAACCATATTTTTGCGCCGCCGTTTTCCAGTTTATCTGATTGACCAACCAAGGAGAGGGAACGCAAGCCGCAGTACTGCTGAAGCAACTATTACACCAACCCCCGATGAACAGGGATGGTTTGGTACTTTTCGGGTCGGAATCTGGCCGAATTATTTCGAAGGAGTACAATTCTCAAAAGATAAAGAGGCACTCAATCAATATTTCCGTCAGATGGCTCCCAATTTAGGGCCTATTGATATGAATGTGAATACTGATGCTATTTCGGCGCTGTTCACTAAAATTGGTGCTGGAATCCTCGTTACGCATTCACATTCTGGTGGTATGGGCTGGGCAACTACTATTAAAAATCAAAATATAAAGGCCATCGTTTCATACGAGCCTGGAAGCGGTTTTGTATTTCCTGAAGGAGAAGTGCCCGCTTCTATCCCAATGGCCGGGGGTACAATGTCAGCTCTAGGAGTGCCAATGTCAGATTTTATGAAGCTTACCAAAATCCCGATCATAATTTACTACGGTGATTTTATTCCCGAAAAACCAATGGATAATCCGGGACAGGATGGATGGCGCGCTCGTCTGAAAATGGCAAGGTTGTGGCGCGATTGCGTTAACAAGCACGGTGGCGATGTAACAGTGGTGCATCTTCCTGAAATCGGGATTAAAGGCAATACCCATTTCCCGTTTTCAGATTTAAACAATGTAGAAATAGCCGACTTGATGTCGAAATGGCTAAAGGAGAAAGGATTAGATAAATGAAACCAATAACAAAGTATTTTTTAATAATCATGGTTACATCTATAAACTTCATTTCATTAGCTCAAACCAAGCAAGCCAATCCATTTGGACTGGTTTATCGGGATGCCATTACTGAAAATGTGTCAGGCAAGGTGAATATTCATCCGGTAATCTATAAACTGAATGGCATTGAAATCGCTGCCAATGTATACACTCCGGCTAATTACACTCCGGCAAAAAAATATCCGACTGTAGTGGTTGCACATCCTAATGGTGGCGTTAAAGAGCAGGTTGCCGGATTGTACGCACAGCGTTTGGCTGAATCGGGTTACATCGCAATTGCTGCCGATGCGGCCTACCAGGGTGGCAGCGGTGGACAGCCCCGCAATGTGGATAAACCGGCCTTTCGGATTGAGGATATTCGAGGAATGGCAGATTTCATCACCCAATATGCAGGAGTAAATACAGATCGCTTAGGCTTATTAGGAGTCTGCGGTGGCGGCGGCTATTCATTAAAGGCAGCTCAAACCGACAAACGCTTTAAAGTAGTAGCTACCCTGAGCATGTTTAATTCCGGAGTGGTAAGGCGCAACGGATTCATGAATTCAGGAGTATCAACTATTCAGCAACGTTTAAAACAGGCTTCTGAAGCGCGTGCTCTGGAAGCGACAGGTGGCGAAGTGCGCTATAGTGCAGATACTAAAATGACCGATGAAGAAATAGCCAAGCTGCCGTTTGATCTGTATCGCGAAGGCTACGAATATTATGGCAAAACACATGCTCACCCCAATTCAACCTTTAGGTACACTACGAGCAGTCTGCTCGACCTGATGTCTTTTGATGCAGCTACCAACATGGATTTGATCAACCAGCCCCTGTTGATGATGGCGGGAAGCAAAGCCGACACCTATTACATGACCGACAGTGCATTTAACCTTGCTACAGGCACAAAAGATAAAGAATTATTTCTGATTCCGGGAGCTACCCACATTCAAACCTATTATGTTCCTGAATATGTATCTCAGGCGATGAACAAACTCAACGAATTCTTTGGTAAATACTTATAAACTAATAAATCATGAAAAGAATCTTAACAGTTTTAGCCATTATTATCAGTTTCAGTTTGCATGCTCAGCAAATTACAGTTAGTACAGCATCCGGTGCGGCACCAAAAGTTAGTACCACCTCCGGAATCGTGCGCGGTGTAGCGGAAGGAGATGTTGATAGTTTCAAAGGTATTCCGTTCGCAGCACCACCTGTGGGTGAGTTTCGCTGGCGTCCGCCTCAATCTGTCGCCTCATGGCAGGGAGAACTTGATGCCAGCAAGTTTGCTGCAAGTTGTGCACAGGCAGGATGGGGCGCCGCTCCGGGAGCTATTCAGGCGGGCTCGTCTGAAGATTGTCTGTATTTGAATGTTTGGAGACCAGCCAATGCCACAAAAAATGCAAAATTACCGGTCATGGTATGGATTCATGGTGGAGGTTTCACAGGGGGTAATGGTAACACATCCGGAGACGGATTCGCAAAAAAAGGAGTTGTCCTGGTTTCGATCAATTACCGCTTGGGGCGTCTTGGTCATTTTGCCTTCCCGGCATTAAGCAAGGAGCATCCTGAAGAACCCAAGGGCAGTTATGCATTTATGGATCAAATAGCCGCACTAAAATGGGTACAGCAGAACATCGCCGAATTTGGTGGTGATCCTAAAAATGTGACCATTTTCGGTTTCTCGGCCGGTGGCGTTTCTATACATTCACTCCTGACCATTCCGGCAGCAAAAGGTCTTTTCCATAAAGCAATCGGTCATTCCAGTGGTGGCCGTGATGGCGTTTTGACCGGCAGACCGATCAACAAAGAAAATGCAAGCCCTTATTACCCGGTTTCAGCAGAAACCATTGGCCTGAATTTCGCCCGCAAACTTAAAATAGAAGGTACTGATGCAGCCGCTTTGGCTAAGTTACGCGCTTTGCCGGTAGCAGAGATTGTGACAGGTGGTGAAACTGATGGCCAGGGAGGTCCGCGTATCTATCCAGGCCCGATCCTCGACGGTAAACTGGTTGTAGAAACTTCTGAAAGTGCCTACAAGGCTGGAAGACAGGCACGTGTTCCGCTCATGATCGGGTGCAACAGTGCCGAAATTGGTGGAGGCTTTGTGAATGCCACCAGTTCAAAGGAAGAACTGTTTTCAATGTTTGGTCCGCTGAAGGATGAGGCAAAAGCTGCTTACGATCCTGATGGTACCAAAGAATTTGCTGAAGTACAAACAAGATTTAATACAGATAAGGTATGGGCAGAGCCAGCGCGATTCACCGCAAAATCTTTCGCCGCCGTTGGCGATCCAGCCTACGTTTTTCTTTTTTCATACGTGCCTGCCGCGATGAAAGAGCGGATGAAATATGGCCCCGGACACGGAACCGATATTTCGTATGCGTTTGACAACCTGGGGCAAGGAGGTTTCGGACCGCCACCACCTCCTCCAACTGCTGAGGAAAAAGAGGTGGCTCGGTTAATGAACGCCTACTGGGTAAACTTCGCCAAGACCGGCAATCCGAATGGCAAGGATCTTCCGAAATGGCCTTTATATAGTCCCAAAACAAATGAAATACTTGATGTTCAATCTGATGGTAAACCTGTTGGTAAAACCGATCCGTGGAAAGCAAGACTGGACGTGATTGAAAAAGCAGTGAACATGGGTGATAAACTTCAGCCAAATGGCATTTAACCAGCAACGTGGAGCAATAAAAAATTGCGAAACACGCAATTAATCATACAAAACAGGAATCTTGATTGGGAAAGTGAAGTTTTCGCAGATCAAGGTTCCTGTTGTTTCATATAAAAAGCATACAATTCATAATCGTATCGTCTTATAAGAGATGTAATTAGTATTGGTAATCGAAAAAGATTGGATAAGTAAAAATGGTAGGATATTCCGTAATCCAGATACCATTATTTCCTATTATTCTTTAGACCTTTGTTTTGGAAAACATGAAAAAAAGAAAATATGAATTCATTCCTTAAAATACCAGTAATAGTATTGTTGATGATTGTTGTTGGCTTGCCGTCAGGAGTAAATTCACAACAAGAAAGTACAGTTGAAGAACCGTTAAGCCGTAAGTACCAGAGCATTATTTCCATTGCTGCATTAACGGCAAAGGGCGATTTAATAAAATTAAAGCCCAAGCTAAATTCAGGGCTTGATGCAGGTCTGACAGTTAACCAAATAAAAGAAGTCCTCGTTCATCTGTATGCCTACTGCGGTTTCCCAAGAAGTATTCGGGGGCTGCAAACTTTTATGGAAGTGCTCGATGAACGAAAAGCCAAAGGGATCAACGATAAAACAGGCGCTGATGTATCGCCCATTCCGCAGGAACAAACCAAATACGAGCGGGGTAAAAAGGTGTTGGGCGAACTCACGAAAGCACCCCAGGACAGACCATTGTCCGGTTATTCAGCGTTCGCTCCGGTAATTGATACATTCCTGAAAGAGCATTTGTTTGCCGATATTTTCGAACGGGATGTTTTAACGTATGCCGAACGGGAATTGGTAACGATCTCGGTACTCAGTACGATTGGTGGTGTAGAGCCAATGCTTCGCAGCCATTTATCAATTTGCCTGAATGTTGGAATAACTCCCGCACAGTTAAATGAATTTGTGGGGATCATAAAATCAACTGTGGGTGAAAAAGAAGCCAAAGATGCTCATGCAGTTTTAACTGAGGTGCTTAAAAACGCACGGTAATTTAACTCAAAAAATGGATCAAAATGAAGACTATCTTAAAATTCGGAGTATTGTTTCTTTCAGTTTTATTGGTTGCTTGTAATAATATGAAGACAGAAACAGCCAAAGAACAAGAAACAGAACTTGTTTTTCCAAAAGGGAATAAAGTTACCAACAACAACTTTACCGGTTCGGCATGGGTACAGATGTTTATGACCAACGACAGTACCTATAATACCTCAATTGGTAATGTAACTTTTGAGCCAGGTGCAAGGACGAACTGGCACAAACATCCGGGCGGACAAATCCTCCTTGTTACCGACGGAAAGGGATATTATCAGGAAAAAGGCAAACCCGCACAACACATTCAGAAAGGCGATTTCGTCAGAATCCCGCCTGATACCGAGCACTGGCACGGTGCAGCGTCCGACAGCGGACTCACTCATATCGCGATAAATCCTAACATCGACAATGGAAGTGTGGTTTGGTCACAACCAGTTACAGATGAAGAATACAGCAAAGTGAATGAATAAAATTTTAATAATTAATGATGAAGAGCGTAGTATTAAACAATGGGGTTGAAATGCCCGTTTTAGGATTTGGGGTATTTCAGATACCAGATCAAACGGAATGTGAAAATAGTGTTATTGATGCCATTGAAGCAGGTTATCGGTTAATCGACACTGCAGCATCGTATATGAACGAAGTTGCGGTTGGTAATGCCATTAAAAGCAGCGGTGTTGCAAGGGAAGATTTATTTATTACCACCAAGCTTTGGGTTCAGGATGCTGGTTACGAAAACACGAAAAAGGCGTTTGAGAAATCGCTAAATAAGCTGCAACTCGATTATTTGGATTTATACCTGATCCATCAGCCTTATGGCGATGTTCATGGTTCGTGGAGGGCTATGGAAGAATTATACAAAGCTGGAAAGGTTAGAGCCATTGGGGTGAGCAACTTTCAGCCCGACCGTGTGATGGATATGATAACTTTCAATGAAATTATTCCCGCCGTAAACCAAATTGAAACACACCCTTTCAATCAACAAATTGAAACCCAGAAGTTCTTAATCGAAAACAAGGTTCAGATTGAATCGTGGGGGCCATTTGCCGAAGGGAAGAACAATATTTTTCAGAATGAGATATTGGCAACCATCGGTAGCAAATACAATAAATCGGTAGCACAGGTTGTGTTGCGGTGGTTAACCCAACGAGGAGTCGTTGCAATACCAAAATCAGTAAAAAAGGAAAGGATGAAAGAAAACATCAATGTATTTGATTTTGAATTAAGTACTGATGAAATGGGCATGATTGCAACACTCGACATGAAAACCAGCAGCTTTTTCGACCATCGTGACCCTGAAATTATAAGGTGGATGGGCAGCAGAAAGCTCGACTTGTAAATATTCTGTCAGTTATCGCAAGATCAGGTTTTTGAGAATATAAATATGAAATATTAACGAATCAATAAAAATAAGTAAAATGGAAAACATAAAAAGTTATCTCGCATTAGTAGTATTTCTACTATTTGGAATTACCAATCTTGCAAATGCCCAGGAAATGACCCATAAAGTGCCTATGCTAAAACTGAATAATGGTATCGAGATGCCTCAATTCGGCCTTGGTACTTTCACTGCATCAGTTGAAGACTGTAAGGCAGCTTGCCTTGTTGCATTAAAAAATGGTTATCGCCATATAGATACTGCCCATGCTTACAGAAACGAAACCGGAGTAGGCGCCGCAGTTAAGGAGAGTGGCATCCCTCGTGAAGAAATATGGATTACAAGCAAGCTTTGGCCGTCAGAATACGGAGAAGGTACAACCTTGGAAGCTATAGATAAGATGCTGGCTCGTCTGCAAACAACTTATATCGACCTACTGTATGTTCATCAACCTGTCGGAGATTTTGTAGGCGCCTGGAAAGATATGGAGAAAGCTGTAGCGGCTGGGAAAGTCCGCACATTGGGCATCAGTAATTTTGATGACAGTGATGAAGTATTCCATGCTATTGTAGATAATATGAAGGTAAAGCCTGCTGTGATGCAGATAGAATGTCATCCTTATGCTCAACGTAATGATGTACGGGAGAAAGTAAAACCCTATGGCATAGCCATTGAATGCTGGTATCCTTTAGGACATGGAGATAAAGGTCTGCTCTCTGACCCGGTAATTGCTAAGATTGCAGAAGCGCACAATAAATCGATAGTGCAGATAATTCTTCGTTGGCATATTCAGGAAGGTCTCTCAGTGATTCCCGGAGCAACTAATCCCGATTATATTAAGGAGAATATCAACATCTTCGACTTTCAACTAAGCAATGCGGAAATGGCGGCCATGCGTTCATTAAACAAAAACAAACGCTTCTTTAACATGACTCTTGAGCAAAAGCAAGGATTTGTCAATTTTAAAATGAATGATTAACATACGAATGGCTTCAAGTTGGGTTATAGACGATAAATAAATAATTACATCATGAATTATGTAATGAAATTCATTAGATCATCAGGCAAAAAACGCTATTTGAGTCATAGACGATTAAAAAGCGTTATGCTGATCTTTAGCTATAACTCGATATTAGTGCTTTTACTGGCAATTATTTTAAGTTGTACAACGAAAGATAAATCCGGAAAAGAACTCAATACCAGTGAATTAGAACATGTTGGGGAAAACGTAGAAATGGATGGCCATTTAACTACCAGTAATTATGTCCGCGATATTGTAAATCACCCGGCCTTTAAAGGTTTTAGTGATTTGTTGCTGCCGTTTGATAACAATTCGGGTTATTACAATACCAGGTTATCCGATGTTGCGTCACTCATGCCATACCACGGACATATACATCCTGAAGTTGTAATTGATGCTGTTAATCATATGATTGACGAGGTAAACGGTGGCAAAAAAATATTCTACGATTTCTATACTGATGAGCAAAAGCAACAAGACTCAGGCAAACGGAATACCGGGCTATTCTTTTTCAGGGGGAAGCCTGGTGCTCCATTTGCCATTGTATGCCCGGGAGGAGGTTTCTCCTATGTTGGTTCGCTGCATGAAGGATTTCCACTGGCTAAGCGTATAAGCGAACTGGGGCTTAATGCTTTTGTGATACGATACCGCATTGGCGGTGAACAACGAGCCACCGAAGATCTGGCCGTTGCAATTGCTTATGTCTTTCGTAATGCGGAAGCCTTAGGTGTGAGTATAAAGGATTATTCGGTATGGGGCGGATCGGCAGGCGCAAGGATGGCTGGAGATATTGCATTAAACGGAGTCTCGGCTTACGGTGGCGGAAGCCTCCCGAAACCTGCGACTGCCGTGATTGCTTACACCGGCCAATCAAGCTATTCCAAAGATTTCTCTCCGGCTTTCATTACAGTGGCCGCTAACGATGGAATAGCCAATATTAACACGGTGGAAAGGCGTGTCACCGATTTAAAAAATGCCGGTGTTGATGTTGAATATTGCAGGTACGAAAATGCAGGGCATGGATTTGGACTTGGCACCGGAACTGATGCCGAAGGATGGCTTGACCTGGCCGTTCAATTCTGGCAACGACACATAAAAGACTAATTAATTCAAAACCTAAATAGAAAAAGTGAGAAAGAATGTATTATTGTGCAATTCAGGATTTCTGATAAAAAGTTCTGTATTGCTGTCATTGTTTTTATTACTTGGTCTTCATTCATTTTCGCAGACCACCGAGAAACAAAAATCATATCGTTTCAGTACGGTCGTAACGGCCACCAACAAAGGAATCTCAACGATTCCGAATTTAACCTTAGGAAAACCAGCCGTTTTATTCGATTTTGTCATTGGCGGCGACAGGTTCAGTTTCGAACCCTCGTTTAGGTTTGCCATGGAAGGTAAACCCTGGTCGTTTCTGTTTTGGTGGCGATATAAACTGATTGAATCGGAAAAAATGCATTTCACCATTGGCGCCCATCCGGCACTCTCATTTCGCCGAATGATCGTGACCAAAAATGATGTTACTAAGGAGGATATGCTTTTACGGCGCATACTTGGCGCTGAGCTTTCGCCGAACTATTCGTTCACGAAAAATATTAATGTTGGCTTATATTATTTGTATGCCTACGGAATAGAAAGCGATCTTTCGAAACACACAAACTTCATTAATCTACGAACTACCATTTCTAATATTAAATTGTCTGATCAGTATTCGCTGAGATTTTCACCGCAATTTTACTACCTGAACATTGATAAAAAGGATGGTTTCTATTACAACCTAATTTTATCGATGAACAAAAAGAATTTCCCGCTTTCGATCTCAGCTTTGGCAAACCGGGCATTCACAACCAACATTACCAGCAAAAAGCAATTGCTGTGGAATGTCAGTCTGCTTTATAGTTTCAATGGCCGATTCAGCAAAATGTAAATAAGCTAAAACATTTATTTTACATACAACATCGATCTGGATACTTGAAAAGTAATTGATAATTTTTGATACGATATTCTATGCAATAAATGGCGTTGGTGGGTAATAATGGTCGTTGGTCTAAATAACAGTGAATCATGATTGTATTTTATTTGGTTGCCATACTTTTACTGTAATTAACATTATTCAGGCTATGAAAGAACGAATCAGCACCATTAAGTTTAATCTGATTTTCTGGACTCTCTATTTTTTGTTTGAGTGGCTGACCATGGTAGCCTCCAACGATTTTTCCTTTATATATTTTTTGAGGGCTTGTGTCAATATTCCAATTGCATTCGTAGTTTCTTATTTGATATTCTACGTTTTATTTGAGAAATTATACCTAACCAACAGAAAAACTGCTTTTTGGATTTGTCAAATAATAGTGGCAATTGTATTTGTATTCTTAAAGCGATCCATCAATTATTATTACATATATCCTTTATACTTTCCTAACGCTACGGAGTATCCATTAATCTATTTATCCAAAATAATCTTCGAATTCATAAGTCTTTATCTTATTGTTTCGTTTTATGGGATGTTCATTTTTATAAGGATTTGGTATCGTCAGCAGCAAGCATTGAATGAACTCAAAAAAGAAAAAATAGCTGCCGAACTGGAGTTGCTAAAATCACAGGTTCAGCCTCACTTTATATTCAATATGCTGAATAATATTTATTCAAGTGCATTCAAAAAGAGTCCCGAAACTGCACAGCAAATATTAAAACTTTCGAACTTAATTGAGTATAGCCTTTATGATTCGAAGAAAGAGGAAGTTTTGCTGGAAGAAGAGTTAAAGTATATCCGAAACTATGTGGATCTGCAAAAAATAAGAGTTGGCAATAAGCTGGATGTTTCAATGAATATTTTTGATGATATAAATGGCATCCTGATTCCTCCATTGCTTTTGTTGCCCATCATCGAAAATTGTTTTAAGCATGGTGTCAATCAATCAATCAATCCCTCGTGGATACGGATTGATATTTCAGCAACTGATCGTGAAATCACATTCAAGATAGAAAATAGCATTGAAAAGGAGACTCAAAATACTGTCAGTCAAAATAGTGGATTAGGTCTGACAAATGTGAGGAGAAGACTGGAATTGATGTATCCGAAAGGGCACGACATTAAGATTTTTGAGGAGGAAAACAGTTTTTTATTGGTATTAAAACTATCCCGAATTAAATGAACAAATGTTTAATCATAGATGACGAATTGCCTGCACGAGAATTGATTCAGGCTTACCTGGAAGTACTGCCAGACTTCGAGGTCACGAATTCGATTGACAATGCCATTGAGGGTTTTGTTTACCTCCAGAACCACCAGGTAGATTTGCTTTTTTTAGATATTCAAATGCCCCGGATGACGGGATTGGAACTTTTAAAATCACTGCAAATAAGACCTAAGGTTGTATTAACCACCGCCTTTCGTGAATTTGCTGCTGAGGGATTTGATTTGGATGTATTAGACTATTTAGTGAAACCAATAAGTCAGGAACGCTTTCTAAAAACCATATCAAAATACCTGTATTTTAAAGAAATCACTCAAGATGTTTCTTCTCAAAAACTAAAAGTTGACGACGCATATATCTTTCTGAAAGTTGACAAAGAACAGAAAAAAGTTTTTCTACACGAAATACTATACATAGAAGGATTAAAGGATTATATCAAAGTTTATACCCTTCAAGGTATGTACGTGGTGTACGAACGGCTGGGATTTATGGAGGCCAAGTTACCCGAATCAAAATTTGTGAGAGTACATAAATCGTTTATCATTTCATTAGGTAAAGTGTCGAAATATACGAACGAAGTGCTAAACATCAATCAATATGAGATTCCCCTTGGCCGAATGTACAAACAGAATTTTCTAAGCAAAGTGGGATTGCATGAATAGGAGTAAAATAAATGAAACTACAAATGCCGGATAATGAATAGGAACCTACAAAAAAATAGGTGTGGATGAAAAAATGAGAAATTTCTCAATTGTTTAACAAAAAAAAAGGAAATAGCATGAAAACAACAATTATTGGACTGTTTTTAATCATCATGAGTACACAATTGTCCTTTGGACAACCTGGATTAAATCCAACAAACAGAACTTTTACCGCTGAGGAACAGGAAGTTATTGATCTTTCCAAAGAAAAGTGGCAGTGGATGGCCGACAAAAATGCAAGTATTCTGGATAAGCTCTTTCACGAAAAAGCAATGTTTGTACACATGGGTGGATCGTGGGGAAAAGAACAGGAAATCAATATTATTAAAGGCGGCATGATCTGGTATAAAAAAGCCGACATACATGATGTGACGGTAAATATTATTGACAATACAGCTATTCTCCTAAATAGAATTACGTTGCTAGCCGTTGTGGGAGGCAATGAGGTCACAACTCATTTTATGGTTACCGAAGTTTATATTAAGCAAAACGGTAATTGGAAGATGGGGTCTTTGTCGTTTTCAAGTCTGCGTACACCTCCAACCCCAGGATCAGCCCCAACCCAGGAGACACACTAGTTTGCTGAATTAATACCAGAAAAAAAGCACTAAATCAGCACCAAACAAAAATCGAAATAACCCAAAAATCAAAAAACTAACACATGAAAATTATCAAGTTAATTCTGCTTTCAGTCTTGATAAGCATCCAGGTTGTTAATGCACAGCAAATCAGCGAATTTCGCGAAGCAAACCGGACCGGTGTATCATCTGAAACCGGGTTGTTGAAATCATGGCCAGCCGAAGGCCCGAAACTGCTTTGGACAAATCTTGAACTCCCCAAAGGCAATTCTTCGGTTTCGTTTGGAAATAATGTCATGTACACCACTGGCAAGGTTGGGGCGGATGATGTTCTGTTTGCATTAGACATGAATGGAAAAATTCAATGGCAAACCGTTATGGGCCGGGCATGGACACAATCGTATCCTGAGAGCCGCGCAACACCAACTGTTGAAGGCAATAAAGTTTATACGACCAGCGGATATGGTGACATTGCCTGCATCGATGGAACTTCAGGAAAAGTAATATGGAGCTACAAAGGCAGCGAAATGAACAAGGGCACTTATGGCATGTGGGGAATCGCTGAATCGTTGATAATCGATGGGGACAAACTTTATTTCACCCCGGGAGGGCCCGAAACAATGACAATGGCATTAAATAAAACAAATGGAGCAGTGCTTTGGAAGTCGGCAAGCCTGAATGACAAACCAGGCTATGTATCGCCAATCCTGGTCAATTACGCAGGCAAAAAAATGATTGTCAACGTATCGTTGGGAAATGTATTTGCCATTGACGCCTCAAATGGCGAAATCCTCTGGAAAGTTGCCATTGAAAAACCAGCCGGTTTTAACTGGGATCTCATTATGTGCGTTACCCCGTTATATCAGGATGGTATGGTGTACGTTACCGGTGGTTACGATGTTGGCGGTATGATGGTTAAGATTGCCGATGATGGGAAAAGTGCAAGTGCCGTTTGGAAAGATCAAACTCTGGATGTTCATCATGGTGGAGTTGTGCAGGTAGGAGGTTATATCTATGGATCGAACTGGCTGAACAATGCCGATGGCAACTGGTGCTGCATCGATTGGAAAACCGGAGCAAAAAAATGGGAACAACATTGGGAATGCAAAGGTTCAATCATTTCGGCCGAAGGCATGCTTTATATTTACGACGAGAAAAGAGGAAATGTGGGACTGCTAAAAGCCAACCCTGAAAAGTTCGATCTTGTCAGTAGTTTCCAGATTAAGCAAGGAGACTCGGGGCCATTCTGGGCGCATCCGGTAATCCACAATGGAGTCCTTTACATCAGGCACACCAATGCTTTAATGGCTTACGACATCAAAGCTAAATAGCATGATTACTGAATAGATATTGGGATTTGCCTTTGGAGATGTTATCTGCCTACAAGGTAGAATCCCAGTATCTTTTCAAAATCTCCTTAATGGATTATTGTTTTTAAATTAATAGGTCTCCTGAAATAACAACTACAGCAATGAAAGAAATTATCGCAATTAGTAATAACGATTTAGCAAGGGCCCACGAAATTATCGATAATTGCGATTCCGTTTTAATTGGAGCAGGCACCGGTTTATCAGCAGCAGCAGGATTCTTGACTAACGATTTTGGCACTTTTAAAAGATTATTCCCTGGGTATACTCGCCGGTACGGATTAAAAACTGTTGCGGAAGCTATTTCCTTTTATTTTCCAAGCGCAGAGGAGCATTATGCTTTTCTTGCCCGCTATATTTCAGCCTTCCGATATTCAACTCCTCCGAAAGATGTGTACACCAATTTTCTGGAAATGGTAAAAAACAAACCGCATTTTGTGATTACCACTATAACCGACGGACAGTTTGCTAACGCTGGGTTTGAAAAGCAAAGAATCTATTCTCCGCATGGCGATCTTTCCTTTTTTCAGTGTTCAATGCCTTGCACGAAGAAATTAGTGCAAAACAGGAAAATGATTGATTCGATGCTGGATGATTTGTCTGAAAATCCATTCGCCATCCGAAGTTCAAATATACCAACCTGTCCACGGTGCGGAAGTTTTCTCGAACCCAATATCCTCGAATCGGTCAATTTTAATAATATCCCATGGATGCAAAAATCAACAGATTACATTGATTTTCTGAAAAATTCAGTAAAGGGTAAACTCGTTATGCTTGAACTGGGCGTTGGCCATGATGGTTCTTCAATAATCAGGCTTCCTTTCGAATATATCGCAGCCAATTATCAAAACACGGTATTGATCAGAGTTAACCTCAAGGATTACCGGACAGAAGTACCTTTTGCAGACCGGCAAACATTAGCCTATCAAATGGATATAAAAGAATTTTGTGCAGCGATCGCTCTCTGTGTCTAGCATTTCAAAGAAATCATTCACAAGCTTGCTTAAAACTAGGTTGTTTTAAATAAGTCTATTTAACTTGAGTCGTATTTTTTTTCTAAAACCCATATCACTAACAAATTGTCACAAAACCCAAAAACTATGAAACAAAGAAAAATTTTCATTCTTGCAGTTATCATTTTTGCATGTGTGTCAAATGCAATGGCACAAGACTGGCCTCAATTTCTGGGGCCTGAAGGAAACAGTACTTCTCCACAAAAAAATCTGCTTCGAACCTGGCCTGCCGAAGGTCCTGAAGTGCTTTGGTCTGCCGAGGTTGGAGTTGGCTATGGTGGTCCGGTTATTAAAGATGGTAAAGCCTATTTGTTGGACAGAGATGATAAATATGGCGATTACATGAGATGTTTTGATTTGAAAACCGGTGCAGAGCTATGGAAGTATGGATATGCAGCTGCCGGAACTGTTGAATTTCCAGGTTCAAGAAGTGTTCCGGTAGTTGATGTTAAATATGTTTATTCGTGTGGCCCAAACGGAGATTTATATTGCTTTGATGTAATTACACACCAGCCTGTTTGGAACAAGAACGTTTGGACTGACTTTGGTGGAGAACCAGCCAGTAAAGCCGAAGGTGGATTCGCCGGTTTGGCTGGTGGAGGGAAATTCCCAATGTGGGCCATTGCTCAATGCCCTTTAATTTATGGTAATTTATTAATTGTAGCATCACAGGCTCCTCAGGCCGGAGTTGTAGCCTTTAATAAACTCAATGGTGAAGTAGTCTGGAAATCAGCTCCGCTTGGAAATTTCGGATATGTCAGTCCTTCAATCGCAAAAATCGATGGCGAAGATCAGGTTATCATGATTACGGCATCAAGCGGTGGCTTTGGCGGTGGTGCAAAAGAACCGAGCAATGTGGTTGGTATTAACCCAAAGAATGGAGATGTACTTTGGAGCTACAAAAATTGGAGTTGTTGGATTCCTTCGTCCAGTGCCTATGACGCCGGTGAAAATAAGCTCCTGATTGTTGGTGGTTATAATTCTGGTTCTGCAATGATTCAAATTGGGAAAAGCGGTAATAGCTACAATGTTACAGAACTTTTTAAAACTGCAGATTTTGGCGAACACACAAAACCACCATTGTTTGCCAATGGTTACTTCTATGCTCAATATTCAACGAATGAACGCCGTGATGGCCTTGTGTGTATGAGTAAAGACGGACAAATCATGTGGAAAACCAAAAGAGAACCTGCTTTTAATAAAGGAAGTATGATTTTGGCCGATGGATTGATTCTGGCTACCGATGGAGAAACCAAGCTTTACCTGATCGAGCCGGATCCGGCCGGATTCAAGCCATTAGCGTCAGCAAGTATCTTAAAAGAAAGTGGTATCGCTGGTAATGAACGGATAATCGGCATAGTGGGTACCAATCAAAACTGGTCGCCCATTGCGCTGTCTGATGGAAAACTCTTAATAAAGGGTCAAAAACGGTTAGTATGTCTGAAAGTTGCAAAATAACGATTTGGGCTATTTGAAAAAAGGAAATAGAAAAAGACAGTAGTCATTCGGAACGTTTTCCAATGACTACTGATTCTTTTCTGACTATAAAAACTTTCATGAAAACTATAAGCTTAATTTCGTTGCTGGTATAAACCCCAAAAATCCCACAACTCGTCAAAGTTGCAGTTCATGAATTGTTTTACGGCATAAGCCTGCGGCAGGTATCTTCCGTTTCTCTCCATTTTACTCCAGGGCTCCCCTTAAAACCAAAGACCTCAAAACTCCCCACCACCCTTCAAAGGTGCAGGTAAAAAGGATCATTAACGCATGGGCTTCGTGCTTGCAGCCGGTTCGTCTCACTCATTCAACCTTTCCATTCGTACCTCATTTCACTATTTCATTCGTTAACCTCGCCAGCTTCAGCACACCGTTTGTAAGTGTTTCGTACCTCAACACCCACACTTATCCCGACCCACGACAGCAGCATTCCGGCCTATTTTTGTGTGCAATTTGGTTGCCCCATAAAACCCGCGGGCGCCAATGATTATCGCGTTAATCAGTCTGAATTGATCGTTTCATCATGCTATTTAAATGAGAATAACTGCCCACACAACTCCCTGCACCAGTTATTTCCCATTTCAACTGCTCAGCATCATCATGCCCGAAATTTGACATTTCGGTTTCTGAAAAAATAAAAACAGGTGTCATTATTGGGTAAATATCACTTAAGGAATGTAATCAAAGAGGGAATATTTAATCAGGTTAGGCCAGTCAGGATTGTCGAATATGTGTTCGTAAAAAAAACACCCAACCTTACGTTATTGGGTGTAAAATTGGGTGTTTATTCTGTAATGTACTGATTTAATGCTATATTTGCGGAGAGAGCGGGATTCGAACCCGCGGTACCCTTTAGAGGTACACACGCTTTCCAGGCGTGCCAATTCAGCCACTCTTGCATCTCTCCAATAAAATCTGGCTTTATTTTTCAGGCCTCGAAAGTACGAAAAAAACCAATAGGAAAAGCTACTCGCTAATCTCGCCAATCAAACTTTTATTCAGGTGCAGCTTGATTTCTTCCTGATCCAAACCCTGTCCCAGAAGGAACATCAGCTTGGTAATGGCGGCTTCGGTGGTCATATCTTTGCCACTCACAACACCAGCGTTTTCGAGCTCAACACCGGTTTCGTAACGACCCATATTCACTGCTCCTCCCTGACATTGAGTGACATTCAGGAATATAATTTTACGCTTAACCGCGTTTTTGATCTGGCTGATCATCCATCGGGTAGTCGGAATATTGCCTGACCCGAACGATTCGAGCACGACACCTTTCAGCCCCGGAATATTCAAGATGTTCTCAAAAACCAGTTTGCCAATCCCCGGAAATATTTTCAGGACAACCACATTCTCATCAAAATGTGTCCGCACTTTTAATATTCCTTTATTCTGAAAATGATTTATATTCTCTTGAAAATATTTGATTTCGACGCCTGCAGTGGCCAGTGGCGGATAGTTTACGGAAGAAAAAGCGCTGAAATCATCAGCATGACGCTTCGAAATACGGTTACCCCGGAAAAGTTTTGAATTGAAATACACACAAACTTCTGGGACAATAGGGTGTCCGTTTTGCTTAGCGGCAGCAATCTGTATGGATGTAATCAGGTTTTCTTTACCATCGGTGCGAAGTATTCCGATCGGAAGTTGCGAGCCGGTTAACACAATTGGTTTATCCAGGTTCTCGAACATGTAACTCAGCGCCGACGCGGTATAGGCCATGGTGTCGGTTCCGTGCAAAATCACGAATCCGTCGTATTTGCTGTAATTGCGCTCGATGGTATTGGCAATTTTCACCCAAATGGCAGGGGTCATGTTCGATGAATCGATCGGGGGTGTGAATGTTACAACCTGAAGATTGATTTCCAAACGGCTCAAATCAGGAACTTCTTCCTGAATCTGATCGAATTTTACAGGAACCAGGATACCGTTGGATTCCTTTTGTACCATCCCGATGGTTCCACCGGTATAAATGATGAGAATCGAAGGTTTTTTTTCCACAAAATAATTATTACTGATGAATACTAATTCAAGCTAAATCTCAAACAGTTTTCGGGCATTATCAGTGGTGATTTTTGATATGTCACCAATGGTCATGTGGTGAAGATCGGCAATTTTTTGTGCAATATAAACAAGGTACGAACTTTCATTTCTTTTTCCACGGAAAGGAACGGGAGTCAGGTAAGGCGAATCGGTTTCAAGAATTAAATGCGATGGGTCAATTTGACTTATAATCTCATCCAATCCACTCTTTTTGAAGGTAACAACTCCACCGACACCAATTTTAAAACCAAGGTCTGTAACCAGATTGGCTTGCTCAATTGTTCCTGAAAAACTATGAAATACTCCAGTCAGGTTATCATCTTTTACTTCTGTGAGCACCTGGTAAACTTCGTCGAACGAATCGCGAACGTGAACAACAACAGGCAATTTATACTGACGGGCTAATTCGAGCTGAAATCGAAACGCGTGGGTTTGCTCTTCCAGAAACGATTTATCCCAATACAAATCGATACCAATTTCTCCAATACCATAAAATTTACGCTTTTTCAGCCAGTACTCAACAACCTGTAATTCTTCCTGATAATCGTGTGTTACCGAGGTTGGATGGAGTCCCATCAGCGGAAAACAAATGTGCGGATAGGTATCAACCAAATCCAACAGGTTTTTAACCGACGAACTGTCGATGTTTGGAAGAATAATCTTCCGGACATCGTTCGAATATGCTCGCTGAATTACCTCATCCAGATCATGAATGAAGTCA
This sequence comes from Bacteroidota bacterium, assembly GCA_023251455.1. GTDB lineage: Bacteria > Bacteroidota > Bacteroidia > Bacteroidales > Prolixibacteraceae > Aquipluma. Next base: position 31,452 of record JAHEYT010000036.1, read on the forward strand.
GTAGAATAAATATGAGAATGTGTATCAATCAGCATTTTCCGCAAAATTTCACCAAAATAAGGGAAAATAAAGCACCTGAATATGAACGGAATATTATTTTATTGTGTAGAAAAAAAGAAAAACTGATTTGTTTTTGCTAACCGCGATAAAATACCCGAAAATTAGTCTGATATCATAAATTAATGTCCCGTAAATTTTGTTCCGGAGAACTGATTTACGGGACATTTTTAAGAGTATCAATTGTTATGATTATACAATTCCCTGAGCAAGCATCGCATCGGCTACTTTTACAAAGCCGCCAACATTTGCGCCAACCACATAATTCACTTTATTTCCTTTTTTGCCGTATCTCACGCAGGTATCATGAATGTCTTTCATGATGCGGTGCAAATACATATCCACTTCTTCTTTAGGCCAGTTCATGCGGATAGAGTTTTGCGACATTTCCAATCCTGAAACAGCTACACCACCTGCATTGACTGCTTTCCCAGGGGCATAAGTGATTGCCTCGGTCAGGTATTCAACAGCTTCGGCGGTACAACCCATGTTCGAAGTTTCGGCCACAAGGAAACAACCGTTGCTGACAAGCATTTTGGCATCTTCCAGGTTCACTTCATTTTCGCAGGCGCAAGGCATCGCGATGTCAACCGGGCATTCCCAAGGTTTTTTACCCGGAATAAATTGTGCACCAAATTCTTTGGCGTAAGGTTCAACCACATCGTTGTTCGAAGCACGGAGTTCGAGCATATATTCTACCTTTTCGCCAGTGATTCCGTTTGCATCGTAAATGTAGCCATCAGGTCCTGAAATGGTAACCACTTTTCCACCTAGTTCATTGATTTTCAGGATTGCTCCCCAGGCCACGTTTCCAAATCCGGAAACACTGATTGTTTTGCCTTCAAGTTCTTTTCCGAGGTTAGCCAGCATATGCTGAACAAAGTAAACAGCTCCGAAACCGGTTGCTTCCGGACGAATTAAACTTCCGCCCCAACCCAATCCTTTGCCGGTTAAAACTCCGGTAAACTCATTCCTGATTCGTTTATACTGTCCAAACAAGAACCCGATTTCGCGACCGCCAACGCCAATGTCACCAGCAGGAACATCGGTATTTGGACCAATGTGACGGGAAAGTTCGGTCATAAACGACTGGCAGAAATGCATAATTTCATTATCCGACTTGCCTTTTGGGCTGAAGTCAGATCCGCCCTTTCCACCGCCCATAGGCAAAGTGGTCAAGCTATTTTTAAAAGTTTGCTCGAAGCCCAAAAACTTCAGCACACTCAAAGTTACTGTCGGGTGAAAACGCAAGCCGCCTTTGTACGGACCAATAGCTGAGTTAAACTCAACGCGGTATCCGCGGTTAACCTGAACTTCGCCACGATCGTCGACCCAAGGCACACGGAAAATAACGGTGCGTTCCGGCTCAACGATGCGCTCCAGAATTTTTGCTTTTTGGTATCTGGGGTTTTTCTGATAAACATCCCATATCGATTCAATTACTTCCTGTACAGCCTGATGAAATTCACGTTCGCCCGGGGTGCGGGTTTTCAGTGATTCCAAAAATTCGTTGATGTCTGCTTTCATGTGATTAGATTTTATTTTTTAAATGCCACATGGAACTCGCCACCGATGATCATGCAAATTTCAGTGCTGAAAATTTTAATGGCTCGTTTCATCTCTTTGAGAATTTTAAATGATAGTCAAAGTTATGACATTCGCGTATTGGTTATTCCAATCCGCAAAAAACAAATTAGAAGTTATATTACAGATTTACAGGTTGTTGAATTTGAAAAAATGAATGTTTAATAACACGGATGACTTTCATCAGCATTTTGGACGTCGATAAATGAACCACATTCGAAAAATGGGCTTTTGCACTGAAAATCAGCACCATTTATAACAGATTGAAGCATAAAAAGAGCCTGATCAGACAAAATCCATGTGAATCTTCGTCAAAAATTGTAGTTTCTAATTAAAGTAGCGTTTTCAGTGTTATTTCGTCAGTTCAATATTTGTTTCCAGTTTAGGTTTTAAACCAATTTCATCGAACGAACGATCGGGCATAAAAAATCCCGGAGAAGAAAAACCCTCCGGGATATACTAATTAATGATAACAGACTATGAACCTGTATTTCGTAAAGATTATTTGTCCAATTTATAAATACGTTCCATCAGTTGCCACTTTTCGTCGGCAGTAGCTTCGGCAGAGCTTTGCTGAAACCTTGAAACATAGGCTTCCCATTCGCTTTGTCGTGGTTTCGTTGCTAATTCGGTCATAGCTTTATCATGGTCGAAATCAGCAACTGTATCCATAATCATAAACAATCGGGTTCCAAGAATGTAAATTTCCATATCAATGATGCCAACATCTTTCATTCCCTGGGTAATTTCAGGCCAGGCAGCGTTGGGGGCATGTACTTTTTTATAATCTTCAATAAGCTTTGCGTCGTCCTTCAATGCAAGGGTTTTGCAGTATCTTTTATATTGAGTTTCCATTATAAATAGAGATTAATGTGCAACAATTACCTTCTCATCAGTGCTGTCATAGAGCGGACCCGATGGAGTTGAGCCAAACAGCGCATAATAGGCAACATAAATATAACTGATCAACGGAACAATCATCGCCAAAGCCATACTATGTGACTGATCTGAAATATAACCCATTAGCGGAGTCCAGATGGCGCCGCCAATAATTGCCATAATAATTCCTGAAGCCCCAATCTTGGTATTCGGTCCTAAACCTTTAACACCCAATGCAAAAATTGTAGGGAACATCAGCGACATAAAGAAACTGGATAGAATAAGCGCCCATCCGCCAATAATGCCAGGAGCAAAAACTGCAAGCGCTACCATACCAATATTGATACAACTATATAAACCCATGAGTTTTTTAGGTTCAAAACGTTTCATCATGGCTGTAGAGGCAAAGCGGCCAATGCCAAAAGCAAGCAATGAAATGGTTAGATACACTCCTGCTTCTTTTTCCGATTTATTCATGTAGTCTTTGGTGTACTGAATCAGGAAGCTCCATGTTCCTACCTGTGCACCTACATAAAAAAACTGCGCTATTACGCCTTTCAGGAAGTGTGGGTATTTTACCAATTCTGAAAAGCTACCAGTGCTTTTACTAGATCCATGGCTTTTTACACTTGGTTCCGGAAATTTTGCCCTCCATATTAAAAAAGCCATGACCAGTAAAATGGATCCGATTACTATATAGGGCGGTCCAACCCGCATAATTTCATCATGTAAATATTGGTTGTAAGTACCCAACGATTTCATTGTATCAATATCGGCAGTCGAAGGTTCTTTTCCTGAAAAAATGAAAACAGTTCCGATAAGAACTCCTGTCATCGAACCAAGCGGATTGAAAGATTGCGCCAGATTGAGCCGTTGTTCTGACTTGTCGGGATCACCTAAAATGGCAATAAAAGAATTCGAACCAGTTTCTAGAAATGCAAGTCCGGCAGCTATTACAAAAAGGGCTCCCAAAAAGAATCCGTATTTTCCACCAAGAGCTGCGGGCCAAAACAAAAAGCAACCTGATGCAAACAACAGCAAACCAACAAGTAATCCAGCTTTGTATCCAAACCGATCCATAATAAGGGCTGCTGGCATGGCGAGCAAAAAGTATCCAAGGTAAAATGCAGATTGCACCAGTCCCGCCTGAAGACGGCTCAGTTCAAACGATTTCATGAATTGCGGAATAAGAATGTCGTTCAGGTTATTTGGTAAAGCCCATAAAAAGAAGAGCGATGTAACCAGAATAAAAGTGAGGATATACCCCGGGGTAATTAGTTTAGTCGATTTATTTACATTCATTGTATTTAGTGTTTAGAGTTTAGTCTTGATTTTAATTAGCTTGTCAAAAATCTATAAACAAATCCGAACTGCCAAACTCATTTTCGAAACATCAACCTTGCAAAGCTTTGCAGAGTAACAAAAATGTTGAGCAACATTTTTCCTGATAACATTTCGTCGATGGCCAACAAATAAAAAACGTTAGTTAGATATTCTTAAACAAGAATACGAATGTAGAAAAATTTCATTATCCTGCACTATGCTGCTTGAAGATGCAAAAAAAATGTAATACGTTCTATAAATCCTAATTAGGCAAAATGTTGTACTTTTGCAGCCAATCTTTAATATTACAACAATGAGCAAAGCAGAAATTTATACCAGCAAAGGTGTTATGAAAGTGAGTTTTTATGACGAGGACGCACCCGGAACAGTCGAAAACTTCACCAAACTTTCGAAAAGTGGTTTTTACAACGGACTTACTTTTCACCGCGTAATTCCCGATTTCGTAATTCAGGGAGGTTGCCCTAACGGAACAGGCGCAGGTGGCCCGGGCTATAAAATCCCTTGCGAACTGGATGGCGAAAACCAATTCCACGACCGCGGAGTTTTGTCGATGGCTCACGCCGGACGTAACACGGGTGGCTCCCAGTTTTTCATCTGCCACAGCCGCCGCAACACATCACACCTCGACCGCAAACACACTTGCTTCGGCAAGGTTTACGAAGCCCTCGAAGTAATTGATGCCATTCGCCAGGGCGATTTAATTGAAAAGATCGTAATTATCGAAGAATAGATCAACTGAAACCCTCGCCAAGTGCGGGGGTTTTTTGTTACTATAAATTCTTTTGTTTGCTCATTTTTGTCAGCTATCGTTCCGTATAATATCGGTAGTTTTGTCAACTTAATCCGAAACCATTTCAATGTCCGACAATTCAAAAGGCATATTCTTAACTTTAGGCTCAGTCGTTTTCTTCGCACTGATGGCTGTTTTGGTAAAAGCAATCCCCAACGTATCAAGCTATCAGACTACCTTTTTCAGATTTGCCATCGGACTTGGAATAATCGGAATTCTATCGCTATTTGGAATAATTCACCTGAAGTTTAACGACAGGAAAGGCTTGTTCTGGCGCGGTTTTGTTGGAGGAATTGCCGTTTACCTGTTTTACCTGGCCATACTGAAACTCGGAGTTGGAAAAGGTTCGGTTTACATTTATTCGTACCCCATTTTTGCCACACTTTTCAGCATGCTTATCCTGAAAGAGAAAGTGGAACCTATCAAGTTTGTGATTATTGCTATTTCATTTGCCGGACTTGTGCTTCTGTCGGTTGGTGGAGCGAACGGATCGCTGACCGGAATGGGAATCTATGAAATGATAGCCATTGCCGGATCGGTAACCACCGGTCTCGCCGTAGTATTCGTTAAAAAACTGCACGATAGCGATAATTCGTATGCCATATTCTTTTCTCAATGCATTGTCGGGTTTTGGATGTTCCTGATACCTTCGGGAGCCACGCAGGCGAAAGGCAACCTTACCGAACTGCTTTTGCTCGTTCTGGTTGGCATTGTTGCCACCATTGGCCAGCTGTTTATGACCGAAGGATATAAATATGTGAATGTGGCCACCGGATCGTTGCTGCAATCGATGGTGCCGGTATTCAATCTCTTTTCAGGATGGCTTATTTTTCACGAACAATATAGCAGCATTGAGATGGCAGGTGCATTTATTATTGTAAGTTCGTGCTTTCTTTTGGTTTTCGTCAATTTCAGGATAGGTAAAAGAACTCGTATTTTAAAGCTCGTTGAATGATATAGATCAACCTGAAACAGAAGGGTATTACATGTTTTTTGGGTAAATTGCCTCTTTCAAAACATTTAAAATCCGGAGTTATGGCAAGGTGTAAGATTACTGTTCTGAGGAAGATGATTAACAGGGATTTAGTTGATGAGTATTGTAGTTTAGATCTTTCGGATCAATGTTTGGGATGTAACATGTTAACGGTTGGCGAGGAGTTTCTGGTTGAAGATCATAACAACATTCCTGAAGGATTCTGTGCCTGGGCCTGGGGCGATATCCAGAAAGATGTAACCCACATCATGTTTGATGGAAGTTACCCTTGGATGAAACAGCAGGGTATGGCAATTAGCAGTTGTTCCGACGGATTAATGCCTGTTATTTTTAAAATTGAAAAAATAAATTCATAAATCAATATTTTAACAACCATGACACCAACCAACTTTAAACGTCTTGCTTTCGGCGGACTCCTTTTAACTGTGATTTTCAGTCAAATGGCATGTAAACCAACCGATCTTTCAAAAGAAAACATGATTCCTAAACCTGTTTCAGTGGTTCCTGAAGGAGGAGAATTTGATTTGACCGACCAAACAGACATTTACGTTTTGGGCGAATCGACTGAATTGAAACAAATTGGCCAATATCTGGCCGACAAGCTAAATCCATCGACCGGATTAGGCATTGAAGTTAAAACGACCAGTGAAGCTCCGACACCAGGAAATATTTTTCTGTCACTTTCAGGCAGTGATTCAGAATTGGGCGACGAAGGTTATCAATTAACCATCACTGACAAATTGGTCAGTTTGGCAGCAAACAAACCAGCTGGTTTATTTTATGGCATTCAAACCATCCGTCAGCTCTTCCCATCACAAATTGAAATGACATCGAAACAAAAAGGCCCCTGGAAAATAGCAACCGGAACAATCCGCGATTTTCCGGCTTATGGTTACCGTGGTTCGATGCTCGACGTGGCCCGTCATTTCTTTGGTGTTGACGATGTGAAAAACTACATCGATCAGTTGTCATATTACAAAATGAATGTACTGCATCTGCATTTATCCGACGATCAGGGCTGGAGAATAGAAATCAAATCGTGGCCAAACCTGACCGCTCATGGAGGTAAAACTGAAGTAGGTGGCGGCGAAGGCGGATTTTATACTCAGGAACAATATTCAGATATCGTAAAATATGCTCAGGATCGTTTCGTCACCATTATTCCTGAAATCGACATGCCGGGACACACCAATGCTGCTTTGGCTTCATATCCTGAATTAAATTGCAGTGGGAAAGCACCTGAATTGTACACCGGCACCGAAGTTGGATTCAGCACATTATGCACCAACAAAGAAGTTACTTACAAATTTATTGACGATGTGATCCGCGAACTGGCAGCTTTAACGCCAGGCGAATATTTGCATATTGGTGGCGACGAATCGCATGCAACCAAAATCGAAGATTACATTCCTTTTATGAACCGGGTTCAGGACATGGTAATTGCCCACGGGAAAAAGGTTTTGGCCTGGGACGAAGTTGCATTGTCAACTTTAAAACCTAATACAGTTGTACAATATTGGGCTAAGGCCGAAAATGCAATTAAAGGTGTGGCACAGGGAGCAAAAGTTCTTATGGCGCCTGCAAAAAATGCCTATCTCGACATGCAGTACGACTCTACCAGCACATACGGATTGCATTGGGCAGCTTACATCGAAGTTGACAAAGCTTACAATTGGGATCCGGCCAATCTGGTTCCTGAAATTAAGAAAGAGAATATCATCGGAATTGAAGCTCCGCTTTGGTCAGAGACTGTTGGAGCACGTCAGGAAGCCGAATACCTGATTTTCCCTCGTCTGTTGGGTTATGCCGAAATTGGCTGGACGCCCGCGGAATTACGGAATTGGGATGAATACAAAGTTCGTTTGGTGAATCATGGCGAAAGGATGAAAGCGATGAACATTAACTTCTATCCTTCCAAATTAGTGCAGTGGGATGGATCAGAAAAGAAATAACTAAGTCTAGTGACGGGGCAACTTTGAGTCACTCCATCACTATGTATATAGAAAATAAACAAGAAACGCTCCTTCTTCGGAGCGTTTCTTGTTTATTTTGAAAAGTCAGCGGGTGACTTAAAGTCACCCGCTGAATAACGGACCAACAAATCAGGACTGTGCGTAAACCGCAGCAAATACCGGAGCAAAAGCTTCGAATTTAGTTTTCCCAAATTCGGTTGGTTTATTCTTCAAATAGTCCGAAGCCATCTCGCCGCTGCGCATGGCAACTCCCATTTCGGCAAAATTTTTAGCGATTTCTTCGGGTAATCCTGCCTGCAACATGCCCGCCAAGGTATCCTCATCCTTAAAATTTACCCAAGGAAGTTCAGGTTTTCCAATAGCTTTTCCCAGAATTGCTGCAATTTCGTGCGTTGTTTTTTCATCGCTGGCAATGTAACGGACGCTTTTACCTTTAAACTTTAATCCCAGCAATTCTTCAGCAGCCACTTCGGCAATATCTACAGGATGAACAATAATCAGAGACGCGCCTTCGCCATAATTACCACCAATAATTCCCATGTGTTTAGCCATTCCGGCATTGGCCAAAAAATTGCCATAGAAAAATCCCGGACGAAGATGTTTTACGTTCACCCCATCCAGTGCATTAAGCGATTTTTCAACAAAATACAGCCCGCTCACCGGTCCGCAACCTTCGGGCATATGAGCGCCAATGCTGCTCAGGTTGACCACATTTTTCACCCCCGCACCATGTATCGCTTCTGCATAGTTTTCTCCAATATCAGCAATGTATTTTTTCCAGTTGGCGGCGCCAAAGTGGGGCGGCACCATCGTGTAAACGGCATCTGCGCCAGTAAAAGTTTTAGTCAGGAATGCAACATCTTCAACCGAACCAATAGCCGCCTTGGCGCCCAATGCTTCTATTTGCGCAGTTTTGTCAGCTTTGCTGCTCACTACAGTCACGCTGTGTCCGGCAGCAACCAATTTTTCAGCAAGAGGTTTGCTGATGTTTCCCAATGAACCTGTTACGACAAATTTCATAGCTTTTGTTTTTTAAATTGTTTCGATGGTTGAACGTGAAATCGGGGCGAAAAGTTCATCCTTTTACCAATTCATAGCCCTCCATTTTATTTGGGACTATGCTTTTACATGTTGGGGCGTTGCCCATTTCCCATATTCAAAGTTTGCAAATTGGGCCAAAGGGCCGAAGGGCCGATATGTAGCAGCACAGAATGGAGTGCAAGGGTATCCTGTGATTGAAACCATAAAAACGCAACCCTGTGATTTGATCGTTCACATTTCCACAAACCCTGCCTTTTAACTTGCAACTTTCTTGTTATCTTTGCGGCTCATTATCAGAAACCTTTATCAATCACATAAAAATGGAATATAATTTCTCCGAAATTGAGCCGAAATGGCAGCAATACTGGGAAGAACACCAGACGTTCAAAACTGAAAACGATTTTTCGAAACCCAAATATTACGTGCTCGATATGTTTACGTACACTTCAGGAGCGGGCTTGCATGTAGGCCATCCGGAAGGTTACACAGCTACCGATATCATGTGTCGCTACAAACGCATGAAGGGCTTCAACGTGTTACACCCGATGGGATGGGACGCGTTTGGTTTACCAGCCGAGCAGTATGCCATTCAAACCGGAACTCATCCAGCGGTTACCACCAATAAAAACTGCGACAATTTCCGCCGCCAGATCAAATCACTGGGTTTGAGCTACGACTGGGACCGCGAAATCAATACCACCGACCCCAAATATTTCCGCTGGACACAGTGGATTTTCACCAAATTGTACAATTGCTGGTTCGATCCTGAAATGGGGAAAGGCCGCCCAATCAGCGAACTGCCCGTTCCTGCCGATATTCAGGCACAGGGACAAACGGCCATCAACCAGTACATCGGTGAAAAGCGACTGGCTTATTACGACAACGCACAGGTATGGTGGTGCCAGTCGTGCAAAACGGTTTGTGCCAACGAAGAAGTGTTGACCGACGGCTCGCACGAAAAATGCGGCAACCAGGTAACCCGCAAAAACCTGAAACAATGGTTGCTCCGGATTCCACATTATGCCGAACGCTTGCTCGAAGGATTGGATGATCTGGATTGGCCGGAAGGTGTGAAAGACATGCAGAAAAACTGGATCGGTAAATCGACCGGTGCCGAAGTTGATTTTGCGATTGAAGGTACTGGTGAAAAACTTCGTGTTTACACTACCCGACCTGATACTTTATTCGGAGCAACTTATATGGTTGTTTGTCCTGAACATCCGATGCTCAACAGCTTGGTAACTCCCGAAAATGCTGAAGAGGTAAATAAATATTTACTGGCAGCTTCACTAAAATCTGATTTAGATCGTACTGAACTGGCCAAAGATAAAACCGGGGTTTTCACCGGAAGCAATGCCATTAACCCGATTACTGGTCAGCCAATCCCTGTATGGGTGGCCGATTATGTACTGATGGGCTACGGAACCGGCGCCATCATGGCTGTTCCGGCGCACGACACCCGCGACTTTGAGTTCGCTCAGAAATTCAATATTCCGATTGTTTGCATTCTTGATCCAAAAAATGTTGATGAGGAAACCCGCGCCAAAGTGCTGACGGGCAAAGCTTGCTGGACCGAAGACGGAGCATACATCAATTCTGCCAATCCGGCAATAGGTCTCGACCTGAATGGCCTGAATAAAAAAGAAGGAATTGCCAAAGTTGTTGAATGGTTGGGTAAAGAAGGGATCGGGAAAGCCACTATCAATTTCAGATTGCGCGACTGGTTATTTAGCCGTCAGCGTTATTGGGGAGAGCCATTTCCGGTGATTCACTGGGAAGATGGCGAAGTGACTTTGGTAGAAGATAACCTTCCGGTTGAACTTCCGGCGATGGAAAAATACGAACCGGGCGAAGGTGGCGAATCGCCATTGGCCAACGCAACCGACTGGTTGTATGTAACCGACAAAAATGGCCGCAAAGGCCGCCGCGAAACCAACACCATGCCTCAATGGGCTGGCTCGTGCTGGTATTATTTGCGCTACATTGATCCGAAAAACGACGAATCGATCTTCGATAAAAAGCTCGAAAACTACTGGATGCCGGTTGATTTGTACGTGGGCGGCGCCGAACATGCAGTATTACATTTATTATATAGCCGCTTCTGGCATAAAGTATTGTTCGATTTGGGCATTGTTTCAACCTCGGAACCTTTCCAGAAGTTGTTTAACCAGGGAATGATCCTGGCTTTTGCCTATCAAACAGCTACCGGAGCTAAAGTTGCCAGCGACTTAGTTGAAGAAAAAGACGGTAAATATTTCCATACCGAAACCGGCGAGGAACTGAGCCAGATTGTGGCCAAAATGTCGAAATCGTTGAAAAACGTTGTGAATCCTGATGACGTTGTCGCCAAGTTTGGTGCCGACTCGCTTCGTCTGTACGAAATGTTCATGGGACCGCTCGACGATACCAAACCTTGGGCCGAAAATGGAGTGAAGGGAGTTTTCGGATTTCTGAATCGTGCAGCCCGCTTCTTCGGAACTCAAGAGAATATTGTGGACGAAGCCGATGACAAGGAAACCTTGAAACTGTTGCACCAGACCATCAGCAAAGTGGCTTTCGACATTGAAAACATGAAATTCAATACCGGAATTTCGGCTCTGATGATTTTCAATAATCTGGCAATGAAAAAAGGAAAAGTAAGCAAACAAACTGCTGAAACATTTGCCAAGATTCTGTCGCCATACGCTCCTCACCTTGCCGAAGAATTGTGGCAATTGTATGGAAACGCAGAAACGCTGGCTTATGCTCCCTGGCCCGAAGTTGACCCGGCGATGCTGACCGAAGACGTATTTGAATACCCGGTTTCGTTCAATGGAAAAGTTCGTTTCAAACTCGAATTTCCGACAGGAACACCGGTTGCCGAAGTTGAAAAAGCAGTTTTGGCTCACGAAACGTCAATCAAATGGCTCGAAGGCAAAACTCCTAAAAAGGTAATTGTTGTTCCGAATAAAATCGTGAACGTGGTAATATAAAAATCAAGAAATAAGAAAAAAGGGAAAGCGTGGAACGAGAGTTCTGCGCTTTTTTGTTTGCAAATACTGATGTCGGATTTTAAAGAAATGCCACAACAAATGAGGACAATTATAAGTTCACACTTTTTTGACATTTTCAATAATCGCTGTCTATTTTTTAATTAACCCTAAATATTTCAATTGTTTTTCTGAAATAATTGTAAATTTTTTAGCTTTTACCTATTTTTTAATACCTCTATTTCATTTTTTATATATTTTTGCTATGGGTTTATTGCAACAAGCATTCGATAAAAACAAAATATAAACTTTTAAAATTTTTAAGTTATGGCACAGTTTAGATTTAGAGCTCTTGAAGAAGTTCTTACCAGAAAACCAATCGAAGTAAAACGCGAAGAAAATCTGGTTTCTGATTTTTACGGAATGAATGTTTTCGATCGTCCGAAAATGAAGAAATACCTTTCGAAGGAAGCTTTCAAAGCGGTAATTGACGCTATTGACCATGGCACTCCGGTTGACCGCAAAATGGCTGACCAGGTTGCTCAGGGAATGAAATCATGGGCTTTGGAAAACGGAGCAACACACATTACCCACTGGTTCCACCCATTGACTGATGGTACCGCAGAAAAACATGATGCATTTATCGTACATGGAGAGAACAGCACTGTAGTAGAATCTTTATCAGGATCGATGTTAGCGCAACAGGAACCAGATGCTTCATCTTTCCCAAGTGGAGGTATCCGTCAAACATTCGAAGCCCGCGGTTATACTGCATGGGATCCATCTTCTCCAGCTTTCATTGTTGACAATACATTGACTATTCCAACGATCTTCATTTCATATACAGGCGAAGCTCTCGATTATAAAACACCTTTATTAAGGGCAATTGCTGCTGTTGATAAAGCTGCAACTGAAGTTTGCCAGCTGTTCGATAAAAATGTGACCAAAGTGAATGCTCAGCTTGGATGGGAACAAGAATACTTCCTGGTTGATGAAGCTTTATTTATGGCTCGTCCCGACTTGATGTTGACCGGACGTACTTTGATGGGACACTCAGCTTCGAAAGATCAGCAGTTGGATGACCATTATTTCAGTTCAATTCCAACACGCGTTTTCCGTTTCATGGAAGACTTGGAAAATGAAGCTTTCAAATTAGGTATTCCGGTAAAAACCCGTCACAATGAGGTTGCACCAAACCAGTTCGAACTTGCTCCAATCTACGAAGAATTGAACTTGGCTAATGATCACAACCAGATGATCATGGATTTAATGAAAAAAATCGCTCGTCGTCATAACTTTGCTATTCTTTTCCACGAAAAACCATTCGCTGGCATCAACGGATCAGGAAAACATAACAACTGGTCACTTGCTACCGATACTGGTGTAAACTTATATTCTCCGGGAAAAAATCCAAAATCAAACCTGCAGTTCCTTACTTTCGTAATCAATACCATGAAAGCATTGCATGTAAATCAGGATATGTTACGCGCCAGCATTCTAACTGCTCCAAACACACACCGTTTGGGCGCTAACGAAGCTCCTCCAGCAATCATTTCAGCTTTCCTTGGAACTGAAATTTCAAAGATGTTAGACATGATGGAAGAAGCCGTTGTTGATCGCAAAATGACTCCGGACGAAAAAACTGCATTGAAATTAAACATCGGTCGTATTCCTGAAATTATTTTGGACAATACCGACCGTAACCGTACTTCACCATTTGCATTCACCGGAAACCGTTTCGAATTCCGTGCCGTAGGTTCTTCAGCAAACTGTGCTTCGGCTATGATTGCTTTAAATACCGCTGTTGCCGATCAGCTTGCCAAATTCAAAGTTGATGTTGATGTTTTGATTGAAGCTGGTGTTAAAAAAGACGAAGCGATCTTCCAGGTATTGAAAAGACTGATCATCGAATCAAAAGCAATCCGTTTCGATGGCAATGGTTACAGCGATGAATGGAAAGTTGAAGCTGCAAAACGCGGTTTAACTAACATTACCAGCGTTCCAACTGCATTGGAATCATTACACGACAAGCGTGTAGTTGAAATGTATGGCAAAATGGGTGTTTTAAGTGAACGCGAAATCGAAGGCCGTATCGAAGTTGAACTTGAAAAATACACTAAAAAGATACAGATCGAAGCCCGTGTTTTGGGTGACTTAGCTATCAACCACATTGTTCCTACAGCTATCGAGTATCAGACTACGTTACTTGAAAACGTTAAGAATCTGAAACTTGTTTTCAGTGAAGAAGAATACAAATCGCTTGCTGAAGGTCGTATTGAACTGATCAGAGAAATTGGCGGACACGTTTCATCAATTAAAGCTAAAGTGAAAGAAATGATCGAAGCTCGTAAAGTCGCTAACGAAATTGAATCAGAAAAAGCAAAAGCATATGCTTATGAAGGCACTGTTAGACCTTATCTGGATGACATTCGTTACCACATCGACAAACTTGAATTGATTGTTGACAACAAATTGTGGCCACTTCCAAAATACAGAGAATTACTATTTGTACGATAGTTTTTATTCACTGAATAATGCATATCAAGGCTTCCGGTTCACTTCGGAAGCCTTTTTTTTGAAATCCTGACAAATCAAATCTCAACAATCAAATAATTATTCTTCCCCGGAATACTTTAAATAAACATTTTTCGTTTTTTCATACGTAAATAATTTGTTTTTTAGCGGTCGTATGGAACTCATATACGAACATTTTATCGGTGTTTGTGTATTCTGCAAATATGTTCGTTTCAGAATGGATTTAAATTGGTTACTTTTACCGCCAAACGTTTAATATCAGATGAAGAACCCGGCCTTCCACAAAATATTGCTCATCCTTCTGGTCATTTTTCTAGGCTCTTGCTCAGCCCACAAATACCTGAACACGGCGGCTAAATCATACGAAATTGGAGAATATTATCATTCAATTGAGAAATACAGGAAGGCTTACCGTAGCCAAAAACTAAGAAAGGAAAAAGCAGATATTGCTTTCCACGTTGCCGAATCATATTATCATTTAAGCGATTTTGCCAAGGCTTCCGTTTGGTATAAAAATGCCATCAAGCAAAAGAACAACGATCCAATGTGCATGCTTCACTATGCCGACTGCCTGAAGGGAACACAGAAATATGAAGATGCAATCGTGTGGTATCAAACTTACCTGGGAGTAAAACCCGATGACCAATATGCCAAAAACGGACTGGAAGCGAGTAAAGTGGCTACCGAATGGCTCGATAAACCAAACAGGTATATGGTCAATGTCGTTAAGGAATTGAATTCAAAAGATAATGATTATTGCCCCGTATTTGTTGGCGGACGCGACAACGAGGTTATTCTAACTTCTACCCGCGAAGCTACAACTGGCGGTAAACGAAAGAGCTACATCACTGGCACTCGTTTTGCCGATTTATTCACCAGTAAATTCGAAATCCAGAAACAAAAGTGGGAAGCACCCAAGCTTCTCGACGAAAACCTGATCATCAACACTGCTAGCGACGAAGGTGCTGCAACACTATCTGGCAGAGGCGATTTAATGATTTTTACCCGCGCCAGGTATGACAAATCGAAAGATATGGGCTCCGAATTGCTGGTGGCCAACCAGTCAAGAGGCGAATGGTCTGAACCTACCTTGCTCGAACTGGTTGGCGACAGCCTGATCGCGGCACATCCGTCGTTGAGCGCCGATGGCACTACTCTTTATTTTGTGTCGGACCGTTCCGGTGGCTATGGTGGCAAAGACATTTGGATGGCCCAAGGCAAAGGCAACGCTTTCGACAAACCTGTTAACCTGGGTCCTGAAATCAACACTCCTGGCGATGAAATGTTTCCTCATATCCGCGAAAATGGCGATATGTTCTTTTCATCAAACTATCATCCCGGAATTGGCGGACTCGACATTTTTAAAGCTGTAAAAGGCGAAGATAAAAAGTGGAAGATCGAAAACATGAGAGCGCCAGTTAACTCTCCGGGCGACGATTTTGGAATTACATTCATCAAGGGCGAAGTCGAAAAAGGTTTATTCTCTTCAAACCGCAAAGGCTCAAAAAGCGACGATATTTATTCGTTCTACCTTCCGCCGAAAGTATTTAATGCTTCCGGCGAAATATTCAACAAAGAAACCGACCAGAAAATCGACGGAGCCATGGTTCGAATTATCGGAACTGACGGTACAAACCTGAAAGTACGAGCCAACGGAGGCCGTTTTCAATATAAATTAAAGCCTGAAACCGAATATGTATTCGCCGCTTTTAAAGACGGATACCTGAACGATAAAGCACGTCTGACAACCATCGGATTAACCGACAGCAAAGATTTTCGCTTCCTGTTCAAACTCTCGCCAACCGACGAGCCAATTAAAGTGAACAACATAAATTACGCCACAGGAAGCTACCAAATCACCGAAGAATCGAAGGTGGCACTCGATTCGGTAGTTCAATTGCTAGTATTGAACCCGACCATAAAAATAGAACTGATGGCGCACACCGACTTTGTGGGCAGCGACCAGTTCAACTCCGATTTGTCGCAAAAACGCGCTCAATCGGTAGTCGATTACCTGATTTCGAAGGGGATTTCTACCGGACGGCTTGTTGCAAAAGGATATGGCGAAACCTGGCCGAAACAGGTTACCAAAACCATTGCCAAACAATACGACTTCCTAAAAAAAGGTGATGAGCTAAACGAAGCGTTTATATTGAAACTCACGCCCGAACAGCAGGAAATAGCCAAAATGCTCGACCGCCGAACGGAATTCAGGGTGCTGAGCAACGATTTCCACGAATAAATATATAACCTGCTTTGAGGTTAACTTTCTTAAAATGATTTACCTGACCTGCATTGTGCAAGTCAGGTAAATTTACACAGGTCTAGTATATCAGGCTTTATTTATAGACCACTTCCCGCATCAGTTTTGTGCCGTACATCGTGCGCATATTCACACGGGCCTCACGGAGTTTCTTTTGATCTTCCTCACTGCCAACAACTTAAGCTGAAATGGCGTCCCACTTATCATCATTACCTTCCATACTTGCCAGATTCTTATACTCCACCAACAGCATAATCTGCCAATCATCTGGGTTCGATGCTGTTCCTTCAAGAATTTTATACGAAACAATTAATCCTTGTTTAATCGCCTCGTCCTGAACCGCTTTCCACGTAGTTTTTAAACTATTCAGATAATCTACTCCCTGACCATTTTTCACCTGGATAAAAGATACAGTCCACGCCGATCCGTCTTTAAACGTGCGGTTCTGAGCAATACTACCGGTACTGAATACAACTACCAGTAAAACAATCACTGCTAAAATTCTTGCTTTCATAGTTTTAAAGTTTTAAATGAGTAATATTTGAATTGGTTAAAGTTGCTAACAACCATATAAATTAATTGTTTAGAATACTTCTAAATAGCGATGCAAATTTCTGTTTTATAGCTAAATATAAATTGATTGGGGTTGTCGGGCATTTTAAAACTCCAATAGAGGTCACTGTTTATCACCTGCAGCGAAACTGGGGGAAAGCAAAACGCAAAGGAAAGCCAATCCGGAAGGTGTTGAATATTTAAACCTGTCAGGTCTATAAACACCCCACCAAAATATTTCCCCAAAAATATTAACTTTGCCGCACTTTAACGGATAAGGTAATTCAGAGTATATGTCAGCAGATAACCGATATATGGCGCGTGGTGTTTCGGCTTCGAAGGAAGACGTGCACAATGCCATCAAAAACATCGACAAAGGCTTGTATCCAAAGGCTTTTTGCAAGGTCATCCCCGATATTTTGGGGGGCGATGCTGCCTGGTGCAACATTATGCACGCCGATGGCGCTGGCACCAAATCGTCGCTGGCGTACCTCTACTGGAAAGAAACCGGTGACATTTCGGTATGGAAAGGCATTGCGCAGGATGCCATTATCATGAATCTCGACGATTTGCTTTGCGTGGGCGCAACTGATAACATTTTGTTATCGTCGACCATTGGCCGCAACAAAAACCGCATTCCGGGCGAAGTGATCGCAGCCATCATTAACGGAACCGAAGAACTGTGCGCCGAATTGCGAGAAATGGGCGTAAACATTTACCCTACCGGCGGCGAAACTGCCGATTTAGGCGATGTGGTGCGCACCATTATCGTCGATTCTACTGTCACTTGCCGCATGAAACGCGAAGATGTGATTTCAGCGGATAACATTCAGGCAGGCGATGTGATTGTTGGCTTGGCCTCATTCGGACAAGCTACTTACGAAAAAGAATACAACGGCGGCATGGGCAGCAATGGCCTGACTTCGGCCCGTCACGACGTTTTTGCCAATTACCTGGCTCAAAAATATCCTGAAAGTTTCGATCCAGAAGTACCGGCTGAACTTATTTATTCAGGAAATAAAAAGCTGACCGAAGCTATCGCCGGAGTTGGTTTGGATGCCGGGAAACTGGTACTCTCTCCTACCCGCACCTATGCACCGGTGGTGAAAGATTTATTGGAAGCGCTCCGGAAAAATATTCACGGAATGATCCATTGTTCGGGCGGCGCTCAGACCAAAGTACTGCATTTTGTCGATAACGTTCATGTGATCAAAGACAATCTGTTCGATGTTCCGCCGCTGTTCCAGATGATTCAGGAAGAATCGGGAACCAAATGGCAGGAAATGTACAAGGTTTTCAACATGGGTCACCGTTTCGAGGTTTATCTCGCTCCTGAATTTGCAGCCGAGGTGATCGCTATTTCTGAAAAATACAACATCGAAGCCCGCATCGTTGGGCGCGTTGAGGCCGCTGAAGGCAAAAAACTTACCATCAAGTCGCAGTTTGGCGAATTCGAATATTAGCTACGCCCTGCGGAATACCCAGGCATTGTACTAATATTATTCATTCAAAATCTATCATCATTTCAATATGGCAGACTATTCATTAATGGAAAAATACGAATCGATCAGATATCGGTTCGAAGAAGTTGGCTCACAAATTACCGATCCGTCGGTGATGAGCGACATGAAACGCTACGTCAAACTCAATCAGGAATACAAACGCCTGGAGTTGCTGACCAATGCGTTCAAAGATTACAAAGCAACGATCGACAACATCGAGTCGGGCAAACAAATGTTGGCCGAAGAAACCGACGAGGATATCCGCGAAATGGCGCGTGAAGAAGTTGAAGCTTCTGAAGCATTGATTCCTGAAAAAGAACAAAATATCAAATTACTGCTGATTCCGGCTGATCCGGAAGACGGCAAAAATGCAATTCTCGAAATCCGTGCCGGTACCGGCGGTGACGAAGCCAGTATTTTTGCAGGCGATTTATTCCGCATGTACTCTAAATTCTGTGAACGCCGCGGCTGGAGATTGGAAATTACCAATACCAGCGAAGGCACTTCCGGAGGTTTTAAGGAAATTGTAGCCACTATCACTGGCGAAGGTGTTTATGGTGTAATGAAATACGAATCGGGCGTTCACCGTGTACAGCGTGTACCTCAAACCGAAACGCAAGGACGTGTGCATACATCGGCCGCCACCGTGGCTGTTTTGCCTGAAGCCGAAGAATTCGACATTGACCTGCGCGACAGCGACATAAGGAAAGACACCTACTGTTCTTCGGGACCTGGCGGACAGTCGGTAAATACTACCTATTCGGCTATTCGTTTGACTCATATTCCAACCGGAATCGTGGTGACTTGTCAGGACCAGAAATCGCAGATCAAGAATCTGGCAAAAGCGATGATCGAGTTGCGTACCCGTATTTACAATCAGGAACACCAGAAATACCTTGATGCGATTGCTTCGAAGCGTAAAACCATGGTTTCAACCGGCGACCGTTCGGCTAAAATCCGCACCTACAACTGGCCACAAGGCCGAATTACCGACCACCGTATCAACCTGACCATTTATAATTTGCAGGCTGTTGTTGGCGGTGATCTGGACGAAATCATAGACAAACTGCAGGTTGAAGAAAATGCAGAACGACTGAAAGAAGCGGAAATTTAATAACTAGTGAGCGGGTGACTTGAAGTCACCCGCTCACTAAACAAAAATATCATGAACAAAGAACAACTTTTTGAACAGATTAAGCTGAAGCGCAGCTTTTTGTGCGTTGGATTAGATACCGATATTCTGAAAATCCCTCGTTTCCTGAACGAAACCAGCGACCCGATTTTTGCATTCAACAAAGAAATTATCGATGCCACACAAGATTTGTGTGTAGCATATAAACCAAACCTCGCCTTTTACGAAAGTCAGGGAGTTGCAGGCTGGATCAGTTTGGAAAAGACTGTACGTTATATCCGTGAAAAATATCCGGAGCAATTTATTATTGCTGATGCTAAACGCGGCGATATTGGAAATACCTCGAATTTATACGCCCGCGCATTTTTCGACCACATGGATTTTGATGCGGTAACCGTTGCTCCATACATGGGCGAAGATTCCATCAAACCCTTCATGACTTACCTTGATCGTTGGGTAATTGTTTTGGCCTTGACATCGAACAAAGGAGCAGCCGATTTTCAGTACCTGAAGAATGCAGAAACCGGCGAACAGCTTTTTGAAACCGTGCTGAAAACCTCTCAAACCTGGGGAACTACTGACAACATGATGTATGTAGTTGGCGCCACCAAAGCTGAAAAACTGGAAGAAATACGCGAACTGGTTCCCGATCATTTTCTGTTGGTTCCGGGAGTTGGTGCGCAAGGCGGAAGCCTTGAAGAAGTAGCCAAATACGGCATGAACGACATGTGCGGTCTGTTGGTCAACTCATCGCGCCAGATTATTTATGCTTCGGATGGCGAAGACTTTGCCGAAAAAGCCCGCAACGAAGCCATCAATGTTCAGCTTGAAATGGAAGAATTGTTGCTGGAAGCTGATTTGCTGTAAAAGAATTAAAACGTTGCTACTGACGGGGTGACTTTGAGTCACCCCGTCAGTAAACTAAATATACAAACTCCGGAAAATCCTCTTTTCAGAAGGCTTTCCGGAGTTTTTGTTTTATATTTAGTATTATTTTCAACATAACGCAACCCTTTTACAACTTCACGCATCTACCAACAAAAAACCAGCAATGAAGACGTTCAACCTAATCCTTTGCATAGGTGTAATGCTTACCTTAACATCAACAACATCCCTTGCACAAAAACTTTCTTTCGGTGAATACACTGGTATCAACTTCTCTAATTTTCATGGAAACCTAACAACCAATAAGTGGGTATCTAAAGCAGGACCAACTGCCGCATTATTCGCTGAATACAGCCTGAATCGATCATTCTCCCTTCTGACAGAAGTTGGTTATACGGCGCATTACTACGAAATGAAATCTTACAGGAGCCAACCAACATACCCAATTTATTACAATGACGTAATGCATTATTATTCATCTTCTTCAATCTGGCAGCCTGTTTATGAACCCAATAAATTTGACTTTTCTTTTTTGCGTTTCCCATTGTTAATCAAGTATAAAACACCTACTCGATTACAATTAGGAATTGGCTGTGGAATGTTTTATTCAGTTTTACTGAATGATGACCTAACTAATGCAGAAAGAGATGCGGCAGAAAAGGAAGATCGAAGAATTTATCCGCCAACGCACGATTGGGGTTATCTGTTTTCGGCCGATCTTTCTTATCCTATTACCAAAGATGTTCGACTTTTCGTTACAGGTAGAATAGCAACCGGGCAAAAGGTATTTATTGAAAGTCTGAAAGGAAAAAATGGAAGCAGCGAACTTGGCTTTGGGATAAAATACACCCCAAAAACCAGAAACGAAAGTATTGAAGACTACAAAACAAACACTCAGGATAGCTCAAAAACAAGGTGCTACGTCAGACCAGTTGTGGGTATTCTATTCGGATGGAATTCTTCGTCATCAAAACCTGGTAATTATTCAACTAATATGGGTTCCACCACCGGATTAGCTTTCGACTACCGGCTTGACAATACTGTATCACTTCAAACCGGTATTCTTTTCGAGCGGAAAGGATATGCACTTTCAGACAGCAGCCTCTATTACCATAGATTTGCATCTGACAGCAAATACAAAAGGAATAGCATTGATTCAAAAACTGACCTAGATTATCTGACTATTCCGTTAAATTTCAAATTCTCGTTCGGAGATCCGGTTACGTTCTACTTTGACTTTGGTGTATATACCGGATTTAATATCAATGCTTTATGCCACGGAACTGCCATCAGAAAATACATAAGTTCGTCAAGTTATACCGTTGAGAAAATAAACATCAACGATGCAGTTGAAGGCTATTTTAAAGATGTTGACTTTGGTTACCAAACAGGCATGGGATTTCAGTTTCCGTTCAGAAAGAATCTAAAATTTGATCTTGGAATCGTCTACTCAGGTAGCTTTTCGCCAATCATAAAAGATCCGGAAGAAAATACAACTTCATACACGAACGATGATCGTTCGATAAAAAATGGAACCATCGCCCTACAGTTTGGATTACAAATACCTATTGCCCACTAACCACCTAATCTAAATCAAATGAAACAGTTAACTACCAAATACAGACGAAATATTTCACTGGTGGAATGGGTTAAAATACCTCTGTTCTTGCTTTTAATCCTTGGAATCAGTGCATGTAATAACTACAACGATCCATCAATTGAAACACTTGTCAATTATAATGTTAGCTACCAAAATACCAACCAAACTTCAATGGGTGGTGAATACTTGAACGATAGTATTTACGTCTCAATTTATAATTACAAATCACCCCAGGACATTAGTGGTTTTACTGTCGAATTTAAAGTCCAAAAGGGAGGAGGATCAGTCGATCAACAACAGGTTAAGACCCGAAAAGACGGAAAGGCCGCAACCCGATGGAAATTGGGTACCGGTTCGTTTACACAAATCGTCACTGCCAGAGTTACCAGTCCTGATGGCAATTTACTCCCTGAAGCAACTATAACAGCACATGGAATACTTAGAAATGCCTGGAACGAAGTCGATATTTATCCGTTGTCGAATCTGATTGATCTGGCTGCGGATACTGTAAATCACATAAGCTGGATGATTTCTTCCGGAGGTATTTATAAACGCGGAACAAACTTTCTGGATTGGCAGCAAATCAATCAACAAAAAATACAATCAGCAAGGGCAATTGAAATTGATAAAAATGGGATAATTTATATCGGAACCTATAATGGTGAATTATATAAAAGTACCGACCATGGACTTTCGTGGATAAAATGTACCAACCCGATTCCCAACCTATCGAATTATTTCAACTTCTGGATAACCAATGATGGCGATCTTTGGGCGACAGGGTATTACAGCGGGTTATGGCATTCGAGCGATGGGGGAAAGACGTGGATCAATCCGGCAAATGGAAATGATAAGAATGATTACATTGTTGCGATAAACAGGCTTAAAGATGGCTCTCTCCTGTCGATTTCAGGAATAACCCAGTTATTGATGAAGTCTGAAGATAATGGCAAAAACTGGACCTCTTTTGAATCTCCAAAATATCTGGGAAATTTATTTGTGACAGAAAAACAAGAGATTATTGTTTCTGATTACACAACTCCTGCAAATTTCTTCTCGTCTGCTGATCAGGGCAAGTCTTTCAGAAAAATACATTCAGTATTGGTTTCTTATGCCACAGGTTCATTTGAACCCAATATTCAAAAGTTTGGTTCCTACTACTATATATTAGTGCCCGGAACTGGCATTCTAAAAACTAAAAACTTTGAACAATTCGAACCCATTTTAACAGAACCAAATATCATCGGAGTTTACCTGGATCACACTGGTACTATCCTGGCGAAAGGCTGGCGCGATAAGCAAAACAAAACTTTTATTTATAACCCTGAATAGAAGTTATCCCTGAAAAAGCAGTGTCAGCATCAAATACCGGCAAACCATGCCGACAAAACTGTAAAACAGAGCATCTTTTACCCGGTATTTTAGCATTCCGGCGGCTAGTGAAATGATTGGTGAAGAAAGTGGCAACAGATTGGATAAAAAGAGCGCCCAATTCCCGTATTTTCGAATTTCATCTTCAGCCTTTTCGTAACGCTTTCGGCCAATCAAACGGTCGATGATTCGGGTGCTAAAGAAATAACCAATCAGGTAATCAACCGATTGAGAAGCCATGGCAGTTGCCACTGCCACCAGATTGAGCATCAGCGGGTCGTACCCTGTACGAAGATAAAAGATGAAAGCCAGCTCCATGGGCATCAACAGAAAAAAGAACAAATAGCCAAAGAAATTTACGATCGCAAAGGAGTACATACTTTTCTCTCCCGACTCATAAATATCCCGCCCGATGGTTAGCGAAGCAATTACAGCCATCAAAGTGATCAGAAGTGCAAGTATGATTAATCGCCGGTAATCGATATGGGTAGCCTTCATATTTTCTTCTACTGATACGAATTCGTTGCTTTTCTCAAATTTAGATAATCCTTTTGAAAAATTAACTTAATAAATGACCTATTTCCAAATCGGATGTTGTCAAGCGCAAATCAATTGGATTATTGCCCCAGAAGTATATTAATCCTACATTTGTTTCCAGAAAACTAATCAGGAAATTCGTACACTATGAGACTCCCAAGCTTAATCTTACTTGTTGTTCTGTTTCTTACAGCTTGTCAACCACCAAAAAAAAGTGAGTATTTTAAGATTTCTGGTTTTGCTCAGGGCACTACCTATAATATCACATACGAAAATTCGAAGAACGAAGATTACAGCAAAGCCATCGATTCACTCCTGAAAGCCTTTGACAAATCATGTTCGATGTACGATTCAACCTCCATCATTTCAAGGATAAACAAAAACGACCCGACGGTTGAAGCCGATGATTGGTTTATTGATGTATTTAAAAAATCGGCTGAGGTGAGTGCCATTTCCGATGGTGCCTTAGACATTACTATTGGGCCGGTTGTGCGTGCCTGGGGTTTTGGAACTGAACCAATTGCCAAACATGACAAGACTTACATCGACAGTTTACTTCAATATGTTGGCATGGACAAAGTCAAACTCGAAGGCCGGAAAGTTATCAAGAAATATCCGGGAGTATCACTTGATGTCAATGCTGTGGCGCAAGGCTATTCGGTTGATGTGGTGAGCCAGTTTTTCGAAGATAAGGGTATCAAAAATTATTTAGTTGAAATTGGTGGCGAAGTACACTGTAAAGGCACCAACGCAAAAAATAATGTCTGGCGCGTAGGCATTGACAAACCTACCGACGGAAACATGACTCCCGGAGGCGAACTTCAGGCTATTATCGAACTCAATAACAAATCGCTGACTACGGCAGGAAATTACCGAAAATTTTTCGTTGAGAATGGCGTAAAATATGGACACACAATTGATCCAAAGACAGGTTTTCCGGCGAAAAATACTTTACTGAGTGCAACCGTTGTTTGCAACGATGCCATGACTGCCGATGCCTGGGATACCGCCTTCATGGTTTTGGGCCTCGAAAAAAGCAAGGAGCTGTTAAAAAACCTTCCGGGAATTGATGTCTACTTTATTTACAGTAACGAACATGGCGAATACGAGGTTTATTTTTCAGAAGGAATGAAAAAGATGATCTTCGAACAAAAGTAACCATCTATTGGATCGATTGGCGAATCAGATCGGGACGGTTGGTGGTAATTCCGGTTACTCCCAACTGAATCAGCCGTTTCGCTTCTTCGGGGTCATCAACTGTCCACGAAAGCACTTCAAGTCCCAATTCCTTTGCTTTTTTAACCATTTCCTGATCGATAATTTTATTATTCAGGTTTATACCATTCAATCCTTTTTGGGCGGCTTCGCTCATTTTTGCTGAAACTTCGGCAGCCGAACTACTCAGCCAGTAGCAGGCATTTGATGGGAATAACTGTTTGGTGGCCAGAATCGTTTCCCAACCAAACGCGATAAAAATCAACCGATCTTTTTTACCGCAACTATTGACAACCTGCTGCAATACAGGCAAAACTTCGATTCCACATTTGATTTCGATCACCATCTTTTTATTCGATGGCACTGTGACAATCATTTCTTCCAGAAAAGGAATTTTTTCTCCCTTATACTGTTCATTTTTCCACAATCCGGCATCCAGAGTTCTTAGTACCTCCGAACTTGTTTCCGAAATCGGATACGATTGTCCGGTTGTGCGTTTTGTATTGCTGTCGTGCATCACAACAACCCGATTGTCTTTCGAAAGGTAAATATCCAGTTCAACAGCGTCGGCACCCTGTTCCCAAGCGAGTTTCGCTGCGGCAACTGTGTTTTCAGGAGCAGCAAACGACGAGCCGCGATGGGCAATAATTGTAGTTTGTGCCTGCATGGTTTGACTTGAAAGGAAAAAGAATAAAATGTAAAAAAATCTTTTCATTTTTCGTATTTACGATATAAAATCAGTGTTCAAAATGAAGACGACAGTATAAAAATTGGCAACAATTCAAATCCAAATTTACATACATATTTGTTATCCATTAAGAAAGCGCTTAATGTCCTTCATCTCACCTGCCAGGATTATTGTATCGCTTTCCTTCATTTCAATTTCGATTTTATCATCATTTTCAGCAGCACTTGCAGAGGAATAGATAACCCGGTAATTTCGTTTTAATGCAACAATTTTCAGATGAGTCTCTTTCCTGAAATTAACTGGCGAGATTTTTCTCCCTTGAAAATTAGAAGGTAAAAACAATTCAATGATCTTAAGCGAATCGGTAATAGCGAAAAGATTTTGAATACCAGGCAGAGGAAGTTTCTGCGCAATTATTCTGGCCGATTCATACTCCGGATTAATAGTTTCTTTAACACCAATTGCATTCAGCACCGTTAAATGTATCGATGAATTTTCGCGACAGATTATTCTTGCGACTCCAAATTTCTTGAGCAAGGCAGCTATTTGGATTGAAATACCGAAATCTTCACCAATACAAACAACAAATATATCGGCTTCCTTAATGGGTAAAAGTTTCAAAGCATGTGGATCGGTTGCATCCAGACAAATGGTATTCGCAACAGTGTCTTTAAAGTATTCCACTTTACCCAGATCATTGTCAACACCAAGCACATCGTGACCCAATGATGTTAAAAGTTTTGCCAGTGATGCGCCAAAGGTTCCTAATCCGATTGTAACTATATTCATGAGAAAAATAATTAAGTAATGATCAAATTTTCTTTTGGGTATCGGTAGAGCGACGAATTCCCGAAACCTTTTACCAAAGATAAAAGAAGGGTTATACTTCCCATTCTGCCAACGTACATCAGCATAATCAGGATGTATTTCGATGGATCAGTGAGTTTTGGAGTCAGGTCGAGCGATAACCCAACAGTTCCGAAAGCTGAGAAACATTCAAAAATTATTTTGAGCATCCCATGTTTCCCATCAAAAATGAAAAGACCAAAAGAGCCAAGAATAATCGTAAAAATTGAAATTGTAATAATCGCAAATGCTTTATTTACTGAATATTCATGAATTTCGTAACGGTGTACCTCAATGTGATTTTTGCCTCTCATAATACGGAAAGCATTCAGTATAGCCAATGCAAAGGTACTGGTTTTGATCCCGCCTCCTGTTGACACTGGCGAAGCACCAATCCACATCAGAAAAATCATGATTAAAATGGATGGTGTTGATAAGGCCAACATGCTAAAGGTATTGTAACCAGCAGTTCGCGGAGTAACACTCTGAAAATAGGACATCACCAACCGGGCTTTGGTATCCATTCCCTGTTGTGTATATTCCGATTCGAAGAACATAAACGAAAGTGTACCAAAAACTAAAAGCAAAAAAGTTGCAAACATGACAATTTTCGAATTTAGTGTAATCATGTTTACCCTGTGAATATATGATCTGCGGGTTTGAAAATAATCCATCAGCCATTTCACCTGACTTTTACAATATTGGTATAAATTCAATAAAACCGGAAACCCAATACCACCCAGAACAATCAGGTTTGCAATCCAGAAATGAACATTGTAATTTGTCCGTACCCTGACATCGTATAAATTATCGGTAAGCGTCGAAAATCCGGCATTGCAGAATGCCGAAACCGAATGAAAAATGGAAAATTTCAGGTTGTCGCTTACCGATCCAAGTGCGTTTTTCTCCAGCGACAGATAAACTAATGCTGCTCCAATGGCTTCGATTAAAAGGGTGATCAGAACTACTTTCATCAACGATTTCAGGATTGCATCGAAACTATCTTCGCTAAGGTAATCGCGCAGCATCGACTGTTCGCGCAAAGACGATTTTTCCTTGAAGAAAATCCCAAAAAAACTGGTAATCGTCATCACTCCAATTCCGCCAATCTGGATAAGTGCCAGAATAATAAACTTCCCCAGAAAAGTATAACGGGTTGCTGTGTCAACAACTGTCAGTCCAGTAACACATACCGCGCTGGTCGATGTAAACAGCGCATCAGTGAAACTAATCGGGATGGTTGTCGACATGGGCATCATCAAAAACATAGCGCCTGCAAAAATAATAAAGGCAAAACTCACCATAAACAATTGTGCCGGATTGAGTACCTTAACAAGCAGATTAATCTCCATTCGCGACAACTCAAGAAAAAACAGGAAAAAAGCCAGCATCTGAATACCAGATGTTTGATACAGATAATATTCAAAAGTATCGCCAAAATTGAAAAGGGAGCTGGGAAAGAAGAAAAGAATCAAAAATAAACCAATAACCAGTTGCGTTATATATACTTTTTTTGCGCTTGTATTTCCTTTAAAGAATATAGCGCGAATCACATACAATGCGCCTATAATCGAATAGCTAATCTGAAAATATCGATTATGAATTTGAAACATAGAAGTCCTATCCGAGTTGGAAAAACCAACATCCTGAATAGCCAAAATAAAAAGCCCAAGTGTAAAGGAAAAGAGAATCCAGTTAATGATGCTTCTTAAACTGAGCGAATCACTTTTCAAGTCTATCTTTTGGAAATAATTATTTTTCGGAAACATACTTAATTTTGAAAGCGGATCAAAAATAATCAGATTTACCCAAATCGATTCTTGATCGTGAAATTATTTACAATGGGAATGTTCCGAACGACAATCTAGTTGTGTGAAACTTTTGCACCCGAAAATTAATAACGAACGATCCTGCAGTTTTTTTAAAGCCTTCAACTTGTTGGTAAAGTACCGATATTGTGCTATTTTTGCCCGCAATTTAAAATCAATCGCTAACATCTGTCTAAAAAACAGATCATTATACCCAGCTAATGTTTACACACGTCTCCCGATTCATACTTAAGCACCGTACATTTTTAATTGTAATTCTTTCACTTTTGACCATTTTTATGGGTTACAAAGGACAGAATGTTGCGCTATCCTATGAAAACAATTCGATGTTGCCTGAAAAAGACAGCACAAGGATGGAATATCAAAAGTTCAAAAATCTGTTTGGTGAAGATGGGAATGTAATTGTAATAGGTACTATAAATCCTGATTTGTTTCTGCTTGAGCAATTTAATGCCTGGACCGATCTGGGTAGCGACCTTCGTAAAATTGATGGGGTTCAGGAGGTTCTAAATATATCACGGGCCATAGATCTGGTTAAAAACGAAGAAACTCATCAGTTTAATATTGTTACTGTTGTTAATCAGAAACCTACCACTCAGGCCGAAGTTGACAGTTTAAAGAATAAAATTCTTGGGTTAAAGTTTTACGAGGGAGTACTTTATAATCCTAAGACCAAAGCAACCCTGATGACCATTACGCTCGACAAGAAAAAGTTGAACGACAAAATTCGAATTACCCTTATTAACAGCATCGTAAAATCAGTCGAAGCATACCGATCTAAAAATAATGTAGAAATTCATTACTCCGGAATGCCCTATATCCGAACGATTACCATGCAAAAAATTAAGCATGAGTTGTTCCTTTTTGTCATCATCAGCATTGCAGTAGCCACATTCATCATGTTTTTGTTTTTCCGATCAATTCGGGTTATTCTCAGTTCTCTGTTAATTGTTGGTATCAGCATTATCTGGGTAATGGGAACGATGGTGCTGTTTGGTTATAAAATTACGATCCTTACAGGGGTGATTCCATCGCTTATTGTGATCATCGTGATCGAAAACTGCATTTATATTCTGAACAAATACCACTGGGAATACCGGAGTCATGGCAACAAAATGAGGGCATTGTCGCAGGTTATACACCGCATTGGATTTGCATCGCTAATGACCAACGCTGCAACAGCATTGGGTTTTGCAGCCTTTATCATGGTTCCAAACCAAATGCTGCGCGAATTCGGGGTCATCACTTCCATCAACATCATGGTTTTGTATGTTCTGACTATTACACTACTGCCGATCATTTTTAGTTTGGTCGATCCGCCAACAAAAAAGCACCTCAAACATCTCGATAATAACTTCTTTGGAGCTGTACTCGATAAAGTCATTTATCTCATCAGCAACCGTCGGAATATGATTTATGGCATTGCCGGAGGATTGGTTGTCGTAGGTTTTGTTGGGCTGAGTATGATGAAAACTTCAGGAAAAGTGGTCGATGATTTTCGGTCGGACGACCCTACTTTAATTGACCTGAAATTCTTTGAACACAATTTTGGCGGAGTAATGCCATTCGAAATCTCTGTTGACACCAAAAAGCGAAACGGCATATTGGTTTACTCGAACCTGCAAAAAATCAATCAGCTTCAAAATGTGATCAACGAACATCCAGAGTTTTCGAAACCACTTTCACTAATCGAAGTTTTCAAATTTGCGCGCCAATCTTATTTCAACGGCGATTCGAGCAAATACTCGCTCCCAAGTTCCATGGAGAAAAATTTCATTTTTGGTTACATTCCGCAGAATGTGGAGGGAAGTGGCAACAGTTTACTGAAATCGTTTGTCGACAGTACCAAGCAAATTACCCGTATAAGTTACCAGATGGCCGACGTAGGCACCAATCACATGGATTCACTCATGGCCAGCATCTTACCACAAGTTGACTCTATATTTGACAAAGAAAAATTCGATGTAAAAGTGACCGGGAACAGTGTTGTATATGCCAAAGGCACCAATTTTCTTATCCGTAATTTATTTGAGAGTGTCATCATTGCCATTATTTTGATCTCAATTCTGATGGCCTTTTTGTTCTCTTCTTTCCGGATGATCTTGGTTTCGATGGTTCCAAATATCATCCCTTTGCTAATTACTGCGGCTATCATGGGTTTTGCTGGCATACCAATCAAACCGTCAACCATTATTGTATTCAGTATTGCACTCGGTATTTCGGTCGATAATGCCATTCAGTATCTTTCGCGCTACCGGCACGAACTGAAAGTCAACAATGGCGCGATTAAGCTATCGGCCTTAAATGCTTTGCGCGAGGCCGGATTCAGTATGATTTACACCAGCATTGTTCTGGTTCTTGGATTCAGCGTATTTATTGTATCCGAATTTGGAGGAACTCAAGCTCTTGGGATACTGATATCGACAACTTTGCTTATTGCCATGTTCTTTAATGTAATGGTTTTGCCTTCGCTTCTGCTTACACTCGACAAACGACTGGTTAGCAAGTCGTTTACTGAACCAATCATCGAAATTTATGAAGAGAACGAGGCTGAAGACAAAGAACTGGCCGCCGAATTCCCGGAAGAAGATAACGAAGAAAAACCAGAATAATAATATTACTTTGCGAGTAATATTATTTCCTGTTAACACCTGACTGACAGCAGATTTGTCTGAACGAAGACATCATGACATTGCTTTAATAATCGAATTGTTTTATTTTTACATTCAATAAAGATCTAAACACAATTTGATATGAAAACCAGATTACTTCCTGTTATCTTTTTTTTAAGCCTGACTATTTTTGCATATACCACTCAGGCGCAAATATTTACCCTGAAGCAATCTCACGAAAATGGCATTTATAAAAGCGGCGATATGATCAGAATATCAGCTGTTTTTG
Organism: Bacteroidota bacterium; assembly: GCA_023251455.1. GTDB lineage: Bacteria > Bacteroidota > Bacteroidia > Bacteroidales > Prolixibacteraceae > Aquipluma. Next base: position 62,939 of record JAHEYT010000036.1, read on the forward strand.
ATAAAAGGACAGATGATTCATTGAAGACAGAAGTTCGAACGAATAATGAACTTATATATACCTTAAGTCAGGGGCCTGTTGATTCGTTATCAGTAAAAGTCTGGAAAAACAATGACCAACTATTCATGAAATCTTCCTCTGTTCCTTATAAAGATACCTGCGATATTTTTACAGGAGTGATTAAACATCCTTGTTCTCTCCAGATTGAAGCAACGATGAAAGGAAATAAGCAGCTCATCGGTCTGATTGTCGATCCACAAAAAATTAGGCCAGGGACAGCCTGTCCTAAAGACCTCAAAAAATACTGGGATACAGAAAAAAAAGCGCTTACAGCACTTACTTTGGATGTGAAATTTGGAAAGAATGAATGCCCGGAATACCAATATGTTTGTTTTGATACTGAATTAAACTGCACAGGGCCGAAGCCAGCCAGAGGGTATTTTGCCCGCCCAACAAAAGCTGCACCCAAATCTCTGCCAATTGTATTGCTTGTTCATGCAGCTGGCGTAAAAGGTTCGTGGTGTAAATCGGATCCTAAAGAAGCAATCCGATTTGCAAAAATGGGAAATGGGGCCATGTGTTTCGACCTGAACGCCCATGGAATGCTCAATGGGCAGCCTGATGAGTATTACAACAATCTGGAAGCCGGCGAATTGAAAGACTATCAAATCAGTGGTTTAGAAAGCAAAGAAAATATCTATTTCAGGGGAATGTACCTGAGGTTAATCCGCACACTCGATTTTCTGACCCGACTACCCGAATGGGACGGAAAACGCATCTTGGTAATTGGCGAAAGCCAAGGCGGTGGACAGGCATTGGCAGCGGCCGGTCTCGATCCGCGGGTGAGTGCAGTAGTAGCAACAGTTCCGGCAATGTGCGATTGGGGTGGGACGCTTGCCGGACGGAAAGGTGGCTGGCCTCAACCTTTTGAACTAACCGGCGACGTAAAGAAAATGAAGAGCGTACTTCCCTATTTTGACACAGCGCATCTCCTGAAAGATTCGAAAGCTACACTAGTCGTCGAAATCGGTTTAGCCGATATTACATGTCCATCTACATCGGTTTATGCAGCTGTCAACCAGGCAAAAGGTACGAAAATTATATACCCGGTTCCTTACCGTGAGCATACCTGGCCTACCGCAGAGCAACGTAAAAACCACTGGGATCCGATGGTTTTCAATCCTAAAAACGATTTCATCATCAATTACTTAAAGTAATGAGCGTATTGGAATTAAGGATATTACAGGAATACTGACCCTCAAACCTACTATTCTTGCAAAAAATAAGAGATAACGCATAAGCCTTTTTCTTGTTCAATTGTTTCAGATGAAACGATTATAAAATATTGCTCAGAGTTATGAAAATGAAGAAAACTTAACATTAGTTAAAAAACCAATCAGGCACACTCAACTCTCCAATATTTTCGACAATTTTGATCTTTGGTTCGAATAAGTTATGAACATGCCAGCCACATGAACGAGTTATTCTGAACTTTTTTACAGAAACAGAAAACGGAACATGTACAGAAGACTCAACTTAGTTGATCTCCAATTCGTTGTGAGATTTCAGCTAATTATTTTACTGCTTTTTACTTTCATCCCCGCCTTCTCGCAACCAACTATTGTGCATGGAAAGGTTACCGATCAGGAAACAGGCAAACCAATTCCATTTGTTACAATACTATTTAAGAAAACGCCGATTGGAACCACAACAGATTCTCTAGGAGTTTTTCAGCTCATCAGCAAAAACAAAGTTGATTCCATCCAATTCACAACAGTTGGGTATTTGGGTAAATCGTTTGGCATTAAACCATTTACAACTAACGAATTACCTGTAAGTCTCCAACCCGACCTAATAAAAATTTCGGAAGTAACTGTACTGCCCAACGATGGTCCTGTCAGACGAATATTGAAAGAGATGATCGACCGGAAAAAGCAGAACAATCCTGCAAAATATCCGCGCTATTCTTACCGGAAATACACAAAATGGGAATACCATTTGAATAATGTGGGTCCAAAAATGATGCAATCAAGAGCATTCAGGAACGACCAATCCGTATTCAAAACCAATGCCGACAGTTCCAGATTCTTACCCATTTATTTTTCGGAGCAGTTGGTTTATAACGAGATTCAACGAAATCCGGCACGGCAGAAGTCAACGGTTTTGGCTGACAAAACTTCAGGAGTTGGCGTTTTAGACGATTACGAAATTTCAGGCTACACCAGTGCTTTGGACATGGAAGTTAATTTCTACGATAATTACATCAACCTATTTTCGCAAAATTTTGTGAGTCCATTGGCTGATAACGGATGGTTTTACTATAAATATTTTCTGGCCGACAGTACCATTCAAAATGGGATAAAACAATACCGAATCCAGTTCATTCCCAGAAGAACCGGAGACAAAGCTTTCAAAGGATTTCTAACTACCGAGAACAAGGAATTTTCTCTCATCGAAGTCGACGGAACATTAGCCTCGACCGCCAACCTAAACTTTCTGAAAAGTATGCGACTGACTGGGAACTACCAGATGATGAAAGATTCGATTCCGTTTTTCAGGAGAAACCAGATTGACGCAATTTTTAACTACGTTCCGCTAAAGAATAACCCGTCGAAAAAGACCATTAGCCTTTTCTTCACCCAATCGTCGGTAATCGACAGCGTTTCGGTTAATCAGGAAGAGGACGTAAAACTGGTCAACGGAAACGGGCGGTACGAAACAATTAAGCTTCCAGATTCGAAAGATCGCGATCAGAATTATTGGGAAACTCACCGTCTGGAAGAACTCAATCCACGCGAAAAAATGATTACTGCCACCATCGATTCGGTTAGTCAGATTAAGGCTATAAAATTTGCCGACAACCTTACCCGGATGAGTATGACTGGTTATTACGACCTGGGCAAATTTGAATTTGGCCCCTACGCAAGTACAATAAATAAGAATAAAGTAGAAGGTCTGCATCTGTTTGCCGGAGCCCGCACGAGTAGCGAAATAAGCACTCGCTACATGATTTGGGGCGGTTTGGGTTATGGATTCCGAAATAAAAAGATCAATGGGATTGCCGGTTTTGGTTATAAATTCCAAACCATCAACCGCCAGTTGGTCAAAGTTTCGTATGACGACAAGATTGTGCGTTCGGGCGAGAATGAGAAAATCCTGTTTTTATATGAGAATGCCCTTTCGCCAACCGAAAACAACCTGATTTCGCAAGTCTTTAAGCGCGATGAGCTTGATGAACTGTTTCGAGAGCAAAAACTTTCAACCGCCTACGAATACGAATGGCACCCCGGACTGATGAATAAAATCAGCGCCAATTATACCCGCCATTTCTCGCCAGAATTCTATCCTTTTATGCGTGCCGGATTGCCAGTTGATTATGTTTCTGCAGTGGATTTTAGTGTTGATACCCGATTCTCGTGGCAGGAAAAAGTGATCGACGATAAATTCTTAAGAGTTTATATGACAACCGATTACCCCATTATTCATTTCGCAGTGGGTGGTGGCAAAGTATTTTATTCAGGAAAAGAAAATTACTACGGAAAGGTTTTAACTACGATAGAGCAATACCTGAAAATTGGACAAACCGGCTTTAATTATGCGATTGAGGGTGGAATGTATTTTGGAAAACTTCCGTACACCATGCTTGATATTCCGCGGGGTAACGAAACTCAAGGTTTATTTTCATACGATTTCAACTTGCTGAATTACATGGAATATGTACACGATAAATACCTTCACGCTTACCTCGAATATCACCTCAACGGATTCGTATTTAATCGGTTACCTTTACTTAAACGGATCGGTTTGCGCGAAGTATTATCGGCAAAAACGATGATAGGTTCCATCAGCGACAAGAACCAGCAAGTGGTGGAATTCCCGCTAAGCATTTCGAAAATGAGTAATCCGTACATCGAACTTGGAGCCGGGGTTGAAAATATTTTCCGCTTATTTCGGGTCGAAGCCGTTTGGCGGGTGAACAACAAATCAGTGTTGGGAGCGCCAACGTTTGGGCTACGAGCCAAATTCGAAATCAAATTGTAGAAAAAACAAAAGGTTAAATACTGCTGAATCCTTCGAGATAATTACTTTTGCTATTCGCACAGTTTGTTACGATGCAAACTAAAAATCAACTTATCATGCTCAAATTGGTTCTCGCAATCGCCTTAATAATTACTTCGTACCTAAGTTTCGCTCAAACATTAACAGTGGCCGAAAGTTCCGGATTTGAATCAACATCAACTGAAAAAGATGTCAATGACTTTATCCGGTCGATAACAAAACATTCGTCGATTGTGCGGGTTGAAACAATTGCTGTTTCGACTGAAGGACGCCAGATTCCGCTCCTGGTCATTGCCGATCCGATGCCAAAATCCGCTCAAAATCTTGCGAACGACAAGCGTGTCGTACTTTACATTCAGGCCAACATCCACGCTGGCGAGGTAGAAGGCAAAGAAGCATCGTTGATGTTTGCGCGCGATTTGATTTCAGGAATGAAAAAGGAGGTACTGAAAAATGTGATTGTTTTGATTTGCCCCAATTTTAATCCTGATGGAAATGAAGCCATAAGTACTAAAAACCGGACTCACCAAAACGGGCCAAAGAATGGCGTAGGTCTGCGCAGCAATGGGCAAATGCTCGATATAAACCGCGATGCCATCAAGCTGGAAACTCCCGAAATGAATGGTTTGCTGAAGAATGTATTCTTGAAATGGGATCCGCAGGTTACTGTCGATTGCCATACCACCAACGGTTCGTACCATGAAGAACCGGTTACCTTTTCGTGGATGATGAACCCTGTAGGCGACCGCTCGCTTACCAAATATATGGAAAAACAAATGATGCCTGCTGTAGCAAACATTCTGCGCGACCAGTACAAAGTTGAAAACTGCTTCTATGGCGAATTTATCGACATGAAATATCCGGAGAAAGGCTGGGAAGAATATGCTTCGGAACCCCGTTACATGACCAATTACATCGGCGTTCGCAACCGGTTGGCCATTTTGAACGAGAATTACGTGTATGCCGATTATAAATCGAGGGTGCTGGGCTGCTACGGATTGTTGCAATCAATTGCCGATTACTGTACCGCAAATGCAAAGGAAATCAAGCAAATGGTTTCCGAATCTGACCGGAAGACCATTGCCCGCGGAGTGAATCCATTACCAGTTGATTCGTTTCCGATTGAATACATTGGAAAACCCATTCAGGAAAAAGTGACCATAAAAACTTATGAAGTCGATGAAGTTACGGATGCCAATGGCTACAAAAGCTACAAAAAGACCGATCGAAAAAAGACGGTTCAGGTTCCATATATCGCTCAGTACGAAGCTACTAAAAGTGTAAAATTTCCATTTGCCTATTTGGTTACAGTATCTGATCCGTTGGTTATTAATTTGATGCAAAGACATGGCATTCAGATTAATAAACTCAACAAACCTCAGCCTTTTGATGTTCTTTCGTTCAAAATTACTGACTTACAGGCCGACAAACGACATAATCAGGGGCATTATACTCAAACGATTAGTGGTAATTGGGAGACTCAGCGTAAGGAATTTAAATCGGGCACTTTTGTAATACGGACCTCTCAGCCACTGGCCAACCTAGCTGCCTGTATGCTCGAACCACAAAGTAACGATGGGCTGCTAACCTGGAATTTCATGGATCGTTATCTGCTGCCACAATGGGGTAAGGGATTTAATCCTTACCCAATATATAAAATCATCGGTGCAACCGAAATTAATGATACTGTTATACCTTTGCAGTAAAATATTCTGCATCACTGTTAATTCTGAAAATGGAACTCATTGTCCTTGGATTTCTGATTGTACTAAATGGATTTTTCGCCCTGTCGGAAACAGCATTGATTTCGAGCAAAAAGGCGCGGCTGGAACAATATAAAGTAAAAGGTAGTTCCGGGGCAAAAACAGCATTAAAATTACTCGAAAATTCGGAGGTTTTTCTTTCGGCCATTCAGGTCGGAATCACATTAATTGGCATTGTCACCGGCGTTTATGGTGGTGTAAACATTGCCGACGACGTTACTCCATTTTTCAGTCAGTTTGATTTTACGCGTGAATACGCACATGAAATAGCACTTTCGATTACCGTTTTAGGGATTACTTACATTTCAATTGTTATTGGCGAATTAGTTCCCAAAACCATTGCCATAAGCAAACCCGAACGGATTGCCATCAAAGTAGCCCCGTCTGTATATTATTTCAGTAAAACATTCTACCCATTCGTCAGGCTTTTAGCTGTTTCTACCAACCTGATCAACAGACTGATTGGAATCAAACACACAGAAGGGCAAGTTACTGAAGAAGAATTACGGCACATGCTGAGATTTGCTTCGAACGAAGGGGTGATTGAGGAAGAGCAAAACCGCATGCACGAAAAGGTATTCTACTTTTCAGATAAAAAAGCCAAACACATTATGACTCACCGGAAAGATGTGGAATGGGTCGACAGAGAGCAGTCGAATGAAGATTTTCATGCGGAAATACTGAACCTTAAGCACAGTAAAATTATTGTTGGACGTGGAAGTATTGACGAGTTTACGGGTATTCTGAATGTGAAAGAATACCTGATCAATTTCTATTCAAAATCACCACAAAAGTTAGAGACCTTGCTGCACGATCCGCTAGTCATTCCTGAAAATGCCGATGCACAGAAAGTATTGGATTTATTCAGGCAGAAGCAAAATTACACTGCCGTTGTAGTTGACGAATACGGCAGTTTCGAGGGAATTATCACGCTGCACGACATCATTGAAAATATCATCGGGAATGTTCCGGAAGAAGGCGAAACCCCTGAACCTGATGTATTTGTTCGCGACGACCAATCGGTTTTAGTTAGTGGCGATGCTCCAATTGAAACGCTGGTCGACCTGATTGAAGATTTTTACATCGACTTCGAAGAAATTGATTACTCGACCGTTGCCGGGTATGTTTTCAACCAGATAAACAAAATTCCGGAATTGGGCGACAAAGTTATCTTAACTGACTGCACCATCGAAGTGGTTGATATCGACAATAATAAGATTGATAAAGTATTGATTACAAAGAAGAAATAACGTATTCACCTGAGTCCGATTCTGGAAAAGCAAATCACACTAACCTGGACGGTAATATTTTTAACCTGACAGTTCTTTTATTCAGCTAAAATGTGTCCTGCACAAAATTTTCATCGCCCTGTTCATTTTCCTGAAACCCTGTAAACGTTTTTCATTGTCCTGTTCATTTTCATGAAGCCCTGTAACTGTTTATTGCTGCCCTGTTGTATTTTTTCATCGTCCTGTTGAGCAGGACGGGCAAAAACTCTTACAGGATGATGAGAACTTTAACAGGATGGTGCTCTTTTGCTACAGGACGGCAAATATCTTCTACAGGATAACGAAATCTTCTACAGGACAATAAAACCCTTCCACAGGACGCCGAAAAACTCAACAGTACGAGTGGTAGCGGGCGTTTCCGGCAAATTGGGTTTATCTTGGCTCATTACAACCTGATCAACTTGTCGTTTTTCAATTCTTAGCTATTCATTTTTATATCGAACTCAGGTTATTCTGCAATTTGAATGCACGAAAAGAAAAAGCCTCTCCGATTAATCCCGAAGAGGCTTTTACTATTTTATTTTTCAGGATATTTCCTGAAGTTCAATTTGATTACAAACGATGTGAAAGCTTCTGCTCTTCCACCTGTGCATCGATAACCGCAATGGTAACCATGTTCAGGATGTCGCGAACTGTGCTTTCTACATTCAGGATGTGAATTGGTTTATTCAATCCCATCTGTATTGGTCCGATGGTGTCGCTCATTCCGTTTTCGAGCATCAGCTTGTAGGCAATGCTTGAAGAACTAAGGTTCGGGAAAATTAAGGTATTTACATTTTTACCATCAATTTTCGAGAATGGGAATTTTTCGTGACGCAAATCTTTATTTAAGGCAAAATTCAGCTGTAATTCGCCGTCAACCATCATTTCAGGATTATTCTCGTGCAAATAAGCAACAGCCTCGTGCACCATTCCTGGACTTCCGGCAGCACGTGCGCCAAAGTTTGAATAAGAAAGCATAGCCATTACCGGTTCAGTATTGAATAATCTTACTGCATCCTGTGTCAGCTTGGCAATATCAATCAATGTTTCTTTGGTTGGATGGCTGTTTACCATGGTGTCGGCAAAGAAAAGTGTTCCCTGTTTGGTGGTCACAATGTTCATTCCGGCAATGTGGTTTAAGCCTTCGCGCATGCCAACAATTTCGATGGCTGGAGTGATGGCATCCTGATATTTGGTATAAACTCCGGTAATGAAAGCATCGGCATCGCCAGATTCAACCATCATCATACCGAAATAGTTGCGGTCGAACATTTTCTCGAAAGCTTCCTCATAAGTCATCCCCTCACGCTGGCGTTTGGCAGTTAACATTTTGGCATACTTTTCGCGTTTCGCAAATTCACGATCGTGACGAAGATTGACAATTTCGATTCCCTCAAGGTCAATGCTGTTATTCATGGCAAGCTTGCCAATGATTTCTTCGTTCCCAAGCAAAATTGGATTACAAATTCCTTCAGCGCTGGCTACTGAAGCAGCTTTCAGCATATTGATATGGTTTGCTTCGGCAAAAACCACACGTTTTGGATTTTCTTTTGCTTTTTCGGTCAACCCACGGATGAGTTTATTGTCGAGGCCCATACGTTGGCGTAATTCTTCTTCATATTTATCCCAATCGGTAATTGGTCTGCGGGCAATACCTGATTCGATTGCAGCTTTTGCTACTGCCGGAGCCACTGTAATCAACAAACGTGGATCGAGTGGTTTTGGAATGATATATTGACGTCCGAAACTTAAATGTGTTGTGTTGTAAGCGGCTGTCACAACTTCAGGAACAGGTTTTTTAGCCAGTTCAGCAATTGCAAGCACTGCAGCAACTTTCATTGCTTCGTTAATGCCAGTTGAACGTACATCTAATGCGCCACGGAAAATGTATGGAAATCCTAATACATTGTTCACCTGGTTAGGATGATCACTACGACCTGTTGCGAAAATAATATCAGGACGTGAGGCCATAGCTTCGACGTATGAAATTTCAGGATTTGGATTAGCGCAGGCAAACACAATTGGATTTTCGGCCATGCTGCGAACCATTTCCTGAGTCAGACAGCCTTCAACCGAAAGGCCAAGGAAAACATCGGAACCTGCAACTGCTTCAGCAAGCGTATTGCATGGAAGTGAAGTTGCAAAAGGAAGTTTGCGGCTGTTCAAATCGGTACGACGTGTTGAAATAACTCCCCGGCTGTCGACCATCACAATATTTTCAAGTTTGGCGCCAAGTGCCATATAAAGCGTGGTACACGACGAAGCAGCAGCTCCGGCGCCATTCACTACAATTTTAATATCTTCGATTTTTTTGCCAATCAGTTCAAGTGCATTGATAAGCGCTGATGCTGAAATAATAGCAGTTCCGTGCTGGTCATCGTGCATCAGCGGAATGTCTAGCATTTCTTTCAGCTTTTCTTCGATTTCGAAGCATTCAGGAGCTTTAATGTCTTCGAGGTTAATACCTCCAAAAGTAGGAGAGATCGCTCTCACCACTTCAATAAACTTGTCTGGATCTTTTTCATCCACTTCAATATCGAAAACGTCGATATCAGCAAAAATTTTAAACAACAGACCTTTTCCTTCCATTACTGGTTTTCCGGCAAGAGCACCGATATCACCCAAGCCAAGAACTGCGGTTCCGTTTGAGATTACAGCAACCAGATTTCCTTTGGCAGTATAATCGTATGCACACTGAAGATCCTTTTGAATCTCCAAACAAGGTATAGCCACACCTGGCGAATAGGCTAGCGCTAAATCGCGCTGCGTACTGTATGGTTTGGTTGGTACAACCTGAATTTTTCCAGGGCGACCTTCCTTGTGATAATTTAAAGCGTCTTGATTTTTTGAGTTATCCATCCCGTTAAAATTTGTTAGTTAATATTTTTTCGTTCATTCTGTCCTACTACTACCCATCCTTAATGTCATGCGGGATTATAAAGAACATTAGACTAATCTCTCCAAAAGTATTCTGAAAATCCGTTTCTTGATCATTTAGAAATATAAACGTCAGATAAAATTAACATTAGTCGTGAACAAAAACTCAAAAAAACAAGTATTACCGAGAAATATAAATCTGTATATTAACGTGTTAACTAGAAATGACAAATCCAAACTAGTCATATTGAACTAGTTTGGATTTATTTGACCTCTACTTGTAATATTATAACAATCGCTTATTAATAACCCCAACTTTTCATTACATCGAAGTCTTCCTTCATACAAGCCAACGGCTCTTTGCCCTGGTACGATTCCTGCTCGATGATAAAAACTTTGGTGCCACCAGTTTTTCGGCAAATATCAAGTACTTCTTTTACAGGAATAATGCCTTTGCCCAGAATAGCGCTTTCGAATTTTTCTTTGGTATCCACAGCTATTTCGTCTTTCACATGGATCAATTCAAATTTTCCGGGATATTGGCCAATCACATCCAGCGCTTTTGCACCACCAATGTACATGTTGCCAATATCGAGCTGCATGATCACTTTATTCACATCCAGCTTTTGCATCATGATGTCGAAAAGCTTCATTCCATTCAGTTTTTCGGTAAACTCAGCCCAATGGTTGTGGTAGCCAAATTTCATTCCCGACTTCTGACAAAGGTCTCCACTGAGGTTGAAAACGTCGAGATAACGAGCCATATCGTCATAGGTTTTGCGCATACTTTCGTCCATCCACGGACTAATCACGTATTTTTGACCCATGTAGGCAGCATCTTCGACCGTGTATTTCCATGCATCAGTAAAATCCTTTTTATCGGCATCCCAATGATTTTTACCCATTACTGTGTGACCACAAGGCATTTTCAAGTCCAAATCATCCAACACTTTTTTGAATTCTTTCGCTGAAAATCCATAGAATTTACGGTCGATGTAGTTGGCATGTTCAACATGCTTGTATCCTATTTTGGCGAGTTGAGTTAATGTTCCAATCGGATCTTTTTTCATATCGTCACGAACAGAATAGAGTTGTAAGCCAACAATTTCACCTGATTTGACTGCCGCAAAAGCAGCTTTCGACAACAACGCAGTTCCGGCAAGCAGAACCGCACTTTTTTGAATAAATGACCGGCGTGATGTTTTCATTCTTTTTATTTTTTATTGGTTAATTATGCTTAGATATTTCATTTTTTATCTAGCTTTTTCAGGTCAACTCTGCGAAATTCGAGAGGTTGTCCTTCAGACTGAAGTGCGATGTAGCCATCTTCCAAAAGAGTACCTTCGGGTAGCGGATAGTTTTTGGGCAATAAATATCCGCCGATTTGCGGTTTAGAGCACACCAATACCGTATCGCCATTTACAATATTGGTAATGGTTTTGCCTCCTTCAACAATGATGTCGAGGTTTACCCATTCCCCATCGTAAAAATTTTTCGAGTTGGAGCTAATACAATGTTCATTTGTTGGCTGATCTTTATAATAGACAGTGGTGCCGGGCGTACAAAAGTTGGCCGTGGTTTGTTTAAGCGAATCGGTACTCCCCAGCATCTGAACTTCGACTGAAACCGGCCAATTCTGATCAACATCCATACTTTCAGGCGATTGGGAATGAACCATTACACCACTGTTCCGGTAGCAATACGAAGGAGCATCAGGCAACATTTCCCCAACAAACCGGTATTCAACATGGAGTATATAGGAAGACAACTTCTCTTTGTAGAACAAATGTCCGAAACGACCATTAAACTTATCGAAATTAGTGTAATCGATTTTTAGAATCCCGTCTTCGACCCGGAATCCGTTAAGTGGATTCTCTCCGCATTTGGAGCCAGTGACTTTAAGTGTCCAGCCATCCAGATCTTTCCCATTGAAAAGAGATATCCATTCACCATCCGTTGAAATCGCAGAATTGATTGTGTTGGGTTGGCTTTCAGCATTCTGAACAAAACTGAAAAACACCGCGATAAGTAATGTGAAAATATTTCGATTCATTGTTTGGTAAGTTAGTTCGGTTCTAAAAGTAAGCACAATCTGTATTTAAAACAATATTCAGAGGATTTCAATTACCAACAAATCAAACTTTGTTGGTTGTATCTATTCAAATGTCCATCAAAGCACCGCTTGAGAAAAACTAAAAATGCCACCTGTTCCAAATAAACAGGTGGCATTCTATTCTAAAGGAATCAACTATTACAGCTAATTTTCATCGTCCTCACTTAACAGCACTTCCTCAATTACACGTGGGTAATGCTGGTGCTCCAACTCGTGAATACGCGCGGCAAGCGTTTCAGGAGTATCTTTTGGCTGTATCGGACAAGTAGCCTGAAAAATAATCTTTCCCTTGTCGTAATCCTGATTGACCTGGTGGATTGTAATCCCGGATTCCTTGTCTTTTGAGGCTAGTACTGCCTTATGAACATTCACGCCAAACATTCCTTTGCCACCATATTTAGGCAACAGCGCCGGATGTATATTAATAACAGTAAACAATTCCGTCAGATTACGCGGAACCAGCCACAGGAAACCAGCCAGCACAATCATATCAATCCGGTGATCATAGAGCCTGTCTAAAATCTCGTTACTTCTGTAAAATTCGTCACTGTCGAAGGTGAAAGTTTCAATACCGAGTTTCTCAGCTCTGATTAAGGCATAAGCATTCTCGTTATTTGACCAAAGAGAATCAACAACTACATCCTTACTAGCTGAAAAATACTCAATTATCTTTTGGGCGTTCGTTCCGGAGCCAGAGGCAAAAATTGCAATTCGTTTCATTATAATCTTTAGTTATTTGTTTTATGCTTAATGGAATTTTAGAATAATAAGTTCAAATGTAGATCAACAATCTAAATCATTCAAGCCTTATTCAACCATTTAATTCATTTTTAGTTTGAAATATCGGGTGTAAATTTATTACTTTGCATCGAATTTTTTGAAACAATTTTAATATTAACCAAAAATTAGAGTTATGTCTGACGTTGCAGCAAAAGTAAAAGCAATTATTGTTGACAAATTAGGTGTTGATGAAAGCGAAGTAACCCTCGAAGCATCGTTCACAAACGACCTTGGTGCTGATTCACTTGACACAGTAGAATTGATCATGGAATTTGAAAAAGAATTCGATTTGGCTATTCCAGATGATCAGGCTGAAAAAATTTCAACTGTAGGTGAAGCGATCTCGCACATCGAAGCAAATTTGAAGTAATAATAACAAAACGAAATTTATGGAATTTAAACGGGTAGTTGTTACCGGCCTTGGAACTGTAAACCCGCTTGGTAATTCTATTGAGGAATACTGGAACGGCTTAAAAAATGGGAAAAGTGGCGCAGGCCCTATCACTCATTTTGATGCCACCACTCACAAAACAACTTTTGCCTGCGAGCTGAAGAATTTCGATCCTTCGGTCTATGTGGAGAAAAAAGAAATCAGGAAACATGACCCTTTTACATTGTATGCGTATGCAGCAGCAGCGCAGGCGATGGAAGATTCTGGTCTTGATCTCGAAAAAATCAACAAAGACAGAGCTGGTGTTGTTTGGGGTGCCGGAATTGGAGGCTTACAAACCTTCTTTGAAGAAACACTGAATTATAAAAACGAGATGCCTCGTTATTCACCGTTCTTCATTCCTAAAATGATTGCCAACATTGCAAGTGGTCTGCTTTCAATCCGTTATGGATTCAGAGGACCGAATTTCACAACGGTAACAGCATGTGCTTCTTCCTCGACAGCCCTTATCGAAGCGATGAATTATATTCGTATGGGTAAAGTGGATGTATTTATCTCCGGAGGTTCAGAAGCAGCAATAAATCCTGCAGGTCTGGCTGGATTTAATTCCATGCGGGCCCTTTCGACCCGAAACGATGATCCAATGACCGCTTCACGTCCTTTTGACCTGGACCGCGATGGATTTGTGATGGGAGAAGGTGCTGGAGCTCTTATTTTAGAGGAGTATGAGCACGCGGTAAAACGTGGTGCAAAAATTTATGCTGAGTTGGTTGGTGGTGGTATGTCAGCTGATGCTTACCATATGACTGCCCCAGATCCTGAATCAGGTGGTGCAACTTTATGCATGAAGTGGGCTTTGGAAGATGCAGGTATGAACACGGAAGACATTGATTATATCAATGTTCACGGAACTTCAACTCCACTCGGAGATATCGCTGAACCTCAAGCTATCCAGAAATTATTTGGAGAACATGCTTACAAAATGAGCATAAGTTCAACAAAATCAATGACTGGTCACTTACTGGGAGCAACCGGAGCTGTTGAAGCGATTGCTAGTATCCTCGCTATTCAGGAAGGTATTATTCCACCTACAATTAATCACTTTACGAATGATCCTGAAATCGACTCAAAACTTGATTTCACTTTCAATGTAGCAAAAGAGCGCAAAATCAGAACTGCACTAAGCAATACTTTTGGTTTTGGTGGACACAATGCTACTGTTATTTTCAAGAAAATTTAATACAAGTGATACGAACTATCGTTCAAAGAATAAAACTCTTTTCTTCTTCTAGAAAAGAGTTTTATTTATTTTTAAGATCTTTGCTGGGTTTTTATCCGACAAACTTACGAATATACGACATTGCCGTTATCCACAAGTCGGCCTCGAAAATTGATTCGCAAGGCAACTACATTAATAATGAACGACTTGAATATCTAGGCGATGCCATATTAGGCGCTGCCATTGCCGATTTTCTTTACAACCGTTTTCCCAATCAAGACGAGGGTTATCTCACCCAAATGCGTTCGAAACTGGTTAACCGCAGTTTTCTGACCCAGTTAACTTACCAGATTGGCCTGAATCATTACATTCAGTCGAACACCACCTCAACCATCGAATCGAGCCATATTTATGGCGACACACTCGAAGCGCTTATCGGTGCCATTTACCTTGATAAAGGTTATCCGGAAGCTAAAAAATTCATCACCCGAAAATTGCTGAACAACTACGTAAACCTGGTTGAAGTACAAAACACAAATTTGAACTACAAGAGCCAGTTGATCGAATGGTCGCAGAAAAACAAAAAGGCCGTTTCGTTTGACACAACCGATGAGAGTAAAAACGATGGCAAACAGCCTTGGTTTACTGCAACAATCGAAGTCGACAATGAACTTTTGGGAAAAGGTTCGGGTGCTTCAAAAAAAGAAGCCCAGCAAAATGCCTCAAAGGTTGCCCTCGACAAAATCAAAGACCGCTTTCCCGATCTAAACCCTTCCGAATAGATTTTACCTAATTTGCTTTAACTGTTTCCTGACATCTTAAACGCGAAACAGTTTTTCTGGTATCTTAACGCCAGAAATAAATCCAAACCTGAAAAAGGAGTTCCAGTTTCTATTTTCAGGAGCCAAAGCTTAAGTATTTAATGATAGAACCACCTGTGTTAAATATTGTTAAGTATTTATTATCAGCATTTTTTAAGATTATATTTGCGCCATGAGTAGAAGGGTAATACTTATATTAATTGTGATCATGGTTTTGGTGATGACCAGTCTCATCCTGGTTCAAACCAATTCGATTATAAAAGCGCTCGAAATAAAAGAAGAGCAATTCAATGCCCAGGTGAATAGTGCATTGACAAAAGTTGTATACCAACTCGAAATGGATGAGGCTTCATCTTTGGTCGATCTGGCAAGAGATTTCAGTGCTCCCAGGAATAATGGCATTTTCCCTGGCAATATTCAACAACCATCGTCCGGAGTGCTTACGATAGAACGAAAAATCCTCTCCTATCAGTATTCACAACAACCGACAGCGATAGTTCACAGCGAAGAACTTGCGATTGATTTTGGCAATGCGGAAGCCGAACGAATTGAAAGTGAACGGGGAAAACCCGGCGAATACCCCAATGCTTTCGACAGATTACATGAATCGGATGGATTTGCCCGTGAGCAATATGAAGCAAGACTCGATTTGCGGGCCCGCATGTTTCAACTGCAAACACAAGCAGCTATTCTCTCGCAATTACCAATTGAAGACCGCATTGGAGATGTGAGTACTCTTGGGCGATCTATTAAGGCAGAGCTGAAAAGACAAGGTGTCAATCTTGATTTCAGATATGCCATAAAGACTTTTCCCCAGGGGAAAGAACAATTAGTGTATGGAGATAAAAATTTCGACTCGGTTCAAAAAAATGACTACAAAATACTCTTATTTCCGCATGATGACATCTTGCAACCAAACTGGCTTTACCTTTATTTCCCAAAACAAAACACTTATTTGCTGAAAGAAACTGGATTTCTGGTTATTCCAACCTTTGTTCTGACTGCCATGCTGATAGGCATTTTCGTTTTCACCATACTGATTATCCTCAGGCAGAAAAAACTGTCGAATATTAAAAACGATTTTATCAACAACATGACTCACGAGCTGAAAACGCCGATTTCGACCATTTCGCTTGCCAGTCAGATGTTGCGCGACAATACCGTTAGCAACACTCCAAAAACCATTGAGCACATCTCCGGAATCATCTTTCAGGAGAGCAAACGTTTAACTACGCAGGTTGAAAAAGTGCTGCAAATGGCTGTTTTTAATGAAGGGAAGCTTAAACTTAAGTTCAAGGAAGTAAATATTAATACGCTGATTAACTCTGTTGTTTTAAACTTTGAACTTCGGGTTAAGTCTAAAAATGGCGAGTTAACCTCTGATTTGAAGGCCGATCCGGCAATCATTAAAGCTGACGAGGTGCATTTGACCAATGTTTTGTTTAACTTGCTCGATAATGCCGTAAAATACAGTAAGGACGAACCCCGGATTATTATTTCGAGCGAAATAAAAGACGATTTTCTGGTTGTTTCGGTAAAAGATCACGGCATTGGAATTCAGAGCGAACATGTTGGCCAGATTTTTGAGCGGTTTTATCGCGTTCCAACCGGTAATGTGCACGATGTAAAAGGCTTTGGGCTGGGATTGAGCTACGTTAAAATCATTGTTGATGCGCACAAGGGAAAGATAAAAGTTGAAAGCGCGCCAAATAAAGGAACAAAATTCATGATATATTTTCCGATAAATACAGAAAACCATGGAAAAAAAAGTAAAATTGCTATTGGCCGAGGATGATGAAAACCTTGGATTGTTACTCAAAGAATATCTGATTGCCAAAGGATATGAAACTGATTTATATCCAGACGGTGAGGCAGCGTACAAAGGATTCACAAAGAATCAACCGTACAGCCTCTGTATCCTGGATATCATGATGCCTAAAAAAGATGGAATCTCGCTGGCAAAAGATATCCGGTTACTGAATATGGATGTTCCGATTATTTTCCTGACGGCCAAAAACATGAAGGAAGATGTATTGGAAGGTTTCAAAATTGGCGCCGACGACTACATCACCAAACCGTTCAGCATGGAAGAGTTGATTTTCCGCATTGAAGCCATTATGCGGAGGGTGAGCCAGGATAACAATTCGCACGAAGATGCAGTGTACCAATTGGGCATTTACACCTTCGATTCGCGCAAGCAAATCCTTACCGGTGGCGAAGAAGAAGTGAAGCTAACTACCAAGGAAGCCGAATTGCTCCGCCTGCTGTGCAACAATGCCAACAAGGTTTTGGAACGTAACTTTGCCCTGAAAACCATTTGGATCGACGACAACTATTTCAATGCCCGCAGTATGGACGTGTACATTACCAAACTCCGGAAACACCTGAAAGACGATCCGAAAGTTGAAATCATCAACGTTCACGGCAAAGGCTACAAACTGATTCTGTAATTTGAAACGAATCTCAAATATGAAAAAATCCTGCTGAAAAGCGGGATTTTTTGTTTTTAGTTTGGGCACGGATTAAAAATCCGCGCCAGCGAAAAAATTAGGCCCTGCATGCGGATTACGTGCAACCTGGACTTCTCGCTGGGCACTGTGTGCCGCTTAAAGTCCTATTCATTATGGGCTGGCATTCTATTTAATCTTTTTATAGGTTTCATATAATTCGCCTCCAAAAGATAACTGTAATTTATTGTCTAAAATAGAAATAGATCCTTTAGATAAAATATCATCAGATCCCATTTTATACAAGTTTAAAGTCCCATGATTGTCCTCTGATTTTTGAATCTCATAGTGTGCAGCAAAATAAACTGTGTCATTATGTGTCTCAATGAATTGAGCACCTGACGTAAATTCAATCTGAGCATAATGTGAGCTAGATGAATACCCACAATTATCAGTAAATCCGCCACAAGTTGATTCCCATTTCCAGATACCTGTAATTTGGTCTAAACTTGATATTAACATGGAATCCTCTACGGGTTTAGTACAAGAAATCATCAAGAACAATGTGAAAAGGAAGATTAGCGTTTTCATAATATATGTTTCAAATAAGATGATAAATTGTCAAAAAAGGTTGCGCCAAATATGCTTGCCCATAACTAGTAACCATCACCAAATGTATAGTACTTTTTTACACTTTCACTTATAGTAAGCAGTTGTATTTATCCTTGGGAGTGATCAAATCCTGACAGGTCTTGGAGACCTGTCAGGATTAAAATAAACTGCGCTATTTGGTTTCGGCCGGGGAAAATCCTGTCGAAATGACGGGATTTTTTGTTTTCAATCTGGGCACGGATTAAAAATCGCGCCAGCGTGGGGTTATTCAGCGGGTTTAAAGTCAGTGATGTAGACACCAATATAACCATAAGAAGGAAATAATGTCTTGCATGCTCTGATTTCATTGTATTCTGGCTTTCTTAGTTTAACTAATACCTTTTGGTTTATTTTAAAAGTATCTTTCATCAGATTAATTGTCTGATAGAAATTGTCTCTACTTGCACCAAACTCATGTTTTATTGCCAAAAAGTCATTAGGAAATTTTAATATGCAGGTTTCACAGTTCAAGTCAAAATTCACTATTTCTCCAACAACATAAGAGTCAAGTGTGTCGTATTTATCTCTACTACATGCAAATGAAAAGAGAAAAATAATTAAGGCAATTGAAAATCTATTCATAATTTAGAGTTTCTTCATTAGATGATTTCCCCGTCATTATAGTTGCGTCTCTTTGTCTATAATCGTCATATCAATATGATGTCGCCAATACAATGGTTGCTAATTAGTGACTATCACCAAAGATATAGTACTTTTTTGGACTCTCACTTACAGTAAGCTGTTATATTTATCCTTTGGAGTGATCAAATCCTGACAGGTCTTGGAGACCTGTCAGGATTAAAAGAAGCTGCACTATTCGACTACGGCTGGGTTCGCATCCTTTTCCTTGTCTTTGCGTTTGGTCAGACTGGCGTATGTTTTACGCAGTTTGTCCATTTCATTAAACAAGGTAATCAGGATTTCAGATGATGTAAAGTTAACGGCCTGCTCCACGGCGGTGCAAAACTGTTCGTAGCTTTTAGCTGCTGCAGCTCTCATGCTGCTGGCCGAAGGTCCTTCAACGGCAGCGCCCTGTTCGTTCCGGGTTTGGTACAGCGCTCCCATAGCAGTGTTTGCGGTTTCAAGCCCGGTCATCATTTCGCTAATGCCAAGGGTTGCGGCCTGCACCTTCAGGTTTGAGCTGGCATTGTACTTACCGAAAAGTTCGTTTAAAACACCAATCTGGGTGTTCATGGGCTTTGTGTTGTTGTCCCAGTAAGGATTAAGAAAAATCTGGAAGCTTTCGCCCGCTGTTTTCTTTGCAGCATCGCGGTCTTTGACGGCAGTAACCACGTTGCGCTTAATTTCGGCGAACCGGTCGTCGCTATCGATATCCAGTTCGACCAGTTGAGCAGTCAGCACACTTTTCGAAGCCTTGTTCATCTGTTCGCCCATGGCGATGTTGGCGGTTTCGAGCTGGGCTAGGGTTAGCCGGGGCATTTCGCCGATGCTTTCCTTTACAGGGTTTGCACACCCGATGGTCGATTTGTTCAGCGAATACAGATCGTCAATCGTCAGGTTTCTTACATAAACGGTTGTGAACTCTTTTGTTTGCATAATCATTGGTTTTTTAGTTTGGCATTATTGATTTTTTTCAATTCGGGTAACTCTGTGCTGTTGGTGCCTGTGTAATTTACACATGGGCTTCCTATCGTCAGTTTGAGCTTGTGTAATTTACAGATCGTACAACCGGCTCCGGTTGAAGGTTGTGTAATTTACAGATGGGGCAACTGGTCCCGGTTGGAGCTTCCGTAAATTCGGGAGGCTTCGCCGCGTCACGATTTAATCCTGAAATTTTTGCTGCTGATTTTGGTACGGATATACTCATTACAACGACAATTGAGGTGGATTCCTGAAAGTTACATACAGACCTTAAAAACGGGTTGAGCTAATTTATTAAAAATAAACAAGAAAGTCAATATGTAAATTACAGAATCCGTAACAAGAAAAAAGGGTTTCTCCGTTTTGATCCGGAAAAACCCTTTTTAAATATGGTGGTTGGGTGGTTCGTAGAGACGCAAAATTTTGCGTCTCTACAAAACGTAATCGTATCTAATCTAATTTCAATACAGCAAGGAAAGCGTTCTGCGGAACCTCCACATTGCCCACCTGTTTCATGCGCTTCTTCCCTTTTTTCTGTTTTTCGAGCAGCTTGCGTTTTCGGGTGATGTCGCCTCCGTAACATTTGGCGGTTACGTCTTTCCGCACCGCTTTTACCGTTTCTCGCGAAATAATTTTGGCACCAATAGCCGCCTGAATCGCAATGTCAAACTGCTGCCGCGGGATCAGCTCTTTCAGTTTTTCGCACATCCGTTTTCCGAAACTATACGCATTGTTGAAGTGAATCAAGGTTGATAAAGCATCAACCATTTCGCCATTCAGGAGAATATCTAAACGCACCAGTTTGGCCGGGCGGAAATCGAGCATGTGGTAATCGAACGAAGCATATCCTTTCGAGATACTTTTCAGCTTGTCGTAAAAGTCGAACACAATTTCACCTAACGGAAGGTCGAATACCATTTCCACACGGTCGGTCGTCAGGTAATCTTGCTTCAGGAGGGTTCCACGTTTCTCCAGGCATAAAGTCATGATTGGTCCAATAAAATCGGATGCAGTAATAATATTTGCGCGGATAAACGGCTCGTCGATATCGTCGATGGTCGTCGTAGCAGGCAGTCCCGACGGATTATATACGTTGATGGTTTCGCCTTTGGTGGTGTGCACGTGGTACAACACGTTGGGCACGGTGGTAATCACGTTCATGTCGTATTCGCGGTCGAGGCGTTCCTGAACAATTTCCATGTGCAGCAATCCGAGGAATCCGCAACGGAAACCGAAACCCAATGCTGCCGACGATTCAGGCTCGTATGTGAGCGAAGCATCATTCAATTGCAGTTTCTCCATGGCCGAACGCAAATCTTCGTAGTCTTCTGAATCGATGGGATAAACTCCGGCGAAAACCATTGGTTTTACCTCTTCAAAACCGTCGATAGCCTTTTCGCAAGGCGCTTTCGAATGCGTCACGGTGTCGCCCACTTTTACTTCGCGGGCAGTTTTAATTCCGCATATAATATATCCAACACTCCCGGCTTTCAATTCAGCACGTTCAAACATCCCGAGTTTCAGCGCGCCAACTTCGTCAACCACATATTCTTTCGATGCATTCACGAATTTAACCTGATCGCCCTTCCGGAGTATGCCGTTTTCAACTTTCAGGTAAGCAATAACTCCGCGGAACGGATTAAAAACCGAGTCAAAAATCAGTGCCTGAAGCGGCGCATCTTCAACTCCTTTTGGCTCCGGAATGTCATTGACAATGCGTTCCAGAATTTCTTCGATTCCAAGTCCGGTTTTGCCGCTGGCACGGATGATGTCGGTGCGTTTGCAGCCGATTAAGCCGATAATCTGGTCTTCTACGATTTCAGGCATGGCATTATCGAGGTCCATCTTATTCAGGATCGGGATAATTTCCAGATCGTGATCAATGGCCAAGTATAAGTTGGAAATGGTCTGCGCCTGAATACCCTGCGTTGAGTCGATGATGAGCAAAGCGCCTTCGCAGGCAGCAATGGAGCGCGAAACTTCGTACGAAAAATCAACGTGTCCGGGGGTATCAATCAGGTTCAGGATATATTCCTGTCCGTTAAGCGTGTACATCATCTGTATGGCGTGGCTCTTGATGGTAATTCCACGTTCCTGTTCCAGATCCATACTGTCGAGAACCTGCGCTTTCATGGCACGGGCATCAACCGTTTTGGTATATTCAAGCAGCCTGTCGGCCAGCGTACTTTTTCCGTGATCGATATGAGCTATAATGCAAAAATTACGTATGTTCTTCATTCCTGAAAATTCTAAAAACCTTATTAATCAAATCCTCCAATCGCATTTGCCGCAAATATATTCAAATTTTCGGTAACCCTGACAGGGTTTAAATTCCTGTCAGGGAAAATTCAATTTCGGGTTCCGTTTCAGTCTGAATATGCCTACCTTTACGCCTTTCAATAAATTGTACGGAATGAAGCGAATATCATATCTGATCTTTATCCTGATTGTGGCAATGGCATGCAAGGAAGTGTTCGAAGCACCTCCGCAAGCCTTACTAAAAGCTACGCTATTGAATTCAACAACGAATAAATCAGATACGTCAATAATTACAATCCGCGGTATCGGAACCGACAGCATCCTTTATAAGGACTCCACACTTACTGGGTTAATACTGCCTTTATCAGCAAACGACACCACCATTTTCCTGATTTCGTTTGATTCGGTAACCGATACCATCACCTTTTTCCACGAAACTTCGATGGAATACGCATCGATGGAATCAGGATTTTACAATGAATATAAATTACAAAACATCGATTTTACGCAAAACAGAATTGACTCCATCCTAATTACTGACAGTCTGGTAACCAAAACATGGCATGAAAATATTAAGCTTTACCTTCGTCCTTTGCCTTCTGGCAGCAATTAGCTACGGGCAAGCCGAAACGAAAAAGAAATACAAACCAAAACGGACCGACAACTACATCCGGATGAAAGGCATTCGTTTGGGTGCCGATATTACACGTCCATTTCAGGATTTATGGACCAAAGGTAACCGCTACGGCTCTGAATTTTCGGCTGACATGGAACTATGGCCCAATTTGTTCCCCGCTTTCGAGTCGGGTATCGATATCATGAAAATCAAGACAGACTATATTGATTACAGAAGCTCCGGAAGCTATTCGCGCATTGGGATGGATTACAACTTTCTTCAGGCTGAAAATAAAAACGACAAAAATATTTTTTACGTTGGACTCCGTTATGGATTTGTACTGGCCAAACAGCAAGTAAATTCATACAAGATTGATTCTTATTGGACACCTACCACCGGACGGTTTGGAAACCAGAATTATTTTGCTCATTGGGGTGAATTTCTGGTTGGAATCAAGGGAGAAATAGTTCATAACGTCTATATGGGATGGACCATTCGCGGAAAAATAAAGCTCAACAACAAAGATCTCGGAATGCCACCCACTTATTTTATTCCCGGCTACGGAAAAGCCGAAAAGGGATTTAACCTCGATTTCACCTATTCGGTGTATTACAACCTGCCATGGGATTTCAGAAAGTCGATTGACCGAAAAAAAGCGGCTGCAGTGGACAAAAAGTCGGGCACTGTAATTAAAAAGCCGTCAACGCCACAAAAGCCTACCGTTAAAAAGTAATCCGGAGAAAACTCAATTTCAAACAGATTCCCAGAGCCTTGGCTAAGTCAGCAAAAATTCATAACTTAACGAGAATTAAAAACTCAAAGTTATGGCTGACAGAAGAATGTTTCTTAAATCACTTGCAGGAGCAACTGCAGGTCTTGCATTGGCTGGTTCGGCAAAGGGTGCCGATGACAGAGACCGGCTCGGAGAAGTACTTCCCAAACGAAAACTCGGACGAACAAATCAATATGTAACCATGCTCGGCACCGGAGGCTACCATGTTGGCTGGACCGCCGAACGAGATGCTCAGGAAGTTATTGAAGCTTCATTGGAAGGTGGTATCCGCTTTTTTGACACAGCCGAAAGTTATGCCGATGGAACCAGCGAAACGCGCTATGGCAAATACCTGACTCCTAAATACCGTGATCTGATTTTCCTGATGAGTAAATCAACCGGCAAAGATGCCAAAACAGTCAAGGAACATCTGGAAGGAACGCTGCGAAGACTGAAAACCGATCATCTTGATTTGTATCAGGTTCATGCTATTTCAACTCCGGAAGATGTTGACAGCAGAATTCAATTAGGTGTTTTGGACGTTTTGCTGAAAGCCAAAGAAGATGGCAAAATCAAATACCTTGGATTTACCGGCCACCAGAATCCGTTTGCTCATGCACGAATGCTTGAAAAGACTAAAGAGAGTGACATTTTTGATACGGTATTGATGCCGGTAAATGTGTTGGATCAGACCTATTTCAGTTTTACCGAGAATATTATGCCCAAAGCACTGGATCGGAATATGGGAATTCTGGCCATCAAATCACTGGCCGACGGCCGATTCTTCGCTAAAAATGAACAGGCTGGCTGGACAACAGATGATCCACTGATTCCGAACTACCTGAGCATAAAAGAAGCCATGCATTTTGTGTGGTCACTGCCGGTTTCTGTTTTAATTTCAGGGAACGAAAATGCCACTTTTATGCGCGAAAAGATTGCTCTTGCCCGTTCTTTTACCAAATTAACAGAAGACCAGAAATTAACCCTGATAGACAAGGTAAAACACATTGCACTTACAGGGAAAGTTGAATATTTTAAGAAAAAGGAAGTATAACGAGAGTAGATGAAAATCGATAAAATAAAAACGACCAGCAATGCTGGCCGTTTTTATTTTATCGGAAACTCATAAGTAAGATTATTTCTTAGCTGGAGCAGGAGCATCAGTTTTTGTTTCAGCTTTTGCAGTTCCTGAGCAGCAAGCTTTTTTGTCAGTTGTAGCACAAGCTTTTTTGTCTTTTTCGCTGCAAGCGGCAGTTGTTGCTTTCTTGCTGTCATCTTTAGTTGAAGCGCTAACTGTTGAAGCAGCTAATCCCATTGTGAAGGCTACTGCCAGAACCATTGCTAATTTTTTCATGTTGTATACTTTTAAGTAGTTAATATTAAATTCTTCAGCCAAACTAAAGATATTTCCCGTAATTACAAAATGCGTTAACAATTATTTAGAATAAATACAAATAACAACCCAAGCAACTATCCAAATCCCAAGCGACAAACAGCTTCAGGACTAATCAATTCATTCAGAATCTGTTCATTAATCGCGCCTGAATCAAGAATTGCCTGTTTTACTGAAATCTGTTCTTCTTTAGCTTTCTTAACAATTTCACTGGCCTTTTCATAACCTATCACCGGGATAATCGCTGTAATCAAAGCCGTCGAATTCAACACATTTTTTCGGCATTGCTCTTCATTGGCTTTTAATCCCTGAACACAATGTACCCGAAAAATTTTCGTGGCATTAGTCAGCAAATCAATACTTTCCAACAACGAATGTGTAATAAGAGGCATAAATTGATTAAGTTCCAGATTTCCTCCGGCAGCGGCCTGGGCAATCACCACATCGTTTCCCATCACTACCATGGCGGCTTGGGCTGCAGCTTCAGGAATAACCGGATTCACTTTTCCGGGCATAATTGACGATCCGGCCTGTTTCTCCGGAAGTATGATTTCAGCGAATCCGGCATCAGGGCCACTGGCCATCAACCGCAAATCGTTGCTTATTTTTAAGATCGAAATCGCACAGGCTTTCAACATTCCTGAAACTTCGACAAAAACATCGGCATTTTGAGTGTTGTCAATCAGATTTTCGGCGCGTGCCAGCCCAGTCCCCGTAATTTCGCGCAAGTTATCGACTACCCTAAAGATGAATTGTCGCGGAGCTCCCAGCCCCGAACCAATTGCAGTGCCTCCCAGATTAACCACTCTCAATCGTTCTTCACATTTCGAAAACCTCCACCGGTCACGATTAAATGCTTCGGCATAGGCACCCATTTCGCGTCCTAAAGTAGTCAATACGGCATCCTGTAACTGCGTTCTTCCTATTTTAACTACATGTGCATATTCTTTTTCTTTCGCCTGAAATGCTTCCTGAAGTGCAAGAACCGATTGTTCGAGCTGACGGATCATACGAATAGCTGCAATTTTGAGAGCTGTAGGATAAGTATCGTTGGTAGATTGATGTAGGTTCACCTCATTCAATGGAGAAACAAATGCATAATCACCCTTATCTTTTCCGGCAAGCTCAAGTGCGCGGTTTGCGATCACTTCATTCACATTCATGTTGGTCGAAGTACCTGCCCCACCCTGAAGACTATCAACAACAATATATTCATTCAGATGACCTGCAGCCATTTCAGCGCAAGCCTGTTCTATGGCATCAGCCTTTTGTGTATCGGGAAAGTAGCCCAGTTGCCGGTTTGTCCGAAAGCAAGCCAGCTTAACCGCGCCAAAAGCTTTCACCAACTCCGGATGAACTGCTCGTCCGGAGAGTTGGAAATTCTCAAGCGCGCGCTCAGTATGGATTCCCCACATCGAATCGGCAGGAATTTCCCGTGTTCCAATCAAATCAGTTTCTGTTCGGTATTTTTTCATGTTGTGTATTGAAGCAAATCCTGGAATAAAATCAGGAATAAATGATACTATTCCCAGCCTATACTCAAAAGTACATTTAATTTTGCTTCATTAACATTGTAGCAGAAGTTCGCAACCATATTTTGATCGACAGCAAAGCATGTATCGCAAGCATTTCAGTCTCAAGTGCGGTTTTCTAAACGAACAAAAAGAGGAAATTCGGAATATTAAATTAGAAGCGCGTTCTCAGGCGTAAATAGGCTCATCAATCTTCCAAAATTTATGGAAATAAACACGTCCTGGATTCAAACTGAATTCTTCTCCATCAGAAAAAACCGTAGCATCGGCTAGCTGTCGCATTTCTATGGCCGAGGGCTTGTCAATAGAGTCACTTCCTTGTATAAATAAAAAAAGTTCAGGAACGACAAGGTGTCGCAATTCGGCTGATTCGACTAAAAAGGGAAGGTCGGGATCTAACAGTACAGACGCTAACTGTAACGATTCTTTCAAAAAAGCGTCGGTAGTTTGAATAAAATACGATTTTTTGGCACCTGCCCGTAAATAGCGGGAAGTATCATTGTCCGAAGTATGATCTGTTTCTTCATATATCCTGAAATTGCTATTCTCAACAATCGGTATCAAGCCTTTACTTGCTTCATGAAAATGAGGTGTAATTTTGATAGCAGCCATTTTTTTCAATCGACTATTTGCAATCACATTGCAAATAAAAGTTGTTTTTCCAACATTTCGTCCTGAGCCTGAGACGAGCAATAAATCTTTAAATCTTGAATTCATTCCTATGGCTTTATTTCTGTAAATCAGAGAGATAATTGCAAACAAACCGTAATGAGAGGAAAGTTAGTTTTCTCCTTTCCAACCCATTGGTTTAAGTAACAGATACAAGTTACTTAGCAACCAAAACCCGAATCCTAAAACACATGCAAATATAGAAATGTTTAGATGAGTTGTTATAGAATGTTACAACTTGGAATTTGAAACCTGAAATTTGGAACTTAGCTTACTTTTTATAGAAGTTCATTTGCTGTAGATAGTCCCAGCTACGGTAAGGAAGGAAATGACGAATGTCTTTCCCGGCTTTGATGGAATCGCGGATAAAAGTGGAGGAAATCTCCATGAGTGGCGCATTGGCAACCTGCACACGTGGATATTTCAGCGCAGTTTCAGGATTAAAACCCGGACGTGGATAAACGATGATGTCGTAATTGGCAAGCAACACATCAGCATTTTTCCATTTATGTATATTTTCCAAGTTATCGGAACCCATCAAGATAAAAAATTGGTGAGTCGGATATTTTTCGCTTAGATGAGCCAGCGTATCAATGGTGTACGATGGTTTAGGCAAATTAAATTCCACTTTCGATGCACGGAAACGAAGATCGTCGCCAATGGCGCGGGTAACCAATTCGAGCCGTTGATAATCGTCGAGCAGCGTTTTTTTCTTTTTCAGCGGATTTTGCGGACTCACCACAAACCAAAGCTGGTCAATATCAGTGTATTCGACCATGTAATTGGCAATGGCCATGTGCCCCATATGAATGGGATTGAATGAACCAAAGTAGAGTCCGGTTTTGATCATTTTTATTTGTTTATAAATGTCCGAATGCAGTTTTCTGCCTCCTCAAATGCTTTTGCAAGATCTTCATTTACAATGATGCAGTCGAATTGGCTGGAAAAAGTCAATTCATACGCCGCTTTTGCAACGCGCTTTTCAATCACTTCCGGAGCATCAGTCGAGCGAGAAACCAGCCGATTACGCAATTCTTCGACCGAAGGCGGCTGCACAAAAACGGCTAAAGCTTCGTCTCCATAGAATTTTTTGATGTTGCATCCGCCAACTACATCCACATCAAATATTACATTTTGTCCGTTCGCACGGATTCGATCTACTTCCGACTTTAACGTTCCATAGTAGGTTCCGGCGTAAACTTCTTCCCATTCCAGAAATTCGTCGTTGTCAATTTTACTCCTGAATTCTTCTGGTGTCAGGAAATAATAGTCTTTCCCGTCGGTCTCGCAATGGCGCATTCCGCGACTGGTGGCCGAAATAGAGAATTCGAGGTTCAGATTTTGTTCGAGCAAATGGCGCACAATGGTAGTTTTACCTGCTCCTGATGGTGCTGAAAATATGATGAGTTTTCCCTGCATAAAAGAGTTTCAAGTTTCAGGTTCAAAGTTCCAAGTTTGTCTCTTCGACATTGGAAATTTTACCTTAAAGTACGTTTAGGACTTGTTCTTTAATTTTTTCCAGATTGTCTTTCATCTGAACAACAATACGTTGAAGGTTGCTTTCGTTGGCTTTTGATCCAAGTGTATTGATTTCGCGACCGATTTCCTGAGCGATAAATCCAAGCTTTCGGCCTGAAGGTTCGTCTTCGTTCATCGTTTCGGTAAAATAGCTGCAATGGTTAGTCAAACGTACTTTCTCTTCGTTGATGTCTAACTTTTCCATATAATAAATCAGTTCCTGCTCAAAACGATTTTTATCCAGACTTCCATTTAGCTGAAGTGCATCCAGACTTTCCTTGATTTTGGTTTTTACGTTTTCCATCCGTCGAGTTTCGAATGGCTCAACCTGATTCAATAAATCAAGAATGTTGGCAATGTTTGCATCTATATCGACTTTAAGCGCCAGTCCTTCCTGATCGCGGAAAGCATTCAGATTATCTAAGGTTTTGATCAGGTTTTCGCGAACGGTCAGCCATTCGGTTTCATCCAATTCATCGTACACCATTTTTACCGTTTCGGGCAACCGCATAATACTCTGCATAATGGTTTCATTGATTTCGAGCCCCAGTTCCTGATGAACATCAGCTAGTTGGCGGTAATAATCTTTGATGATGGCCGCATTAACTCTGGAGGTACTTTCAGTTCCCAGATTGTCGAGGTAAAGGGCAAAATCCACTTTCCCACGAGTAAGCATTTCAGAGATCAGCCTGCGAATTTCGAGGTCTTTCTCGCGGTACATCGAAGGTACACGGGTATTTATATCGAGTTGTTTGCTGTTAAGCGACTTTATTTCGAGGGTGATTTTTTTAGTTCCTACTTCGAATTCGGTTTTCCCGAATCCTGTCATCGATCTGATCATAAATTATAGGTTTTAGTCTCTAAAGATAAGGCAAAAGTACAAAGTAAAAAGGCAAAAATAAAACGAGTCAGTTTTTTCGGTTTCCGTTTAAGCTATGACTCCAGAACCAATTAGTTCGTCGCCTTCGTACCAGGCTGCAAACTGGCCGGAAGTGATGCCTCGCTGTTCGTCATCGAAGATGATGTACATGCCTTCTTCGCGCTGGTAAATAGTAGCCTTTTCAAGCGGTTGGCGGTAACGGATGCGAAGGTCGTATCTCCGGCTTTCGCCTGAATTCATTACCAAATCAGGACGTATCCAATGGATTTCTTCCTTT
The DNA here is from genome assembly GCA_023251455.1 of Bacteroidota bacterium. GTDB lineage: Bacteria > Bacteroidota > Bacteroidia > Bacteroidales > Prolixibacteraceae > Aquipluma. Next base: position 92,849 of record JAHEYT010000036.1, read on the forward strand.
GGAATAAAAAGTCCTGGACGGTACAAGCCCGGATGTTCGGTGCCTTCGCCCACATACAGAATGTTGCGCGATACGTCGGTACCAATCACAAACAATGGATCCTGATGACCTCCAATATTGAGCCCTTTGCGCTGTCCAACAGTATAATAATGGGCGCCACGGTGTTCGCCAATCACTTTTCCACTCCATGGTTTATATGGAAATTCAGAGCAAAGCTTCCGAAAGTTCTCTTCCGTTTTTTCGATGTTCTTTTTCTTCGCGATAAATTCAGCCGGAACTTCAATCACATTTCCGGTTTTGGGTTCTAATTGTTGCTGAAGAAAGGTTGGCAAATCGACTTTTCCGACAAAGCAAATACCTTGTGAGTCTTTGCGTTCGGCAGTTGGCAGGTTCTGCTGACGGGCAATTTCGCGCACTTCAGGTTTTTCCAAATGCCCAATCGGGAACATGGCTTTTGAAAGCTGATACTGATTCAGCTGGCACAAAAAGTAGCTTTGATCTTTGTTGTTATCTTTTCCGGCGAGCAATTGATGGATCGTTTGTCCGTCCTTTTCAAATTCCGATTTCCGGCAATAATGACCTGTAGCCACAAAGTCGGCATCGTATTTCAGGCATTCGTCCAAAAAAATATCGAATTTGATTTCGCGGTTGCACAGCACATCAGGATTAGGTGTGCGGCCTTTGCTGTATTCGGCAAACATATAATCGACTACCCGCTGCTTGTAATCTTTGCTGAGGTCGACAATATGAAACGGGATGTCGAGTTTTTTGGCAACCATTTCGGCAATCATGGCATCGTCTTCCCAGGTACAGCGCGATGTTATGGTTCCCGTGCGGTCGTGCCAGTTAACCATGAACAACGCCACCACATCATGCCCCTGTTGCTTCAGCAAATATGCAGCAACACTAGAATCAACACCTCCCGACAATCCTATAACAACACGACTCATATCTTTATAACTTAAGACGCACGATCGTGCGTCTATACATTGGTCTGCAAAAGTATGGAAAGCGAGGAACTATTCCAAAGTTTAGATCAGTTCGTCCTGGTTGATGTCGTTTACGTCTATAATCTTTTTCAGGATGGCATACATGGTTAGTCCGGAAGCCGATTTGATACCGGTTTTTTCGGAAATGTTTTTGCGGTGCGAAATTACCGTATGGGTGCTAACAAACAGCAGATCGGCGATTTCCTTATTCGAGTGGCCTTTAGTGACCATTTGCAGCACCTCAATTTCGCGCTTTGTAAGTTCAGTATCCGTATCTTTATTTTGTTCTGAAAGGAATGAATTCAGGACTTCGTTCACTTTGTAGCAAATCAAAGTTGGCGCGTCGAAAAGGTTGATTGTTTGATTCGAATAAACCGATTCGGAATCTAAATGGAGTGTCAAGAAATGGATATTCTGAGCCGCAGTAAGTATTTGGCGAATAAACAAGCTGCTCTTTTCCTGTTCTTCTGCAGTGGCCAGAATTAAAATATGGCCGTTCAACGCCGGATAGTCGATCAGTTCGTCGCCCCGGTGAAGCAAAATAACTTCATTGGCCAGGCTGCCTTTTAGTATCTCGAAAAGTCCGGTCAGCACCAGGTCTGATTGGCTGATCGCCACAATGGATATGTTCTGATTGCTATTCATAGCTTACCAACAATTTTTCGAGCTGTTTTACTTTCGGCATCAGAATGTGATCTTCAATCCGCGAATGGTTTTTCAAGTCTTTTTCGAACATGAAAAGGTTTGCCAGAAAAGCATTTCCGCGATTCTGATCGTAATTTGGCGGTAAATATTTGATGATGATGTTGGTCAGGTCGTCCATTTTGTCGTCCATGTTCGAATGCTCTTTTTCGAAGCTTGAAATTGAAAACGATGGATATTTTTGAGTAAAACGATCACGAAGTTCAGGATTTTCGATCACGGCATTGAGTTCCAGAATAAACGGGAACATTTCGCGTTCCTCAAAATTGATGTGAATCACAAATTCCTCCTTAAACTTGGCATAAAACTTCCGGACCAGTTCATTTTCAGTGTTTTCATCCGGACTGGCCGACAAAAAAAGCTCGATCAGCCGGTCGTTTTCCGGCATCAGGTAATCTTTGTAATACTGATGTGTCTTGATCAGATAATCGATAACCATCGAGATCGGGAAGTCGAGCAAACGTTTCTCAGGGAAATACGCCTCGTAATGAAATACATTAATGGTTTCAACGAAAAAATTGAGGTCAATCCCATTTTCTTCGCAAATATTCCGGATCGTTTTATCGCCAAACCCTAATTTAATGCCTAACCTGTTGATGACCGGCAACAACGAATGATCTCTGTGAATAACCGAAGCAAGTTTGCTGTTTTCGTTAAACAATTCCATGGCTTTCATTATAAAATTTAACCCTATAAAGATGACAAAATATTCAGGAAAAGGTTCACGGCTGAAAATACGAAAACCCCACTTTCGATGAGGTTTTCGGTATCAAATATTTTTGTTCAGTTAGCTTCTGTCGGCACCGGGGCGTTTACTCCAGAATTTCCTGACAGGTCGCTGTTCGGAGTTACCTGAAGAAGTGCGAATGGTTGGTCTGCTCTCCCTGTTACCAGCTGTTTCCCTTACTGACTGACCGTTGTGTTCGCGACGGATAGGTTTTCTGGCCACTTTGGCGGGCGCTTTCATTGGCGTAAAATCAGTCAGCGGATACGGATGATCTTCAACCACCGGGATGGTTTGCGAGATCAGTCGTTGAATATCGCGCAGGAACGTGATTTCGGTATTATCGCAAAACGAAAGGGCAATACCGCTTTGTCCGGCGCGTCCGGTTCTTCCGATCCGGTGCACATATGTCTCCGGAATATTCGGAATTTCGAAGTTAATTACATGCGACAAATCGTCCACGTCAATTCCACGGGCAGCAATATCAGTGGCAACCAGTACGCGAATCTTTCCAGCTTTAAAGTCTGAAAGAGCTTTCTGGCGGGCATTCTGCGATTTATTGCCGTGTATTGCCATGGCGTTATGACCGTTTTTCTGAAGATGTTGTACCACTTTATCGGCGCCATGTTTGGTCCGTGTAAAAACCAAAGCAGAAACAATCTCCTGATTTCTGAGCAAATGAAGAAGCAAACTGCGTTTATCGGCAAAATTCACCATATACATCTGCTGTTCAACCTTCTCAGCGGTAGTCGATTCCGGAGTAACTTCAACTTTCGAAGGGTTATTCAGGATCGTTTGCGAGAGTTTTACGATATCAGCCGGCATAGTGGCCGAAAAGAACAACGACTGGCGTTCTCTCGGAAGTTCAGCAATAATGCGCTTTACATCGTGAATAAAACCCATGTCGAGCATGCGGTCGGCTTCGTCGAGCACAAACAATTCAATGCTTCGTAAATCGATGTAGCCTTGATTCATCAAGTCGAGCAAACGGCCTGGCGTAGCAATCAGAATATCAATACCAGCGCGCAATGCATCGGTTTGCGGACGTTCGCCCACTCCACCGAAGATAACGGTATGTTTCAGTCCGGCATGGCGCCCGTAAGCTGCAAAACTTTCGCCAATCTGGATCGCCAGTTCGCGTGTTGGAGTTACAATCAGTGACTTAATCTTACGTCTTCCTTTGGCCGGATTATGCGTTTCGTGCAAAATTTGGATGATCGGAATGGCAAAAGCTGCTGTTTTTCCGGTACCTGTTTGTGCACAACCTAATAAATCTTTTCGCTGAAGTATGATGGGTATTGCTTGTTCCTGAATTGGGGTTGGTGTTTCGTAACCTTCTGTTTTTAAAGCCCTCAGGATGGGCTCAATCAAATCTAAATTTTCAAATGACATTTTAATAATTTGGAAAGGCTTTCGAGTCAAACTTTTTTGACCGGCCTTTGTGTTTACGCCGCGAATGTAGTCATTAATCCGACACACCACCGAAATTCGGACTTATTTATCGTTTTTTATTGAAAAAGAAGATGTTACGGTAATGTTGAAGAAATGATCAATTATTAATGCCCAATTTTCAGTCTTGCTCCGTTCTGAATCAAATGGCGTTTATACTTATCTGGAACCGGATATTTTCCAATGTCAATAAGTGGTTTGTTTTTCCCATGGAAGTCGCTTCCACCAGTCATCAAGAAAGAACCCTGAATGGAAAAATCAGCAAAATAGCCCATTTGCCTTGCATCGTGATAATTATTAAACGCCTCAAGGCCGACGGCTCCATGTTCAAACAGTTCAACAATCAGTTCTTCTTTTCCCTTCAAATTCAGGCCCGGATGTGCAATAATTGGAGTTCCGCCATTGCTTCTCACTAATTCAACCGCATCTGCAAAATCCATGTAGTTTATTTTTACATAGGCAGGTTTTCCCTGAGCGAAAAAGTCATGATAGAAATTGATGAAAGGCATATCGCTCCTTTCTCCACCGCTCATGTAGGGCAACAACTTCGGGTTTGAACGATATTCCTTTTTCGAAAGCAAAACTTCTGCAATCAATTCGCCGCAAGGCAATTTCCCGTTGGCCTTTTCCAACACCTCATTTTCGTTAACTTCTATCCCTAATTGATTCAAATTGAAAATCATTTCAGGAAATGAATCCATTACCTTTTTGCGAATCGCCGTTTCTAATTCGATAAAATCATCGCTAAGCCAATCAATGTTGTATCCCAGCAAATGAAGGTCTGTGCCCTGATAAGAACAGTCGATTTCAATTCCCGGGATAAAATCGATACCCGAATTCAGGCAAACGAGAATTGCCTCATTAATGCCTGAAATCGAATTATGATCGGTTATTGACAGCACATTTACGTCATTATGGATACACCTGTCAACGATTTCCTGAATTTCAAATTCACCGTCGTTACTATATTTTGAATGCACATGCAGATCGAAGGTATTCATAGCAAAAATTGTTACTCTTCAATTGCGCTATACAAAATGGCAGCGACACGATCAAAAAACTCTCCGTGCTGAAAACCATTAATCTGCATCATGCCAACAAAAATCAGCTCTTCCTTGGGGTCGATCCAAAATTTCGTGGTAAAATATCCGCCCCATTCGTAGGTTCCGGGCGATTTCGAGTTAATGCCCTTTCCCTGATCGGTGCGCAAATTAAAGCCAAGACAAAACGTATCGCCCGGCTTGCTGCTGTAACCCTTTCCATGCTGGTTCAGACTAATCATTTGGTCACCGGTCATTACCTCAATCGTCTTCCGACCCAGAATTCGTTTGCCGTTATAAACACCATTATTCAGCAGCGACTGAATAAAAATGGCGTAATCCATCGCTGTTGAAGACAGTCCGCCACCGCCAGCATAGTGGCCAATGTCCGAATTTTTTGGATAATCAGAGTTCGATACCAGCGGATCGTTGGTCAGCATCTGAAAGTTATTGTTGGCATCGTAACCATAAATTGGCACCAATCTCGACTGCTTTTCTTTGGGCAGATAGAAATAGGTGTCCTTCATGCCAAGCTGTTCAAAAATATGCTTGCGGAAATAGTCTCCTAATTTTTCTCCGGAAACGACCTCGATTACACGGCCAAGCACGTCCATGTTCAGGCCGTACATAAAATGATCGCCGGGTTGAAATGCCAGAGGTACCGCAGCCAACCGGTTGATAAATTCTTCGGTGGTCCAGCTCGGATGCGACAAACCAACGCCCAGCATGTTATTCTTTTTATAGACAGCCATAATTTTCCCGGGATAAAAATCGCCATACGCAATGCCAGAAGTATGCGTCAGCAATTGGCGCAAAGTAATGGGCGATTTAACTGGCACTGTGGTGTAAGTCGAATCTTTTTCATTGAAGGTATCGAGTACCTGCGTCTTTTTAAACGCCGGAATGTAATCCTGAACAGCATCGTCGAGACCAAGTTTACCTTCTTCATACAATTGCATGATGGCTACCGAAGTAATCGCTTTGGTCATCGAGCAAATACGGAAAATATCGTCCTTTTTGTAAGGCACCTTTTTATCGGTACTCCTGAATCCAAAGGTTTTGTTGTACACAACCTGGTTGTCGCGGGCAATCAGGAAAACACCTCCCGGAATATATCCCTTGTTCACATAGTTCTGAATGAACTGATCTAGCATCTGAAGCCTTTTTTCGGATACACCAACCATTCCGGAAGAACCTTCAGCTAAAACATCGGAAGGGCGCTGTGCCCATGCCGGAAACTGAGTTATTATCAGCAGAATAAATGCAATTAATCTGATGCGCATGTGTGAATGTTTTAGGTTTAAAAAGGAATAATTTGAATGCTGAAAATTAGAGAATTAATTTGAATCCGGCATTGGATTCAATGCCTTAATACTGAATTTAACAAAGAAAATAATACAGTATTCCGAAGAATAACGACCCGAAAAGAGAGAAGGCTACATACAAACCAAACACTTTTGGGGTGGTGATTCCGTAAACAGCTGCCATCGCCGGAATAGTTGTCAATGGACCCGAAATCAGGAAAGCAAGCGCTGCCCCTGGATGCAAGCCAAGTTGAAGCAAACCTCCAACCAACGGCAATGCGGTGAGGTTGCTGGTGTAAACCGGAACGCCAACCAATGCTGCAATAACAACCGATACAAGACCTTGCTGATTCAATAATTTTCCAATCCATTCCTGCGGAACGTACAGATTGATCAAGGCATTCAGGAAAAAGGCCAGCCCCATAAATTTGGTGATCATCCATACTGATTTCAGCGATTCTTTCATCAACTTCTGTCGGAAAGTAGGTTCGTCAACTGATTTGCTGCACGTACAAGAGGTGGGCTGCTCTTGTCGGTCAACTTTTTCAACACAGCAATTAATTGCCATTCCTGAAAACTGTAATTCGGCCTGACGATTCTGCTGAAATGCAAGAACTGATTTTACTTTCTGGAATTCAGTTCTTACCACAGTCTGAAAGTTCGGATGGACTGCTTTTTCCTTTTTCGGCTTGAGATAAGTAGTAATGTAACCCGATCTGACTAAAAAATGAGTAATAACTCCTGCAATGATGCTCAATGCAAACGTGCTGACCAGGCGCCAAACTGCCAGTTTCCAACCCAACACTGACACACTCAGGAAAAATATTTCGGGATCCATGGATGGCGAAGCCACCCAAAAAGCAAACACTGGTGCGAGCGGAACCCCGCCAATCAATAGCGCTGTAATAACCGGAATGACGCCGCACGAACAAAACGGACTGATAGCGCCGATCAACGTGGCCAAAAAGATGGACAACCACGGCGATTTGGTCATCACAACTTTGAAATATTTCGAAAAATCACTGAGTTTCATCCATACCGCCAGCGGAATGGTTACCAATAAATACGGCCAAACGTGAATAAACGACTTCAGGATAAAATTGAGGATGTAGCTAATCTGTTCCATTTTAAATTGTTTTCTGGTGAATAATTTTTTCTTTCATCAGATAGACGCAATTTTTATGAATGGACGCTAGAAGATATGGCTTAATTTTCTTCTTCTACAGGGAATTTTCCTCAAAAAGATCCGACATCCTGCCTTTGAGGTGGTTGAGGGTACCTAAAAGGTCCAATTTCCTACCTTTTTCAGGGAACGTTTCATCTAAAAGGTTCGGCATTCTATCTTTTAGGTGGTCCGGAGTATCTAAAAGATCCGATGTTCTACCTTTTAGGTGGTGGTGGGTACCTCCGAGGTGGTATGTAAGGATGGGATCGCCTAATTTCTATGTTGATTGCAGCAACAACAATGAATTGGGTGGTATCCGATGACTGTACCGTACTTATCGAATTCGTAATGGCAACAATTCATCAGTAAATCGCTCAACTTGTAACGGGCACGGACAACACGCGATTTGGCTGCTGTGTATGAAATTCCGGCTTGTTCGGCGTAATCTTTTATGCTTACACCAGCCAGCTCAACCTGACAAAGTGCCTGGCAATCCTGCTCCGGAAGGTCTTCCATAAAAAGAACCATGTCGCGGATCGTCTGGGTCATGGCTTCATCCGATTCGGGTTCAGTATCAATAGTTTCAGGCACTTCCTCAACCGATATAGGATTATTTTTCCGGTAATGATCGTTAATAATGTTTCGGGCAATCTGGAAAACCCACGACTGTACTTTGGCTTCGTCTCGCAGGCTGTCGATTTTGGAATGTATCCGGATAAATGTTTCCTGAAGCAAATCATCTGCTAGAGCCTCATCTTTCACTTTATTCAGGATGAAACGCCGCAATGTTTCGCTAAAACGATTCCATAGTTCAGTTGTTTTATGACTCATAATATGCTACCTAAATTTATGGATTGAAAATTTTGAATAGATAAAGAAACCTGCCCTGCCAATTCGGGTTCAAGTGCCATCTTGCTCGAATTCACATAGATTATTCGGCCAATTCCAGCGGCAATAGCCGATCTGATTCCCGAAAACGAATCTTCTAAAACGGTACATTCCGCCGGAAGTAATCTCAGCATTTTAGCTGCACCTAAAAAAATATCGGGAGCAGGTTTTCCTGGAAAAGTTCCATTGTCGTATATGATTTGATCCAGATCGAACCAGCGATTAAGCTCGAAATGGCGAAAATAAAAATGAAGGTTTTCAAGTTCTGAAGATGTGGCAATTGTCATCGGAACCTGTTTCTCTTTCAGGAGAGTGAGTATTTCCGGAACTCCTGTCGCAAGTCTGAATCCTCCATTTAATGACAAACAGATGTGCCTGTAAATTTTTTCCTTCTTTGCTGCAATCGAGGCGATTTCATCCGAATCAACTTCACGCCCGCATAAATATTCGATCACTGCTGAATTGGTTCGCCCGTGCAGACGAGTGCGAATTTCTTCAGGCGAAAGTTCTTTTGAGCGAATCTGCAAGGCCATTTCTTGCCAGGCCTGCTCGTGGTAAGCCGAATCCCAGAATAGGGTTCCGTTAAAATCAAAAATAAAACCTTTCATGTGATCAATGTTTGACGGTCATATTCTATATTTTCCGACTTTTTAAAACTTCCAAGGCGGCAGGAAATGGCTGCAATGCCCGTTCAAAAATACCCAGCGAGTAAGCAATTGTTAATCCGTAGTTGGTTAGCGGAACTCCTGCCATCCGGGCTTTCATCATCCGCGAAAGCATTTCCCGACGGTTCCACATGCAAGCCCCGCAATGGATGATTAGTTTAAACTCAGAAAGATTCTCCGGAAAATCGTGTCCTCGGTGATGCACAAATTCCAACTTTCCGCCCACATATTGGGTAAGCCAACGTGGAATTTTTACAGTGCCAATATCCTCGCCAATCGGGTGGTGCGAGCAAGCTTCGGCAATCAGAATTTTGTCGCCTGTTTTTAGCCGATCGATGGTCATGGCTCCTTTTACCATCTCCGGGAGGTCGCCCTGATGGCGGGCAAACAGGATGGAAAAGCTGGTCAATGGTATTTCAGGAGGCGTATCGGCAGCCACTTTCAGGAAGGCCTGGCTGTCGGTTACCACCAGTTTGGGCGGCTTATTCAATCGACTAAGCGCTTCGCGGAGTTCGCGTTCTTTCACTACCATGCAAAACGAATCGTTGTCGAGCAAATCACGGATGGTTTGAACCTGCGGCAAAATAAGTCGACCTTTCGGCGCTTCTTTGTCTATCGGGACAACCAGAATAGCAGCTTCGCCCGGACCAACCAAATCGGCCACAATTCCGGGGCGATTGATGAAATCTTCAGGAGCATGGTTTAGTATGGCCTGTCGTAAATCCAGAATTCCGGCACCGGTTGTGGCAGACGTTTCAACAACCGGAATTTTTTCTCCGGAAAAGCTCTTCTCCAAACAATTACCAGCTTGAACTAAATCTGATTTATTGAAAACCACAATCACCGGAATTGCGCGGTCTTTTAGTTCTTTCAGGATAGTTTCCTCAAAATCGCCCCATTCGTCGGCCTTTGAGATGATTAATCCCAGTTCAGTGCGGTCGAAAACCTGCATGGTTTTTTGGATGCGCTTTTCGCCCAATGCACCGCTGTCGTCAATTCCGGCGGTATCGATGAAAAGTACGGGACCAAGTGGCAGCAATTCCATCGGTTTCTCAACCGGGTCGGTTGTAGTTCCGGCAATTTCAGAAACAATGGATACTTCCTGACTAGTCAGTGCATTAAGAATGGATGACTTGCCCGCATTGCGCCGCCCGAAAATGCCAATGTGAAGCCTGAATGATTTGGATGCCCGCATGATTGAAGAGATTTTGCTACTGCAAATTACACATAAGTGAAGATGAAATGCAAACAAGGAAGAATAAATCTGAAAAAGTATGTCCTGGATCAACAGATTCAACTTGTCTTACATTTAAAATAACTTGAAGTTGAGATATAGTTTTCTGAATTCTACTGACAACTCATTACTAAATTACGTAAACAGGATAGTTTTACCTAACTGATTTGGTTTAAAAATGTAACTGAAATAGGATTTATTTTGCAGGATTAAGTAGGGTGAATCTCAATTTAACTGTATTATGATTGTGAACCATAAGTTCCGTTGAGTTGTTATTAACAATTACAATCATCAATATTTAAAATTTTATGCCATGAAAAAATTAATGTTCATTTTACTCATTGCCCTGTTTTTTGGGCTTAAATCCAATGCCCAGGATTACAATACCGGAATTGGTCTTCGCGGAGGCTGGGGAACTGGTTTAACAATTAAACATTTCTTAAATGGAAAAGCAGCTGTTGAAGGTATTTTAGATACACAATGGCGTGGCTTAAGCATCACTGGCTTATACGAAATACATAATCGTGCTTTTGATGTTGACCGCTTAAACTGGTATTACGGTATAGGTGGCCATATTGGTTTTTGGGATGGACAGTATTATCGCGATTACAAAAACGACACAAATTATACAGTAATCGGAATCGATGGAATCCTGGGCTTGGAATACAATTTCAAAGAAATCCCATTTAACTTAGGAATTGACTGGAAACCAGTCTTCAACCTCACTAGTTCTTCGGGCTTCTATGGTGATGGTGGCGCCATTTCGATCCGGTATATTTTCTAGAGAAATAAAATTAATTTAACTGAAATGGTGCGGTAACGTTATCGCGCCATTTCTTTTTTGTGTGTTTCAAAAACTAAGAAATGGATTTTCAGAAAGGAATAAAATTTCAGTCGTTTGTTGAATTTTGGGACTTCCTACCTGAGAACGAACGCATCATTGTAGATGTGTTACGACAAATTATTCTGAAAAATTTGCCTGAAACCTGCAAAGAAAAACTGGCATACAACGTTCCGTATTACTATGGGAAGAGGCGAATTTGCCTGATCTGGCCCGGATCCGTTCCATGGGGCGGCATCCGAAGTGGAGTATTGCTTGGTTTTTGTCAGGGCTTCAAATTATCCGATCCTGAAAACTACCTGACTCATGGAACCAATAAGCAGGTGTATTACAAGATCTACCATTCGGTTGATGAAATCGACGAACGAGCAATTGTTTCGTTACTGAAAGAAGCGGTGAAGTTCGATGCGGGATTTAAATCAGGAAAATAAGCACAAGCTTAGTTTAATTTTCGGGCCACTCTTCCTTCAGGATTGCATAAATTAAATCGTCAACCCATTCATTATTAATCCAGAGACTTTTTCTGAAATGGGCTTCCTTACGCATACCTAAACGCTCAACTAACTTTATCGATTTTTCGTTTCGGGGATCGATAGATGCAATTACCCGATGTTTATTCAATTTCAGAAACAGAAAATTCATGACTTCGGTTAAAGCTTCGGTAGCAAAGCCTTTCCCGTGCTGTTTACAATCCAGGGTAAAGCCAATCTCAACCTGCAGAGAATCTAATTCAAGAAAATGAATTCCGATATCGCCAATCAGTTCTCCATTATCTTTCTTAACAATTGCCAATTGAAACCAGGTATCGGGCTGGTCAATTTCTGCACATATTTTATCCTGAATAAAGTCGTGAACATCTGTAATAGTCTCCGGAATCCATCCCTGAAACTGATTGGCTATAGCATTTGTACGGTATCCGAATAGGTCCTCAGCATCTTCAGCCTTTATCGGACGCAGAGTTAACCGACCTGATTGAATAAGCAGTTCGCCAGCCACTTGATGTTATTGATATGGGAGTTTATTTGTGTTTGTTCCTTCCTCTGCTTTCAGAACTTCCACAACCACATAATTACTCATGCCTCGCCAAGGAAGCGGATGAAGATATTCCTTGTACCGAAGTTCGACCACTTTACCACTATTACGTTCCAGAATTGCTGCAATGCTGTCGCTGGTTACGCTGAATTCAAATTCATTGCTCTGCAATGCTCCCGGAGTAGCCGATTTAAACCCATCCTGAATCAAACGCCCTTCGTAGGTTTTAAAGACAAACCCTTTCTTCACAAAGAAATTGAGGTTTCCGGCTTTTACACCCTCTCCAAAAACGAAATAGTATCGCCACCAGAAACCCAGAGCCAATAATAGAATAACCGAGAATAGAGCAATGCGTAGTATTTTTTTCATGGGATTGATTGGATATATAATTCAGGTGTAAAGAAGACATATCAAAAGTAAGAAAACTACAGAAATATTCAAAAGCAAAAACCCCCTTCCGGCGAACCGAAAAGAGGGTTTTAAATCTATTTATATTGAAGGGTATGCGCGAAACGATTACATCATTCCGCCCATGCCGCCACCCATTCCACCGCCCATTGGTGGCATAGCTGATTTTTCTTCTTTTTCGTCAACCAAAACGCATTCGGTAGTCAGGAACATACCAGCAATTGAAGCTGCATTTTCCAACGCGATGCGGGTTACTTTAGCAGGATCGATTACACCAGCTTCGTAAAGGTTTTCGTAAACATCGGTACGTGCATTGTACCCGAAATCGCCTGTGCCTTCGATTACTTTTTGAACAACAACAGCGCCTTCTTTACCTGCATTGAAAACAATCTGGCGTAAAGGTTCCTGAATAGCGCGTTTTACGATTTCGATACCTGTGGTTTCGTCTTCGTTTTCGCCAACCATGCCTTCCAAAACAGCGATGCTACGGATATAAGCAACACCACCACCAGGAACGATTCCTTCTTCAACAGCAGCACGGGTTGCATGCAAAGCATCGTCAACACGGTCTTTTTTCTCTTTCATTTCAACTTCAGATGAAGCGCCAACATAAAGAACAGCAACGCCACCGGCTAATTTAGCCAAACGTTCCTGAAGTTTTTCTTTGTCGTAATCAGAAGTCGTAGTTTCGATCTGTTTTTTGATCTGGTTAACGCGTGATTTGATAGCTTCTTCAGCACCGGCACCTGAAACAATGATAGTTGTTTCTTTGTCAACAGTAATTTTTTCAGCCTGACCTAACATATCCAATGTTGTGTCTTCCAACTTCATGCCTTTTTCTTCGGTAATTACTACACCACCGGTCAATACAGCAAGGTCTTCCAACATTTCTTTTCTGCGGTCGCCAAATCCGGGAGCTTTTACAGCGCAAACTTTCAGCGAACCACGTAAGCGGTTTACTACCAAAGTAGCCAATGCTTCGCTATCAACATCTTCAGCAACAATTAACAGCGGGCGACCAGTCTGGGCCGATTGTTCCAGAACAGGAAGCAGGTCTTTCATTGAACTGATTTTTTTGTCATGAATCAGGATGAACGGACGTTCCAGTTCAGCTGCCATTTTTTCGCCATTGGTAATGAAATATGGAGAAATATAACCACGGTCGAACTGCATACCTTCAACAACGTCAACGTAAGTTTCGGTTCCTTTGGCAGCTTCAACAGTAATTACACCTTCTTTATTTACTTTTTCCATAGCTTCAGCAATCAATGCGCCGATTTCGCTATCGTTATTGGCAGCAATTTTAGCAACCTGCTCAATTTTCTTGAAGTCGTCACCAACATTCTGAGCCTGATTCTGAATGCTTTCAACCACTTTAATCACGGCTTTGTCGATACCACGTTTCAAATCCATTGGATTTGCACCGGCAGCAACGTTTTTCAAACCTACTGAAATCAGTGACTGAGCCAAAACAGTAGCAGTTGTTGTTCCGTCACCGGCATCGTCACCAGTTTTGCTGGCCACTTCTTTTACCATCTGGGCACCGATGTTTTCGTATGGATTCGAAAACTCAATTTCTTTAGCGACAGAAACACCGTCTTTGGTGATTTGTGGTGCGCCAAATTTCTTTTCGATAACCACGTTGCGGCCTTTTGGTCCGAGGGTTACTTTTACTGCATCAGCCAATTTGTCAACTCCTTTTTTCAGAAGGTCGCGGGCTTCGATATTGAATTTAATTTCTTTTGCCATTTTAAATACTTTTTAAATCGTTGTCAATCAATTATTCTGCAATAAATAAAACATCAGTTTGCGACATCAGCAAATAATCAGTTCCGTCGATGTTTAATTCTGTACCGGAATATTTTCCGTAGAATACCATATCGCCAACACTGATTTCCATTGGTTCGTCTTTTTTAGGAGCACCAACCAAAACTACTTTACCAACTTGTGGTTTTTCTTTTGCTGAATCAGGAATAATGATTCCGCTAGCTGTTTTCTTTTCTGCTTCCTTAGGCTGTACTAATACTTTACCAGCAAGGATTTTTCCTTTTAAATCTGCCATTTTTTAATTATTTTAATTAGTTATAAATTTTATTTTTTGACATCCCAACCATTCAGATATTGTGCCAAAGCACTTGGTGACATATCACGGCTCCGGAATTTGACATTTTTGCACCTGACAATTAAACCAAACCGCCTCCAAACCTATAACAGCCTGAATTTAAAACGGTTTTGCCATTAAATACGACTGCCATTTGCAATGTCAGACTGTCAGATTAATAAACCTCCACGTTCGAAATAACCGGACAGGCTTTTGAATCAGAAATTACAATCCGAATATGTTGTGCCTCGGTTGGAAATATTTTCAAGATTCGTTTATAGCCAATGGTTGTACCTTTAGCTATTGCCACCCACTTCCCATCTCTTGCAATTTCAACCGAGAAGCTTTTAACGCGTTGTCCCAGTTTAATATATTCCTGAATGGTAACAAAGCTGATCAGTTTTGGTGCTCCTAAATCGATATCCAGATTGCCGGTTTTTTCCTCATCGTTGGTTGCCCAATAAGTTTCTTTATCTCCGTCAGTAACCATCGATGCATTATAATCGACCGAATTACCGCGGAAACTAGATGCCTTTGCTAGCTTATTCAATGCCAGATTGGTCTTGAAATATCCATCTATCAGTTTCTTCCAGCCTTGAAGTGCAGCCACGTCAATCTCGTTGATCAATCCGCGACGGTCAGGAGGAATATTCAGAATCAAATTAGCACCTCGGCCTACCGAACTGAGATAAATATCGAACAGCTGTTGCGGAGTTTTGACCAGCGAATCTTCTTTGGCATGGTAAAACCATCCCGGACGGATCGAAACATCCACTTCGGCAGGAATCCAGCTTGTTCCGTTTTCGCTTCCGGTACCTAATAAATTCTCAATACCACCTTTTCCTGCATACAAAGTGTCAGCAGTTATCGTGTTCCAGTTGGTTTCGTTTACATGTCCGCGTTCGTTGCCACACCATCGAATGTCAGGACCAGCATCGCTGAAAAAAATGACATTGGGTTCCATTCCACGAACCAAATTCAAGGTTGTTGGCCAATCGTAATAGGTTTTGCCATCAATTTTTCGTTTTTCGTTAGCGCCGCCATAAAAGCCATCGCCACCATTTGCACCGTCGAACCACATTTCGAAAACCGGTTTGTGCGCTGCAAAAAGTTCTTTTAGCTGATTGCGGTAATATTCTACATACGAAGGTGAACCATAGTCGGCGCGGTTCCGATCCCACGGCGACAGGTAAACACCGAATTTCAGATCATCAACACGACAAGCTTTCTCTACCTCGTCAACCACATTTCCTTTACCTCCTTTGTACGGACTGTTTTTTACCGAATGTTCGGTATACTGACTGGGCCACAAACAAAAGCCATCGTGGTGTTTGCAGGTCAGAACCAAACCTTTCAACCCGGCTGCTTTAATGGTTTTGGTCCATTGGGTTACATCCATGGCCGTTGGATTAAAAACCGATTCGCTTTCGTCGCCAAACCCCCATTCTTTATCGGTGAAGGTATTGGTGGTAAAATGCACAAAAGCGTATTGTTCCATTTCGTGCCAGGCTAACTGGCGGTCGGTTGGCACAGGTAAAACTGGTGCTGGTGGAGGAACTGACTTCTTGCAGCTTGTGAAAATGACTAGATTACACAGCAAGATCAAGCTTAATAATCGAAGCATTAGATTCATAATCGATGGTTTTTGGTGTTTTGGGTTCAGGTTAAATAAAAAAAGTCTTCAATGATTTTGCATTGAAGACTTTCTGTTATAGCATGTTCAGAATTAAATCTGAATGAGTTTCCTTATTTCTTGTCGTCAGGGACTGTTGTAGTCGCTGGAGCTGGAGTAGTTGTTTCAGGTGTTGCTTTTGTATCAGCAGGAGCCGGAAAACTTGGAACCTGATTAGGGTCAACAGCATTTTCGATCTGATCTTTAATTGCAGACTGAGCACCTGCTTTTGCATCTCTTGGAATAAAGGCAGTACCTCCGATTGATAAAACCAATAAAGCTCCGGCTAAAACCCAGGTTGCTTTTTCAAGGAAATCGGTTGTTTTGCGAACTCCCATGATTTGATTGGAAGACTGAAAGTTACTTGCCAAACCACCACCTTTTGAGTTCTGCACCAATACAATAAGAATTAGCAAAAAACAAACGATGAATAATAAAACTGTGATCAGTGTGTACATATGAATGAAATTAATTGTTCATTAAAGTTTTGATTTTTTCGATCTGAGCGGCAAAGTAAGTACTTTTTTCCGGATATTTCAAACTTAATTTCTCAAATATCTGGATCGCTTTTTTGTAATACCCTTGCTGCGCATAAATGGTAGCCAGAGTTTCGGTTACAAAATCGTCATTTTCCAACTCTTTTTGCTTCTGACTATCCATTGGAGACACTGATTCCTGATCTTTTACCTGTGGCATTTTAGGCTGAGCTTCCAGGAATTTTTCAATCAGGGTTTGCTTTTTATCTGGTTTATTCTGAATCGACCGGGCAATGTCGCCCATGGGCTCTTCGGTTTTCTCATGTGTTTCAAGTCTGTACTCAGTAGGGAAAATCAGGCTTAGAACATCCGGATCGCCTGTCGCAATTGGTTCGATCAATTCAGATTGTTCCGGGATCGGGTCTCCCATTTTTTGATTCAGGAACAAGTATAATTTTCGACGATCATGAATTCGGATTGCTCCATTAATCAGTTCCTGATCGAATGAGGAATCCTTCAGTATTTTTAGGTTTTTCAGGTACAATATCCAGCCGGTTTCAAATGCAGGATACTGCTCTGTCAGCTCTTTTAGAGCTTGAAGAGTTTCCTGATTCATCTTCTCCGGATTCTGCATAAATTGATAGATCTGATCGGCCGTCATAGGTTACCAGTTTGCAATCGAAGCGTTAAATACATCGTCGGTTAGTTTTACGATGATTAAACGAACAAGTTCATCTTCAACATCGTTGAGCGAGCGGTTGCTGTCGAAATCTTCGTATGCCGAAAATGTTTTTTCCCAATCCTGCTCATGCTCTTTGTTGTTGGTAAATTTTACCTTAATACCAATTGTGAGCCTGTTTTGAGCCGCAAGGTCGCCCTGCGAAATATTCATTGGTTTTACATCGTATTCGGTTATTTGTCCCGAGAATTCAAGGTCAGCCTTATCAGTAATCTGATTCAGGGAGGTTTGCTTGATTAATTTTTCCTGCAAGCCTTCGGTAAAAAGCTGGCTCAGGTTCGGGTTCACCAATCGGGCCCGATTCGGAAAATAATCGACCATAAATGTTCTGACATTAGGTGCGATGGATGCTCCGGTAAACGAGTAGGTTATTTTACATGCAGTAAAAACCATCGAAGTGAGAATTACAGAAAGCAGTATGAATAAGGTCGTTCGTTTCATAATTAATCGATGTCGTATTCTTTAATTTTCCGGTAAAGGGTCCGTTCCGAAATACCCAATTCGCGGGCAGCATATTTTCGTTTGCCTTTGTGCTTTTCGAGCGCTTTTTGAATCATCTCAACCTCCTTGTCTTCGAGAGACAGCGATTCTTCCACAAATTCTTCCGTATCAAAAATATTTTCGTGTGCTACCGGTTTAACATTTACCCTTGCTGTAGCCGATTGGTCAGGAACATAATTGCCATTTTCAGTCTGGTAAAGTTTCCGGATCAGTTGGGCATTGTCGTCACGAATATCGGCCAGGTTGGTTTCGTTCTGAAGAATATCATGAACCAGCTTTTTCAAGTCGTTCATGTCTTTTTTCATATCGAACAAAATCTGGTACAAAATTTCGCGCTCCGACGAAAATGTTTTTTCATCAACGCTGTGATACAAAGCTGGCAATTTACTTTGATTGCTCACCGGAATGTACCGTTCCAATGTCCTTGCATCAATAATCCGTTCTTTTTCGATGATCGAAATCTGCTCGGTTATGTTTTTCAATTGACGAACGTTGCCGGGCCAGCCATAACTGAGCAGCACTCCAACAGCTTCATTATCAAGTCGGATAGCTGGCATGCGGTATTTGTCGGCAAAATCGGAAGCAAACTTGCGGAAAAGCAAATGAATATCCTCCGGACGGTCGCGCAATGGTAAAACCCTGATTGGAACCGTATTCAAGCGATAATATAAATCTTCGCGGAATCGACCTTTTTCGATTGCATCCAGAATATTCACATTGGTGGCTCCAACAACCCGAACATTGGTTTTCATCACTTTCGACGATCCTACTTTCATAAACTCACCGGCTTCGAGTACACGAAGTAAGCGAACCTGGGTCGAGAGTGGCAACTCCCCTATTTCGTCGAGAAAAATGGTTCCACCATCGGCTTCTTCGAAATATCCTTTTCGGTCGGCCATTGCACCTGTAAACGAACCTTTTTCGTGTCCGAAAAGTTCCGAATCGATGGTTCCTTCAGGAATAGCGCCGCAGTTTACTGCAATGTACTTGCCATGTTTCCGTGTCGAAAACTGATGAATGATCTGCGGAAATGATTCTTTCCCGGTTCCGCTCTCACCTGTAATC